>CALIDI010000011.1 GCA_938023035.1 uncultured Leptolyngbyaceae cyanobacterium | reverse complement strand
CAGACATTAAATTATCAAGTGCCCGCAGCAGTGCATTTCAGTAAGTGAGGTGATTAAAATGAATTAAATCAAACAGAAGAAGGACAAATGAACTAAATAGGGATTCTATCTTAAAGTTTTATAAGAACTGTCTAGACAATGGGGTACACCTTACCTGCTGGACTATGTGGTAGACCTGAATCAGTTTAAGCAAGGGCGGTTTATGGGTGGCAATCATAGCCTGAGCGTTCGGCTCCGAACCCCCATCAGTGGGGCAGGCTCAGTTCACCCAGAATTGATTTTTCCAAATATTTTCACCGATACTAACCGACACCGATTGATTATTCGCTATCAACATTCGGTTTTGGCGCTCTATGTTGATAGCCCGCAACAAGTGGATGTTCTGGCCATAACCCCTGAGGTTACAATCTATCGTTATCTGATTCCCGTTGGTCTTAGAAGCATTCCATTGCAGCCAGCGAGCCAACTTTTATTCAAGCTCCCCTACTATGGGCTGTTGTTTGTTCCGCTTGGCTGGGCCTTAGCAGCTTTATTACTGCTTCGCCAAAAGCGGCTGAAGTGGTGCGGACTGTTCTTAGGGATTGGGATTTTGTTGCCTGGAATCCTCCTGGAAGGGCTATTGGCAGAGGTTGCTCAGCGCGAAATGAGTGGAATGAATCTGTTGCTCAGTAGCGGGTTTAGCGCGATCGCGCTGGGTTACAGCCAGATCAATGCCAGGATTCTGCCACGCAGAGTTTCATTTTGATTGGTTTGCAGTCAATTAATTTCCAATTACCTTAGAAAGGCGGCTTTCCCGTTTATCGTGCATTGGCTCAAACCCTGATACGCTTAAAAGGCTATTTTAAGCAAGCGATTCTGTGAAAACTCGCTATGATGATTTTCGACTATGGACTCAGAGCGTTTGGTTGATTTCAGCAAAGGCATTCATTATGACCCATGCAACTGATATTTCTACCCTGGCCCGCTGGTTTGCGGCAGATTTTAGTAACCAGCAACAGGCGTTTGAAAATCCGCCGTTTTTTGCCCATATTCGGGTGTGCATGCGCCCGCTGCCGTTGGCCTTACTCAATACCCCTAGCCTGTTCGTGGAGCAAGCCTATGATTATGCTTTGGCAAGGCCCTATCGGATGCGGGTGATTAAGTTATTGACGAATGGGGGGCGGATTGAAATTGAAAACTACATGATTAAGGATGAAGCTAGGTACTATGGTGCTTCTCGGGATTTAGCGCGCTTACACCAGTTAACAGCAGCAGAGCTGGAAAAACTGCCAGGTTGCAACATGCAGGTTGAGTGGACGGGGCATAGCTTTAAGGGAAAGGTGGAACCGGGGAAGGCCTGTATTGTGGTACGCAATGGGAAAGAGACTTACCTGGATAATGAATTTGAGGTGGATGATCAGGTGTTTATTAGCCGCGATCGCGGTCGCGACCCTGAAACAGATGAGCACGTGTGGGGGTCAATTGCGGGGCCGTTTAAGTTTGTGCGTTGGGCCAGCTTTGCTGATGAGGTCACTGTTTAACCCATATGTTGGATCTGCTACTGCTCCAGGGGCGTTTGTTAAATCGAGATGGCACGATTACCGCCGCAAATATTGGCATCCAAAATGGAGTGATTACTGAAATCGCGCCTAATCTGATGGGAGCTGCCAAAATTACCCTGGATGCCCAGCAGTGTTTGGTGAGTCCCCCCTTTGTGGAGTCCCATATTCATCTCGATTCGGCCTTGACGGCGGGTCAACCCCGATGGAATCAAAGCGGTACCTTATTTGAAGGCATTGAGATCTGGGGTGATCGCAAGTCATCTCTTTCCCTCGAAGAGGTTAAGCAGCGGGCGATCGCAACACTCAAACAACAAGCTACATTGGGAACGCTGTTTGTGCGCAGCCATGCTGATGTGAGCGAACCCAGGTTCATTGCCCTGCAAGCCCTGTTGGAGGTGCGGGCTATCGTAAAACCCTGGATCACACTTCAGGTGATCGCCTTTCCCCAGGACGGGGTTTATGGGAGTCCTGCTAACGAGGCATTGCTCGAAAAAGCAATTGAGATGGGGGCCGATGGTGTCGGGGGGATTCCCCATTATGAACTCACCCGTGAAGATGGAGTGCGCTCTATCCACCGAATTTTTGAATTGGCTGCCACCTATGACCGGTTAATTGATATCCACTGCGATGAAATCGACGATGACCAATCCCGCTTTTTAGAAGTGATTGTGGCTAATGCCATTCGCATGGGTATGGGTGAGCGGGTGACGGCCAGTCATGCAACCGCCTTTGGCTCTTACAACAATGCCTATGCTACGAAATTGCTGGGTTTTCTCCGGCGCACGAATATAAATCTGATTGCAAATCCACTGATTAACATTACCCTTCAAGGCCGGGCTGATACCTATCCCAAGCGGCGGGGAGTGACCCGTGTAAAGGAGTTGTGGCAGCAGGGAACCAACGTTAGCTTTGGTCACGATTGTGTCCAGGATCCCTGGTATGCTCTGGGCACGGGCAGTATGCTGGATGTTGCCCATATGGGTTTGCATGTTTGCCAGATGACGGGGATGGAGGAAATCAACGCCTGCTATGACATGATTACCTGGAATGGGGCCAAAACACTGCATGTTCAGGATCAGTATGGTGTTGAGGTGGGTAAACCCGCGAATTTGATTGTGCTAGATGCCCGCGATCGCTACGATGCCCTACGGCGGAGACCCGCGGTGAATTATGTGATCTCCCGGGGTAAGTTACTGGCCCGTACCGAATCGCCTCGGGTAATGTGGCACGGGACAGAGGACTAGGGGAGCGCGGTGCCCAAAGGGGTAGGTTAGTTTCCCTGTAACCAGGAGCCGATTAGGGCCGAGCGCAATTTTCTCAGCGTCTTAGCTCGAATCGCCTCGAAACCAAGCTCTCCCGCCAGAAGTTGGGTGGCTATGCGAGTGCCCTTTGGGTGTTTAACTCCGATTTTAAAGGCCAGGTGTGGGTATTGATAGAAGAATTTGGCTAAGCTCAGGGCCGCATCAAAATGGGTCGCAACTTCTTGGTGGATGCGATCGCTATAGGCGGTCGGGTTGCCCTGGATCAGACACTGAGCGGCAATAACGCCGCTTTTTACAGCATGGAGAATCCCATCTCCGAAGAAAGGATTGATTAAACCAGCGGCATCACCAACCAGCAAAATTCGACCCTCTGGGGTATGGAGTGGTTCTGCCCCGGCCCAAATCGGTAAGGGATGGGCATGAAACTGGATCTGGTCGAGTTGATAGGGAAGCTGCCAGGCTTCTAGATAGCCGATGATCGCCCGGCGCAGTTGGGCCACAATGGTGCGATCGCCTAACACCGGTTGCCGCCTCAGGCAAAAGACCCCCGCCCCAATATTCAGGTGGTCTTTCTTAGGAAAAACCCAGGCATAGCCCTGTGGCACCGCGCCATATTCCAGATGGGCGGTCTCAGGCCCCCACTCCAGGGCTGTGGTCCCCGCCTCGAAGGGATACTCAATTTCCATTGCTAGGGCAACGCGCCGGTAGCGGCGCAGGTTAGCGGCGGCGGCAGTAATCCCATTGGCCCCATCTGCCCCAATCACATAGTCCGCCGTTGCAACGAAGGGTTGTCGAGATTTCAGTGGTCGGGCCGTGATGCGTAGGCGATCGCCCAACCGTTCGAGAGATTGCACCACTACCCCGTCGCATACCGTTGCCCCCGCCGCTGCTGTTGCCTGAGCCAGAGCCTGATCAAAGACAGATCGTTGCATCATCCAGAGGGTAAGGGGGCGATCGCACCCAGGTGGATTGATGTGCCCCAAGTGAGCATCACCAAACTTCCAGGTATGGCGAATTTGGCTGACCTCACCCTCGACAAAAGCCTCCGGGGCCAGATGATAGAGCCACCTTTGCAGCACCATGGGCGTTCCTCCGCCACAGGTTTTGTGCCGTGGTAGAGGGTATTTTTCAAATAGCGCTACCCTCAAACCAGCCTGAGCCGCTGTCATCGCCGCCGTTGCCCCAGCAGGGCCAGCCCCGCAAACAATCACATCATAGTGAACCACACCCATACTCCTACACCCTCTGATCGGGCCTTCATTGACCACCATTCGCGTTCTGCCAGAAAAATGTGAACGGTTTACAAACCCTCAACACATCATGCCCCTCATTCACTGTCGGGTGCTCTGGATGGCGCTACGCAAGCACATTAGGATGTTCTTTGAAAGTAGCATCGACCAATTACAAAAGTTCTCAAACTTGTCTCAGCCTCGCTACTCTTGATTGTTCACGACAAACTACCCATGCTCGCTCTTGTTTCAGTCTGAAGAACGAGAACAAGACAGCCAAGACTAAAGCCGAATTACCTGACAAAACGACGAGAACCTCTGATCCTCCATCCATTAAACGGATATCCATCAAACGGACAGTCGTATCTGGAGAACCGAAGTCTGCGGAAGTGGCCTCTCTAGATCGCCATAACTACCTGATTGAAAATGGGGTACAGGGTTGGAACCTCTGGCTAGGAGCCATGCCCCCCATTCCCTGCCAACTTCATCCACATTGCCAGTCTAATAGGACAGCTTGTCCTGCAATTGTTCCTGAAACTCCTAGTGTTGAATATGTCCCATGTTTGGTCGCCGTCAGTCTTTTTTTCGACTTAATCCTAGCTTTTTGAGCGCATCGCTAATATTCTGCTGAGTCACGTTGTCTCCCCACAGTCTCGCCATTTCGCGCTGGGTCTTGCTGCTATGCTGCTTGGCAAATTCCTCAAAGCGTTTCCAATCTGTAATCTTATGCCGATTGCCAGTTTGAAAGCCCGTGATGGCTTGACAGTCTCCTGTCTGTTGCTCCCGCTTGAGCCACAGGTCTAAGGTATTGCGGCTAATGTGGAACATTTTACACACGGCGACTTTGCGTTCGCCACGTTTGACGGCCTCGATTGCCTTAGTGCGAAGGTCATAACTGTAAGGGGCTGGCATGGGGATTTCTGAACTCTTTTCTGTTTCTAGAATAACGTCCTAACTCAAATTTGTAGATCGATAGGTCAATGGAGCGATGGGTAATACCATCTTGGATGTTGGATGTACAATTTTGGCTAGCAGAAACCCTGCGACGAAAAGCATTCTATTTGATATCTGCTGCGTTTTTTGGTTAAAGCGGTGTGAGCTTGCCTTTACTCTTGGGTTGAGGCAGTTTCCTTGAGAGTTGCCTGTAGTGAAATCAGTTTTAGTCAAAACTCATCAGAGAGAAATCAGAAATCAGAGCTCCAAATATGAGTAGCTCTCTGTGCCAAGTGTATCTGCCGCCTAGTGAGTGTATCTGGAGTCCACTCTTCAGCCAATATATTTTGTGTCAGTTTATACACACTCTGCTGATAAACTTCCCGCTTTACTGGATAAAACGCATTTCCAACTTGACGATTGAAATGGGGTCCTAAAAGTGTCAAATTTCCAATGCGATACACCATTTCTTCTATTTGCGTATCAGTAAAGTTTTGGCTCCAGTCACTATTGGGTGACTCAGGCAAGATGTGTTCAATAGAAAAACTATCTTCATTCACCTCCACATGTGAGGCATCTGCCTCAAGCTTGCATAAAACATAGCGGACTAATTTCTTTTTCTGCCCTCTTGTTGAAATTGAGAGTAAAGAAAAATCCTGCAAGAACTTCTCATCTGAGACATATACTGATCGAAGATTATCAAATACCTGGTTTGGGTTGGTTATTTCACCATTAGCGATCGAAATTGCAATCCTATTGTAAAGCATCTCCAATTCATTAGGATTTAGGCTACTAACAACGGTGTAGCGAAAAGAAAGCACACATACAAGCTTTAACAGCCGTGTAAAGTCTTCAGGGGAAAATCTCTCGTATGCAGCAAGTAAAGTTGGATAAGCTTGCTTTACCCGAAATAACTCAAGTTCGCGGATATATGTACGGTTTTTTGGAGTATCTCGCCAAAATTCATCATTAGAGTTACCAAGAGCAATAAAGAGACTAGCATAATTTTCAAGTTGATCGAGTAATTCAAATGCTTGTTGACCACTCTTTACAGATTCACGAACTATCTTTAATAATCTTTCTCGCCTTACCCTAGCTTGTTTAAGACTAAGATAATAACGGAGAAATTCAGGAAATTTCTCCATTTGAACTGTATTAGTAATTCTTCTCCACTGCCTTTGCGCTTCCTGCAAATCATCTGGGCCTTGAAAGAGAGAAAATAAATAATTCTTTAATAAATCTGTTGAGCTGAGTTCTACGCCTCTGGCGTTTAAGGTTTCAAACACGGTGTAAGCATTTAATTCATCTTCAACATTAATCTGAATAAAAAGCAGTCGCTGAGCAATGGTATCTGTTAAAAACTCAGCTAGTTTCTCGCCACTCCGAATAACATCTTCGAGTTCTGCTAGATGCTCTGAAAAATACTGAAAAGTATTCCAGAGCAATTGATTAGATTTCGAGAGGGATCGAATGTTCAGAGGTCTTCTAAGATTAATCAAATTACTCTGATAGAAATCATTATTATTTTCATTCAAAATAATCTTGCTTGAATAACGAAGAGAGCGAGGATCTCTATCACTAAGATAAGTGCGTCTTAAAATTTCTTGTCGATCTTGGTTAGCTTTCTTTTGTTCTTCCTGTTCTTCCCGCTCTACTAAGTTTTGAATTTTCTCAATCACCGCGATCGCAATAATACTGAGAGTGGCTAGCCGTTGTTGTCCATCAATGATTGTAAGCTCTTTATCTGAAGCACTAGAGCTTTGTAGAACAAGTGCTCCCATATAGTGACTGGAATCGGGGTTGGTGTGTAGCAGCAAGATATCCTGCCAAAGATCTTCCCAATTTTCTTCATTCCAAGAGTAATCACGCTGAAAGGATGGTACTCGGTAGATCTTGCTATTACCAATTAAGTCACCGAAGCTAGTAGTGCGTGTATCTAGCAGGTTGATCCGAGCCATAAATCTAGGATGAGTAAACTAACTCCCACCTCTTAAGGTATCAGGAAGGCTGTTTATTGAGGGTTAGTTGAAGCTCCGGCAAGCCAACTCTGCGTTGGTGCGGACGGTACAGAAGGTATCGATGAGAATTCAAGCTTGTCTGCTGCCGCACAACTCCACCGTTATGGGAGTGGACAAGGGGATAGGAAACAGGCTCAACAGGGTGGCCTGCATAAGTTTATGACTCAGGTGTTCTAGCCCTTATGGTAAGAGCTGGAGGACAATCGAAAGCCCTTAAAAAAGGCATTGATTGAAAGGTCTCTCTATTTTGAGCCTTGATACCTGACCCCGGCTATGAGTAAAAGATAAAGCAAAGCGATCGCACCCTAGCCTAAGGGGCGATCGCTCTGATTCAGGTTATCCAGGAATACCCTTGAGAGTATTTGTGAGTATTCCTGGAGCGTGTGCTAGTAGTCGAAGTCGCCGCCCATGCCAGCGCCCGCGCCAGCCGCCGCGTTTTCCTTCGGTTCAGGCTTGTCAACCACAATGCACTCGGTGGTTAAGACCATCCCTGCGATCGAGGCTGCATTTTGCAGAGCCGAACGGGTCACCTTGGCAGGATCAACGATACCCGCTTCAAACATATCGATGAACTCATTAGTGGCCGCATTGAAGCCCACATTGAATTCCTTCTCTTTGACCCGCTCAGCGATCACAGCACCGTTTTGACCGGCATTTTCAGCAATTCGCTTTAAGGGAGCTGTCAAAGCCCGCGCTACAATCAGAGCACCCGTCAGCTCTTCAGCCGTCAGGTTTGCATTAGCCCACTCTTCTAACTGGGGAGCCAAATGCGCCAAAGTGGTGCCACCACCGGGTACGATCCCTTCTTCTACCGCAGCTTTCGTTGCGTTGATGGCGTCTTCCAAGCGCAACTTGCGGTCTTTCATTTCAGTTTCGGTTGCTGCGCCGACTTTAATGACCGCTACGCCACCGGCCAACTTAGCGAGACGCTCTTGCAGCTTCTCCTTGTCATAGGAAGAATCGGTTTCTTCCATTTGCCGACGAATTTGCTCAATCCGCGCTTTGACGGCTGCTTCGTTGCCATCGGCGACGATTGTGGTGGTGTCCTTCGTGATGGTGACTCGACGAGCTTTACCCATCATGTCGATCTTGGCGTTTTCCAGCTTCAGACCAGCATCTTCGGTAATTAACTGACCACCGGTTAGCACGGCAATATCTTCTAACATGGCCTTACGGCGATCGCCAAAGCCGGGAGCCTTCACAGCGGCCACATTTAGCACGCCTCGTAGACGGTTCACCACTAGGGTGGCCAGGGCTTCTTTCTCAATGTCTTCCGCAATGATCAGCAGAGGCCGCCCTGCGCGAGCCACTTGCTCAAGCACAGGTACCAAATCTTGCACCAGGGTAATCTTCTTGTCGGTGATTAACAGTAACGGCTCTTCCAGAACGGCTTCCATCCGCTCTGTGTCGGTGGCAAAGTAAGGAGAGATGTAACCCTTGTCAAAGCGCATCCCTTCCGTGACTTCCAACTCAGTGATCATCGACTTGCCTTCTTCCAGGGAAATCACCCCTTCCTTGCCCACCTTATCCATGGCTTGGGCAATCATATTCCCCACTTCTTCGTCATTACCGGCAGAGATGGTGCCGACTTGGGCGATCGCCTTGGAGTCTTCAACGGGGCGGGCATGCTCAGCAATTTTGCCAACTAGGAAGTTGGAAGCCTTGTCGATCCCCCGCTTTAGCAGAATGGCATTAGCACCAGCCGCCACATTGCGCAGTCCTTCCTTGACCATGGCATGAGCCAAAACTGTCGCAGTGGTGGTTCCATCCCCTGCTGCATCATTAGTCTTAGAAGCAGCCTGCCGAATCAGCGCAACACCAGTGTTCTCGATATGATCTTCCAGTTCAATTTCCTTCGCAATGGTCACCCCATCATTGATAATCTGAGGGGCACCAAATTTCTTTTCTAGCACCACGTTGCGTCCCTTAGGCCCAAGGGTCACAGCAACCGCTTCTGCTAGAATGTCAATCCCTTTCTCTAAAGCACGACGGGCATTCTCGTTGTAAATGATACGCTTAGCCATAGATGTCTACTTCCTCTGTGTGAGTGTTGAAACTTAGATGATTAAGGTCTTGAAGTTCACTTCGGCGATATTCGCTGCTATCTGCCTGCAACGACTGTGCCAAATCGCTCGCTTACACGCCTAGCTGACAACGGCAAGGATATCTTTCTCCGACAGGAGGACGTACTCTTCAGAACCAATCTTGATGTCGGTGCCTGCATACTTGGAGTAGAGAACCTTATCGCCAATGGCGACATCTACTTCCTGGCGAGAACCGTCATCATTACGCTTACCAGGGCCAACCGCAACAATTTCGCCAACTTGGGGCTTTTCCTTAGCGGTGTCAGGTAGCAAAATACCACCTGCGGTTTTTTCTTCAGAGGCACTCACTTTGACAAAAACGCGATCGCCTAAGGGCTTCACGTTTGCCACACTCAGAGTTACAGCTGCCATAGTTTGGATCTCTCCCTATGAGTAAATATGAACGAAGAGGTTTAGATTGAAAGCTCTGGAGGAGAGTTAGCACTCTTACCTCCTGAGTGCTAATTTAGCGAAGAAGGGATCCCGACGCAACTTTTTGAGATGGAGGGTTTACCGAACTTGTGGGGTTTGGGTGTACCGAGGCTGTTTTGCTTGAGGAGTCTGAGCGCGCCTTCCCCATCCGCGCCCAATGGCACTAACCGGAATCCACAAACGCCGGGAGTAGCCCAAATCCTCAATGGTCTGATTCCCACTGAAAGAATTGCAACTGCGGTGCAGGGGTATCGCAGGCAACGGCTCCGATACAATCAGTCGCCGGGGTCAACGATTGTAAGAACCACTGGGAGGCTGGGACGCGATCGCCCTCCAGCCGCATCAGTTGGAGTTGTTCGTCAGCCAGGGTTAGTTCAACGGCAGCTAAACCCACCAACCCAGTTCCAACGGCCTTGAGAATGGCTTCCTTACCCGTCCACAGGCGCAAAAACTGCCATTGCTGACTGGCCTCGGCCTGCTGAGTGAGCAGAGCGACCTCGCCCGGCTGGAAAAACCGCCGTGCCAGAGCCATCTGATCGAGAGTTGCTCGCAAAAATTCTAAATCCACTCCAACACGGTGGTGCTGGGCCACTGCACAAAGCATCTGATCTTGCGAATGGGCCAGATTAAAAGTCAGATGACTGCGGGGGTGGGCAATGGCTGGTTTTCCCCGCTCACTGTAGCAAAACTGCACCGCTGCCGGCGAAACGGCTAAGTAGCGACCCAGCAGATGACGCAAACTGCCTCGTGCCGCTATAAACCGCTGGCGATCGCGCTCAAACCGAAATCGACTCGCCCGTTGGCACTCATCTGGGGATAGGCAATTGTAGATGCGAGTTAAACGCTCTGGGTCAACCGCAAGGTCTACCCGCCACACATGTACTTCTCGGTTAGACACGCTGAAGTGAGGAGGAGCCTGGTGCCAAGTCGGGTTCATTTCGCTCAAAATTTTTTCATCAAGAGCTAAGAGGATGCCTTAAAAGCTGATTTCGTGATATCCCTAACGACTCAAGTCGCAGCTATCTGGACAAAAACCTGCCCTCGCAGGTGACGGCAGGTTCGGGTTAGTTGAAGTCCGCCTAAGCAGACTTGGCGGATCTCGTTGCGGTTAAAACTGCCGGGCAGTTTGCAAGCGCTCTCTAAAGCCGATAAGCAGGTAATCCTAATCAATGATAAGACGGGAAGCCTGAGGGCTGTGCCTCCAGGCAGGTGGGTTCCCCTTCCACTCCAGAAATCAGCCCCAATTGAATTGGGCCCAGCTACCTACCCACTCTAAATTTTCTAATTTTGTGGAGCTTCACCCTCTTGTCTTTTGATCGCTGTGATTCGCTGCCCTATTGGGGAGAACAGGACTTCTCTAAAATGCAAAAAGAGGTCATGAAGACCCCTTTTCTGCCCATTGCTGACTCAAATTAAACGCAGTTAAATCAACCAGCAGTCTACGCCAACCCAGTATTAGCGCCTTGCTTACCGACAGCCAGTTCAACTTTAACAATCTTTCCACCCATTTTTTGAATGCGTTGCTGCTCCTTAAACCAGTTGTCATAGGAAACCAGCTTCGTAAAGTAAGTATTTTGCAGTTCGCGTTGCGTCCGAATCCGAGTTTGGCTGGGCACACAAGCCGTAATCTTAAACATCCGCATCGGGGTTTCTCCTGGTCAATCGTGAAAATGATGGATTTAACTAAAAATGACGCTTATACTCAAGTCCAGCCTGGAGTTTGAAGTTCTCCCACAAAACTAACAATTGCCTGAACCTGGAAACGACCTAATAACACGAATTCGGAAGTCAAGAGCCAAAACTAGACCAAGGAAACCATTCCCAAACGGGGTAGCCTCGAATGAGCTAGCACCTACTCCCGACTTCCGAACCTAACGAAATCAAGAGATGGAAGAGCGTTAGCTTAGATGAGCGATCGCTTCTTTACCCTATCTCAGCAAACTGGCAGCAATAGACTTAGCTCAAGCCAGAAGAAATGTAGTCTAGATATACACCCAGCTCTTTACCAGCATCAGCACCAATCAGGCTAGCAGCCACTTCTTTAATCGCCTGAATAGCTTGCACCGTCGAAGAAATGGGTACACCCAAGGAGTTGTAGGTTTCCTTCAAACCGTTGAGCACCCGCTCATCCAAAATCGAGGGGTCACCCGCCAGCATGGCATAGGTGGCATAGCGCAGATAGTAGTCTAAATCGCGGATGCAAGCAGCATAGCGACGAGTGGTGTACATGTTGCCACCGGGACGGGTGACATCAGAGTACAACAAGGACTTAGCCACCGCTTCTTTGACAATGGTAGCGGCATTGGCAGAAATGGTGGTAGCTGCACGAACGCGCAGTTCACCCGTGCTGAAGTAAGCTTTCAGTTTCTCCAGAGAGGAAGCATCTAGATACTTACCTTGCACATCGGAGGAATTGATGACAGCGGTAATTGCGTCTTGCATGGTCGAAAATTCCTTAAATTAAATGTTGCCAAACAAAATCTTGAGTAAGGGGATTCCTGTAGGCAAAGCCCTACTGACCCATTGCCCCAACGATGTAATCGAAATAAGCACCCGCTTCAGCCGCATCATCAGCAGACAGTAAAGAAGATGCAACGCTCTTCATCGCGCGAATACCTTCAACCACGCCAGAAATGGGGGTGCCCAGAGAAGTGTACATTTCACGAGCACCGACCAAGCCAATTTCTTCGATGGGGGTGACATCACCAGCGACCACACCATAGGTCACAAGGCGCAGATAGTAGTCAAGGTCACGCAAGCAGGTAGCCGTCATCTCTTCACCGTAAGCGTTACCACCGGGAGAGACCACGTCAGGGCGCTTTTGAAAGAGTTGATCGCCGGCTTGCTTCACAATCCGCTCACGAGATTCGCTCAGGGTTTGAGCAATCCGCAGGCGCTTTTCACCCGTGGTGACAAAGCTCTTAATCCGATCCAGCTCACCAGGGCTTAAGTAACGAGCCTCAGCATCAGCATTCACGATTGACTTCGTGACAATACTCATTGATGGATTCCTCCAGAAGAATGTAACCGATTATGTTTAAAGGGGGAATTTCCCGCCTGGTTTCTAAGTCTGCCTCAAGAGGCGGCTAAGCCTGAACGTGTTGGCTACTGGTCAACTCATTTTAAAGCTGAATTTGCAACACATCTTCGCCAGAAGACCCTAATCACCACTGATACAGGAACTTCAGACTCAGTTACCCTCCGCAATTATTGTGCGGCATGAGGTTCATCCTCCCAGAAGTTCCGCAATACTTTGTAATATTTCTCCTCAGGTTGCCCAGGGCTTTCTGGATGGCCGCCGGGCGAGTCGGCTCAAGTTGGGTGAACGTTCATCAGGTCAACTAGAGGGCTATCTGGTAACCCGTCCTATTTCGGGGCGTAGGAGTTGAAACTCTCTGCCGACAGGGATTCTCTCCTCTGCAAAAGGTGATGCAGTTATCTGCCCGCTGGTTTGATCGCGAAAAGCTAATGACTAATTGCCTTGATTGTTCTCACGGGTTTCTTCAGAATAGATGACAGTGTTTTCCAGGAAGAATTGGCTGGGATGGTTTTAGATGCATCTGCGCGCAGAGCTAAGCTTGCTACTGATCTGGGTGGTGAGGTGCGGGAGTTCGGTTGGAGTTGGAAAAACCGCTCTGTCTCCGTTGTTTATGAGGTTATTGGTACTGGCCACCCCCTTTTGCTGCTGCCAGCCTTTAGCTCAGTTTCTACTCGCTTAGAAATGGCAGAGCTGGCTCGCCTTCTGGCCGCAGAGTATCAGGTTTTTGTTGTAGATTGGCCGGGGTTTGGGCAATCCATGCGTCCGGCGATCGCCTATAACCCTGCCGTTTATCGCGCCTGGTTAAAGGATTTTGTACGCAGCACCTTTGCACAACCTGTCGTTGTCATTGCAGCGGGCCATGCGGCGGGTTATGTGATGGAGTTAGCGCAACGCCAACCAGCCCCTTGGTCTTGGGTTGTTCTAACGGCCCCTACTTGGCGCGGCCCCTTTCCAACTGCCTTCGGTGATCACCGCTGGTTGTATAATCTGCTCTATCGATTTATCCAATTTCCTATCATTGGGCACCTGCTTTATGCGCTGAATACCCTGCCGCCCTTTTTGCGGTTGATGATGCGTCGCCATGTGTTTGTTGAAGCGCAGCACCTTACACGCGACCTAATGCGGCAAAAGTGGCGCACGACCCAGCGCCGAGGTGCTCGTTTTGCCTCTGCTGCTTTTGTGACCGGTAATCTTGATCTGATTCGGACTCAAGAAGAATGGTTGAGCTGGTTTCAGCCCCTACCGGTGCCGACGATGATCGTGGTTGGGGAAGACATGCCACCTCGTTCTAGGGCAGAAGTTGAAGTGTTAGCCCATTTTTCGGCGGCTCAAGTCTATCGGATGCCGGGTTCGTTGGGGTTGCATGAAGAATATCCCAAACAACTGGCGGAGGGAATTTTACCCTTTCTCGGTAAATACTTGTCCCAAACCTAGGAACATTCCGGAAATGAATCACTGACTTTGCGTAGAATGGGGCGAAGGCGTTGTAACTTTTGGGCAAACTAAAGTCTAAGTTACTAGTTATCAGATTTATGCCTTTCCCATCTGTGCAGCACCTAGTTGAGCAACCTTTTCAGATAAAGTTTCCGAATGGCGGAGTGGCCAAGGCAATTGAAATTTGCCAGAGTTCAGATTTAGCTACGATGTTAAGTCGGCTAGGTCTGGTTGAACCCCGTCCGGTACTGGTGGTGGTAGGGGGTGCGAGTCAGCTCAGCGAGACCGATTTTGAACGGGTGCGATCGCTCTTTACCGAGATTCTTGCGCCGCTAGCCCAGCGGTTAGGCCTCTATGTGGTAGATGGCGGCACGGATGCAGGGGTGATGTGGATGATGGGCTTGGCGCGACAGCAGGTCAAAGGTACGTTTCCGCTGATTGGGGTTGCTCCTCAGGGGGTTGTGACTTTCCCAAACCAGGCACCGCCTCAGGAGATGGCTGCATCGCTTGAGGCGCATCATAGTCATTTCATCCTAACTCCTGGATTGAATCGGGGAGATGAGTCACCGTATTTGGCCAAAATTGGCACACACCTGTCTGGCAGCCTTCCTTCCGTTTCCGTTTTAATTAATGGAGGCGAAATTACCTGGGTGGATGCGGCAGCAAGTGTATCAGAAGGACGCTCGATTGTTGTGATTGGAGGCAGTGGCCGCGCCGCAGATAGGCTAACGGCTGCGCTGAGCGGTCATAGCACCGATCAACGATCCAAGCCACTGATCAATTCAGGGTTACTCCAGGCGATTGATTTGGGCGATCGCGACCAGCTAGAAACGGTACTACAAGAGATTTTGGCTGGTCTGAACCAGGGGCGTTGAATCCAAAGCCTGATTGCGGCTCTTGGAGGTGCTCTTTGCCAGGAAGGTGCTACCAAACTTCCTAATGGGAGGGATAAAGCTAGGTTTGGGCAAACGTTCCCAGTCTGACCATCAAAACCCCAAGTCGGAGAAGTTGTATGACAAAAACAGTGCTGGTGACGGGAGCTTCTAGTGGCATTGGGCTAGCAACGGTGAATCAGTTTCGGCAAAAGGGCTGGCAGGTGGCTGCCACGATGCGATCGCCCGAAAAGGTGACCCACCGAGATCCGCAAGTGCTTTATTTAAGGTTAGATGTGACCGATGGCCCCTCGATTCAGCAGGTGGTGGCGGCTACCGTAGAAAAGTTTGGCTCGATCGATGTGCTGGTGAATAACGCAGGTTATGCTTTGATGGGAGCTTTTGAAGCCTGTACCCCAGAACAGATTCAACAACAGTTTGATACGAATGTGTTTGGCTTAATGAATGTTACCCGTGCTGTTTTGCCAATCATGCGAGATCGCCGCTCTGGGGTAATTGTCAATGTTGCTTCCATTGGGGGGCGTATGGCTTTTCCACTCTATAGCCTTTACCACGCTACAAAATGGGCTGTGGATGGTTTCTCCGATTCCCTACAATATGAGTTGGCACCCCTCGGCATTCGGGTAAAAGTCATTGAGCCGGGGCCTATCAAAACAGATTTCTACACGCGATCGCCCGATATAGCCACTCGACCGGGCTTAACTGATTACGATGCCCTGGGGGCAAAGGTACTACCTAATATGAATCGAGCTGGAGAAAACGGCTCCCCTCCAGAGCTAACGGCCTCAGTCATTTACCAGGCCGCAACGGATGGGAGCCAACGTTTACGTTATCCGGCGGGGGGCAATGCTAGCCTGCTACTGACCCTGCGCAAATACCTGCCGGATAGGGTGTTTAGCGCCATTATTCGCCGCGCGATCATTGGCTCTTAATCTTCAGCATAGCCAATCGACCAAGCACTGGCTTACCCTAAATGCAAGTAAAAAACTCATCGGCGATCGCAAACTTTTGATTGGCTCTGTTGAGGGCTAACCATCCCTGTAGGCAGTGCCCCTAGCGAGAGTTTTTCCCCTGTACCCCACTCTAAAGCGAGTGGAGATGGCTATCGTTTCAAGCGAAATGACACTCAAATAATGATATGGACAGCTTTACATGGCCTTTCAGTCATCCCTTTCCTAGCGCTCAGTTGAGGGTACTGTCAGAGTAACAGAAGCCTGAATAGGCTGGCCGTTGTGGAGCAAGTCTTCATGGCGGTTGGTATTGAGTGTCACCGCAATGGTGTGTTGCCCCGGTGGCAACGATGGCAGAAAATACCAAGATCCATAAAGCCGGGTTGTCTTTTTCCCGTTGATAAACAGGTGAGCGTGCCCTTCATTGGGGAGGCTGCTTTGGTTAACGCGCTCTGGAGCAAAGCGAAAGTTACTCACCTGCACGTTGATGTTCCAACCCCGTATCGAATCTGGTCGCACAATCAATCTCACAGTGGGTACAGGCATGCCCTTAGGAATTTCGATGGCCCCGTGGGAATGGGAGGAGCCATGACCCAGCGAAGAGCCATGACTAGGCTCTGATGATTGGGGCTGGGGAGGGTGGGCTAGGGTGCGATCGCCCGCAAACCCAATGAAAACCGATCCCCAAACCAGGATTCTGAAAAGGGACAGCACCGGCTGTCCCCAAGGTTTTCTCAGCATCGAGAACTTATCCCTTCCAACCGCTGGCGGCTCGATCTAAAACATATGCGGCGACTGACTCAATCTGATCGGCATTCAGCCGCCCCTTAAAGGCAGGCATGGCATTTTTACCATTGGTGACTTGGGCAATAATGGCTTCCTTAGAATCCATGCTGTATTGCTTCAAGGTGTCGATTTTGAGGTTTTTGGCGGCGTTTACAACGTTTCCGCCAGCGTTATGACAAGCTGCACAATTTGCACTAAATACCTTTGCGCCCGTTGCTAAATCAGCATCTGCCAGCACAGGACTGGTGGCAAAGAAAAAGGTAGCGATCGCAACAACAACTAACAGAATTTTTTTCATCACAATCTAGATTTACACGTGTCAAAGCTCAGCATTCCTATCCTCAACAGCCCATCTACCCGTGTCAAAAGACGGGCTGTCGAAATTTACAATCGTTAACAGTATTAGATTTAGATCGTTTTGTAAATGCACCGCCATACTCCCTCACCTCAACACCTGATCCTAATAACATAAGCACTATAAAAAGTTTGGCTAGTGGAGGGCGATAACGGTTGCGAATCCCCCTAATCCCAGCGAATTTCAGTAGACCCTGTTGGCTTGTAGAAAAGCGATGGTTTTTGCCGGGCAGTGAGTTTATCTTGCCGTATGCCTGAGCGTCAGCAAGGTGCGCTCCCATCTCCGCTGATTCGGCATTTAGGATTGCTGTATGCTGTAGGAATGGGAGTTTGATTTAGGCCTCATCAAAACACTCGGAGATCCTGGGCTGATGGCAAGATAAAGTGGCGCAAGCTGCTTTTCTGATTCCCAAAACAACCTGAAAGATTCGACAGGCTTGAGAATGAGCGTCACGGGTCGCCGAGAATAGGGAAGCCCCAAACGTTCTGTAAGATGTGCAGGATTTGAGTAAACTATGGTTCATTTGCCCCATCATCGCCCTAAGCAACTCTCCCTTGGCCCCTTAGAGCGAGAAATCTTGGAGATTCTCTGGGAGTTGAAACGTGCGGCGGTCAAAGAGATTCACGATCGTATCTTAGCCGATCCTAATCGAGAGTTGGCCTACACGTCTGTGACCACTGTTTTAAGTCGGTTAGAAAAGAAGGGCTGGTTAACCTGCGAGAAGAAGGGGCGTAGTTTTGTTTGGTACCCTCGGGTGACCCAGGCAGAAGCGCGGGCGTTATGGGCTTATGATCAGCTCAATCAGTTTTTGGCTGTGGGTAATCCAGATGTGGTTGCTGCCTTTGCCGATAGTCTGGATCAGTCTAGTGTGGAACAGTTGGATGCCATTGCCCAACGGCTAAAAGCGGCTCGGAAAGCCAGGGAGGGAGAATCATGATGCACGTATTCCTGCTTGCCCTGGCGATTGCGATTGCCTGGTATTGGCGACAATGCTGGACACCCTCGACTGGCTCTGCTTGGAACCAACGTTGGTCATCTACCCTGAGTGCCTTTTTACTGCCGCCGCTGTTGCTCTTGAGTACAGCGATCGCCTTAGTATTGATGGGGCCAAAGGGCCAAATGGTTTGCTGGTGGGAAGGCTGGAGCAGCTATGGCATTGGTATTAGTTGGCTGGCCTTTGCTGCAGCATTGGCAGTGAAATTGGCCTGGGCCGGTGGGCGATCGCTCAGGCAGATTCGGCAGTATCCCGCCATTCCTTTGAAAGGCGGTGAAGTTGGGCGGTTATTGCCAACCCCCCTGCCATTCGTGGCCCAAGTTGGCTTCTGGCAACCAGAACTGGTTATTAGTCAGGGCTTACTTGACACCCTCGATGCAGAACACCTGACCGCTGTCTTATTGCATGAACAGGCCCATGCCAAAAACCACGATACCTTCTGGTTCTTCTGGTTAGGCTGGCTCCGCACGTTAACGGCGTGGTTACCTAACACCGAATTCCTGTGGCAAGAGTTACTGATGTTGCGGGAAATTCGAGCCGACCTTGAGGCCGCTCAGATTGTCGATGGCTTGGTGCTCGCAGAAGCTCTACTGACGGTTGTTAGTGTCCCGATAATGCAGCCTGATAGTTGCTTTGCAGCTTTGAGTGAAGCGGCTCTGCGCGATCGCCTGAATGAGCGTATTGACGCCCTGCTGACCGAATCGACGACTGCAACAAAGGAGGTAGGGGGGAATTGGTGGCATCTGACGTTGACCCTTTTGCCTTTACTGCTTATCCCCTTTCATGGCTGAAGACGGTTTATTCTCCATTTAAGGAGAGAGATCTCACCACGACAACACCTGCATGATTTGCGACGATAAAAGGGTGACAGGAGGGAAACCGCAAATGAAAGATGGATTCATGAATTGGTATCGCAGTATTCTCCGGAACCCTAAGTATCGCTGGTGGATTATTGCAGGTTCTTTAATTTACCTGATCAGCCCGATTGATATTTCCCCTGACTTTATCCCCATTATTGGCTGGATTGATGATGGTTTAGTGGCAACACTTCTCGTAGCCGAGCTTTCTGACTTTCTGTTGACTCGCTTGAAGGGGCGCAAACAGAAACCTGATGTCGCTGCGGCTGATGCACCGACGGTCAACTCAGTGGATGCTGATGTGGTTGATGTTAAGACGCTTTAGGTCAAGTTGAGGCGAGTAGGGATATTTTCTGGAGGGGTTGAGGAATCATACCGTGTCCAAGCCTATCATGAGGGGCCTATCTGGGAAAATTCGACTGCTTCTGTAATGGGCTTGAGGGATGAGGTAGGGCAAAAGAAGTGCTGCCCTACGTTTTCATCAACGATGGGTTATTGTAGCCATTGAGGCGTTGCAACAGGCCCGGTGATAATACTGCTTCAAGATCTCATTCAATGAAACCAGACAACAATCTTTGCAATCACCTGAGGCAGGTTCGTTTGCGGTTAGGTTTGAGCCAGCAAGACTTAGCCGCGATCGCTGGAGTTTCACGGCAAACCATTGGCGGCGTAGAGGCAGGACAGTACGCCCCCTCAACAGCGGTCGCTTTGCGGCTAGCGCGCGCACTGGGATGCCAAGTCGAAGATTTATTTTGGCTTGAGCCTGACTCGCTCACTGTAGAGGCGGTGCCTGTGCGTCATTTTCCTGCGGGGCAATCTGTACGTCTGAGTTTAGCGCAAGTCGGTGGGCGCTGGATTGCCTACCCCCTCCAGGGCTGTGATGCTTTTCGGCTGGAGATGACGCCTGCGGATGGCGAGGGAACCTGTGAAGCTAACTCACCCACAATGCCCGTGCAATTGTTAGATGATTTAGAGTTGCTGCGGCGAACAGTTGTGGTCGCTGGTTGTACTCCGGCCATCTCTCTCTGGGCAAAAGCCGCCGAACGTTGGCATCCGGGTCTTCGGGTGCATTGGACTTTCGATAACAGTATGAGTGCGTTGTATCGGCTCTGTCGTGGGGAGGTGCATATCGCCGGCATGCATCTATATGACCCTGTCACTCAGAGCCATAACAGCTCCTTTGTGCAGGCTACTTTACAAGATAAGGCTGCGGTTGTGATTAACCTGGGCATTTGGGAAGAGGGCTTGCTGGTACAGTCAGGCAACCCCCTGAGTATCAAGACCATTGACGATTTGCAGCGGTCGGATGTCTCAATTGTGAATCGAGAAACCGGGGCTGGCAGTCGTCAGGTGTTAGAACAAGCTTTGCAACAAGCGGGGATTGATTGTCAGTTGGTGCAGGGCTTTGATCAGATCGTGCCGGGGCATTTAGAGGTAGCTCAGGCGATCGCCGCCGGTAGAGCCGCGACTGGGGTGAGTACGGCTGCGATCGCGACCGCTTTTGGGCTAGGGTTCATCCCACTGCATCGCTCCCGCTATGACCTGGTTATCCTTAAACCCTACCTGGATGAAGCCCCTGTGCAGCAACTGCTGGGAACTCTAGGGCACCCGCGCGTGTTATCTCAACTAAAAGCATTAGGTGGCTATGACACCAGCCAGACGGGAGAAGTCGTTGCTACTATTGAGCCGCCTCCGCCCCCAAAAAGACGGCGATCGCAGCCCTCTGCCGGGTAAAGGCTGCCCCTATTTGCAGCCCTACAATCTTGCGCAATACTTATCTCCATAAATCTTCTATCAAACTGAAAGACCTTAAAAGATTATAGTATTGTTACTATTTTTAATAATTTCTGAAATCACGGTAAAATCTAGACCCTATAGGGATTTTCAGACTGATTAAGCATATTTGCTCAACTTATCCGGGGCAGATAATCCCTATAGAATCAGCACTATAAACTAGCTAAGGCTAAACTCTACGAGTCTTCATGGACTCGTTTTCTTGTTAGGAGACTTCGTAGTTTCTGTCAACTCATGAAATGGCTGCGCTCCAAACGCTTCGCCCCAAAAAGCTGAGCAGTCAGCGGAGCCAAAAGGCCCAACATTAAAATGGACTAAGAAATAGACTGAGTCGAAGTGCGTTTCATCAAAAAATGTGCCTACTAGCTTTGCAATCAATGGCTTTCAGTGTTGACACATCTGGCCAGCTCAGCTATCGAAATGATTGTGGGCCAGGTCAGCGCGTAGCGTTTCTCGTTTTAGACGCAATAATCCTAATTCATAGGCTAAGGCATTTGTCTGGTTGTCCTCGCCCTATCCCTCTTCCATTGCAGGAGGAGAGCTTTGCTCTTCCCTGCTCCCTCGATGAGAGAAGGGGCCAGGGGATGAGGATAGCCTAGGCCAGTCCAGAAATTTTCGCCTTGCTGTACGAGTTGAGTTAACGTTTTATTTTGCCCTAAGTTCCATGGTTTTCCGGTGATGCTTGTGCTTCGTTCAATTCTGTATCTGGTTCAATTGTGGCTGGTACCAATCTGCTTTGTGGCGGCTTGGGTGCTGACAGGAATGCTTGTGTGGAGTCTGTGGGTAATCCTCAGAAATATCGTGCAGCGGAGTCAGCAACTCCACCAAATTCCCTGTGCGAACTGCCGCTTTTTTAGCGACAGCTACCATCTCAAATGTACGATTCATCCAATCGAGGCCCTAACAGAGCACGCGATTAACTGTGGTGACTACGAAGATGTTCATTCGCAAGCTAGAAGAGTGTCCTGAGTTTACCGCAGGCGATGGGAGCTTATTGCGGGAGTTACTGCATCCTGATAAGCAGCCAGTGGCGCTGCGCTATAGTCTGGCTCAAGCAATGGTGCCGGTTGGGCAAACCTGTCTACCCCATGCCTTAACAACCTCTGAGGTTTACTACATTCTCAGCGGTGAAGGCGAAATGCATATCGATGATGAGGTGCAGGCTGTCGTTGCAGGAGATGCAATTTACATTCCCCCATGCGCGCGTCAATTCATTCGCAATAGTGGCATCGTTCCGTTAGTTTTTCTCTGTATTGTTGATCCGGCCTGGCGCAAAACTGATGAGACTGTTTTTGCTGTTGATCCCCTACTAGGGTGAACCTGTGCTGCTCTTTAATCGATTGATTCTGGAAATCACCTATCGCGATCGCCCGGTTACTGAGTCCATTGGGGGGTAAGAGGGTGAGCGCACGAGGCCGCTAGCCAAGGGGCAACCCCCTTACTCCATTCTCAACCCGGTGATAGCTATATCTTCTGGGTTCTGAGGGGTGTTCATTCCCATAACAGATTGGTCAAACGCTTCAGAGTTTGGTGCCTGCTGCCACCTGTACAAAGGTAATAACTTCCATCCGCCCTGCTTGCAGTTTCAGGTTAAGGATGCGGGCTAAAATCCCCGTACGCTCAAGCTGACGTAAATCTGTTCGGGCGGGAAAGCCACTAGTAAAGGTATCTATCACTGGATCGGCAACGGCCACATTATTGACCCAGGCTTTTGGCTCCACGAGCCGCAATTCCCGACCTTGATCAACGGCGAGACCTGTCTCAATTAAAATATCGAGTCTTGCCGGGTCGTTGATTTCTCGAAGAGAAATGAGGAGCTGAAACCGGCCACTTTCCAGTAATTTGAGCTGGGGGTTGAGAAACTCAAAGCGCTGAGCACGGCGGGCGTTGTTATCTCCTAAGACGACCCGACTGCCGACTTGCTTGAGCCAATTGGTGACGGTAGGAGAAGCCAAGGCTCGATTCAGATCGGCCTCAGTCAGGATGATTCGTGATGCAATTTGGAGGGGTTGGATGAGCTGAGTTTTACCCCGTTGGCGAAAATTTACGGCGATGGCAGCCGTTTCTAGCTCTAGAGTGTCTAACCGAATATCCTGGCGCAGAAAGAGTCCTCGACCGGCCAGGCGCATCCGCTCAACTCGGCCTTGTAAAAGCTGATGCGCTGGGGCATTATCAATTCGTACTTGTAGGCTCTCTACCTGGGTAAACTGAGATCGAATTGTACGCTGGGCGACTGTATCGACTACGGTGCCTGTGGGGGAGCCAAGGGTGATGAGGCTGGCTAAGAAAATAGTCAGAAATTCCATTGGAATTGGATGCTTGGGGAGGCAAGGTTAAACCTAGCACAACCCGACGACTGTTGATTTGGCCAGATTAAGAGCGTTCCCCACCGTAAATGGTGGCAGCACTATGGATCAACTGACGATTCAAGATATTGGTGAACAGGGCCTTTTGGCAAAGTTGCAGCACTTTTGTCTGGCAGGGGTCGTGGGGGATGATGCCGCGGTGTTGACGCCAGAGGCGGGCAAAGTACTGGTGGTAACGACTGATGTGTTAATTGATGGGGTGCATTTTAGTGAGCAAACGACAACGGCTGCTGATGCCGGTTGGCGGGCTGTTGCTGCTAATCTTTCGGATTTGGCGGCAATGGGGGCAACGCCACTAGGATTGACTGTGGGGTTGGGGTTACCCGGTTGTTTGCCAGTTACTTGGGTAGAGCAGCTTTACCAGGGAATGACGGAGTGTTTGCATTCTTATCAGGCTGCAATTGTTGGAGGCGATGTGGTGCGATCGCCCGTGATTACGCTGGCGATTACGGCCTTGGGTAAGGCGACCCCGCACCAGATCCTACGGCGATCAACCGCCCAACCGGGAGATGCCATTGTTGTCACGGGGCCGCATGGGGCATCGCGGGCGGGTCTGGAGCTACTCCTCCATCCTGAGCGTGGCACTGACTTAGATGACTGCGATCGCCAGGCTTTTATCCGTGCCCATCAACGTCCCCGACCTCGTTTAGACGTATTGCCCTCACTGTTCGCCCAATTTGAGCCACTATCAGAGCCGCCGTTGCCTATTCCCGTTGCAGGGATGGATAGTAGCGACGGTTTAGCCGATGCGGTCTGCCAAATTTGCCGTACTAGTGGGGTGGGGGCACGTCTCTGGCAAGATCACTTGCCGCTGCCTGAGGCTTTGTCGGCCTGGGTTGGTCAGGAAACGGCGATCGCCTGGAGCCTGTACGGTGGAGAAGACTTTGAGCTAGTTTTATGTTTGCCCTTCCCCATGGCCAAGGCACTGGTGAATCAGTTAGGTGCAGAGGCCGCCATTGTAGGAGAAATCACGGTAGAACCCGGGGTGTGGCTGGTGACTGAAACAGGAGCGGTGGTGCAATCTCTCAAACTAGAGCAGGGGTTTCAACACTTTGAGCCTTAAAGGTAGATATTTGACGCATAGCCGCTGCGATTGTTTTCTACAAATGTTTTGAATAAGGAAACAAAGGCTCGCCCATGTACGGCTACGGTATTGGCTGGCCAGGTTGCTGAGTCTGAGCCTAGGGGGGTTGAGGGGCTGCTGCTCCCAGGGCTTCCAGTGGATTGCATTTCTGGGGAGCAAGAATTATGGTGAAGGAGAGCGCTGTCTTCTAGCTAGGGATGCCCCCACCCCGACTGCAATCGGGTAGCTATGGCCCTATGAGAGTAGTAGCGTCAGCGATTGTTCTTACCCCTGAGACAACCCAGGATGTTTGATGGTTTTGGCATGAGCTTCGCGGATGCCAAAGGGCGCGGAAGACTCAAAAACCATAATCAGAGCAGGATGGGGATGACTGTAGTGATTTGGGGTTGTGGTTAGGTTAGCAGCTTGTGTTGCCGGAAGAAGCGGTTGGTGTAGAGGAGATGAATGTCTTCATTTTGGGTTGTGGTTATGTTGGCAGGGCTGTGGCCGCTCGGTGGCGCTCGGTGCATCAGGTGACAGTAACAACAACGACCCCAGCAAAGGTGGCAGAGCTGGAGCCACTTGCCCACCGGGTAGAGGTGGTTCATAGCGAAAATCTGATCAGGGTGCGATCGCTCCTGCAAAATCAGCATTTGCTATTACTCTCGATGGGCGCCCCCCATCCTGACGCCTATGAGCGCACCTATCTGCAAACGGCAAAGACAATTGTCTCGCTTTTACCTGACCTGCCTAACCTGCGCCAGATTATTTACACCGGGAGCTATGCTGTTTACGGAGACCAGCAGGGAGCCTGGGTTGATGAAACGACTCCGATTGCCCCCGTTGGTGATAAGGGCCGGATTCTAGCGGAGACGGAGAACCTGTTATTAAGCGCCGCTACTCCTACCCGTCAGGTCTGTGTCTTTCGGTTAGGAGGTATCTTTGGCCCAGGCCGAGAGTTGACTCAAATTTTTCGCCGGGCGGTGGGCACAACGCGCCCTGGAGATGGTAAGGATGCCGCTAATTGGGTGCATCTCGATGATATTGTGGGCGCGATTGATTTTGCCTGCCATCATGCTTTGACGGGGGTTTATAACCTGGTCTGCACCGAGCCAACCACGACGGGTGCAGTGCTTGATCAGGTTTGTCGCGAACTCGGTGCGCCCCCGGTAGTTTGGGATGCTAGCCAACCCAGCCAACGGCCCTACAATGCGCGGGTTTCTAATCAAAAGTTACGAGATGCGGGTTATCAGTTTCGGTGCGATCGCCCTCTAACCGGGTGAGGCGTTTAACGCTCATGTTTCCTCTTAAAAAAGAATAGAGGACAGACTGTTTGAGGCTTTATCGTTTAGGCGTCGCTTAACGAAGGGATGAATTTTCCTCGTCCCCCATTTTTTCCCGTTGGGAGAAGGGTGTGAGAGCTTTATTTCCGGCTCCCAAAGGGAAAGGGCTGGAGTAAGGGCGTGGAGTGACTTGTATCCAGATGCGGCAACGTCATCGTTCAAACGCTGCTGAATCTGTTGGTCACAGCATAGTAAGAATAGTAAGAAGCCTCAAGCGCTCTAATCCCAGAGGGTGGTGCTGTCGGGGTTGACTAGACGCAGGAGTTTTTGCTTGACCTGGGCATCAAACACCGTCCATTTGAGTTTGGCGTATTCGCTGCTTTCGGTAAAGCCAGAGAGAAACCCTAGGGGAATTTCAAACCCGCCTGCCTGCGATCGCCCCCCGCCAAAGAAGCGGCCCTGAGCATCCTGGCCAAAGGCTTCTTTAATAAATTCATCAGGGTCAAGGGTGAGTTTATCGGTGCGCAGGGAGCCAACAACAAGCTCCAGTTCCTCATCTTCATCGTGGACAATGCCATAAACTACCGCTGTATGAACATTTTCTTCTGTAACCAAAAAGTCGGCAGCCTGGGGAATGGCATCCCGGTCGTCGTAGCGTAGGTAACCGACCCCCGCGATCGAGAAATTGTTTTGCACCATGCGGTTTTTGAGTGCCCGCTCAATTACTTCCATCACCTGCCGCGATCGCGAAGACTGCAAAATTGCACTCAACAGTTGAGCATCATAAAAACGGCTAAGGTAGGCGGCGGCGAGAAAGTCTTCTTCCTGAGCTTGTCGCAGCGCGTTTGTATCAGAGCGGAGGCCATGCATCAGCGCTGTGGCGCACTTGATATGGTCGCGCACATTACGGTCGAGCTTCAGCAAGCCCGCCTGCAAGTATTGGGTCAAAATTGTAGCAGTGGCGCGGGTTTGAGTGCGAATGTCAATAAACTCTGCATCGAATACCCCCTGGCTGCTGTGGTGATCAATCACGACTACCACTGGAATGCCGGCTTCTTGCAACAGGGGCATCAGTTGACAGGTGGTACCTTGGTTGTCAATCAGTACACACCCTTGATAAGCAGACAAATCACGCCCTTTGGCCGTTGGTAGGGGCCAGCGCTGGGCCGGTAAACCAGTGAGCTTCACCAGAGCAATATTTTCCTGGTGGCTCAGCGTGCCTGCGTACACGATATCGCACTGAATGTTATAAGTTTGGGCAATGAGCTTATAGGTCCAGGCAGATGACAGGGCATCGGGGTCAGGAAAATCTTGCAATGCCACAATTTGCCGACTGCCCCGATGCTGTTCCAGCGTTTGTTGGAGGGCCTCAATCCGCTGACTGGTTTCTTTTAGGGCCAGATTTTCGTAGGTACTAGACAAAATGGAGCGGGTAGTCGCAGGGGCCGATAAGCCCAAGGCAGAATGGGCTTTTGTATTTGAAAGCGCAACAGGTGAACTCGTTTGATCATCCATTAGGCGTCGTAAATCCACAGAGCAAATCTCGGCTGAACATTGCTGGAGCGGGCTGAGAGCAAAGTACCCACTGGCTCGTTTCCTCCCTCGGCGCGATCGCGGCTAGCCCCTTCTCTCTGATCTTCGCAAAAAAAATAGATTCTGTCACATCGCGATCGCCCGGTTGCTGAGTCCATTGGGGCTAAGAGGGGTGGGAGGTTGCCGCCAGCCAGGGGTGCTAACCCCTCGCTCTGCCATCAATCCAGTGACGATGGCTGTAAACGTGGCGCTGAGTTAAATTTTGCGGAGCTACACTGTCAAAATCTTTTTAGTAACGCATCAAAAGCCAACTCGTTAAAGCAACACCACCCGTTCAAATCGCTCCTCCCAAGTGTCATCCGGCGGGGTATAGTTTTGCCATGATCCAGTCTCAATCTATCCAAGCTTCGCCACCCCAACCTGAGTTGCCAATCCTCGTTGCCCAAGGGCTAACCCGCCGATTTGGCGGATTGGTGGCTGTAAGTGGTGTCTCTTTTAGCGTCAAACCCGGGGAAATTTTTGGCTTGATCGGCCCGAATGGAGCTGGAAAAACGACGCTATTTAACTTAATGACCGGGCTGATTCGCCCTTCGAGTGGGACTTTGTGGTATAGGGGCAGCGAAATTTCCTGTCTGCCGCCCTATCAAATTGCCGCACGAGGCATCGCTCGCACTTTTCAAAATATTCGGTTATTTGGCAACCTCTCTGCCTTGGAAAATGTTTTGATTGCCCAGCATCGACAGATCCAAAGTGGAATTGTTTCAGGGGTGTTAAACCTGCCCAAAAATCGGCAGGAGGAGGACTCCATCCGCCAACGAGCGCTGAACTTGTTGGAACGCGTGGGCATTCAGCGCGATCGCATCCATGAAAAAGCCAACAACTTTGCCTATGGGGAGCAGCGGCGGTTAGAGATTGCCCGTGCCCTCGCCTTGCAGCCCCAAATTCTGTTGCTGGATGAGCCAGCAGCCGGCATGAACCCCAACGAAAAGCAGCAATTGAGCCAGTTTATTCGGCAGGTGCGGGCCGAATTTGACCTGACTATTCTTCTCATCGAACACCATGTGCCCCTCGTCATGGGCCTGTGCGACACCATTGCCGTTTTGGATTTCGGTGAGTTAATTGCCCTGGGAGATCCGGCGGTTGTGCGGCAAGATCCTGCCGTAATCGAGGCTTACCTCGGCGGCGAATAAATCCCCAGTGTGAAATGCCGGGGGTGGGTAGCCAGACCTGAGCAGATTTCTTGATCAAAAGTCTTGATAGGATCAATGCACTTTGGAGATCTCTGGGGGCAGGTTGGGTGACTAGACAGACAACAAGCATTGAAAAAATTGGCGCGATCGCCCAAAACCCCCAGCGATTGTTACGCCTGCTGCGGCGATTTTATTGGCAACTGGTCGCCAGCCCCTTCAGGCGAGACAGTACCAATGATCCCTACCACCAAGTCTTCCAGACATTTTTACACACCGTTTATCAGCGCCCCTCCCCCCATATCTTAGAACTAGGAGCGCGTAACGTCAGTAATAACTTGACCCGTAGCCTCTTCCCCAATCCAGGGAAGTATGTGGGGTTTGATATCCATCCAGGTGAAGGCGTTGATGTCGTTGGCGATATTCACCAGCTTTCCACCTACTTTCCAGCAGATACCTTTGATGTAGTGTATAGCCTCTCCGTATTTGAACATCTAGCCATGCCCTGGAAGGCAATTCTTGAAATCAACCAGGTCATGAAAGTCGGCGGCCTGCTATTTATTTCAACCCACCCCACCTTCCCAAGACATGAGCTACCGTGGGACTTCTGGCGGTTTTCAGAAGCAGCGTTTGGCGTCTTGCTTAACCCCACCACCGGGTTTGAGCGGATTGCCTCAGCAGAGGGGTTACCCTGCTCAATTGTTCCCCTAGTTCGCGAAGGCTGGATGAAAGGCATGGCCATTGAACCCGCGAACTTAGGCGTAGCCGTCCTGGCTAAAAAAGTGGCGAACACGGATGCCCGTCTCCGGTGGGATGTGACAACGCAAGAAGTTACATCGGGCATTTATCCGCTTTAGACGCCCGCTTCCCTCCGGCTTTACTTCCCCCCTTCGCCGCTTTCTTGGTATACCGCCAGATGAGAACGAATGGCTGAGCTTTTGTAACCAAAAGTTAAGTGCTATCATTCTCCCCAAGAATCTCAGGCAGCCTGAATTTTACCCCATCAATCTTGAGCGACTTGGCAGATGCCCCTATATTTAGATGGCACTTCCTTATCGATAGTCGTTCCTCGCTTTGTGCTGAAAAGCAGGGCAATTTCCTTAGAAAAAGAGGTGATGCTAACTGTGCCTAAGCCTCCCTGACTAGTTGCTAGTTGCTGTGATCAATTTTCAGATTGCTTGCAGGGTTGGGTTTGGGGCTGACTAGTCGCTAGTTGCTGTGACTGCCAGCTCAGACCAGCAAGCAGGGGTGTGTCTAGCCAATGACTGGAGGATTCAAAGGACGCTGTTGAGATGCTGATGAATTTCAACCCTTTCTTCTCTAATGAAGGAGTACTTTTCGGTGTCTTTTGGGTAGAGAAGGTAAAGCTTGGCCAATCACTGCCGAGTTTGCAGGCGGTAAACCGCAGAAAGGCTGAAGTCTGACAGCACTAGGGCAAATAGAGTTTAGTGAACTGGGCTGATTGATGTATTGATGTAATGTTACCTCCAAGGTGTGAAGAGGAGACTGGAATGGAACTAGCGACAACGCTAAAAACTCAGACGGTGCGGGTCGGGATTCGTGAGGTGGGTATTAATGCTAACCACTGGTATCCAGTGGGGTGGGGAAAACAGCTAAAACCTGGGCATGTGACGCGAGTCATGATCTGGAAGCAGGAGATTGCCATTTATCGAACGTTGGATGGAAAACTCTCTGCGCTGGAAAATTACTGTCCCCATAGGGGTGTTGCGCTCCATCTTGGTAAAGTTATTGGCGAAAATCTGGCTTGCCGTTACCACGGTTGGGAATTTGACCACTCGGGTGAATGCGTGAATATCCCTTATTTCCCGACAGGGCAAAAGCTGCCCTGCGTTCAGGTGCGTAGTTTTCCAGTGCAAGAAAAATATGGTCTGATGTGGATTTTTCCCGGTAACCCGGCTCTGGCAAGCCTGGTGCACCCGCCAGAAATACCGGAATACGGGCAACCCGGCTGGTTGGATGTATCGGTAAGTGCTAAAGCGGGAGCTCATTTTTCTGTCTGCAATGAAAACTCTATGGATGTGTTTCATGGCTTTTTGCATGAGGATTTGCAGGGGTGGTTTGATCCGGTTTTAATCAAACTCAAGGAAACCGAAGGCTCGGTGATGGCTGATTATCAGGTTTCTTACAAGGGAAGAATGGCGAAATTGCTGGGCTTGACAGATCGAGCCGATCAGGTGACGACACGGGTCGCATCGGTGCAGTACCGTTATCCTCACTACTACAGTACGCTCCAGGGTGTTTCTTCTCTTTATTTGATGCGTTGGCCTGTGAATGCAACGGAGAGTCGTTCTTTCGCGCTTTTTTTCTTTAAGTTAGATCTGCCTCAGTGGTTACTTGATTCCCTGAAGCCCTTTGTGAGAGCACCACTCCGGCGCTTTATGCTACATCGGTTTCTGGCACAAGATATTCAAATGATGGAGAGCGAACAGCAGCATTATCTAGAAAACCCTCAGCGTCGCCATGTGGAGGTTAATCCAGCGATTATTGCTGTGCAGCGACTGATGATGCGCCAGTTTGAGCAGTATCAGCAGACCTTGCAGGACTCTGCTAATGGGCACAAACCCGTTTCGCCCAGCGTCAATGCCCCCGTAGCGATCGCAGCCGATTCTAATCAGCCCAATTAGAAAATCGCCGATGATAAAGGGAAATCGCTTAGAGTTTTAGAACGAGAACTTCAAGGTCGAGGTCTAACTCGTTAGAGCCCCCTTTCAATTCAAAATAAAAAAGGAGTCGCTAGGCAAATATACTGTTGAGCGTGAGGCAAATTGCAGGCATTTAGACAAGCTAAAGGTGAGAGGAGTTTATTGTGCAAGTTGTAAAAGACTACATGCAACGGATATATGAGTTTGGGCTGTATCCAGACGAGTATATTTGCCATAGCAAACAGGGCAATCTTGTCGAGATTGAGGAACCACAGACAGGTAAACGTCGAACGGTGTTGACGTTTTGTACCAACGATGTGCTGGGCTTGACCCAGGATGAGTCGGTCAAGCAGGCAGCGATCAATTCAATTTTGAAGTATGGCACATCAAACAGCTCTTGCTCTGTGTTAAGTGGTCGAATTGATTTACATCGCCAGTTAGAGGAAGAAATCTCCGCCTTTAAACATTTGCCTCATACCCAGCTCTTTTTGAATGCCTGGATGGCAATGCAGGCATTGATGGATGCCTTTTGTCATTTAGCTATTCCGGTTCCAGGGTTTCAGCATACCCGCGAGACTCTCATTATGACGGATGTATTGAACCACGGCTGCATCGTATCGGCTCTGGCAAACGCGGGTAATCGATCAGGTAAGTTATTTAGCCATAGTCCAAATGTTCGAGTGCGGGCCTATCGCCACTGTGATGCGGAGGATTTAGCCCGTAAGTTGCAGCGCCATGTCCGCCCAGATGATCGCATTCTGGTTGTGTCGGATGCCGTTTTTTCCATGGATGGTGACTTGGCTCCTCTACCAGCCATGATTGATGTGCTGTCAAACTATGAGGGTAGCGTGTTGGTGATGGATGAAGCCCATGCCAGCGGAGCGATTGGGCCAACTGGTGCGGGAATTTACGAGCACTTTGGCCTGTTGCCCCAAGATGCGATCGCCCGTGGTATCTCGCCTCTGATTATGACCACCTTCTCTAAGTTTGCCGCGTCTGCGGGAGCCGCTATTAGCAGTCATGTGACTGAGCTAATCCCCCTGTTGAACGTCTCACCGACCTCTATTGGAACGATTTCACTCCCGCCCCCCGTTACCGCTGCCGCGTTGCAGAGCATTCGCGTTGTGCGGCAACAGCCACAACTGGTGCAGAAACTTCAGGAAAATACCCGCTACCTGCGGGCGAAGTTAGCGGCCCATGACTTTTTAGCGATCGGTGAAACGAATGTGTTGCCAATTATGCTTCCTCCCGAAATTGATCTCAAGGTGTATGCCCGTGAGTTGCTGGATTATGGGATTTGGGTTTCTCCCATCTGGTACATTGCCAAGCCCCGTCTGCGGGTGACGGTGAATGCCCTGCACACCTGTGAGGAGATGGATCAATTAGTTGCAGTCATGGTAAAAGTGCGCGATCAGCTCTATAAACCAACTATTAGCGCTTAATGACTCTGATTAACAATGACTAACAAGGAAGCTAGCAGCCAAAGATTTGAACGACTGGGGAGCTTCCTTGTTCGCTAAATTCCTGCCACTTTTGAAGCTGTATCCGAAAAAGTCTCAGGTTCCAAAGCTGGTGTTGCTCTTTCTTTCTCAGCTTTTTGCCACGGCTCACCCACCAAAAAAGAAAAGGACTTTATCATTTCCTGGCTGTTTGCAGAGATAATCTTCAATATTCAGCAGCGTATCAGCATTTCTTAAGGTTTATGGCAAACCGCTATGTTCGAGTTCAAGCAACGGAAGGGCAGGTTTACTATGGGTTGTTGCAGCTCAGCCGTGAGGTGCAGGTACTGGATGCTCCCCCTTGGCTAAAAGGACAATTGACTGAGCAATCGCTCACCCCTGATCAGTATCGCTTACTGGCTCCCTGCTCTCCTTCTAAGATTGTAGCGGTTGGGAAAAACTATGCCAGCCATGCGGCTGAAATGGGTACACCAGTTCCTAGGGAGCCTTTGCTGTTTATCAAGCCGCCGACTACGGTCATTCCAGCAGAGGGCGATATTCAGTATCCGGCGATCGCTAAACAGGTGGATTACGAAGGAGAATTAGCTCTGGTGATTGGCGATCGCTGTAGTCATTGCACACCCGAGCAAGCCCAGACCAAAATCTGGGGGTATACGATTGCTAATGATATTACGGCCCGCGACCTGCAACAGCAGGATGGACAATGGATCCGCGCCAAAGGGTTTGATACCTTCTGCCCACTAGGCCCCTGGATTGTGCGAGAAATCAACCCAGGAGCAAGAATCCAGACTTTCCTAAATGACATAGCCCACCCAGTTCAGTCTGCCAGTATCAGTGATATGGTGTTTTCCCCAGAAGTGATTGTGGCCTACATCAGTCAGGTGATGACGCTCCTCCCTGGCGATGTTGTGTTAACGGGTACACCCGAAGGGGTCGGAGCTTTGCACGTTGGCGATCGCGTTCGAGTCGAGATTGAAGGGATTGGTAGCCTCACTAATATGGTTGTTGCGGGTAAACAGCCGCCGCTTAAGGAAGCGACGCAACAGGTTGCCAGTAGCGACGACTAAAGCTGCACTTGGAAACGGCTTTAGGCGATAAGGCGCGGTAAAGAACGCTTGGGAGTGAGGATTGACTCAACAGCAACACTGAGACTGTCATCATAGAGACCTGAGAGGAATCCACCAATGCCCTCAGGCCGGCTGCGGCTCTGGGATAAAGGGTCAGGGTGTTCAATTGCTCTGAACTCCTGGGCAATCTTCAGGGTTGCTCGCTGTCGCTAGAGCGTTCAAAAACGAGCTTGGGCGTAGGCTGCCTCTGAGATGTAGGGAACCTCGGCATAGCGCCCCCGAATCACCTGCACCAGAGAAAAGATGGATACGCCAATCACCCCTAGAAAAATCGCACTATAGATTACAGCGAGCGGTAAAGGCAAAGGGGCGCCGACAATGCCGCTAGTCAGGCCAAGCAGGTCAAGCACAATCCGCACTAGAGAAGCGGCAATGCCAAAGAGCAGAGCTTGCATCGTGTTGAAGCGGATAAAGTGAGAGACTTTGTCGTTTCTCACAACCAATAGGTAGAGCGCAAAGAAAATTACCAAGCCAGCATAGCCACCCAGGAAGTAATTGAGTTGCCCATACACAAATAGAAAGGGTTGTAACGGCAACAAAATCAACCCTAAGAAGGGGAATAGAGTCAACAGCAGCATGCCGAAACCGAGCGCCTCAATCATTGGCAAGGCGTAGGGCAGGGCTGCATAAAAACGATCTAAGCTTGTGGTTGTTCCGCGCCAGGTCATTATTTGCTCTCCGTTGAAAGGTACCGTTCTGATCACAAAAGCTAAGGATAGGGCTGGTTTGCTCAAGGCCTTCTCCAGTCAGGCTTTTTGACTGGCTGTTGCCAGTAGCGTCAGGCGACGGTAGATAACTGTGCCTAAGCTCAGGATAGCGTAGCTGTCCCATTCTGCCTCAGGGTGTGAGCAAAAAAGCCAAAAAGCTATGACCGCTAACGGTGATGGCAATCGCTGATGGCCAATCGTCAAAGCACCGACTCAGAGCGATCGCAGAAACGGTATATAGTAGGCATAGCGATCCGGCTATCCGCCAGGTGAACCGAAACGACCCTGGCCAGTTGGGTGCTTCCCTGAATTCATTAGTAGTGAAGTTTGCCTGATGAGCAATGCTACTTCCATTCTGGAAGACCTGCTAAAAGCCCTGCCTGAGCTGCATTCGCAAATTTACTTCAAGTCTTCTTTAACGGCGTTGTCCCACGCGATGGAAGATCAGGTGCTGGCAGGGGGCGATCGCCCAATTGTGATCGCCAGCTTTCAACGTGAACGGTTTTACCGGCAGGAGGCCCATCGCTATCTGCGCATTGCAGAAAAAACCGATCAGGTTTACGTCTTAGCGGCACCCGAAACCGACTTTACCAGCCGCTCAGACAACCACGAGACCGTCGCCTTTCTACCCACGGATGCCCTGGCCCAAGAGTGGCACCTAGTTGTTTTAGGCACGCGCTATGCCACTTGTCTGATTTGTCGAGAGCGGCCAACCCATGCGGATAGCAGCCTTTCTCTCGCCAACGACCAATCTCGCCGATTTGAAGGGATCTGGACCTTTGAACGACGCACGGTACAAGTTGCCGCTACCCTACTGCTGGATCGTATTCTTAGCTATCGACCGGAATTGGCGACAAAAATCGCGAAAGCGAAAAAACAGCTACAAGCCGCTGCGACCCCTGGCTTTAACATTGACCCAGAACCTTTCGCAGAACGTCTAGTCACCTATCTACAAGCGGGTCAGTATAAGTTACTGAAAGCTTATCGCTCGATCTCAGCCCAAGAACGCAAAGAGCGCCTGGTAAACTCCATTACATCGGCGATTCGGCGATCGCTCAAACCAACTGAAATTTTTCAAGTCGCTGTACAAGAGCTAGGGCAAGCCTTGCAAGTTTGTCGCTGCTTGCTTTATCCCTGTAAAGAAACCGATACCAGCGTGACCATCCAGCATGAGTATTTGGGCAGCGGAGTCCAATCGTTACAGGGGCAGGTTTGGGATCTACAGCATAATCCCCTGTTTCAAGCAGTGGTGCAGCGACAAGAGCGCGTCTGTATCCAGTCAACCCAGAGTCAGCCCTGGTTGCTTGAAGATGGGCGTGTGGTCACCCCTGCTACGGAACAGGCAAAGCAGTGGCAGATCGGAGCCTGGATGATGGTGCCCGTTGTCTATCAAAATCGGCTCATGGGGATGGTCGAACTGCATCTCTGTGGTGAAACCCTACGCCAGTGGAATGAAGATGAAGTAGATCTGGTGGAGGCGATCTCCTCCCAGATTGGAGTCGCCCTAATCCAGGCAGAGGCCTATGCCAACCTAGAAGACTTGAACCAGCAGCTTGAAGCCCTAGATCGGACTCGCAGCAACCTGATTGCAATTACTGGCCACGAATTGCGGACACCCCTCTCGACCATCCAGGTTTGTCTAGAAAGCCTGGCAAGTGACCCAGATATGCCCACGGATGTGCAGCAGATCATGCTCCAGACTGCCCTCTCCGATGCAGAGCGGTTGCGCAAATTGGTGCAAGATTTTCTCACCCTCTCTGACCTGGAGAGTGGGCGGGTATCCTGGCATATTGAGCCGCTGCCTTTGCAAGAATGCGTTGATTTGGCCTTGAGTAATATCCGCACCCGGCAACTGCAATCAAAGCTACCGACAATTTCCAGCCAGGTTTCGGGGCAGCTACCCCTCGTGCGCACAGATGGAGAGTGGCTGGTAGAGGTGATCGCCAAACTTCTAGATAACGCCTGCAAGTTTACTGAAGCTGATGGCGAAGTAGTAATCGAAGCCCACCCCAACGGCGGCCAAATGATTGAGGTAACGGTTACAGATACGGGGCGAGGCATTGAACCCGAACGCCTGGAGGTCGTCTTTGATCGGTTCTATCAAGAAGAAGGTGCCCTGCGGCGCACAGCCGGGGGCACAGGGCTGGGGCTAGCCATTTGTCGGCAAATTGTGCATGGCTTGGGGGGCGAAATTTGGGCCGAGTCTGCTGGCAAAGACCAGGGTAGCCGTTTTCACTTTACAGTGCCAATTTTTCATGGGCAAGAAGAAAAGCCCGTTGCGGCGACAAAGGGGCAGGGTCGTTCCTTAGGCTCTTCTAAAGGGCGCGACTCCCGCAAGCGTGCCCCCCAGGTGAATCGTCGCTGAGGCAGGGGGTGGGCTGATAGCCCTCAGCAATGGATACGGTCTAAGGCTAGCTCCTGTCAAATTCCGAGTGTGATATGCATTCACATTATCAAGAACAATTTTTGATAGCTGTTGGAATTCTCTAAGTTTTTGCTTCTGGGGTTGATGAACGGCTGATTCCAGAGCAGAGCGGTCTACCCAACCGAGCAGCGCCAAGCACTCGCGTTGCTTTTGTAGCGATCGCTAGGTTGCTGAGTCCATCAGGAGCTAAGGGCAGTAGAAGCATTCCCTCAGCTAGGGGGCTTCTACCCTTATACGCCGTCCTCAATCAGGTGGCTACAACAGCTTTGACTGGCTGCAAATGAAGTAGACAGGGGCGATGCCGACCCTGTGCGCCGATTTCTTTACAAAACTTAACCCCATTCTTATTGCGAAAATTCTAAACTAATCTTCGATAGCTTATTGAGTATCAATATCAATAAGCTTCGTGATCCATTATTCTTGAAAGACATGCAAACTTACGGTAAACCGACAGTTAAATACGATTGGTGGGCAGGTAATGCCCGATTTGCCAACTTATCAGGGTTGTTTATTGCAGCGCACGTCGCGCAAGCCGCGCTCATTACCTTTTGGGCCGGTGCTTTTACCCTGTTTGAAATCTCCTGGTACGATCCTGCTGTTCCTATGGGTGAGCAGGGGCTAATCTTGCTGCCGCATCTAGCTACGCTGGGCCTAGGTGTTGGGAAGGGTGGAGAAGTTTTAAATACTTATCCCTACTTTGTCGTTGGGGCGGTTCACCTGATTTCTTCCGCGGTGTTAGGCGCGGGTGCATTGTTCCACACTGTGCGTGCCCCTGAGGATCTGAAAGATGCCAAGGGGCCTGCCCGTCGCTTTCACTTTGAGTGGAACGACCCCAAACAACTGGGCTTAATTTTAGGCCACCACTTGTTGTTTTTAGGGGCTGGGGCGCTGCTCTTAGTGGGCAAAGCTATGTTTTGGGGAGGATTGTATGATGCGGCTAGCCAGACGGTGCGGGTTGTTACGGCTCCGACCCTTGATCCCCTCGTAATTTATGGCTACCAAACCCATTTTGCCAGTGTGAATAATCTGGAAGATTTGGTGGGGGGCCATATTTACGTTGCCATCTTGCTGATTGGTGGTGGCATCTGGCACATTCTGGTGCCTCCTCTGGGCTGGGCACAGCGCGTGCTGACGTTTTCGGGTGAGGCCATCCTATCCTATTCTCTCGGGGGTATTGCGCTTGCCGGGTTTGTTGCCGCCTACTTTTGTGCTGTTAATACCCTGGCCTATCCTGTGGAGTTTTACGGGCCACCGCTGGAAGTGAAGTTGGGTGTTGCCCCCTACTTTGCAGATACGGTGAGCTTGCCCATGGGTGCCCATACTGCCCGCTGCTGGCTGGCCAATGCTCATTTCTTTCTGGCATTTTTCTTCTTGCAAGGGCACTTATGGCATGCTCTGCGATCCATTGGCTTTGACTTTCGTCGAGTTGAGCGTGCCCTGAATGCGGTAGGGAGCGAATCCTAGGCTGCCAGATGCTTGTTGACGCTTAAGTGCTCTGTCAGAAAGCTGATGACAGATAAGAGGATCGAATTTGCGTGGGCTTTCTGACGGGCCTCTGACGGGCTTCGGTTGGTGATGGTGATAGCGGTTCTATCCCAGGTTTGTAGAGAGTGCCATTGATAAAAGGGGGGCATTGTTTGAGCTGCTTGCGATCGCGTTTCTGCAAGCAGGCAAATCGGTAAAGGCAATCATGTATGCGATTGCCCCCGCATTGTCTAACCCCCGATGAACGCATCAACCTGGCGATCGCTACAGCACTATCGGTCTTCTTTCATTGATAACGTTGACATTGAGTAAACCCTATGAGTACAACGAAAATTGGCTTGTTTTATGGCACCCAAACGGGTAATACGCAGACGCTTGCTGAAGCAATTCAAGCCGCATTTGGTGGAGCCAGTGTGGTAACCCTCCACGACATTGCCGATGCAGAGGTGAGTGATTTGAGTGCTTACGATTGCCTGATTATTGGTTGCCCAACCTGGAATATTGGTGAACTTCAGAGTGATTGGGAAGGTGTCTACGATGAGCTGGATCAAGTCGATTTTTCAGGAAAAAAGGTCGCCTATTTTGGTGCAGGGGATCAGGTTGGTTATGCCGACAACTTTCAGGATGCGATGGGAATTTTAGAAGAAAAAATTGCTAGCTTAGGGGGGCAGACCGTTGGCTATTGGCCAACCGATGGCTACGATTTTAATGATTCTAAAGCATTGCGCAATGGTAAGTTTGTGGGCTTGGCGATCGATGAAGATAATCAGTCGGAGCTAACCGATACCCGCATCAAAACCTGGGTGGCTCAGGTGAAACCAGCATTCGGTCTATGAGATAAATGCTGGCTTAAAGTGTCAAAACCTCCCTGTGCAAAGACCTGAAGCTCTTCTTCTCTTGGGGGTTGATGGCTGACTCACGTTGAATCGGCGCAAGGTTGCCCGCATTGGTCGGCAAGCCGCCTGATTGGCTACCGAAATAACTAACACCCCTGATACGTTCTCCTGGAAGCAGGTGACTAAAGGCGTACTTAGACAACCGAAGCTTGCCGCCGCCTCAATCTATTCAGGTTTTCGACATTGCTGAATATGAATTAGCTCAGTTTGCCCTCTCTTAGGCTTTCTCCCTTTGGGAAAGGGAACAGAATCTTTCACTTCCTTCTCCTATTGGGAGAAGAGTGGGGAATGAGGGCCATTCATCCTTTCGTTGAGCAACACCTCGTTAAGCAACACCGGTTTTCCATAACCTGCGGCGGCAGGGTTGGTTCATCTCGCTGCGGTATTCCTTGCTACTAGGTTGTGCTGTTTTGATCTTTTGCTTGATTGTACCCGTTCCTTAGCCTTATGTCTAAAATGCCCGATGCTGTTTGGCTCAATGTCAGTTCTAGTCTGAAGCGATTACATCAGCCCCTGTTGCAATACTTGGCCCAAACGAAGCAGGTTGCCAGTTGGGAATATCGTCCATCTCTGGATGAAGTCAGCTCTGTAGAGGGGGCGGTGACCCTACTGCATGATTATTTGAAGCAGCATAATCGCCCGATTCATCTGATGGGACATAGCACAGGGGGTGCGATCGCCCTCGCCTATGCCCGTCTTTATCCCCATCGAGTTGCTTCTCTTAGCATTCTCGGCGTTGGTGCTCAGCCGGCCATTACCTGGCATGCCCATTATTATGTGCTGCGCAAGCTGTTTCCCTGTAGTCGTGAGCAGATTTTAGCCCAGATGACACGCAGCTTATTGGGCCACTGCCCGGCTGATTTAATCAAGGAGTTGGTGCGCTGGCTGGCCTATGACCTCGATCATTCTCCCTTGCCCCACTCCCTTCTGAGCATTGCTGAATCTCCTAAGGCGGGAGTTGCCATGCCATTGTTGGTCTGCGGTTGTCGTACTGATGCCATTGTAGACCCCTCGGCCTTGACTGCCTGGCAGGAGTTGCTGAAACCTGGCGATCGCCTGTGGGAATGTCCAGATGGGTACCACTTTTTTCATTACGCCTATCCAACTTTGGTTGGGCAGCAAATTCGAGCCTTTTGGCAGGCTCTCACATTCTTAGAGAAAGCCGTTTCCTCACCTTAGAGTATTCCTAACCATCATGTTTCAACCAGTTTTTGTTCATCTCCTCCAAAGTTTGATCGTGCCTCTGTGTAGCCTTTTGCCGTGGGGGCTGGGGTTGCTCCTGATCTGGCAGGTTAGGGTGGCTACCCGGTCTGGAGTGCGCTATTTGCAACGGCTACACCAAATTCCTTGCGATCGCTGCGCTTTCTACACTGGCGAGTATCGGCTGAAATGCACGCTGCATCCATTAACGGCTTTCTCAGAAACAGCGATTGGTTGTCGTGACTTTGAGCCAACCACCGCCGATTCATCCAGATTGGTTAGCCCGTGTGCGGCCCATGCAGAAGTGATTGCAATGATTGCCTCACCCCCTCTACTCAAGCTGCGAGCCAAGTGAAAATGGTCTACTCTACTGGTATGCTGTTGCCACCATTAACGTTGCGAACCTTTCGACGGCGAGACTTTTTGCCTCTGCGAGCCGATTTGCTTTGGCAAATTGAGCAGGGAGTAGTGCGATCGCTAACCTGGGATGACGAGGGTAACCCAATGACATTAGGCATTTGGGGGAAGGGGGATCGGGTTGGTCGGCCCTTGACACGAGTGTGTCCCTATCGTTTGGAGTGTCTTACCCCCGTCGTGGCTCAGGCCGTGGTGATGGAGCCAGAGTCGATGGCTGCGATCACCCATGTTCACTGCCTGGAAGCGTTGTTGGATATCCTGCAACAACGGCTGGTGCAAATGCGGCTAGTGAAATTGATTCATTGGCTAGCTCAGCGATTTGGCCGCGATGTATATCAAGGTCGCTTGATTGAGTTGCGGTTAACCCATCAGGAAATTGCAGAAACGATTGGCACTAGTCGGGTAACGGTTACGCGCTTGTTAAAGCAGTTAGAGCAGGAAGGAGCGATTCGGCGATCGCGGCAACATCTGATTTTGCTCAATTAGGGCTGATGGTTTTTCTACCGCTTTTCAAATCCCTGTATTACGCTATATGAAGCTCTTTGCTTCTGGGTATGGTAGAACAAATTCAATCGCGTTATACGGTTACCTGGGTTCATCGTCTCAGCGAGATTCCTAAAACAGCCTGGGATGCTTTGGCTGAGCCGCTTGCAACCCCCTTCCTCGAATGGGAGTGGCTGCAAAATATGGAAACCTCTGGCAGCACGACTGCACAAACGGGATGGCTGCCCTGCCATTTAACCCTTTGGCGCGATCGCACCCTGGTAGCGGCAGCCCCTCTTTACGTCAAGGGGCATAGCTACGGTGAATTTACCTTTGACCATCAGTGGGCTGATTTGGCCGCCCGCCTAGGAATTGAGTACTACCCGAAACTATTGGGGATGTCCCCTTTCACTCCGGCAGAGGGGTATCGCTTTCTGATCGCCCCTGGGGAAGAGGAAGATGAGCTGACGGCTTTGATGGTACGGGCAATTGACCAATTTTGCGATCGTAATCACCTGTCGGGCTGCAATTTTCTCTATGCCGATCCCCAATGGCGACAACGCATGGAGCAGCATGGCTTTATTAGTTGGTTACACCACAGCTACATCTGGCAAAATCAAGGCTACCGCACCTTTGACGATTATCTTGCCGGGTTTAATGCGAACCAGCGACGCAATATTAAGCGTGAACGCAAGGCCGTTACCCAATCGGGGCTAACCTTGCGAGTGCTGACCTCCGATCACCTCAGCCGCTCACTCCTGAGCCTGATGTATGACTATTACAGCGATACCTGTGACAAGTTTGGTTGGTGGGGTAGCAAATACCTGACGCGCCAGTTTTTTGAACAGCTTTACCCCAACTATTGCCATCGCGTGGTGCTGATTGGGGCCTATTGTGAAGCAAACCCCCATAAACCAGTGGGGATGTCTTTTTGTTTAACGAAAGGACACAATCTCTACGGGCGCTATTGGGGTTCGGCTCAAGAAATCGACTGCTTGCATTTTGATGCCTGTTACTATACGCCGATTGAATGGGCGATCGCCCAGGGGATTCAAACCTTTGACCCCGGAGCCGGTGGGCGACATAAAAAGCGACGGGGCTTTCCGGCAACGCCAAACTACTCCTTGCATCGGTTTTATCATCCCCGGCTGATGCAGATTTTTAGCACCCATATTGATGAGATCAATCAAATGGAGCAGCAGGAAATCGACCAGATCAACCAGGGGCTACCCTTAAAAGGAGTGGGCAACTCTACCCTAAAGCAGCTTGACTAGGTCAGCTAGAGAAGCCCCCTCTGTAGAATGGAGCATTGCAGTTAGACTCCGCTAAACGCGATGAGGCTTTGCCAACACCTGAGCCAGCGGATTCACCAACCCAGAGGAATACTGACACTTTATTTAGTCGCTTCGACTTAACCTATGGCTGAATCATTGAGTAAGAAAACACACCTAACTGAACAGGCTATCTGAAAAGCCTGCTCACTCATCCCATAACCCAGGAAGTATCGCGGGTTGAGAGTGCCTGCAACCAGAGATGTTGATGGTTGAATCTAGGTTTGGTAGGTTCGGTGAGAATACCAACAGTTGTGCTTGCAATCTGCGTGAAGACATCAAAAAAGAGGGACTCGCCCCACTCGCCAAGGGGGAACCCCTTGTCCCCCGTCTTATCGCGCTTCTGTAAGCGAATACCTTACTCTTTCGATGCAACGACCTTCTCTTTAAACAGCTTGCCAGCACTGAAGGCTGGGACACGGGTTGCAGGAATTTTAATCGGCTTGCCCGTCGAGGGGTTGCGGCCTTCCCGTGCCTGACGATCCCGGGCTTCAAAGGTGCCAAAGCCAACAAGCGTTACTTTATCCCCCGATGACACGGCTTCCACAATGGATTCGAGTAATGCACTCAAAACCGCATCAGCGTCTTTTTTCGTTACATTTGCTTTTTCAGCAATTTTGTCAACCAACTCACCTTTGTTCATTTCTATGAATCCTCGCAATGGTTGCTGTGATTATACTTAAGGCTTTTGAAAGTGGCGCAACTTCGTTGTTTTTGAGTCAGGTGAAATCTGCGCCCAGAGCCACCAACGGTAAGAAGGATTTATCTAACCGACTCTGCCAACATTGGGAATCTTCAGCCCTGATTTTCTAGAAAATATTTTAGACTGGACGTGAAAGTCTTGCTAGATAGTATTTTCGGCGTTTTTGAAAGAATCTGATAATGTTCCTGAATGTAGGTGTTGAGCTGGCAATCGGGCTAATTCACCCTATCAGAGCCGTTGCCGAGCCACATATATATTTAGAATTCTGATATTTAATTGATGTCATTTCTGTGGTGTGATTCGCTGATGCCACTCATCGATTGAGCCTAACTGATGGAAGATTGACCCACCATGACGCGATCGCAGCTAAGAGCCGCTCTAGAGCAGCAGCAGGAAGGAAACCTAGTTGCCGCAGAGGCCGGTTATCGACAATTCCTGACGCAATACCCCGATCACCTCGATGGGCTGAATCTACTGGGGGCGTTACTGTACCAGCAGGGGCGCTATGACGAGTCGTTGCAGTGCTTTGAGCGGGTACAGGCCCTCCAACCTGACAGTGCGGATGCTCTCAATAGTGTCGGCATTGTGTTGCGGGCGCAGGGCAATATTCCAGCGGCGATCGCCTGTTATCGCAAGGCTTTGAACTGCCACTCCGCCCATCCCGAAATCTACAGTAACCTAGGCAATGCTCTGCGGGAAGCGGGTGAGCCAGTAGCGGCAATCGTGGCCTATCAGCAAGCTTTAGCCCTCAAACCCGACCATGCCGAGGGGCACAACAACCTGGGGGTGATGCTGAAAGATCTGAACCGTTTGGAGGAAGCCATCCACCACTATGAACAGGCCCTCAACCTTAAACCCGACTACGCCGAAGCCCATCATAATTTGGCGGTGGCCTATTACCAGCAAAATCGCTTGGTAGAGGCCGCATCTCACTATCGCCGGGCGATCGCCCTCAAGCCTGGTTATGCTGAAGCCTACCATGGCCTGGGAGGCGTCTGGCAACGGCAGCGCCAATTTACAGAAGCGATTCGCTGGTATCAGCAGGCGATTGCCCTCAAACCCGACTTTGCCGAAGCCCGTTATGGATTGGCCAACGCGCTCCACCAGCAGGGGCAGCTTGATACTGCCATCAAGGAATATCGACAGGTGCTAGAATACCTGCCCGACTATCCCGAAGTGCATAACAATCTGGGCAATGCCTTACAAACCCAGGGCAACTATGAAGCGGCCATCGCCCATTATCAAAAAGCTCTGGCGCTACGCCCCACCATGGTCGAGGCTCTGGGTAATCTGGGGGCGGCTCTGCGAGACCAGGGCAATTATGAAGCAGCGATCGCCCAGTTTAAGCAGGCCCTGGCACAACAGCCCGACTCTGCCGAAATTCATAACCATCTGGGCAGTACCTATGCCGCCCAGGGAGATTTAACGGCTGCGATCGCGGCCTATCGCCACTCCCTTCGCCTCAACCCAGATGTGGCCGAAGTCCATAGTAACCTTGGCAATATGCTACAAAGCCTAGGGGATTTTGAAGCCGCTTTTCGCCACTTTGATCGGGCGATCGCCCTCCAGCCCGACTACGCTGGGGCCTACAACAACCTGGGAATCGCCCTGCGCAACAGTGGCCGAGTCTCCGAGGCCTTTGCGGCCTATGCCAAAGCTTTGGAGTGTGATCCCAACTGTGTCGAAGCCCGTTGGAATTGTGCGCTCAACTATCTACTAGAAGGCGACTTAGAAAAAGGTTTCGCCGAATACGAATGGCGCTTACAGTGGCAAAAATTCCGCCAGTTACATCCCCCCCGCCCCTACCCCCAGCCCTATTGGGATGGCAGCCCCATCGCCAGCAAAACGCTACTGATTTACTGTGAACAGGGTCTAGGCGACACAATCCAGTTTATTCGCTATGTGCCCATCCTCGCGGCCCAAGGGGTCAGGGTGCTTGTGGAATGCCCGACAGCCCTGCTGCAACTACTGCAAGGGGTTGCCGGTATTACCCAGCTCATTGCCCAAGGTGACCCCCTCCCCGACTTTGACTACCACCTCAGCTTGATGAGTTTGCCCCACCGTCTCGGAACAACGGCAACCACCATTCCCGCAGAGATTCCTTATATCCAGATTACCCACGCGCGAGAACTGCCCCCTCCGCTCCAGCAGGGAAGTGCCCTCCAAAAAATTGGCCTGGTCTGGTCGGGAAACCCTGCGAATGCCTATAACCGTCAGCGGGCGCTTCCTCTAGAACGGCTGCTCACCCTGACAACCCTCGCTGGTGTGCAGTTCTACAGCCTGCAAAAAGAAGTTACCCCCCCAGAGGAGGCAACCTTGGCAGCCCATCCAGAAATCATCGATTTGCGGCCTGCCATGGTCGATTTTGTGGATACGGCTGCCCTAATTCAGAATTTGGACTTGGTGATTTCTGTGGATACAGCCGTGGCCCATCTGGCGGGCGCCCTGGGTAAACCCGTTTGGTTGCTCCTCCCCTTTGCCCCCGATTGGCGCTGGCAGCGCGATCGCACCGATAGCCCCTGGTACCCCACCCTGCACATTTTTCGCCAGCCCACTCTGCAAGATTGGGACTCTGTGTTAAGCGCTGTACGAGCGGCGCTGCAATCTATACTGGCGGGAGAGGGTACGGCTATGACTTCACCCCAACCCCAGTCGCTGCAACTGCCATCGACCCACCTCTTAAAGACACAGGCCCTGACCCTCAACATTGGGCCGGAGGCAGCACCGGGTGATGTAGCCCCTGCAACAAAGACTTTGCCCTCAGCCCGTCTAGAAGACTCACCATCTTTCCCCGCTGGCCATCCACAACTGCTTCAAGCTCCGGCCCCAAAGCGCAAACCGCGAAATACCTCTGCGCCGCTTCCCCCAGAGCTATATACTGCCGTGCGCCACTATAACGCCGGGGAGTATGCCCAGGCTGAGCAACTTTGTCGGCAGCTCATTGACCAGCAAGAAACGGCTGAAGCCTGGCACCTGTTGGGCTTAATGGCCCATCAGCAGCGGCAGTTTGAGGTGGCCATTGCCCATTACAACCGGGTGATTGCCCTCAACCCTGACCATGCCGAAACCTACAATAACTTGGCCGTGGCCTACCAACAACAGGGTCAGTTAAATCAGGCGATCGCCTACTATGAGCAGGCCCTAGCCCTTGACCCCGGCTATGCCGATGCCCATAACAACTTTGCCAACGCCCTGCGGGAGCAAAACCAGTTAGAAAAGGCCATTCATCATTATCAGCAGGCCCTAGCCCTCAAACCCGACTACGCCGATGCTTATAACAACCTGGGGTTAGCCTACTACGCCCAGGAGCGCTACACCCAGGCGGCAGCGGCCTACCGGCAGGCGATTGCCCTGCGTCCTGGGTATCACCAGGCCCATAACCACCTGGGCAATGCCCTCAAGGAATTAGGAGCCTGGGAGCAAGCGATTGGCTGTTACGAACAAGCGATCGCCCTCAAACCTGACTATGCCAAGGCCTTTAATAACCTGGGCAATGTTTACCGAGATCAAGGCGACTTACCCAAGGCCCTGGCCCAGTATGAGCGGGCAATTCAGTTGGAGCCTAACTTTGCCGAAGCCCATTGGAACAAAGCGCTCACTCACCTGTTGCAAGGCGATTTGCAGCAGGGCTTTGCTGAATACGAGTGGCGCTGGCAGGTGAAACTGGCGAACTTTCGGCCCATGCGCCAATTTGGTCGCCCCCTGTGGGATGGTCGCCCCTTTCCTGGTAAAACGCTGTTTCTCCATGCCGAGCAGGGGATGGGCGATATTCTACAGTTTTTTCGTTATGTGGCGATCGCGGCAGAGTTGGGCGGCCACATTGTGCTGGAGTGTCATGCCCCTTTGACTCAACTGCTGCAAGCTCAGCCCCATGTTCTGCGGGTCGTGCCCTACGGCAGTATGCCGCCACAGTTTGACCTCCAGGCACCGCTGATGAGCCTGCCCCACATTTTAGGAACCACCCTGGCAACCGTACCCGCCCAGGTACCCTATTTGCAGGTGCCCCCCTGTGAGCAACGCTTGCCAATCGTTACCCCTACAGAGGGGCCGCCCCCCCGTAAAGTCGGCCTTGTGTGGACGGGGAATCCTCAGAATCCCTATAACAAGCTGCGCCAAATCCCCTTGGAGCAGTTACTCCCCCTAGCCAGCCTGCCCAGCGTGCAACTCTATAGCCTGCAAAAGGAGATGCCACCCGAAGATGCCGCCCTGCTGGCTGCGCATCCTGAGATGATCGATCTGCGAGAACAGATGACCGATTTTGTCGATACCGCTGCCCTAATTCAGGAATTGGATCTGGTCATTTCCGTTGATACCGCAGTGACCCATTTGGCAGGAGCGTTAGCCAAACCCGTGTGGCTGTTGTTGCCATATACCCCTGACTGGCGTTGGCTACTGCATCGCAGTGATAGCCCCTGGTACCCCACCCTGAGAATCTTTCGGCAAACGTCAGCCGCCACCTGGGATACGGTTATTGTCGAAGTGCAGGCGGCGTTGCGCGATGATCAAACCCTTCCCCTTCCCCCTTCCCCCATTGCCCCGCCTGCCCCCTCCTCTCAGTCAGGGCAGGGCTTTGCTAAACAGCCATCTGTTTCGCCTGCTCGCCGCCCACCTGTGGCACTATCGGTGACTCACCTGCATTCCTTGCTAAATCAGGCGATGCAGTATATCCAGCAGCGCCAGTTTGCCGAGGCCGAGCGGTTGTGTCGGCAAGTCCTGAGCAGCCGTCCTGAGGATGCGATGGCGATGCACATTTTGGGGGTTGTTCTTTGTCAGACTCACCAATTGGAGGAAGCGATCGCCCTATTTCGCCAGGTTCTAGCCCAGCAGCCCGACCATGCGGAAGCCTGGAGTAATCTGGCCGGAGCCTTGCAGGGACAGGGTAAAACCCAAGAGGCCATTGCCGCCTACGAACGGGCGCTGGCTTTGCAGCCCAACTTTGCCGAGGCGCACCAAAATCTTGCAATTGTCCTGCGGGAACAGGGCCAGCTTGAGCCTGCGCTCACCCATGCCCGTCGTGCGGTAGCCCTACAACCCGATTCTGCCGAAGCCTGCTACAACATGGGCTTTTTATTGCGTCAAACGGGCGATTTAGAAGGAGCCGTTGGCCAGTATCGACGGGCGATCGCCCTGAAACCTGACTTTGTGGCCGCGCATAAAAACTTGGGCCATGCCCTGCTGCTCCAGGGCAACTTTCGCGAAGGGTTTGCCGAAAACGAATGGCGCTGGCAGCAAGAATACTGGACGCGCCGCCCCTTTAGCCAACCCCAATGGCAGGGTGAAGACCTTACGGGTCAAACCATCTTGCTGCACGCAGAGCAGGGCTTTGGCGATACTATCCAATTTATCCGCTTTGCTGAGCTAGTGAAGGCTAGGGGGGCAAAGGTTCTGGTAGAGTGTCAGCCTTCCCTCCTGCGATTGCTCGAAACCGTTCGTGGCATTGACCAACTGATTGCCCAGGGCAGTCCTCTCCCCCCCTTTGACACCCATTTGCCCCTATTGAGTTTGCCCCATGTGCTGCAAACTACGCTAGAAACCCTACCGGCTGTAGTGCCCTACCTGGGTCGGGGCTTGCAGCTATCGCCCCCCCCGGAAACGATTGCTGGCGATTTGCTCAAAGTAGGGATTGTCTGGGCGGGCAACCCCAATCATCGCAATGACCGCTGGCGCTCGTGCCAGCTTGAGGATTTTTTGCCCTTGGTCGTGATCCCCCACGTTCAGTTCTTTAGCTTGCAGAAAGGGGCCGCCGAGCAGGAATTACGCCAACACCCTGATTTACCTGTTGTCGATTGGGGGCAGTCGCTTGAGGATTTTGCCGATACGGCGGCGGCGATTCAGGCCCTTGATTTAGTGATTACTGTGGATACGGCGGTAGCTCACCTAGCGGGTGCCTTAGGCAAACCTGTGTGGGTATTGTTGCATTACGCCCCCGATTGGCGCTGGATGCTGGAGCGAGAAGATAGTCCCTGGTACCCCACAATGCGACTATTTCGCCAAACCAGTTGGGACGACTGGACGGGGGTTTTTGCCCGTGTTAAGGCTGCTCTAACAGCATTAGCCGTCGAAAAGGTGATTTTAGCAACCCGTGGCGAAGCCGATGGGCACGCAGGCTTTGCCACAGCTCAAGCTGAGCCGGTAGTAATCCTGGAGAATGGGGTAGATGGGCGCGTGAGCCTTGCCTATCCTGAGATGAGCCTGCAACCGTTAAAGCGGCAAACCCAAACGGCTTCTCTGTCTCCTCCGACTGCTCTCCGCCCTTGCCTGCTGACATGGGCACCGGAGTTAGAGTCTGATGCTGGAATTTGGGGATTGCAGTGGTTACTACAAGTGCAGCGATCGCAGGGTTATCGACCGTTCTTACTCCAGGCGGCTTCTCCCCAATTGCCGACACTCTATCAACAACGACTTGGCCAGGTGCAAACGCTGGCAGGCGATCGCCCCAGAGGTGAGACAATTTTTCCGCTCGAATGGCTAGAACATTCCCGTGGTCTCGTGATCCAGCATTTGGGCGATCGCCCCTTCGCCTCAGAACAGGCCCTGATTTGTGTCGGTGTGGTAGCAGATCTGGCAGACCTTAGTCTGGCTGCGATGACTGAAAAACATTGGGACTATCGGGTAGTGCCTTCTGCTTGGGCGGCGCAGCAACTTCAGAATGATGGCAAGGAAAATGTGCGGGTTGTGCCCTGGGGCGTTGATCCTAGTGTGTTTCATCCGGCACCAAAGGCAAAGATTTGGGGTGATCGCTTTGTTGTTGTTTCTGCGGGCCAAGTTAACTCAGCCAACGCTCAGGATCTGGTTTTAGCTGCCTTTGCAGCATTTTATCGCCACCATCCAGAAGCACTGTTAGTCACCAGTTGGGATCGGGGGCTGCCGACTGACTTACCTGCCGAAGCCTTTTGCCATTTGGGGCCGTTGCCCTACCTAGAACAGGCCCAACTCATCCGAGAAGCCGGCGTCGCTGTTTTTCCCAATCGCTGCTCTGTCAGCAATCGCTGGGCGATCGCCAGTCTGGCTTGTGGAGTGCCGACGATTCTCTCAGCTAATACCGGGCATCTGGATTTGACTCAGCAGAATTTAGGATACCCCCTTCTCGCTCAGGAGGAGGTGACCGATAGGGAGGCCAAAGTTGAGCGGGTGGGTTGGGGCGAGTCGAGTGTTGAAGAAATCTTGGAGAATCTAGAGCGGATTTATCGAAATCGAGAAGAAGCTGCTCAGCGGGGGGCAATTGCGGCTGACTTTTTGAGCGATCGCACCTGGGCAACTCAGATGGAGACATTGCTGCAACACCTGTCTTGGCAATGAAGCAGTTTGTTGCCTGAAGTCTGATTGGATAGAGAATGGAGAATAGAGAGCGGAGAATAGAGGAAAAGAGGGGATAGGGAAGAGGGCCAAAAGGGCGGCGTGCCACAGGTTTGAGGATGCCAAGGTGTCTAACCCGCAGAGCGAGGATCATCGTTGTGCAGTCGTCTGGCGATCGCCAGGAAAAACAGGGTGATGGCAAGTCAGAAAGCTCACCACAGGGCCAAAATCCAAAAGAGTATTTCCTTTAGCAAGGGGAATGTGCGGCCAGGCTGCTTTAAGCCTCCCGTTGCACCGTGATGATGTTGCCAGTCAGGTTTTCAAAGGTGTCATCGTGGCTGATCACAAATAGTTGGCGAAAGGTTTTAATGTTGCTGATCGCCTCTGCCAGGTGTCTACGCCGGGGGCGATCCATATTGGTGGTCGGTTCATCAAAAAAAGCTACATCCAAATCTGCCAGAACTTTGAGCAAAGCTAGGCGCACGGCTAGGGCTGCACACATCTGCTCCCCTCCCGACAGGTTGACAAAGCGGCGGGTATGGGCCGCTTCGCGTACTAGAATTTCGTAGTCGCGGGTCCATTCTAGGCTGACATTCGGACGATTGAGCAACTCGCGAAACAGCCGATCTGCTTCCCAGGAAATCCGCTGCACATAGCGCTCGGTGATGCGTGGCCCGGCTTTTTTGTAGCTATCGCGGGCAAATTTAATAAAACGCGCCGTTTTTTGTTTCAGCTTGAGTTGCGCTTCGGCTACTTGTCGTTGCGTTTGCAACTCTGTCAGCTTTGTTAATTGCTGGTTTAATTCCTGGAGTAGCTTCTTCAAATCGGGGAGGCGGGCTTTCAGGGCAATTGCTCGGTTGTTTGCCTGCTGATATTCCAGTTGCAAGGTTTGCAACTGGCTAGGGTCGAAACGGGCTTGCAGGCCATCTCGATCGGCAATCAGGGCTTGAATTTGGGTTTGCCAGGTGGTGAGTTGCTCCTGGGTTTCTTGTACCTGTTGTTGTTTGGCCTTGCAGGTATTGGCCAATTCCCGATAGGTCAGATACTCTTGATAGGCGGCTTGGTGGGTCTGACGAATGGCTTGTTGCGCCTGCACCTGCTGCTCTAAGTTGGCAAAGGTGTTGAGTTGGGTTTTAAGTTGGGCGATCGCGCCCTGCTCGGTTGCAAGACGGGTTTGTAATGTAGCCATTTCCGCCGGCAGGTGAGTTGACTGTTCCAACTCTTGCTGGAGCAACCGACACTGGCCGCGGGGGTCGTTGAGTGCTGCTAGCTGCTGGAGTAAGGTCTGCTGCTGCTGCTCTAAGGCGGGCTGAGCGGCCACCTGAGCCTCTATCTGGGGCAAACTCGCCTGGATCTGGGCGATCGCAGTAACTTGCTCCTGGCGCTGAGTCTGCAACCATTCCAGATTGGCAAAATCAGCCTGATATTGGCGAGCAGTCTGTAGTTCTGCACTAATCTGCTGAAGTTGTTGCTCAAGTTGGGTGGGGTGGGTTTGCTGGCTTAAATCTGCCAAGATCGTTTGAATGGCGTGCAACACCTGAGTTTGCCAGTGGGCACCCTGCTCCAGCGTACTCTGAATGCTGGCCAGGGCTGACTGCCAGAGGGGGGCAGCCGCTTGCATTTGCTGCAAGGTCGCGATCGCCTGGCTGATCGCTGCTTGCTGTTGCTCCCCGGTGAGAGTGGCTTGCTGCACCAACTGGCGCAGCTCGGTTTCAAACTGTTGGGCTGCGGCAATGTGGCTGAGTTGCTGGTGCAGCCGCTGCTGTTGCTGCTCTAGGGTGGGGATGCGCTCGACCCAGGGGGCCAGGGTCTGTACTTGCTCTATTTTTTCCTCCAGACTTGCGAGCTGAGCCTGTTTTTGCGCCAGGTTGTTGGTTTGGCTTTCCAGCATTTGGCGCAAGTTGGCGATCGCCTGAAGTTGCTGCTCAACTTCGCGGAGTGCGACCTCTTGGGCTTCCTGCTGAGGGATCTGGGCGCTGAGGTGGGCGATCGTCGTCTGAGTCTGCTCCAGACGCATTTGCTGATTGCTAAGAGCCGCTAACTGTGCCTCTAATTGAGCGAGCTGGTGCTGTTTCTGGCTGAGTTGCTGGTGCAGCAAGCGCTCCTGTTGGCGGTGTTGCTCTAGCTCAGTGAGTGTCTGCTCGGCCTGCTGATAGGCCTGAAATGCCTCCCGTTGGCGCGTGCAAATAGCAACAGCCTGCTCGGCCTGATGCAAATCTGCTTGCTGCTGTTGCAAAAAACCAGTTTGGGTGGCAACTTGGGTTTGCAGACGCTCGATCTGAGCCGTAAGTTGCTGCACCTGTGCGGCCTGCTGAGTCAGTTGTTCAAGCTCTTGGCGCTGCTGTTGGAGAGTAGCTTCTAGCTGCTGTAGCTCTGCTTGAGCCTGGTGTAACTCCGCCAATTGACCTTGGTACCGCCGCTGCAAATCCTCAAATCCTTGGAGGGCCTGGTCGTAGTGGGCAATTTCTCGCTCTAGCCGCTCGCTCTCCGCTTTACCGTATTTCTCCAAGGAGGCCAGTTGCTGATAAGCCTGGCGATATTCTTCTAGCTTGAGAATCCGGTCAAAGATTTCGCGCCGCTCTCGGTCAGTTTTGAGAAAATCTACTGTAAAAGTACCTTGCGGAACGCCAATAGTGCTGGCAAATAAACGACCTAAATCGGTGCCGCGGGGCATGCCAAACTGGTCGCACAGCCAAGGCATGACTTCATCGTCAATTCGGCTGTAGTCGAGTTTTTGTCCCAACTGGGGGTCGTAGATGGTGTAGCCTGTGCGGGTGCAACGCTGAATTCGATAGGTGCGGCTATCTCGATTGGAGATAAACTCCACCATGACTTGGGCACTGGCGGCCCCATTGCGAATCAAATCTTCGGTGGTGTAAGCCCCGCGATGATTAAACAAGGCCCAGGCGATCGCTTCTAGAATGCTGGTCTTGCCGGCACCGTTCTCACCGCAGATGGCGTTCATCCCCGGTTCAAAGACAAACTGGCGATCGCGATGGGATTTAAAATTTTTCAGGGTAACTGAAAGAATTTCCATTGCTATAACCACAAAATTGCCATCAAAACACTAAAACTGGCGGGCAAAGATCAGACCAGCTTCTACACACAGGAAGCCTAGTATAGGGCTTCCCGCCCAGTAAAGCAGCGCTCTTTTGTAATTGCCGCGCCTGATCAGATTGGAGCTATCTAACTGATAGGTTGAAAAAGTTGTGTAAGAACCTAAAAAACCAACATTAACAAGAGCACTGAAATAAGGTGACATCTCCATGAATTGAAAGAGCGTCGTACAAAATCCCATAAGCAAGGCTCCTGATAGATTAATCACCAACGTTGCATAGGGAAAATGCCTGCCCAACTTCTGCGTAAAGATCAGAGTGAGGTAGTAGCGGCAGAGTGCTCCGGGAATAGCACCAGAGGCAATGCTGAGCGCCATCAAAGGGGAAGAAGCCATAATCACCCACTTTTATTTCTGTTCTTTAGCGTAATAGTCCGGACACTTTCACGCCGAACCTTCCTCACCCCCCCCTTGCTTGAATGCCCATCAGGGCAATGCCTTGGCTGCACATGCCCTCTAGTACAGTAAGGCCGAAATTTCTGGACTCATCTCAGCCACCCTCATTCCCTAGCTGCTGCTCCGATCGAGGGAGCAGGGAAAATCGAAGCCGCTCTCCTCAACCCCCCATGAATGGGGGCCAGGGGGCTGAAAGAGGGGTGGAGGTGAGGGCAGACAGACGGATGCCTTAGTCTACTAGACTACTCCCAAGTTTGGGAGCAGGGGAGCCAGATTCAAAGTTCCTCTTCCTCCTTGGGAGCGGGATTTCGGGTGAGGGCTAGAGCTGAAGGCATAGCAAGTTTCTATCCTGTATTCTCTCTGCTAATGTTGGGTGAGTGCCAAAGTGGACGGCGTAACAAGGATTTTCAGCATTTTCACAAAAACTGTCTGAGGGATTGTTTAGCGAAAATGCTGGTGATTCCACGTTCGGAGCACCCATTCTGCTGAAAGAATACCTAGTTCTAGGCTGAGCAATCCTAGAAGGGTACTCCCTCCCCAGTAAAATACCTCTGCCCGTAAACGATGATGCTGGAGTAAAAGGGCGCTATCTAACTCATAGCTGGAAAAGGTGGTGTAGGACCCCAAGAACCCCGTCAGCGCCAGCAATTGGATATCTGGATGGATGCGGATGATTTGCCCTAAGAACAGAGTGGTGAGAAACCCCATGAGAAGACAACCGCTCACATTAACGATTAAGGTGCTATAGGGTAGATCAGAGCCTACAATGTGGCTGATGCTTTGCCCTAGATAGTAGCGACTCAAAGCTCCCCCGATCGCCCCCAGCGCAATCGCCCCGACCGTTCGTATGATTGGTTTTTTCAGCATCATCCAGCCTCATGTGAATCAACGGCTCACCATAGCCACTTGGTCATCTTCCACGACTACCACAGGTAAAGGGCTTGTTTCTAATACCGCCTGTGAAACCGAACCCACCAATACATCTTCAAAGGGGCGATGCCCTCGCTTACCCATGATGATCTCTGTCACCCCATACTCCTGTGCGGTGCGAACAATTTCTTCGGGCACAGAGCCAACTACTGTCACAAACTGATGGCGAATGTCTGCCAGGATCTGGCGAGAATGTTCCTGTAGTTGTGCCACTCCTTGGGAATTATTGACCCGAATGACGTGTAGAACGACGACCTCCCCGTTACTGCGACGGGCCATTTCGGCAGCTTTCGTTAAGACCTGGGTGCCCAGAGGTGAGGTGTCAACAGCGGCCAGCAAGACAATCCGCTGCGAAATCGTCACTTTTGTCGGGTCTACCTCGCCGCGCTCTAGCAGTTGGGGGGCAAAGGTGGGAATCGCCCAGGCTCCTAGGGGGGCTGTGACTAAGATCGATAGAGCTGCGATCGCCAAAATGGTTTCTCCTCCCGCAATTCCTTGAGCGAGAGGAATTGCCCCAATCGCTGCCTGTACCGTGGCCTTTGCTGAGTTCCCTGGCAGCAGAAACAGACGCTCTTTCCAACTCCAGTTACTTCCTAGGGTCGAGAGATACCAGCCCAGCGATCGCCCTACCAGCGTGCCAATGGCCAGTACTAATAACCCCACCAGCAACGTATCTCCTAAGACACTGAGCTGAATACTGGCCCCTAACAGTACAAACAAAATCGTTTCAGCAATCACCCACAAACTATCAAACCCACCCCGTAGCCGTCGTGCCAGAGGGGCATCTAGCTCAATTAGGAAAAACCCTGTTGACATCACGGCCAAGTAGCCAGAGAAAATCGGCACCCTTTCCGCCAAAACCACCAGCAAAAGGGCAAAGCCTGCGGCAACTAACCCGTCTTGAACGGCACTTTGAGTCCAGTTTTGCTGGGCGAGCAACGACACCAGCATTTGGGCCGTTAGCCAGCCCAACACCACTCCAAAAACGATTTGAATAATCACTTGTAGTGGCAATAGCTGTAGGGGACTCAGTGTCCACCCGCCGGGTAACGTTACGCCCGTCGTCGCTCCTTGGGAAAGAAAGGCCAGCAATAGACTAAATACCAACAGCAACAGCACATCAGAGAGGGCGCTGCCGGTCAAAATAGCATCGGGAATTCCTTTTTTTACGCCCCAGCCCAGGCTCTTTAGCCGCAACATGGCTGGCACAATCACGGCTGGAGACTCAGCTCCGACGATGCAGCCTAACAATAGGCCGGTGGCAAAGTCAAATTGGAACAGCGCCATCGCCGCTACAGCAACGGCGATCGCTTCACAGGTTGCTGGCAAAAAGCCCAACCGCAAAGCGACCGAACCCTGCTGGGCGAGCTTTTCCCGATCAAGCCCTAACCCCGCTTTCATCAAAATCACCATGACCGCGATCGTGCGCAGCGCGCTGGCTGCCCCCAAAACCTCTGGCTCAATTACGTTGCCGACCTGAGGTCCTAACAGAATGCCGACTAGCACCATCCCTACCAATGCCGGGGCCTTAAGTCGTCGGGCTATTTGCCCCACAAAGAACCCCATCAGCAAAATCCAAATTATGCTTTCTAACATCACGCCCTGTTGCGATTAAGTGGGTTGACTTACGCGACCTGTAACGAAAGCATCTGGGGGCAAATCCTCTCCTACTCTTCCGCTACCAGTCGGAACAGTAGGAGCCATTAGCCTTTGCGAGGTTAAAGCTGGAATGCTGAAAGACTGGAACAACGCAGGGCAGTTTTGGCGAGCTCCATCGCCATTCTTCTTGTTATATCACCGCGCCTTAAAACCGTGAAGACCGCCACTTTGTTGGGTTATCAAGCGGCTCCGATGGATCGCGATTTTTGCGCAAGCCTCTAGAATCTTAGAGATGGACGACCTCGGTAAGTAATTGGGTGGGTCTGTTTTGTCGCCAAGCTCAGTGACAATACAGCCCTTTTCCTTTGAGAGAGGGCTAGGGAGCACGCGAATCGAGTGATTCATATTCATACTCAGTAACGTCGGCTCAGTCACCGATGAGCTGATGATGAGTTGAGTGAGTGACCTTGTGCAATTCGTGGATGGGGCAAGTAGCTAGGCTGCTCCTGCTAAGATTCGAGCGATTGCTGCAAATCTGCCATAGCCGCCTCTGAAGTTTTTCCCAGGCTGTTCAGTGTCCACCAAATAATCACTTACGTCCGATAGGAAGGCACCAAACCAATCCCAGGTAGTTGTTTCTGCCGCCGGATCCGAACAGGGCAATTCTCTACTGTCTACTCGTGCTGCCGAGACGAAAGCCAGTATTTCCAGATCGCGTTTACTGGCTCCATCGTGCACGGCCTTGGCGCTCCGGGAAGCCATCTACCTAAAGAGTGCTACTCTTATACCCTGTCTTGACCTTAGGCTGTACTGTTACACTAACTTGCAGCCTGGGCTGGGCGTTGCCCTGAAACTGGACTGGTAGTGACCGTTGAGTTAGTGACGGCATCCGTTGCCCTAAGCTCAATGTGGTTGAGCAAGGTGGTAACAAAGGCAAATAGCAGAAAGGGTAAGGAAAGCACCAAAATAATACCAACGGTTGCCAGGGCATAGTAGGGCTTACTTGCCCCCATCATGGCCATAGCACCTGCCAGGCTAATAAAGATGACGATTAACCAAACGATAATTTGACCATAAATATCACCGAACGAAAGAGTGCAAACTACGCGATATCGAGAAATATTGCTCATGGGCTTCCCTCAGAGAGAAATCTGCTAAAAGCTTGTTGTAACTCTATAAGGTAAAGCTTTTAGAACCTGGTAGAGGTTTTCTAAAGCTTTTTGAAATCTTTGTTACGTTGCTTCATGATGGGTGCGTCAGGATGTTGGGAAAAAGGTTAAGATTTACATAACAGTGGTTAAAAAATTTTGTCGCTACAACGTCTTAGAGTTTAAGGCTGCACTAAGGATTATGGAATTGAATCCCTCGTCTTTTTTGCGACACTCCCAAGAGTCTGCTAGAGTAAGCCGCTGATTGCCTAAACCTGGGAGAGGCTGCCAGAGAATGATATTGATCAGTCTTAAGAAGCGTTAATCTTTGGTTCTCAGTCTAGTTTCAAGCCGGGTTGTTTTTCCTAGACAACTCATTTACAGTCAGCTCAATTGCGCCTCGGCGTGAATTGCTTGTGTTCTCTGTTGCGATTGAATTCAAATAATAAAAATCCTGAAAATCTAGGAGATTGGAGCGATGAGTGCTGTGCTCCCTTCCATTTTGCTGTTATTTGACACCAGTGCGCTTTTAGCCTGTAGAACACGAGATTGGCAGCTATTTTCGCGGATTGGTGACTGTTATCTCCCACGGGTAGTCTCGCAGGAAATTAGTTTTCTCCGCGATCGCGCCTCTGAAACCGACACGGAAAGTGCTGCTCGCGAGTTTGAACGGTTTTATCCCACTAGTGGTTGGCGACAGACGTCTTCCATTGCTTCCCACCCTAAATTGCGCCCGGCGGAGGGGCATGCTCTCAGCAACCGTGCCCGGGTTGCTTTGGCGGTCGCCCAGACGGCCTATGGGCTGGCTCGCAACCACCCAGATAGTCTGGTGGTGTTGGTGGCGAATGATCAAGGGTTAACCCAAAAGGTGCGATCGCTAGAGTTGTCAAATCTATGTGGTATTCCCCTGTCTGCCCTGATGCAGTGGCTCCGCACCCAGCGTCGGCCTCAAGCCGTCAACCACCAACTGCAAACAATGCGTTTGGGCGTTGGTGAGTTTACGATGGTGGGGGCAGGCCATCGGTATCGCTCGCCTGCTGCAACGGCTGTCGCGGGCACTCACGCTACCGTCACGCCAACTACGCTCAAACCAACCCGGCGCTCCCCGGTCAGCCAGCGCTCACGCCGCCGCTTATTTAACCCCATGGGCTTGCTCTCTCAACTGATTACCCTGGGAATAGTGATTACTCTGGGAATAGCTGTTTGGCGTGTGGTCAACCCAATTAGCTTTAATCAGTTCTGGCAACAACTCCCCCTACCCAGACATCAGCCTAGCCGTCGATAGGTATTGCGTTAGTCAGAAAGCTTAGGACAAAACCAGGTGCTTAACTGCCAAGGGTGGGTAGGCTTTTTGCCTCGCCGTCACCATGGGAACTGTGGCGATCGCCATAACATAACAGACTGATGCGCTGGCAAAACGACTCCAACCTCTGATAAGCGCTTCTTTAAGTGGGCACTAAAGTTATGCTTAGGCGATCTCAGTTCGCCTCCGCCGATTAAATTTTGAGAGAAGGAGTAAGAGGATAAGGGCAAATTTGCAAAACTGGAATCCACTCCTCGGATAGTTTGAGTTCTGAGATTTTTAGCAACTAAAAAACTAAAAAAATGTACACTCGCGCTTCTCAAAGCTCACCTATTTAAGTGAGGTCTGATTAAAGGAATTTGTTAAAGAAAACTCAGAAAATTCTTTGTTTTCTATTTTGTAGGTGCTTCTGAAAACAAGGGTAGGCAATTTAGTTATTAACAAAAGAAGAGTACCCAGGGAGGGTAATGGCAAAGCCTTGTTCACAGGAGATGATGAATTCAGATGACACCTGAAAGCGAATCAATCAAACCTTGATAGTTTGTTAAACACCGCAAAAGATGTCATCTAATGAACTGAAATGAAGTGAACACAAGGAACAATTCAATGAACATGATTCGTGAAGAAAAGCGTTTGGCAGCCGCAGTTTCAGGGCCTCAACCAGATAAGCAATGGGGGACGACTGAAACCTACTCAAAAAATATTCTAGGGCCGGTATTTTTCACCCTATCTAATTTAGCTGTTGCCGGTACCGCAGGTGATCCTTTGCCTCCTGAGTATGTAGCACCTGGTCAATCTCCCTACATTATTGCTTCGGATGAAGCCTTTATTGCGAGCGTCAAAGTTAGCTTTAATAGCACTCCTCTGGCTGCTTTGTTAATGTGTCTGGGCACCAAAGTGACGATTAATTTCCATTTTGAAGGTCAGGGTGGTGTTGCAACCGAGATTGACCTGTCAGAAACCATCGAAACTGAGAAAGATGTGTTTGACTACGCGATCAACCTCAAGGCTCTGCCTAATAAGGTTGGTTTGGCTCCTGGTTTGTACATGATCAGTGCCACCGCGATCGTTGGGCCTTCTTCTCACAAGTGCAGCCAAAAGGTGTTGGGTTATGGCTACATTTCTAAGGTTCTGCTGCAAGTGTATGAAGGTTAATTGACGGAAACCAAGTCAGGGCCAGGTCTGGAGTAGGTTGTTTCCTAGATGAAGTGCTTCTTTTGAGGTCTGGCTCTGGCTGATATTCGGTGCATCAGTGATACGACTCCGTTGAGTGATGGCTACTGCTGGATGGCGGCAACCTTAGTCATCTGGCCCGTATCGCGCCGAAGGGCGCATTGGTGGCGTTATTCATGGAAATTGAAAACCTCTGGTTCAGATTACATCATGCTCAAAAGGTAGGGGAAGCCCTGCCTTTTTCTTTGGCAAAGTTCCAGGGGTTCTGCTCTAGTAGACGAAGGCGTAAGTTTGGCTGCCTTCACCCCAACCCATCTCCCAGGGCGAGAGAGGAGCTTTGATTGCTTCCTTGTATCTTGATGAGAGAAGTGAGAGAAGGGGCATAGCTTTAGTGGGCATTCAAGAAAGGAGAATGAGGCTGGCTGAGGCTAGTCCAGAAATTTCTGCCTTGCTGTACTAGGTGGTTTCAAGCAAGCTCTGCTTGATAAACTGTTGTTAAAAAGTGGACAAGCCAATCTTTGACTCGGTAGGTGGCGTGGCAGTCGTCTTCGTTGTAGATCAAGATTGCTTCGAGAAAGGAGCGATCGCCCGTTTCTAACCACTGGGAATACCAATACACGGCTTGGGCACCACTGGCCGCCGGATCTCGCCACTCAAACCCTACCCAGCGAGCAATCGATTTCAAGGCATAACTTTCAACCGGGAGGGTTACCAGGCGAGTAACCCAATCGTGCAGATCAATAAACCGGGGTAGCAGGGGGCGAATTTTTTCAGGTGGACTGCTGTAAAGCTTAGCCAAACGTTCGACGGTTTGTACTTCAAAGGGGCAGAAATGAAAAATGGGAGCTGTAGGGTACTGCCAGACTAAATCTAGAAACTGGTGCCAGATCAAGGCTTCGTCATCAGGGCTTTCTGCTAAAAAGGCGTGAAAAAGCTGGTTCTGGTTTTGTCGATCGACGACAAGCACCCCGTGTAAATAGACTAAATTGAGGGCTGGCTCGGCTTCGATATCGAAATAAAGCTCAATGGGGGCGGTCGGTAAAAACAAAGAAAGCTGCCGATTTGGCAGCCCTCCTCGATGTGCGATCGCAGAATTGCTGAAACTGTCACTCGTCTCTTCGATCAGCATAGCCTGGTTTTGCAAGGTTGACCGGGCTTGTCGTACCAGTTTAAAGGCATTGTCACGGCCAAACCCAGAGAGGGGTTCTAACTGGGCAGGGCTGGTTTCTGCCAGGGCGCGTACTGTCGTGAGCTGCAACTCTTGTAATTGGGCGTAGCGCACAGGGGTAACACCCGGCAAGAGGGAGAGATGATGGGTCGCCTTGGCAATCGCATAGCAGTGGCTAAACCAGTGACAGAGGCTGCAACGGTTGCGGGCGATGAAGACCTCTGGCTCCTGGCGATCGCGTAAAGTTTGGATACAACCCGCGAGTATTTCCTGAAAGCGGGGCAACACCTCCCATAAATCCACCGGGTACTCTCCCCGTTCGCGGAGGATCAGCCAGGATTGCTCCGCCCAAGCAGACTGCACCTGCGCCAAAACATAAGAATGAAACGCCGCAATCACCTGATACTCCAGTTTTGGGCGTTTACCCAGCTTGATATCCATCGGCATATAGAGCCAGTCACCGAAGATGGACTGTCCCGGTTGCTTTACCAGCAAATCGGGGATGCTGAGGAGAGTAACGCCCTCTGACTCTGCCAGCAACACCCCTTGATAGATACGATCAACCCCTTGCTGCATCATAGCTAAGGTTGCCGTTGCACCCGCCGGCCAGTCTCCCCGGGGGTAGGTCGGTTGGCTGTAGGGCAGATTTGCCATCACAGCCTGATGATGGAGTTGGCTATCTTGAATGATCTTGACCAGATAATCATTGGTCGGATCTCGCTGCAGCGGGTCTCCATAGGTATCCAAAAATGCCCGCCGATTGCAGCGTTGGTAATTTAAAAGTAGGTCAGCATCGACAATCATGGGTCTAGAGTTGCAACCGAAGCAGCCAGAGCAGATGCAATCAAACTTGCCGAAATTGAGTTAGGTAAACCTTGCTTGGGTCAAGCGGGAAAGTCGCACTTTTCGATGCCCATAGCACAATGCTACCAGCTAACGCCCCATTCCTCATAGTTCGATGCCGAGCAGTTGGTAAAATGCAAGACTGTCCTCGCGAATACTGACCATGACGGATCCTTCCCTAACCAGCTTGACGCTCCCCGAGTTTCGGCAACAGTTTCCCGCCCTGCAGGGGAAGTGCTATTTCAACTACGGTGGGCAGGGGCCGTTACCAATGGTAGCGATGCAGGCAATCCAGCAGGGGTTGGAGCAGTTTCAAACCTTAGGCCCCTTTTCCAGTCAGGCCAATCTTTGGATGGCCAGAGAAGCGGAGCAAACCCGGCAGGCGATCGCCGCTGAGTTAGGAACCGTTGCCAGTACCATCAGCCTGACCGAAGATGTGTCGATGGGGTGCAATATTGCCCTTTGGGGGATTGACTGGCGCTATGGCGACCATTTGCTGATGTCAGATTGTGAGCACCCCGGCATTGTAGCGGCTGTGCAAGAGTTGCAGCGACGATCAGGAATTGAGGTCAGTATTTGCCCGTTGCAATCCACTTTGAATGGGGGGGATCCGCTCGCTGTGATTGCGGATCATCTCCGCCCCAGCACTCGTCTGGTGTTAATTGGCCATATTCTTTGGAATACCGGGCAGGTGTTGCCTTTGCGGGAGATTGTGGCCGCCTGTCATGGCTATCGCCGCGATCGCCCTCCCCTGGTTTTAGTTGATGCAGCGCAATCAGTGGGAGCCATGGCGCTCAACCTGCCTGAAACCGGAGTTGATTTTTACGCCTTTACCGGGCATAAATGGCTCTGCGGGCCAGAAGGCTTAGGGGGCCTCTATGTCAGCCCTACAGCTCGCCCACAGCTCAGCCCAACTTTTATTGGCTGGCGCGGTATCACAACCGATGCCAACGGCAACCCGACCGGCTTCAAACCCGATGGCCGCTGCTACGAAGTCGCGACCTCTGCCTACTTTCTTTATGGGGGGCTGCGGGCGGCGATCGCGCTGCATCAGCAATATGGTTCTCCAGAAACGCGGTTTCAGCGCATTCAACAGCTCAGCCGCCAACTCTGGCTACAACTCACATCCATTCCTGGAGTCAAGTGCCTCCGCACCAGTCCTCCAGTTTCTGGCCTAGTCTCCTTTCGGCTGCTGCACCAGCAGCCAGACCAACTGGTGAAATTTTTGGAAGATCGGCAAATTTTTGTGCGTACCCTCCTTTATCCAGCCTGTGTCCGGGCTTGTGTGCACTACTTGACCCTAGAATCAGAAATCGATCAACTCGTTGCCGCCATTCACGACTTTACTGCCCAGGCTTAAGGCTTAGTCCTAGATAAAGCCTGCGAATAGATAAGGTAACCCACGTCTCCACTGTCTCCAACCAATACTCATAGAAACAATTATTTAGAAACAAGTATTATCTCCCTCAATTGGATGACTTCAATGTCAGCCTAATCTCTAACTATTGCTTGATTTTTAGGATTTCATTTCACAGTAAAAAGAGTAAGGAAAGACGGATTGAGGTTAAATCCAATGAATACAAAGACTCATTTCTTTACGGCTGTGAAACATCGACTGATTGTGGGCCTGTTGCTGGTTTTAGTCAGTGCATTTTCTTGGGGAATCGTTGGAACGAATTCTGCGATCGCGGCTCCTTTTGGCTTTGGTTTTGGCAATCAGATAGAAGGAACGGCTGAGCAGGTGATGGGCAAGGTTGAGCAGGAGACTGGAAAAGTCACTGGGCAAGTCAAAGGTTTATCCAAGCAGATTTCTGGGCGGGCCAAGCAGGATACAGGGCGCATTCAAACTGAGCTAAATAAGGCAAGCGAGCAGGTACAATCACGGGCTGAGCAAGACTTGCAACGAACCCAAGATGCAGCGGAGCGGTTAAGCTCTAATGTCGAAGATTTTGCTGCGGATGTTACAGACTCTGTCAAAAATAGCTTGCAGAGTTGAAGCTTTTACTGGCTAGCTTTGTTTTCGTTCAACTCTTCAGTAGTTGATGAAGTCATTGTGGCAATTGGATCAAATCAGATTACAACCAACTGATTTTTACTAATAAATCGACTGGTCTTAATCTGAGCATGGTCTAAATAGCTGGTTTGACATTCTTGTCTAACCAAAACTTAAATGGAGTAAGTTCGAATGCAATCAGTTTTTCGGTTTCTTCTTGCTGGGTTAATCTGTGCCGTCTTGTTTGTTTCTAGTGCCATTCCTGCGATCGCGGCGAATCAATCGAGCCGCCTCAGTCAGGGCGAAGCCCAAATGGATCAAACCTTCTCCCGCATCGAGAAAACGCTGCAATCTCCTCCCAAGTCTTTAGAGGAAGTGACTCAACGCTCGAATCAAGGCTTAAACGAGGTGCAAGGTTCTGCTGATGCTAATAAGATGGAGTCCTCTAACCAGAAGGGGCCTGCCATTCAGCAAGAGTTGGAGAAGACCTTAGAGCAGGTCATAAAATAGATCGCCGCAATAAATTTTTAAGTTGGTGTAGCCGTTGCTTTCTTAGGAGGGCAGCGGCTATCGGGTTTTTTGCAAAACCCGATGGTGTCATATGATTTTGGAGCTTGGATAGGTTTGTGAGCTGGTCGAAGCGAGGTGATTCTGGCTAGCCGCCGCCTTGCAGCGCACAGCATTTAACTGGGTATCTACCACATTCTGTGATTTCAATCGGTAGAGCCATTGCTACTTGATTGAGGGCAGGGTGCACGGATGGAACGCTTGGCTAGGGGCAACGCCCCCAACCCTCCTTCACCCGCAATAAACTCTAACCTGGCGATAACCGTTTGACAATCTGCTTCTGTACTGCTAAGGCAGAAATTTTCATAGGATAGGTAAGACTTATTTAGAAAAAGCCATTCGGCATTTCTTAACGAAGGTATGAATTGACCTCATCCTCAACCTTTTCCATTAGGGGCTAGAGATCCGGTTCCCTCTCGCAAGGGGAGAGATTTGGGAGGACGGCGAATGGGGTGATTCCTATCCAGATTCAGCAAGGTCAGCGATTTCAGATCTGATGAATCTGATGAGACATTCGATCAACTGAAATAAACTAAACCGAGAAGACAACAAATCCTACGCATTGTCCTAAACATAGGCTAAGGGGAGAAACTGCCGGAGAAGCTAAATTGATCGCGTTGCTGATTATAATTAACTTGTGACGTTTCTAGCTAACCAATGACTGGCTGGTTTTCGAGAGCATGCCACCTTTTCAGGCCCTCATCCCCCAGCCCCTTCTCCTAGGTTCGGAGAAGGGGGTCGAGCTATCTCAAAGTCCCCCTCCCAATTTGGGAGAGAGATTAGAGCAATCCAGGCATACCCGAAAAGGGTGAGGGCAAAAGTGACATGTGCCCTGGTTTCCTCTCTATGAGAGATGACAAGAGCAAGGATGCGCAACCAACCGCGCCCTTCTCCACTTTTTGGCTGCGCTCAAGACAAGCCGCTCAAGGCGTTATTTTGAAGAGTAGGATCTTTCCTAGAAATCGCCTTAATAAAACGGTATTGGATTCATGCAATTTATTGATCAGGCAGAAATTCAGGTGCAGGCTGGGGATGGGGGCGATGGCATTGTCGCCTTTCGCCGGGAGAAGTATGTGCCTGCGGGGGGGCCGGCAGGAGGCAATGGTGGCCGAGGTGGGGATGTGCAGCTCGTCGCGGTGGAACATTTACAAACCCTGTTGGATTTTCAATACCTTCGTCTCTTTAAGGCTGAGAATGGCAAGCGGGGAGGGCCAAATAATTGTACGGGTGCTTCGGGTCGCGATCGCGTGATTGAGGTGCCCTGTGGCACGGTGGTTTATGATGCCGAAACAGGGGAATTGATCGGAGATCTGATTACACCTGGGCAAACCCTCACCATTGCCAAGGGTGGAAAAGGGGGGTTGGGAAATGCTCACTTTCTGAGCAACAGTAACCGCGCTCCTGAAAAAGCCCTACCTGGCTTGCCGGGCGAAACGCGCCTGCTACGGTTGGAGCTAAAGTTATTGGCAGAGGTCGGTATCATCGGACTGCCAAACGCGGGTAAATCGACTCTGATTGCGGCCTTATCGGCTGCCCGGCCTAAAATTGCTGACTACCCTTTCACGACTTTGGTGCCCAACCTGGGGGTTGTTCGGAAGCCGACGGGCGATGGCACGGTCTTTGCAGATATTCCAGGGCTGATTGCTGGTGCCCATCAGGGTATTGGCCTGGGCTACGACTTTTTGCGGCATGTTGAGCGCACGCGCTTACTGCTGCACTTGGTGGATGGTTCGAGTGCCGATCCTCTAGCTGATTACCACACGATTCAATCAGAGTTGATTGCCTATGGCCGGGGGTTGGGCGATCGCCCGCAAATTGTGGTTCTCAATAAGCTGGATGTGATTGGCCATGAGTTAGAACGAGTCGCCCAGATTCAGACCGCGCTAGAGCAAGCCAGCGGCCAAGCTGTCTTTGTCATTTCAGCGGCGACGCGCCTAGGGTTAGATCGCTTAATGAATCAGGTTTGGCAGCAGCTAGAACAGTTGGAGAGCGCAGCCAATCTCGAAGTTGTCGCTATGGGGGGCAGTCAGGAACGTTCTGTGGATTTAAGGACTGATGAGGAGTAACCGGTCTATCGCTTTGTCCAGATACCAGTAAACATCATCAACAGGCCACCGACAAAGATAAAGCCTGCTACTCCCACAATGGAAACGGTCATCCAATCAATGTTTTCAATCGTCTCAATCATTTTATCTGCCTGATTCAATCAATTTGTCTTCTTCACCGGTGTTGATTCCGGATCCTCTGCATTGTAAGCGCTCCATCCCCCCTAAGAGCAACAGCCAAAGAATCACCACTAGCCCATGCAGTAGGGTGATCAGGAGCAGTGACTGAGTCAAAAAGTAAACGACCGTGCAGACAAGACCCAGGAGACCGGTTAGCGCCAAAAAGATAGGTTGAAAAAAGGTCGGATTACCAGGGGGATAAAAGGTTTTAGCGTTAACCGGGTGGTAGATAACAAATAAAATCAGGCTGCCCATGGCCCAAATCACCCACATTTGACTGGTAATGGCCGCGCGAGGATCGGGCAGTAGCATTACGCGAAACACGACTTCTTCGATGAAAGCTGGCATTAACAATAGCCGTAGGGAAATGAGTCCATGGCGCCACCCGGGAGCTGGCCAGGGTTTGCATTGTAAAAAACCTTGAGAGAACCCCAGGGGTAGGGCGATCGCTCCGTAACTCAATAGGCTTAACAGCCCCACGCTCCACCCCCAGAGGTTCGGCCAATGGATGGCCCCCAGCAGGCGCGTGACCAGAATCGTCAGTAAGGGCAGGGTGGTTCCTGGCACTGTCCAGAGGGCAAAGGGGCGGGTTGGGGCGATCGGTAGAATGGTGGGGTCATTGCCCCCGACCTGATAGGTAGTCAGGTACCAGAGTTCGGCGTTATGGCGCAAGAATAATGTACTCAGCTGATCCTGGGCCTGTCGCGGTAGAATTGTGCGCCAGCTTGCCAACGCTCTGATCAGGTTTTCACTCCCATCGGCAACTCGCACGAATTGATCTCCGCGAGTGAGCGTCCCTGCTAGCACATCGGCATTGGTTTTCCAGTCTTGGCGCACTAGGCCAAAGGGCACCAGTTCCTTCTCTAAAGCTTCTCCTAGGGCGACCAAGCGCTCAAACCGTTGCACTGTTGGATCTGCCCTATGGGAGGCCCACCAGTGCTGAATCTCTGGGTTCGACTCTACCTGTTTGCGAATGATTTGAATAGTGGTGAACAATGCCTGGTTAGAGTCTTGCACGCAGGAGGTAGCGGCTGTGACACTGGCAATGCCGGTGCCATCTCCTGTGCGGTAACGGTTGGCAATCAGCCGCAATTGTCGGCTTAATTCCCCCAGGGGAGAAAGGATAGGCCCGCCAAAGTCGTAATCCTGGGCGATGGTATCCAGCCGAACCAAGATATCGGCCACAGGCCGAGTCCCTAGCCAGCCCCGTTGCAGATTGCCCATGTAATTAGCCCAGGAGTGTTCACCCGAAATGATGCCTTCAGTGTTGTTGGCATAGACCTGGACGTAATGGATGTCCCATTGCAGTTCTTGCGTCCAGGGGTCACGAATGATTTCAGCGAAGCCGTAGGCAAAATGGCCGGTAACAGTGCCCATGACTGCTCCTTCCCCCTGTGCGCCGCCGCGCCCCCCAAACAAATGGATGACGAGGGCGCGATCGCCTTCTTGCCATTGCTCTATTACCTCTTCGGCAGTCTCTGCCCAGGGATTGATGACCACCGTTTGCAGCGTGCCCTTGCGCTGCTCTGTCCCCTGCCAATTTTCTTGATTGATATAGTTCAGGCTCTGAGCTAGGTTCAACAAAATCTTCTGCGGTTTGAGTTGCACCAGCGATCGGGGCTTAATCGCTTGGACTGTAAACAACCCAGTGCGGTCTTGGGCACCGTAGAGGTACCAGCCAGCCTCCCCTGCGGGGGATGCTTCCAACTGGCGGGGAGTCGATGCATAGACCCCATTCCCATCCATGGGTTGTTGGGGAATGCGCACGGTTTCTTGCACCCCGTCAAATGCTCCGGTTGCTGGGTTATAGTGCTGCACCCGGAACAACTCGCTGGGACAGGGTGGCCCTGCCGGGCAGACGGAGGGAGTAAACTTTGGCGGGCCATTGTGGACGGGGCCAAGAATTTTTACCAGGGTATAGTATCGCCCTGTTTCTAGCCGGGGTTCTTGCTCAATTTGCAGTACCCAATCTCCTCCCGGTCTCTGTAAGAGTTTCCCCTCTGAGATGGCGACGGTGACATCATCTTTTGGCCTGGCTCCGGCGATCGCCTGCAATGGCCCGACTTGCGATCGCCCGTTTAACCGATCCGGGTACAGATCGGCCTTTGTCTGCAAGGTTTTTAATAATGGCACAAACTGAACTGCCCGTGTCCCCAGGGTAACCTCTCGCTGGATATCTGGTTTTTGGCTCCACTCTAGGCGAATGCGCTGGCCAATTAACTCCTTGGCCGTTGTGGGCGCATGGGTCACCTCTAACCACACCCAATCGCTGGCTCCCTGTTCTTGGCGAGTTGGCAAAAGGAGCCGTCCTATCCAGGGGGCGATCGGGCGGTAGCGATCAACCGGCAGACTTTGCTGAATGGGGTAAAACGCTGGCTGGTTAAAAGCCGCCCGGCCCGTAATGGCATAGTGGGATTCTACTGCTGCCCCGGCCATTATTTCCCCGATCAGTAGGGCCATGCATCCTCCCATGAACAGCAGATTCAAGCGAAGCCGCCGCTTATACCCATGACATAAAGCGCGGTATCGCCGAAAGATAGCTGCCATAGCCCCCTGCAAGCCATGCATGTGAGTTATTTCCTCTCAGCGGGTTTGTTGCTGCTCTTAGCGATGATGACCTGACTCGACGATCGCCCGTGCACTGGTGATACAACCCGAATGATGGTGGTTAAGTCGTTGGGCATCATTAAATTGAAGCTAATTTCAGGCATGAAACCCATCGCCCGAGGGCGCAGTTTCCACTCCTCCCTTCTTACGGTTGATTAGGATTGCCTGCTTATGGCTAACGATACCCGCAATGAGGAAACAGAAGAGAGAAAAGAGAATAGAGCTAGCCATGCCGTTAGCTTTAGCCTTCACCCTAAATCCCTCTCCCAAACAGGGAGAGGGGCTTCAGTCTGGTTCCTCTGCTCCTAAATTTGGAAGGAAATCGTAGGGCGTGTGGAGTAGAGGCGTGGCCCTAACGGGTATCGATGCAGATTCCAGGCTATTAATATTCACGCCTTTCTAACCAGGTCAATAAATCGGCTAGTTGCCTAAACTTTAGCAGAGCCTCTGCCAATGCCTCTACCTGTTCTAGGGGCAGCCCCCGCACTTGCTCCTCTACCTGAGCCGGAATCTCCCCCAACTGATGCCGCAGCAGTCGCAAGACGACTAGCACTTCTCCCTGTTGAACGCCCTGTTGCAAGCCTTGTTGCAGGCCTCGCTGCAAAATATCCTGATAAATCACTGATTCCTGCATGATTTCCTCCCCAAACAACTGCCGAATCAACCCCTTGTCAAATCGTAACCCAGCCAAAATTTCCACACAACTGGCGACATTGCTGCGCTGCTGGCGATCGCTCAGGTTATTAACCGCCTGCGACACCGTTTGTAATAGATCGACGGGTGCATCACTCCGAGCTAGGGTCGCCAATGGTAGGAGCGCTGGATTTTTCAAAAACAACGCGGGGTCTTGCTCCCATAGCCGTATCACCCGATAGCGGTGGAGTGTCGTCTCATCTTGGTAGTAGTCTGTAAAGACCTGTTCGGAGGTGCTTTGTTTGAGAAACACCACTACCTGGCTCAACGGCAGGCCATATTCGCGTTTTAAGCGAACAGCATAATCAAGCATTCGAAAGGCGATCGAGGGCTGAGGGTTGGGAAGTGTCTGAAACTCAATGTGCAAAAGCTGATGACGGGTTTGCAAAAAGACAAGGCTATCGGCTCGAATCGGCTCCTGGCTGAGTTCGGTCTTCAAGGGTTGAACGTCTTCTGCCGGAGAACCGAGCAGCCAACAGGCGAAATCGGCTGGATACTGCTCGGCCAAAAACTTACAGACGTTGTCGTAACCCATAACCCAATGGGGTAAAGAAGGCGCTGTTAAAAGTAGTATATGAGATTTAGTTATGCTCGAGTCAATCTAGGCGATCGCAAACGTGCATATCCTCCCAAGCCTCAGAACTAGGAAAGCTTGGAACCTAGAAGAGTGCTGACCAGTTTATGTTGATTCTGTGAATATACGGAAAATCCATCTTGTTTTTGCAAAAAACAAAGACAATGCAAGAGGGATTTACTTTCCGAGAAGAGTTGAGAGCCATTGCACCCAGCTTTAACGGAGTCTGACAAAACAGATTGAATACTCAAGTCTTATAAGGACAATTTTTGCATGTCTGATCAACGACTGCCTCAATCTTTACGACCAAGTCTGCTTTTTGGCTTAGTGACAATGACGGCTGTTGGCTGCACCACGGTGGTTTCTCTGCCGGTGGCGGCGCAACTGACCCCCGTAGATGTAGAACTGTCGCTGTTGGTCGATGTTTCGCCCAGTGTTTCGATTCAGGAATATGCCCTGCAAATCAATGGTTATAGAAATGCTTTTGTGAATTTAGCAACCGAATTTGGCACGGGTCGTTTTGGCAATGTTGCGATCAATTTCATCCAGTGGACTGGCCCTAGCCAACAGCAAGAGTCGATTCCCTGGACGCTATTAGACGCTATTAAATGATCAGACCAGTGCGCTCCGGTTTGCAGAAGCAATCAGTGCCCTGGCCAGACCGATTAGATTTTCTGGTACGGCTCCAGGGTCAGCGATTCAATTCGCGACCCCTTTGTTTAGTCGCAATAACTATGATGGACGGCGCTGGATTATTGATGTATCAGGGGATGACGCTGCAAATTCAGGAGTTTCGACCCCTTTAGCTAGAGATAATGCCCTAGCCGCAGGGGTATCAGCAATTAATGGATTGCCTATTCTTCCTTTAACGCATCGCTCCAACCTGGATATTTGGTATCAAAACAATATTCAGGGAGGGGTAGGGTCGTTTGTTGTCCCCGCTCTAGGATTTGAAGACTTTGGTCGGGCAATTCAGCAAAAGTTGATTCTAGAACTGACGCAACTCCCCAGAGAAGAAACACCGCCCCCCGCAGAAGCGGTGCCAGAGCCAGCAACAATGTTGGGCATTGCTTTGGCAGATAGTGGCTTGACCTATCTCAAGCGTCGCCAGCACTCCGCCTAGTACAGCAAGGCGAAAATCTTTGGACTCGTCTTAGCCACCCTCATGCTCTAGCCCGTTCTCCAGGGAGCAGGGAAGAGCGAAGCCCCTCTCCTTAACCTCATTCGTGGGGGCCGGGAGAGGGGTGGGGGTGAGGAGAGACAGACTGATGCCTTAGGCTACTAGTACACTGACTGCAAGCATCACTTGCTTGTTCAGATAGCTTGAAACATGGGTGTACTTAGCATTTTCACGTTGTATTTTGAATTCTGCGTAGTGGTTTATTTCTGATTAGTCAGTCTTATTGCGACTGTTCATTCTGATGATTCTGTTGATGGCAATTACGTTTATCTCGATGATTTGAACGCTGAAATATTAAAACCAAGCTAAAGTAGGTCAGGAATCTCATGAATCAATTACTTTCATCGTTCGCCTCTATTGCAATTGTTACCCTCAGTGCTGGCTCTGCTTCTGCCTTTTCCTTGATTGGGTCAGAGTTGAGGTTGCGCACTGAGGCTCAAGCTGCTCCCAGCAGTCAATTGTTTGTCACGTCCTTTCCGGCGTCTGCAATTGTCAGTGAGCCAGGAGTGGAGTTTCCCAATGTCCAGAGCTTGTTTGCCCCAACCGTCGGTGTGCCTCCAGGGTTTGCAAGAGCGCTTGTCAATGTTGCGATTGATGCGGGTGCTAATTACCTGGATATTGATTTTGATAATGCAGGGTCGGGTTTGTTTGCGTCAGGATTTAAGAATAGTTACGTGTTTACATTCACTGCACCTGTTGCGCTGCAAATTACCAGTGTGGCAATTGATCCATTGACAACCCTGGGACTGACGCCAGATCGCGTGACTTTTGATGGTAGTGAGCTATTTGTGAATGTTCAACGACTGTCGTTCAACCGTAATTCGTTTGTTCGCTTAAACTTGACCACGATTGCGGCAACGCCGGGTCTGCCAATTACCCCTAACCCCGACCCGGTTGCAGTTCCTGAACCTAGTTCTATCTTGTTGCTAGGGGGGGCGACTGCAATAGGTACCCTGTTTAAGCGCTTACGCAAGTAGGGCGATCGCACGCTGAATCGACCAATCCACAAAACTCTCTATTGGAGGGTCTGCATGGTGCTGCGTGACAGGCACTTTCATGTTGATAGACCAGCTTGGCAAGCGTTATTCAAAATTAATCAGCGATCGCGCTGAAACCTTTTACTTTGAGTTTTGTGTAGCGCTACTCATCTCTCCCACCAGTCCAGTCTCAACAGTTCGGTGAACTGGTGTCTGCTAAGGCCTACCATCAATCTGAACTATTTCTCTAGCGTTGCAGACCATCTGTGCATAACCTCTCAAGGCTGGGAGGTAGGAGATTGAAGAAAGTTGGGAAATCCTGAGGAGAGTCAATCAATGAATTTTTGATAAACCGAGCTATCGGCTCTGTCATTGTCAATGATACGTTAGTGAGCGCTCTCCTCTTGAACCCCGTGCTGTACACCTGTGAGGGAAACCAATCTATGCGTTCGATGAGAAAGTTTGTGTTCGGTGTTGCTGGTTGCCTGCTATTGAATGCCACTCACGTAGCTCAGGCTGCCCAGTCGCCTGCTACCCGACCCTCTGGGGTTGTCGTATCGCTCCCAACTCATGTGGCCCAAGCAGGGAGCAATGCTCACTATAAACAGGTTGAGCAGTATCTACGCAAGACGTTTGGCGAGCCTAAATGGAAAGATTATTACGACCTCTATGTAATTGTTGACAGATTAGCCCGTGCTAATGGCTTGGATGATCGCCCCTGGCGAATTCGCACAATTCCCACCTATGACATTAATGCCTTTGCAACAGAGGTCAACCTGCTGGCATTTTTTGATGGTTTGCTAGATCAAGTGGATGGCGATCGCGATGCCCTCGCCTGTGTTGCTGCCCATGAGATGGCTCACCATACCCAAAAGCATATTCCGGTGAGTGTGGGTGAGCGCCAGCAGATTTTGCAGCGACTCCGGCAAGAAGTAGTGGATGAAGTCACCGCAGAAAATGAAGACCTGCGGAAAGACTTAAACGCCATGGATATTGGGGCGTGGGTCACCGGTACAGCCGGTCAGGTAACAGGAAGAACAGGGAGCATCCTGACTGGAATCGTTGGCAGCGTCCTTCAGTCTGGGCGTAGAAGACGAATTGCAGAGGCAGAACAGCGCATTAAGACAATTTACGCTGAGAAGGAAGGACAGCGCAAAAAAGAATGGCGAGAGTTGAGCCATCGCCATGAGTTTGAGGCTGATAAGTTTGGTTATCAATACATGGTGCGGGCGGGGTATAACCCGCGAGGCTGTATCACAATGTTTAATGTGATTGAACGGATGCCAACCAGCCAACTCGATAGTGACACCCATCCGCTCACGAGCGATCGCATTGCCGCGATGAATGCCCTAACCACGCAATACCCTCCAGCCAAACTGGCGAATGAGGGCAAATCTCGCTTGGCATCGAATTCTAAACCCCTGGGCTATGGCATTTCCAGAGATGGCCAATCTTTACAAGTCAAATCTAGGGCTGGTAGTAACCGCTAGAACGGGCCAGTCCCAGAGGACACAAAGCAAATTCTGAATGCTCTATGCCATCTGGGCAAGGGATGTCAGTGTGTCTGAAAAGTCTCTCCAAAAGCCTCTTCAGTCTGGGTTTGAGTTTGGGCTTGGCGGAGAGGCTCTTGGTGATTCGGTTCACCAGGGTATCTGATGTCGCCTGGACAGGAATTACCCCATTCGCCCTCATTCTCGCCCTCTCCTACAGAGAGAGCACAGAATCTCTCGTTTCCAATGGGAGAGGGGTACACCCCTGACGGGTATTCAAAGAAAGGGGATGAGGGCAATTTATCCCTGCGTTAGACAACGCCTCGTATCTTATCGCCTAAAGCTTTACCCCAGAGATACAGAGGATACAAAGGTATTGCTTGGTCGCTCCCGGTTAGAGTTTTAGGCTTTTGGGTTTATTTACTCCGCACTCCTAACGACTTGTCTGAGCAATTTGACTGTGCAGTGATTTGACCATGCTCTGTAGCCTTCCTAGGATTTCGATAGGGCGATGGGGCAGAGGAACCAAACCGATCCATGTATTCACTTCTATCAAAAGGAAGCCTATATGAGTCAACGCTTTGCTGATCGCCAACGCCAGTGGTTCAGCCTTTGCCTCTTGTCGATCGCCGTTGGCTTACTGGCGGCTCCCCTAACTGCTCCGGCTAATGTTTCCTTTTTCTTATTGAATGCTGTTGCAGTCGCACAGACAACGCCGGATTACAAAGCAGAAGCCGATAAGTTGCTACAACAGGGAATCGATCAGATTCAATCCAGACAGCCTGAAAAAGCATTACAACCCTTAGTGCAGGCTTTGCAGATTTATCAAAAAATTAAACATCGTTTGGGTGAAGGAAACGCACTGGCAAGTTTGGGGCGCGCCCATTTTGCTTTTCGTAGCTATGCTAAAGCGATTGAATATTCTGAGCAAAGCTTGGCGATCGCGCGAGCCATCAAAGAGCAGCCACTTGAGTTGGCAGTACTAAGGCGTTTAGGACTGATTTATTCTCTGACGGGTAACCATCCGAAGGCAATTTCTACTGTTGAGCAAACCCTGGCAATTCATCGAAAAAGCAACAACCGCATTGAAGAAGTTCTGTCTTTAGGTGATTTGGGCTTTGTTTACTTACGAGCAGGTGATGCGGCAAAAGCAATCGAAGTACAAGAAAAGGGTGTTCAACTCGCCCAAGCACTGAAAGATGACAGCTTAATCTTCCATGCACGCGGCAACCTTGAAGAGACTTATAGTGTTCTGAGAGGTAGTGCTTTTGGACTATGGCAACAGGGAATTCAGCAAGAGCAAGCCAATCAATTTGAAGCTGCGATTCAGTCATGGGAAAAAGCTTTACAGATTTACCGTGTTATTCAAAGTCGATCTCAAGAGTTACCTATGGGTCGATTCAGTGCAGTGGACATTTTGGAAAGACTAGGAAATACCTATCGCAGTCTCGGCAATTATTCCAAGGCAATGGAATATGGAGAAAGACTTTTAGCGATTACTGATGCGTCTACTACAGCATCTGATACAAGAGGAGTTGTGTATACAAATCTAGCACTTAGCAATTATTCTAAAGCCCTCCTACAGATAGAGCAGCGGCTAGCGATTGCACAAAAGAAAAGAGACACTCTAGAGGAAGCTGACGCTTTAAGTGATTTGGGAAATCTCTATAGTGAGCTGGGTAGTTATACAAAAGCAATTGAATATCATGAAAAGAGCCTAGCGATTATCAGGAAGTTTAATAATCGCTTCAGAGAAGCTGTCGTATTATCTTATTTGGGAAATACTTACTATGATATGGGCGATTACCCTAAAGCGATTAGTTATTATAAGCAAGGATTGCCGACTCACCAGGGGCCAAAACTCCGAGGTGCCCATCAGTTACATAGTTCTATGCTGGCTTATCTGGGAAGTGCTTATTACAAACTTGGTAACTACAGTACAGCGATTGACTACTACCAGAAAAGTTTAGCGATTGCTCGCTCAATCAATGATTCGCAAACAGAAGCCAGTATCTTAGGTAATCTTGGGAATGTTTATAGCGCGCTTCGTAATCAGACAAAAGCACTTGAGTATCGCGAGCAAGGTTTGGCAATTTACCGAAGGATTAAGGATCGGGCAGGCGAGGCAATTGCATTGAGCGCATTGGGAAGTATTTATGGGGATTTTGGTAATTACCCTGAGGCGATAGAGTCTTACCAAAAAAGCCTTGTAATTCAGCAGGAAATCAAAAGTCTTGCGGGTGAGAGAATTTCTTTTACTGATATTGGTTCTGTTTTAGAAAAGCTAAGGCAAATCGATTTGGCTATTATTTTCTATAAACAAGCCGTCAATGTGAGTGAATCGATTCGGCAAGATATTCGTGCGCTCCCTCGTGAACTGCAAGTCTCTTATACCGGTTCTGTGGCTAAAACCTACCGTAACCTGGCAGATCTCCTCCTTCAGCAGAATCGCATCATCGAAGCGATGCAGGTTTTAGATTTGCTTAAGGTGCAAGACTTGCAAGACTTCTTCAAAGATGTAAACGGAAATGAGCACACGGCTAAGGGCGTAGAGTTTTTGCCTCAAGAAACAGCTATTTTGGCAAGTATCAACCCGTCTTCTCAGGTATCGCTGCATGCTCGGCTGCAGGATGCAACGATTCAAACCCAGGTGCAAATCCTCCAACGCACGGCGGCTGAGCAGAATCGAAGGCTAAATGCCTACCAAGATTTGCAAGCCCGTCGCCAGAGGCTGGGCAAAGATGTGGCGCTCTTTTATCCCTTAGTTTTGGACGATCGCCTAGAACTGGTCATCCTGACTGAGGATCGCCCGCCAGTGCGCAAATCGGTTGCCATTTCTGCTAAACAACTGGAAACGGAAATTCGAGCCTTTCGTCAGCAATTAGAAGCGCGATCGCCACAAATTCAACCATCTGCCCAAAAACTTTATCAGACCCTGTTTCAACCTCTTGAAAGTGACCTTAAAGCCGCAGGGGTAGAAACCATTGTCTATGCTCCTGATAGCATTATGCGCTATGTTCCCCTAGCGGCACTGCACGATGGCACCCAGTGGCTGGCGGAGCGCTACCCAATTAACTACCTTACAGCCCTTGCCCTGACTCCTCTTGAACCCGATCAAAATTCCCAATCGCGTGTTTTGGCAGCGGCGCTTACCCGAGAGCAGCAAATCACCTTGTTAGGAAAAACACATCGATTTCCAGCATTGCAATTTACCCAACCTGAGATTAGCAATTTGGCCAAGATCCTGCCTGACACGACAACCTTAGTGGATCAAACCTTCAATCGGGTCAACCTCAATCAAAATCTTCCCCAATCCACCATTCTGCATCTTGCGACCCATGGCCTGTTTGTGCCGGGTAGCCCCGACCAGTCCATCATGCTGCTCGGTGATGGGACTGCTATTACCTTACGAGAAATTGAACAGCAATGGAAATTTCCCAATCTTTCTCTGGTTGTACTGAGTGCTTGTGAAACGGCGATTGGCGGTAAGCTCGGTAATGGCATTGAGATTCTGGGGTTTGGCTACCAGATGCAACGGGCTGGTTCACGAGCTGCTCTTTCTTCGCTGTGGAAGGTGGATGATGGCGGCACGCAAGTATTAATGAATGCCTTTTATGGGGCGCTGAAGCAGGGGATGACCAAGGCCAAAGCAATACAGGCCGCGCAAAAAGCGTTGATTACTGGTGATTACACAACGGTTGGGGGCAAGCGCTCTGATTTGATTCCAGAAAGTGCACAGACCGGACAAAGCATTACAGGGGATAAGCTGACCCATCCCCACTACTGGGCACCCTTTATTTTGATCGGGAATGGGTTATGATAGGAGCGATGCAAAAGCGGCTGCCCTAGGGAAAGGGACACTTAGATCCGGTGACAGGCTAATACGCGATCGCACACTTGCATAACCTCTTTGGCCCCAGAACTAGGAAAGTACAGAAGCCCGATAGCAGCAAAGATATGGTCACCTAAAACTTCACTACCAAGATATACAGGGCGTCAAGGAATGGCTCCAGGTTTTCTGTGCCTCTGTAGTCGCCCTCAACATTCCCTGAAAAACAATTAGGGTGCTCGTTTTAGACCCAACCCAAGTCCGGTTTGTCGCCGGTTGTTTCTCATAAACAAAACTTCTGTTTGAGTCTTGGAAAGGGTTGATGAATTATAGCTTGCTTGTCAATTTAGATATCCAGGATTTTCACCATGAAGTACCTTCGCCGTCTATCTGTTATTGCTCTTGTTCCTTTGCTCAATGCTGCTCCAGGGTTTGCCTTGGGAAAATCCTCCTCCGTTTCTTCTGGCCTCACCCCGGTGCCTCTGCTTGGGTCTGAGATCGCTACTGGTAGTTCGCTCAAGGTTGCTCAGTTAAACCAACGTGTCTATCAAGTTCAGATTCGATTGAATCAAGCTACTGATGTAGCCAACCGTAATGGATTGAGAAAAACCCATGATGATTCACTAGGGTATATGGGCAACGGCGTAGATACCAACACCACGTTAACCCTAAGACAAGGAGTCAGTTATTTAATTGTTGGTGTTTGTGATGATAGTTGCCAAAATCTGCAGATCCGGCTGTATGACGAAAATGGCAATCTCGTTGTTTCAGATACTCGTAATACCAAGGTGCCGGTTGTTCGGATCACCCCTCGCTGGACAGGTCGCTTCAGAATTAATACGACCATGGGCCAGTGTTCTAGTGCTCCTTGCCACTACGGCTTGGCTGCTTTTGGTCAATAGCTTAGGCTAAGGTTGTTGCCTACATTTCTCATGGCTGAAGCTTGGGCAGAGATGTGAGAAATGCAGGAAGACGCTGGTCTTTAGTCTTGCCACCCAGTTGCTCAAAAGGTAAATGCTGCACCGTTTATAGTGCTGGCTTTAGCCTGCAACAACTAAAGTCATTATGACTAACGTTGCGGAACTTGATAGATGCTGTACGAGTACAGCGAGGCAGAATTTTCTGGCTTGGCCTCAGCTACCCTCATCTCTCAACTCTTCCCCTCGATCCCCATGAATGGGGGCCGGGGGCAGGGAGAAGGGTATCACCCTAACAGACATTTAAGAAAGGGGTGAGGGTCGCCAGACGGATGGGTTGCTGAAGCCGACAGACGCAGGATTTGAGGTGAAGGTGGCGAGACTCATATCTTAGTCTGCTCGGCTCAGTATGGAACAGTTGTGCCAGGTTTGCTGAGATTAAACGAAGGTTCGGTATACTAATCCGCAGACTGAAGACTGATCGCCAAAAGTAAAGAGATCATGAACTGATGGAGGTGTAATGAATGATAAAATACGCTACTGGAGATTAGTCACACTGGATATGACAGGTTCTAGCTGAAGAACCGAAGTGCCATCAGCTAAAGCATTTTTTCAGCAAAAAATAAGCTCAACTATAGATGATGATAGAGAAATTCAGAAACAACTGCTGGCGATCGCTAGGGATCAATTAGATAGGCCAGATGGGATGCTAGCAAATCTCTGCCTCCGTTGCTTTATCTCCCATCAAATTCAGCAGGTTTGCATCGGGCTAGAAAAAAGGTACGGCCATGACTATGGTTTGATGCGGCAAGATCTCTTTGCCTTTGTGTTGGATGATGATGGCAAAACCTTCTTCTCTATTCGCGAATCCCCAAGCCCTAACCGCTATCAACCCCTGGCATTCAAAATTCTGCAATCCTTTGATCCAGAGCGAGCTAGTCTTTCCACTTGGGTGGCGCGGTTAGTCAAAAGTCATGCTGGGTTAAATGCCTTTCTCTTAGAATGCGGTCTCTGCCTGTTGAGTGATTGGGCGCTCTTAAACGATACGGGTTTGCCCAAGTTGCAACGAGTGCTCAAACAGTTTTATCAAATGAGTGATCGCGAGGTTACTCAGGTCCAGGTTCTGCTAGAAAGCTACCATGCTGTTTATCGCCGCGATCGCCTGCAACAGCGGCAAAAGGGGAAGTGTCTCCCACCCACAGAGCCGCAGTTACACGCGATCGGCCAACGGATGCAAGCGCAAACTGGTCAGCGTCACACGCTTCAAGCGCTGCAACTCCAACTCGAAGCCCTCGCTGATCGCCTGCGGCAGTATCGCATTGCTTCGCGGGGAGGCAACCCCCGGGGGCAGTCCCTCCATCAGCCAGAAGCTTTTCCCTTAGCCGATGACGCACCAACCCATGGGTTAAATGAACCTGATGAACAATCCGTTTTTTTGCAATTTTACCGACAGCAGTTGCTTACCGGCCTGGAGATGGCCTTCGCTCAAGTAGTGGGTCAGCGGGTCAAAACCCAAAAATCTGCCAAAGCTCAACTGTTTTTGCAGGCTCTGCAATTATTTTATTGTCAGGGTGAATCGATGACGGCGATCGCCCCGGTGATCGGCTTACAAGGTCAGTATCAAGTCACTCGCTTGCTGAAGTTGAAAGAGTTTCGTGCTGATGTCCGCCATTGTCTATGGCAATATCTCAAACAAGTGATTACGGATAAAGCAACGGACTATACCGCTCCCGAACAGTTGAATCAACTCGACGAGCAAATCGAAGTCGCTCTGGCAGCGCAGATTGATGCTGTGATTCAACAGGAGCAGGCTAATGCTAAAAGTCCTAAGAGCTATGTGGTCAGGAGTCTTTTTGCCCGCATCCTTTGCCATTATCTGGATCGTCAACTGCCCGCTTCTATTCATTAAGTTATTTCTGATCTATCGAGAGAGTTTCCTATGAATGATTTGATGCTTGAGTTTGATCCAATCCCAGCGACTGTGATCGCCCTATCGGATGTCCAGATTGACTACGCCATGGGTCAGAGTCATCAATGCCCCCAACCCGCTCAACGGTGGCAAACCTACTTAGATTTTCTGGCGATGCAGGGCTTTGAGCAGTGGCTGCGTCAACGCGGTTGGTCACAGCCCTTTGAGTCGGTTCATATGCTGACCACTTGCCAACTTACTATCCATCAATTTCGGATTGCTTTTATTTCAATCGCGAGTCCACCCGATTCATTGGTTTCAGTTCCCCGCGCCATCATTGATGCTCCAGAAAATCCAGCGCATTTTTACGTGCTAGTCTCCATTTATGAAGAACAGGGGCAAGCAGTGATCGATGGCTTTCTCCGCCACGACCACTTACAAACCTATTGGCAAACTCAACCCCAACCTCTGGAGGTTGATCACACTTACTCGTTGCCCTTGGCTTGGTTTGATCTCGATCCGGATCACCTGTTGCTATACCTGCGCTGTTTATCCCCAACGGCAATACCTTTAGTAGAGGCAGCGGCTTCCCCTGACTCTACAACGGCATCGACTCGGCGGCAACCCCTGATTAACGCTCAGCTATGGTTGCAAAACCAACTAGATGCGATCGCCCAAGAATTTGCCTGGGTGCTTTTACCTGCGCTCACGCTTGCTCCTGGGTTTCGTTCCACCACGGGGATGCCAATCTCCCTCTCAACGGGTGCCGCCTCCCCATCAGACGCCGAAGTGACGCGCTCTCCAATGGAAGAAGCCGAAGCCCTACTCTACCAACTGGCGCGTCAGGGGGTCGTGCTGCCATCGCAAGTGGGCATCGCCTATCGCGATTGGATGATGGCCTCCATTCCGCTGCGACTGTATGCGGTCTCAGGGGAGATTTTTGAACCGGGTCACCCCCCTGAATGGATGCTGCTATTGCTGTTGGGTGCGCAGCAAGGGGCCACGCTGCCAGCAGAGACGACTTTGCTGGTGAGAACAGCCACCGAAATTGTAGTGGAGCAGCGCTTGCAAGCGGCAACCGATGCCAATTTCCTCATTGCTCAGGTTATGGGTAACCGAGATGAAAGCTTCATCGCTACGATTAGCTTACTCGATGGAGCCGCGTTAACCTTACCTCCCTTTGGGTTCCCGACTGAGTAGCGGTGAGGAAATCGCCAATCGCACCCCCCCCTTTATGTTTTTCCTTTAAAGAGGCACGAGTCAACCCATCCTGGGTACGCTGTCGTTCTATTTTGAAAATAACTGGCTCCGGCTAACGCTAAATCGCTGCTTTTAAGTATGCTGACTGTTTCTTTTCGTCTCAAAACTTGGCTCATTGGGCAAACGTGCCTGTTCGATCTCACCTGGGGGCAGGGGCAGCAACTGACGGCTCAGGTGACCTATCCTCACACGCTGACCCATCTATACCAAACTTGGCAGCAGGCTTACTTCAATTTTTATCAGTCGTCTCTTCGGGCGCGTACCTCCTGGAGCGGGACGCTTGTGGCTCCCCCGATTGATTGGCGGAAGAAACTGGTAGAGGCTGAGGCTCAGCTCTTATCCGAATTTCACCATTGGCTTAATAGTGCTGAACTGCTGAATATCCGTAAGGCGATCGCCCAAGCCGCGGCTCATCCTGATCGGTCTGTGACAGCAGTAGATGTTTTTCTCACCTGTGATACGGCGGAGTTAATGCGCCTCCCCTGGGAAGTGTGGGAGATTGGCACAGAGTTTGCTGCAACGAAACCTATCCGCCTGAGTCGCACGCCTAGTACCATTCAAAGGGAGCCAGTGACTCGTTCTCGCCAGGGGCGCATGCGCATTCTTGCAATTCTTGGCGATGAAACCGGTTTGGATTTTCATCAGGATCGCGTGGCGGTGAAAGCACTACAGCGGATGGCCGAAATTCACTTTGTCGGCTGGCAACCGGGTATGGATACGACAGTGCTCCGCACAAATATTGCACAGGCGATCGCTGATCCGAACGGTTGGGATATTTTGTTTTTTGCGGGCCATAGCAATGAAGCCGTCTTGACGGGGGGAGAGTTGGCGATCGCGCCCAATGAGTCGATGCTATTGCAAGAGTTAGCGCGCTATCTGGCGATCGCCAAGGAAAACGGCTTGCAGTTTGCAATTTTTAATTCCTGTAGTGGTTTGAGCATTGCCCAGCACTTGATCAATCTGGGGTTTAACCAGGTGGCAGTGATGCGAGAGCCGATTCATAATCAGGTTGCCCAGGAGTTTTTGCTGCGCTTTGTGCGGAGCCTAGCGGAGTTAAAGGATGTGCAAGAAGCGCTCTTAGCTGCTGGGCAATACCTGAAACTCGAAAAGCATTTAACCTATCCCTCGGCTTATCTGGTACCCTCTCTGTTTCGCCACCCCGAAGCGCCCCTCTTTTGCCCCAAACCCTTTCGTTGGCAGCAGCGGTTGCAGCAATGGCGACCGACCAAACGGGAGGCAATCAGCCTGGCGCTACTGCTCGTAATCGGAGGATTGCCCTCAGTTCAAGCCTGGTTGCTAGAGCAGCGCCTGTGGGTACAGGCGATTCACCGCCAAGTGAGTGAAACAAATCCACAAGTGGTGCCGCCGGTTGTGCTGGTGCAGATTGATGATCGATCAATTCAGAAGCTAAAAATCCAACAGGTCAAGCCCATGGATCGGAGCGTCCTTGCCCGGCTAATCGAGCGCCTAACCCAACTTGAGGCACAGGTCATTGGGATTGACTATCTCTTTGATCGCCCTCAATCCCATGATCCTCAACTACGGGAAGTTTTAGAGCAGGCCGTCGAGCAGCAACAAACCTGGTTTGTGTTTGCAGCGCGCCAAAAAGATGGCCATTGGTTTAGCGTTTTGGAAGATATTGCCAAGTCATCTTGGTGCTTAAAAGGAGACATTGAGTTTCCCCTCTGGCATATCAAGCCAATTGACCGGCGAGATCAATCACCCAATTCTTTTGCTTACCAACTGGCGATCGCTCAGCAGATGACCCAACGAGCACCTTATTCTTTTGAGCGTTTAATACCGCTTCAACCGAGCTTGCAAAGCACAGAGTCTCTCCAAAGCCAGTTGAGTGACGTGATCAATCAACCGGCTTTCCAGCCATTGACCCGTCGCAAGATATACTTGCAGCCCATTACAGTACTTTCCTATTGGATCCATCAACGCTGGCTGCAACCCATTCTTGACTTCTCTCTTGCCCCCTCACAGGTTTATGAGACGTTACCGGCCTGGCAACTTTTAGAAGAGGGCGAAGATTGGCTGCGATCGCGCAATCGGGACTCTTTGCGATCGACGATTGTCATCCTCGCTGCGGGTGGTTATGATGAAGCGGGCATTGCTGGGGATGGAGCCGATAATTTTCCCCTGCCGCCTGCCATTTCTCAGTGGCGCAGTGCACTCAAGCAACCCGGAAGTTTAAGTCAATTGACGGGGGGCGAGGTGCATGCCTATATGACCCATCATTTTTTAACGCAACATCTGATTATCCCCATTCCAGATTTATGGATGATGCCCCTCGCCGCAGTGCTTGGCAAAGGTTTTTCTCTATTGATGATGCGGCATTGCCGATACTTTATCTTCCTAACATTTTTAGGATTGATGGCTGGCTATGCCAGTTTGAGTCTACTTGTCTATCAACATGGGAAGCTATTGCTACCAGTTGTGCTCCCCTCAGTTGTCACTTGCATTTACGTTTTGCCCCCTATCTTTAGGAGAAGTCATGGCTAGTTTTGCTTGTTCATTCCAACGTCTGCTAGTTGCAGGTCTCATGATGGGTTTACAGGTTGGGCTGCATTCTGGATCACCAGATCCAGCCGCAGCTCGCCCTTACTCCTGGCACACTATTTTCCAATCCTGGTTAAACCGCAAAGATCCTGGAAAAAAAGGCGAGGGTGGAACGAGAGATGGGGCTTGTCTAATCACGCCAAAACCCGGTCAGCCTTTGTGGAATACGCGCCCTGTTTTTGTCTGGCGGGGCGATCGCCGGGTCATGGCGGTGCGGCAGGCTAGTAAGGGTGGAGTTCTCTTCAAACAAACGGCATCCCCAGGAGCCGAAAAGTTGCAGCGCCTACGTTACGACGGAGAGCCACTCCAAGCGGGGCAGACCTATGAATGGCTGCTTTTTATTACTCCGTCAATCCCCCTGCGAATGGATCCGATCCGATTTCAAGTGATGGCAGATCGCGATCGTGCCCCGATTACTGCTGACTTACAGGTACTAGAACAGCGGCTCACCGCTCAAAATGCCAGTCGCGAAGAAATTACCCGGCAACGTGCTGACTATTTCGCCCAACGCCAACTCTGGGCGGATATGTTGCAAGAGGCCTATGGGGTCGATGCACCCTCTGAAGAACTCAAGCTTGAACTCAACACGTTAGTCAAGAATATATGTGGTTAGCCGTTTTGTTGGATTGGTATTGAGAAAGGCAGGCGTTTTAAGCCAGTCTATTTTTCAATGAAACGGAGGGCATGGCCATCTGGATCGCGGATTAAAAGCCCTTTTCTGAACCCTAGGGTGTGTTCTGGAATGGTGATGATGCCTGGTGAAATCAAGGTTGATTGATTGAGCTTCAACCGCCGAACAAGTGTAGAGAGATCGGCGATGATCAGGGTTGTTTGCCAGTGTAGCAAATCGTTGGATCTGGCATCGGCAGGGAGCGATCGCCCATCTTTAGGTTCCAGATATTCCAAAAACTCAATACCAGGGCCAGTCATTGCCCGCAAACCACTAATGTGGAGGCGTGCTCCCTGCACGTTATTCAGGTAAGCTTGCTCAAGACCAGAGTTAAAGCTCTCCCCAGCAAACTCCAAACCCAGCAGGTCGCGATAAAATTGAGTGCTGGCTGCTGTGTTAGAAACAACAATTGCTGTATGGTCGATTCGTAAGAACAAGGAGCTTGTTGCCTTCTGCCACTTTGGATTGCCCCTACCACGTGGGAAGGAAATAATCTCTAAATTATGCCCATCTGGGTCTTTAAAGTAAAAAGCGCGGATGCCAGCAGCCACTTTGTTGGAATCAGGAATCCGTTGAGGAACTGGAGAAGTATGCTGCACCTTAAACTGGCGCAAGTGCTGATAGGCTTTATCCATATCGCTGACGACAATGGCAATGTGCTGAAACCAGTGGTCATTGCTGCGGGAGTCAATGGGAATAGGGCGACCCTTTGGGGTCAGATACTCGGTCAGTTCAATCAATTCATCACCCAGTTGCATCTTTACAATCCGCAGCCGGACGCCAAATAACCTCTGGAGTTGCTCATAGGTATTTCCTAACACTTCGACATCTGACACCTTTTGAAAGGCAAGCACCTGCGAGTAGAAGGCAACTGCCTGATCCATATCAGAAACTGTCATACCCACCGACTCAATCGCTAGAGTTCTATTTTGAGTTGGCTGTTTCTGTGCTACCGAGGCAGTACTACTAGATGCCTGCGATCGCGCAACTGGTAAAACCGCCGCAGGAGCAGAGATGATGACAATTGCAGCAAAAACAAGAGCAGAAAGGAGCGATCGTTGCAATCGTTTGATTAATTTTGGCCTCATCGTCGATAACCTTAAGTAGTGGGGCGCGATTAGATTGAAGCTGATTTCGGGGGTGGGGGAGTTAGACCCCCTGCTTGGGGGAGTTGCCCCGCTCTCTGCATCCCCAATAGACTCAGCAAACTGGCGATAGCGATAACCGAGTGCCAGAACGGTAATAGAATTCAATTTTGAGGGTCTGAAACTGATCAAAATTTTCCTGACGGAGCACTAGTAGACTAAGACATCCGGCTGGCTCCCCCTTGCTCTTGATGGAAGTAGAGGCTAGAGAATGAGAGTGGCTGAGGCTAGTCCAGAGATTTCTGCCATTCAGTATTCGCACACCACGGCAGAAATAAGTCGCCGATTTAGGAATCTTGAAACATGAATATACTCAGCAGCTTTCACCTTGAATTTGTCATTTTGAATTCTGCGTAGCGGCACCAGATTTCTCGTTGGGCTTCATTTTCTGCAAAATCTAGGCAACGCATTGAGCTAGGTGATCTCCTACCCGCAAAGCATTGGCAATAATCGTCAATGTTGGATTCACCGCTGCACTGGAGCAAAAGAAACTGCTATCAACCACATAGAGATTGTCAATGTCATGGGTTTGACAATTCAGGTTTAGCACTGAAGTTTCTGGATCTTCTCCAAATCGACAAGTGCCACACTGATGGGCAACCCCCTGTAAAGGCAGCTTTTTCTTGAAATAAAAGGAACAGGGAAGAATCTGATCACCGCAGTCAATCGACTTGAGCACTTCAGTCCAGCGGTTTAGTAGGCGATGATAGGCTTCGGTATTATTTTCAGTATATTCGAGCTGGATAGTACCATTCTTTAGCCGCACTCGGTTGTTTGGATCGGGCAGGTCTTCTGCCGTTAGCCACCAATCGACGGAATGATTGGCCATAACGGTAAAAGCATTCTTTTCTTGAAATGAAATTCCTGCGATCGCGGGCGACTCCATTGCAATCATCTCTGCATTTACCTTTCCAAGTAATTGAACATGCCCCATCGGGTAATCAAACCCAGTTTCACCCCAGTAAAAATCATTAATTCCCATTGTCTTTTGAAAGACAGTTGGATTTTGTTTTTTACTGATTCCAATCAGTACACCATTTTGATGTTTCATCAAATTGCGCCCAACTTGGTGAGAGCGATTTGCCAGGCCCTGAGGATGCTGGTCATTGGCTGAACGCAAGAGCAATGCCGCCGAGTTGATTGCACCACAGGCAACTATGACAATTTCTCCAGAAAAGAATTGGGGTTCCCCTGCAACCTCGGTTTCTACAGTAGTGACTTCTCGCCCGGAAGGGCTGGTGTGGAGGCGCACGACCTTTGCCTCTGTAACCAGAGTCACGTTTGCAAATAGCTCGATTGATCGAATGCAAGTGGTATCGGCATCGGCCTTGGCATCAACTAAGCAAGGAAACCCATCACAGGTATCACAGCGAATACAAGCACTCATCCGCCGCTTTTCTTCATTCAGCCGAATTGCAAGGGGCAGATAAAATGGATGGAACCCCTTCGCCTGCAAATCCTGATGAATTTCTTGAATCCGCGGCTCATGGCGAATAGGCAAGTGGGGGTAGTCTTTGCTAGCAGGAGGCTCTGTTGGGTCTAGCCGCCGCTGACCGCGCACTGCGTAAAGTCGTTCTGCCTCTGTATAGTACGGCTCAAAGTCACGATATTTCAACGGCCATTCTGGGGAGATTCCGCCCTTGTGGATGACTTGCTCAAAATCGCGTTCGCGCCATCGAAATAACGCTCCGCCATAGAGCTTGGTGTTACCACCAACGTAGTAGCTTACCCCTGGATGAATGATTCGACCGTTGTGATCTTGCCAGGCTTCGGTGGTGTGATAGCGGTCTTTTTGCACAACTTCCACCGTATCCCAATTGGCCTTTTCCCTGGGTAAAAAGGGGCCTCGCTCTAAAAGCAGAATCTTCTTTCCGGTTGGAGCGAGTCGGTAGGCAAGGGTGCCGCCGCCTGCTCCTGTACCAATGATAATGAAATCGTAATGGGGATTTGACATGGTTTAGAGGGTTGACTTTGATTCAGGTGGGAGCTGCCAGTCCTGGCTGGAGTAGGGCGATCGCGTGGTGCAGGGCAGAATGCAAAAAAGCCTTAAGTTGGTTTTGTTGTGTCTCTGCGGTTGGAGCCAACTGGGAAGCTTTTAAAACTGCCCCCACCCAGTACTGGGTATGCCAAAATCCCTCTCCTTCTAGACCTGGCAAATGGGTAATATTGGGATAGGGATAGGGCGAGACATACCAGTAGGGTTCTGTGTAGCTAGTATCTCCAGGGGAGAAGCCAACCCCAACAGTGAGGGGAACGCCCTCTCGCATCCCAGGCAACATAATCAGTGTGGCCATATCAAAGTGATGGGGCCAAATGCGAATGGCTGTGGCATCCTCTACAGTGGCAATAATGTTCTGGAGTTGCCCATAGGTGTTGGCATAGTAGTCAGTTAATTCCTGGAGTGTTGGGGTTTGCGTCGCCTCAAAGGTGGCACCGTGGGCCAGGGGATGATCGGGAAAATCATCGGGTGGGTAGTCTAAAAACACGATTTTGTTGGCATCGGCACCGAGTTTGGCACTTTCTTGTCGCAGCCAGGTTAATCCTTCAGCCATCGTTTTTCCGTGTAGGGGTAAGGAAGCGATCGCTGCACTCTGTTGATTCAGCAAAACCAGGGTGAGACTTGCTGGCATTAGGGCTACTTGAAAAGGTTGTGTTGTCTGAACGGCAGCCCCCACAAAGATCTCTAAGTTGGGATGCCAGGCCAGACTGGTGTGGCTGTGGTCTGGCAGCGGCTCTGCTAAGGCCGCACCCGTTGCTGCAATAAACTGAATCGCATAGTGCAATTGTACCCTACTGTTGATCAATGTGTCTGACATAATTTTAGAAATTGTCTGTCATGCTTTCATCGTATTAATTCCATAATCAACTTCTTTTGCGTCATTTCATTACAATTGATCACTGTATAAACTGGGCTAGCTTTTCTACAGCTATTTCATCCGATCTATTAAGTGGTCGCCAACTCGTAAGGCATTGGCGATAATCGTTAAAGTTGGATTCACTGCCCCGCTAGAGCAGAAAAAGCTACCATCCACCACATAGAGATTGGCAATTTCGTGAGTCTGGCAATTTAGATCTAAAACAGAGGTGGCAGGGTCTTCCCCAAAGCGGCAGGTTCCCACTTGGTGCCCTACTCCATCCAGGGGCAAGCGCCCAGTGAAGGTTTTGCCCGCACCTGCAAAGTAGGAGCAGTTAGGCATAATCGCCTGCCCGCATTCAATTGACTTGAGAATTTCAATCCAGTGTTGTTCTAAGCGATCGTAGGACTCGGAGTTATTTTCGGTGTAGTTCAGGATGATCTGCTCGCCCTCTACATGAACCTGATTGTTGGGATCGGGTAAGTCTTCGACTGTAAGCCACCAATCAATTGAATGAGTTGCCACTTGTTCGGGAGTGAGGGGCGCATAGGCGGCAGCGTTTTCTTCTAGGGCGGCTGAACTGATTTTGCCCAAGGTTTGAATCTGCCCCAGGGGGTAGTCATAGCCCTCTGCTCCCCAATAAAAGTCATTAATTGAGAGGGTCTTCTGAAACTTCGTTGGATTTGGCTTCTGACTCACTCCAATAATCGAACCAAGAACGTGTTTCATCAAGTTGCGCCCGACTAGATCAGAACGGTTGGCTAACCCTCTGGGATGTCGATCATTCGCCGATCGCAACAAGAGGATAGCGGTATTAATCGCGCCACAGGCGATCGCGACAATATCCCCAGAGAATTGTTGCATCGAGACCTGCCCGGAGTCTGAATCGCGGACTTCCACCTCTACCCGCGTAATTTCTCGCCCTGAAGCACTCGTATGTAATTTGAGTACCTTTGCCTCGGTTAAGAGAGTGACATTTTCCTGGCCTATCACAGGGCGAACTGCACTCACTTCCGCATCGGACTTTGCATGCACCAAGCAAGGGAACCCATCACAGGTATTGCAGCGGATACAGGCACTGAGATAGCGCTGAGCTTCATTTAATCGAATCCCCATAGGGGTGTGGTAAGGATGTAACCCTTTGGCTTGCAGAGTTTCAGCAATTTCTTGAATGCGGGGTTCATGACTCACCGCCGGATAGGGAAACGCTTCACTGCGATAGGGTTCGGTTGGGTCTTCTCCACTCTGGCCATGCACCTGGTAGAGCTTTTCTGCCTGGAGGTAATAAGGCTCAAAATCCTTATATTTCAGCGGCCATTCTGGAGAGATGCCATCCCGGTGCTGAAATTTCTCAAAGTCTTTTTCCCGCAGGCGAAAGAGGGCCGCCCCGTACACCTTGGTATTGCCCCCAACAAAATAACTCATCCCCGGATGGATTGCGTTACCGTCTTTGTCGTACCAAACTTCGGGGTTGTGGTAGCGATCGCTATTAAAGACTGTTTTGACATCCCAGTTTTCCTTTTCTCTGGGAAGAAACGGGCCACGCTCCAGTACCAAAATTTTCTTGCCCGTTTGAGCGAGGCGATAGGTGAGCGTGCCGCCGCCTGCCCCAGTACCAATGATGATAATGTCATAGTGAGTTTGGGTATTCATTTTCCTTGCTCCCGATGGATGAGAACAGACTTTGCTGAAATAGTGTGAATATATAAAGGCAAATATATAAAGCGAATAAGTCGGGAGAGCATTGACCAAATGATACTCTCCACAAAACTGCTAGGAGATGGACTACAAATCGAGAACCACTGTTGTGGTTTTTGGGGTTGCAATACAGATCAGAACGGAACCGGCTGTAACGGGTGCGGTGGACTTCTCCTGGTATTCCACTTCCCCTGCCAGCAGCCTGCACTCACAGGTGCCGCAAATCCCCTGGCGGCAACTATAGGGAGGCTGTAAATCATTGGCTTCGGCAAATTCCAGCAGATTTTCTGAAGTCGCATGCCAAACCACCGTTTGCTGGGATTGGGCAAAAACCAACCTTTCGCGCTTCATCTGGGGCAGAAATCGTCTCCTCTGGGCGATCGCGACCCGTTGTGCCAACCTTTGTAAACATTTCAAAGAAGACTCGACTTTCTGGTACCCCAGCCTGCCGCAGCCCTTCCCGCAAGGCTGCTAAAAAAGGGGGAGAACCACAGAGAAAATACTCTGCCTCTTGCTTTACCAAAGATTGAATCAGGGCCGCATCCACATAACCGGCACTGTGGTAGTGCCCCGCGTCCTCTTCCCTGGGGCGACTGTAGGCAAAGTGAAGGGTTAAATTGGGATTGTGTTGGGCGATCGCCCAAGTCTCTTCCCAAAAGGCATGAAATTGCCTATCTCTGGCCCCATGCACAAACCAAACGGGCCGCTGAGGATTCAAAGCAGAGACTGCCTTTGCCATACTCATCATCGGAGTAATTCCGACCCCATTGCTGATCAGCACTGCGGGGAGTGTTTTTTGTACATCCAGAACAAACTTGCCGCTGGGAGGCTTTGCCAGAATGATCGCCCCTGTTTGAATGTGATTATGTAGAAAATTAGATACTAGCCCTGGTGGCACTTCTAGCCCTTTGGGAGATGGTTCACGCTTGATTGACAGACGATAGTAGTCACATTGGCTGGAATAATCTGAGAGGGAATAAGTGCGAATCGCTGGTTTTAACTGTTCTGGAATCTCTAGTTTGATAGTGAGAAATTGTCCGGGCAAGAACTGGGGAATGTTACCTTGATCTTCTGGCTTTAAATAAAATGAAGTGATTTCCTCGCTTTCTTTGACCTTGCGAATAACCACAAAATTTCGCCAGTCTTTCCAATCTGTTGATGCTCTGGCAGTGGATGATGGGGTTGTGGAGAGGTTTTGCTTTGTTTGGTCGTGCCTTTTGTGGGAATAAAGAAGACCAAACAATCCGCCACCTGTTGCTCCCACTAAGGAAGTGATTAGGGCTGTTTTGTAGGTAGCGGCTCCCTTAGATTGGGATAACCCCATCGTGATCGCAGCGGCAAAGGTGACCACCGCAGCCGTTGTCAGGGCCGCTGTTAACCCTCTCGCAGCGGGGTTTTGAATTCTGCTTAAGCTTTCCAACATGGCGAACTCTCCATTTGTCGTGCAACCTTTGCCTAGTGTGGGCTTTACTCCGCTGACCCACCCTGTGGTTTATCCCAATCCAACAATGGCCTTGCCCCCCGCCCTTAGAGCAACCGGTCGCTTAATCGAGAAGCGTCACGCCTTACCGGGTTGCTCTGATAACCGCAACGAAAAATACACCGTTGATGATTGTGATGATGGAGCTTGGCACAGCACACGGCCTCTTGGCCTTTCCATTGAACAAAGACCTGGGATGCAAATAACATTCCGGCTAGAGGGGCGACAAAATAAACCCAAATTGCTGTCCAATGATTGGCTGCGATCGCCGATGCAAAGGTGCGGGCAGGGTTCATACTCATGCCAGAAAGCGGCGCTTCTACAGTGATATAGAGGGTGATCAATCCACCTGCAAATAGCCCCGTCCAACGCGCAAATCGGGGGGTGTTAGAGACCATTAAAATCGTCATCATGATGCCGAAAGAAATGATCCATTCAGCCAAAAAGGCAACCCCTGCTCCACCCCTGCCAGGAGTTGTCACGACATAATTAACGCTGACATGGGCGATCACCGCTCCTAAAACCCTGGCGGCTAGCAAGATTCCGAGCAATCCACCGATGAATTGCGCCAGGATATAGAAGCCAGCATCCACTAGTTTCACTTTGCCGAGGCGAAAGAAGGTCAGGGTAACCGCAGGATTCAAGTGTGCTCCCGATTGCTTGCCCCAAGGGGAATAAATCAGGGCGATCGCCGTCAGCCCCATTCCTACTCCGATCATGAATCGTCGTACAAGCGGGTCAGGAATCGCCTGATAGATTGGGGAGACTGGATGTTCCAGAATTGCCGTAACAACACTGGCAGAAACCATGAAACAGCCCAAACCAACGGCCTCCATCAAATATTCTGGGTAGTGGCGACGGAGAGTCGTCATCATTGCTCTTGGTAGTTCCATAGCAACCCTCCATCGACAAAGAATGTGCTACCTGTGATATAGTCCGCCTCAGATGAAGCCAGGAATGCGACCAGCGCCGCGACATCCTGGGGTTGCCCTAACCGCCCTAAAGGAATGTTCGTTAGCAGTGCCCCAAGCTTGTCTGGATTGTTGAGTAACTGGCTGTTAATTGGAGTTGCGATCGCCCCCGGTGCCACATTATTCACCGTAATGCCCAATGGCCCCAACTCTACGGCCAAGTTACGTGTCAGCATTTTCATGCCGCCCTTACTTACACAATAGGCGGTGAAATTTGGAAAGGGTAAATCTTCATGGACAGAACTGATGTTGATGACTTTTCCAGGGCGTTGCGTTTCTAGCAAATGTTGTACAAAAGCCTGGGTGGCAAAAAAGACCCCCTTCAAATTGACATTTAGCACTGCATCATAATCGGCCTCAGTGACCCCCCAAAAAGGTGCATGCTTTTCAATGCCAGCATTATTGACCAAAATATCCAGCTTGCCAAAATGGTGAATGCTTTCTGCAATCAATGCGCGAACCTGATCGACACTACCTAAGTCTGCTTGAATGGTATGCCCCTGGGGATGAGCGCATTTGGCCAGATAGCATTGGCCACCGATGGCCTTAACCTTTTCTAACGTTTCCTCAGCCCCTTCTGGGTGAGAGCGATAGTTAATCACAACATCGGCCCCTGCCTGGGCTAACCGCAAAACAATGCCTTGGCCGATTCCTTGACTACTTCCCGTAACCAGAGCAACTTTACCTGCAAGTGACATACCCTCTCTCCATGGTTAGGTTTTTTGAATGAACCCTTGTCTCAGGCTAAAGCAATGGCTTTGTCTATAGGAGACCTGTCTTGCGCTAAACCGGGCTTAAAACCGGAATGCTGATTTAATAACCTGCCGCAATTGGGCGATCGCGGGCAAACTTTTACTGAGGGTTGAGTTTGGCCGCCCCAAAGGTTGCATTAAACCGACGACACCAAATAGCCGCAGATTGGTACTCTGATAAATTGACCGCAGTCGGAATTGAATACTGCTGAGCACCTGTAAATTTTTTCAAGGGTGCCAGCAGCAGATAGTCTCCTTCTTTTAGTGCGTACGCGGGCGGCTGGGTCGAACCTAAGACATCACTAGAGCGATGTAAAATTACCACAAGGTCAGGCCCTATATCCGAGGTATTAAAGTCCTGGTCAAGCTCCAAAACCGTTGCGCCATCCCAGTTGACAAGACGCACCCCTCCTTGGGTGGGATGTTCTCCAGATACAAAATTGCCAAATTTGAGGGTCGCTGGCTGGAGATTTGTATTGACAGTGGGCTGGACTTTGGGCTTGGCCTGAGTCGGTTGTGCAGAAGAGCTGATGGTTGCAGGGGCACTATCCTGCGCTGCTGGCTTTGTGGCTGGCTCTCTCCCGCAGCCAGCCATAACTAGAGTAGTCAGACCTAACAATATCCAATATTTGAACCTCATCAGAAATATCCTTTAGTTTTGCATCAAATTTTTGTACTTTTAGACCATGCGATTATTCTGCTAGAAAGGACTCACTTGAAAGTGAAAGAAGTCTAAGAAACTCAATTCAGAGTTCTAATATTTCTAGGAAAAAGTCCTTAGCAATTTTTCAGTGATTTCTCAGTTTGTGAGCGACCCGATGAATAGCGGCTTTTATAGGGGGCGAGCTAAGGTTAGGGTAGAAGGCAAGTGGCAGCCCTTGTCTGGGGGTGAAATCTCCATATCTCCCCTTCTACTATTCAAATGTCTGAATAGGTTTGTCTTGTGCTGTGGTAGTTGATGAGATGGTTAGGATAATCTAAAGTCTTGAAATGAAAGTCTTGAAAGCCCTGATTGAGAGGTCTTTTAGTCCTGATCCCCCTATATCTGTTCTCTGTTATGTCTAAGGATAGAGAAAGGCTTTCTTGGCAAGCATCTGAACAGTACTCGATGGTTAAGACCACAGCTATTTGAACCCAACTGGTGCTGACTTCAGCAAATTGAAGATTTTTATCACCAGAATCACTTGGTTTTGTCTGTCTGACTGCACCTACAGAGTCGTCAAAGTAATAATGGAAGATATCTTTCAATCATCCGCTGAATACCCTTTCCCTTAGATGCGCTCCTGTCGCTATAGGGTGGGCAGGCCCACCCCAATCACTTCTCGGCCTTTTCTAAGGCTCTACTTCACTTCATTGGGAGCAAAGGCAGCAATCCGGCCCTTCTTAACGGCAACGACCACATCATAAGTGGCGCAGTATGAAAAGGTGACATCATTGGCCTTGTTATACAGGTTAACCACCATACCCGCTCCTCCCGGCTGGACGCTAAGCGGTTCTAGATCACCATAAAAGAAGCGACGCAATTGGTCACCACTACCAATTTGCCCCTTACTTTTAGTAATCAGAGCGATTTTCTCTTGAATAGATGGCCCTGATTGCTTCACTTCAGCCGCCGTCGCAAATCCAATCATCTTGGGAGTGATGATGTTTAGAGAAGCACCCCCCACTGTAACCAAGCCGAGCATCGCCATGCCGGTAAGCAAAGAATTCAGTTTCATGGATTACTCCTAACGGAATTTGAGAATAAAACCGCGTAATGTCTTTCCGATGAACTCAATTAGCTCACCGTCGATAGCATCTCAGGCAGATCTGAAGCTCCTCTGAAACTAATCCTGTCGTAACCTGAGCTTATCCTGACAAAGTGCTCAGGTTAAACTCAGCTGGTTTTCATCGTGAGGTGTGGAACTGTTGTCTGGGGCGGTGCCCCCACTCCCCCTTAACCCTCAATGGACGAAGCAATCTGGCACGGTGATAGAATTCTCAACTCGGCATCCTCATGTATGGGCTTTATGCCATTCCTAATAAAGACAAAGCTGCCAAATGGCGAATGGATGCAGCAATCCTGTCTGCCTGTCACCCTGATCCTAGAAGATCCAGTTATCCAGGGCAGTGGTTATGATTGGCTATTAATGGTTCAACTCTAGGAGTTGGTCATCTAGGGATGTACGAGCTAGAAAAACACATCCTTCCGTTGTTCTTGGCCCATGGGCTGAGCCACTGGTAGAACGAAGATACTCTCCAGCTCGATAGGTGCGATCGCCATCAATCAAATCACCAGCTAGCATGAAAATCTCTTCTACATCAGTGTGATAATGCAACGGATATTGTGCTCCTGCCTCTGCCTTGAGCAGAAAAACGGCCTGCCGGGTGTGATGATTGATTTGTAAAGTCGCCACCATAATGCCAGGAACTTTAGGTTGCCAGTTTAAGCCAGAGAGCACATCTAACAGTGCGGCTGAGGGAGCCTGTTCAGAAAATTCTGGAGTCTCTGTTCTATGGGAGGTCTCCATCCTGAAAACGGGTTCTATAAGGTCGGTCGAAGGAGTAGACGACGACTCAGGTGCTTCAACTCCAATTTGCTGAAATAATCGTTGCTTTAGATCCTGAGAAGGAGTGAGGAGCGGTGTAATGTAAGCAAGAGCGCTTACACTCTCTTCTATCATCGCCAGTTCTTCTGCCAGTTCCGGGTACTTCATCAGTTGCTGCTCTACCCATAGCCGCTCTACATCGCTCAATCTCCCTAGAACATAAAGCGGAGCTAATTCACAAAAGCAATAATGGGGAGAAGTCATGACCGACTAATTTTTATGCTGAGATACAAACAGATTTGACAATGTACATCTAGGATCAGTGCGCCTGGAAGCCATTGAGTGAATAGACACACAAATTACCATTCTTTACTATAACTTTTTCCTATTCGTTCTGTTGTTTGATCGATCTTACGCCACAACATCCCGGATACGTTTCCAAAAAATTCAACCTTGTCTAAATTTATGCCTAAAGTTTTCCCTATGGGGCATGACAGGTTTGAAGCCAGGACTTGGTTTCGTTCCGTGTTAACTAAAACGGGTCTTGTACTCTGCACACCGACTCCTATAACTGCTTGGGTCAACACCAATCTCCAAGGGCGAATCGTAACTTTCTCAGACCCAACCGAATGCGTGTTTTATGTTTTAACTGTGCCAAGGGGGACATTGGTCTGAGCAGCGATTTCGCTTTGAGTGAACCCTTGATAGCTAAGACAACTCGATAGCAATGCGTTGCTCGGCTGGCAGGGTTGCCAGGGCCGATAACACCCGGCTACGCCGCTCTGCTATCACAGCATCGGTGATGGGGTCGTTGTAAGCATGATTCGTGCGCTTTCGGCTAGCTCCATTGAAGCGGTTTCTACTTTTCCTGACCGCTGTAACCGGCGCAAGCGATCAATCACTCGGCTATGAACTAGCATAAAAAGCTAGCTATCGACTCTGCCTTTTCTGGGATCGTAGCGTTCAGCGATTCGCCAAACCTGGGCAAACACGTCTAGCACGACTTCCTCTGCTTCTTCTACGGTTCCCAGCTTTTTATAAGCAACAAAATACATCACTCTAGAATAACGATCGTACAGAGTTGATAGGGCAGTTGAATTTTGTTGGGCAATTTGAGCGATTAGATCAGCATCACTAGTAGAGGCCTGATCGGTCATTAGTGGGTCGAAACGATAAGTTAATGGGCGCATGTCACTTTTGCCCTCACCCTAAATTCCTCTCCCAATTTGGGAGAGGGACTTTGATATGGCTCAATTCCCCTTCTCCTAACCCGCGAGAAGGGGCTGGGGGATGAGGGCCTGCAAAGGTGACATGCTCTCAAATTAATAACCTCACTATTTAAGCATAGAAGAGTTAGAACAGGCGTCAATGGGGCCCTTTCAGAGGCGATTCATCAGAATACAGCCAACAGGAGCACACAAATACCGACCCCCACAGCGGTGCTGCTCTGGGGCAACTGACTAAGCAACAGGGGCACAATCGCTGTGGCCAGTCCACCCCCACCAAAATAGAGACCCGTACTCCAACCGGCTTGTGCGGGCGGTACTAGCTCCAATGCGTAGGGGATCATGCCAGCCCAAAGCTCAGCCCTGCGGCTAGGACGGTGCCGAATGCAATCAGCGGGTTTGTTGCCGCGATCGCTAGCCCTAGGCAAATTGCCATGGCGACCAAACCCATTGTCATCGCCCGTTTGGAACCAAGCCTGGCCGCTAGTTCGCTGAGTGGCAAGACGGTTAGCGTCGCAATCAGCAAAATTCCAGAAGATAGCTGAGCTGAACTGAGGAAGGGAAATTGAGTTTGTGCTTGGTTAGGCAAAAGCTGCAACATCAGATTGACCTCTGCGCTAGTTCCTAATCCCACCAAAAATGTCAATAGCGATCGCGAGCAATCAACTGCCACTGAAGTTTTCCGAGACAACGGGGTAAGACGATGTCGGGGTAAGGTGGTATAGAGCAGTGCTGCCCCGGTCATTAGACTAATCGCTCCAATCACAAAGGTGAGAGAGGCCCCAATCGTGCTCAGCCATTCTGATAATAATGGCCCTAAGCACCCCATAAAACTGAACACTAAAATCAAGACACTGTTGGCCTGAGGCAGAGCTTCCACTGGAGCAAACTGCCGAAGCAGTGCAATTGCAGGGCCACGGAAAATAATCATGGCGATGACCCATAACGTCATCATTACTGGTAGCAGCCAGTGCCAGCCCTGGGGCAGATTTGTATGAACACAAAGGGCCGTTATGACAAATAACAGCCCTGCTAGCGTTATGCCCACGGTAATCAACGGAAGCCGATTGCCAAAATGCTGCATGATGCGGTCAGAATAGGCGCCAACCAATGGCTCAATTGCGGCCCCTAAAACGGCTTGGATAACGCCCAAGCTACTGGCAAGCGTCACAAATCCCAACTGGTTTAGCACTTTGGGTTGGTAAAGACCGTAGGCCATCCAGCTAAAGACGATCGCAGCTAGGAGGGCTGCTAAACCCCATACCTGTCGCCACAGCACGGAGGGGCTTGACTCAGACGACATCATCATTTGCTACACCAAATTTATTTCCAGACGATTGATTGCTAAAGCAGACTGATAAGAAAACGTTTCAAATTGGACGAAACGATGAGAGTATGCCACCTTTGCAGGCCCTCATCCCCTAGCCCCTTCTCCTAAACTGGGAGAAGGAGAGCTGAGCTATCTCAAAGTCCCTCTCCCAAATTGGGAGAGGGATTAAAGCCCTGCGGGCATACCAGAAAAGGGTGAGGGTAAAAGTGACAGGCACCCGAATCGATTGACTCTGACAAAGGCATCGAGGATCGTTGCCCGATGCGATCGATGACCTTCGTTCGTACTGGTGGTCGTGCCCCTTACCTGACATTAACTACGCCCTGACCCGGTAACTGGATTCCTATGACAGGAGTTTCTTTGGGGATGGCCGGATTTGGGGGGTAATTTGCGAACATCCATTGTTGCTGGACAGACGGTATTCCTTTTAGAACGGTGATGCCAACGAGAAACACCCTCATCAAATACACCTGAAACATTCCACTGATTTGTACCCTCGTTGCCACAGACACCCCGATTTGATTCAGGTCACCCATTCACCCCGAGTCGTTGCAGGCTGGCATTATTTAGGAACTGCTTGGCACGAGTTGCTATCGGTCTGTTGCTAGGGCACCGGTTTTCATCACCCATGGCTATGCCAAACAGCCTGCCTGCAATGCTATTCTCAGAAAGCTGTTTTAAGTCTTGCCGCTTCCATGAAAATCGCTACCTGGAATGTCAATTCGATTCGGACTCGGCTAGAGCATATTACGACGTGGCTGCAAGCCAGCCAAGTGGATGTGTTATGCCTCCAGGAAACCAAAGTGCCGGATGATAAGTTTCCCCTTCAAGTCTTTACTGACTTGGGCTACCATGCAGCGATTTCTGGTCAAAAAAGCTATAACGGCGTTGCGATTTTAAGTAAGTTGCCACCTCAGCAAATCGATATTGGCTTTACGGCGATTTTGGGTACCGAAGTGATTCCCTGGGATCAGCAAAAACGAGTTTTGAGCCTGGCCGTCAATGATTTAAGAATTGTGAATCTCTACGTTCCAAATGGGTCGGCAGTAGGCAGTGAAAAATATATCTATAAACTTGGCTGGCTGAAAGTTTTGGGGACTTACCTGGCGACTGTGCTCAAGCAATTCCCCCATCTGGTTGTTTGTGGTGATTTTAATGTTGCGCCCCAGGATATCGATATCCATGACCCCACTGGGCGAGAAAAGGAGGTGATGGCTACCGATGCCGAACGTCTGGCTTTGCAGGCCGCTATTACCGATTTAGGGCTGGCAGATGCCTTTCGTAAATTTACTCCTGAGGGTGGCCACTTTAGCTGGTGGGATTATCGCGCTGCTGCCTTTCGCCGTAACCTGGGCTGGCGGATTGATCACATCTATCTATCTCCTATGCTCTATTCTCGGGCGATCGCCTGCTTTATCGACAAAGAGCCGCGTACTTGGGAGCAGCCCAGCGACCACACTCCAGTGATTGTGGAGCTATAACTTGATCCTATTTTGGACTTTGGAGACGTTGCTGAATCTGGATAGGAATCACCCAACTCGCCCTCTCTCTGGCCCTTTTCCTTTGGAAGAGGGAACTGGCTCTCTGGTTCCCTTCTTATAATTAGAAGCAGGGGTGGCGATAAGGGCAATGCATCTTTTCGTCAAGCAACGCCGGATTTTGGATGTCGGTAAGAGCTTTTGCTGGATAACCTTTGACCTTGCACTTTTGCCTGACCACTGCGGGAAGCTCTGTGGCAGAATAAACCTGTTCTTCCTTTGGGCGGTTTTCTCCTCACAGCTATGACGAAATTTGTCTTTGTAACGGGTGGTGTTGTTTCAAGCATTGGCAAAGGTATTGTCGCCGCCAGTTTAGGGCGTTTACTCAAGTCAAGAGATTACTCGGTCTCGATTCTTAAGCTTGACCCCTACATCAATGTTGATCCTGGGACGATGAGTCCATTTCAACATGGGGAGGTGTTTGTCACGGAAGATGGCGCAGAGACTGACCTTGATTTGGGTCACTACGAGCGCTTTACGGATACCTCTATGTCACGGCTGAATAGCGTGACTACCGGCTCGATTTACCAGGCTGTGATTAATAAAGAGCGGCGAGGCGACTATCAGGGGGGCACAGTGCAGGTGATTCCCCATGTGACGAATGAGATTAAGGAACGCATTCTGCGCGTGGCTCGTAATACCAACCCTGATGTTGTGATCATTGAAATTGGCGGTACTGTTGGGGATATTGAGTCCTTACCGTTTTTAGAGGCGATTCGCCAGTTTCGCAAAGAAGTTGGACGACGCAATGTCGTGTACATGCATGTGACGCTGGTTCCCTTTATCCCGGCTGCGGGGGAAATGAAAACCAAGCCAACGCAGCACTCGGTCAAGGAATTGCGATCAATTGGCATTCAACCGGATGTGCTGGTCTGCCGTTGCGATCGCCCCCTCCCCCCCGGCCTGAAGGAGAAAATGTCGGAGTTTTGTGATGTTCCTGCTGAGTGTGTGATTCCAGCCCCGGATGCTCGCAGCATCTACGAGGTACCCCTGATTATGGAACGGGAGGGTTTGGCTATCCAGGTAATTGACCTGTTGCAAATCGAGCCACGCACCCCCGACCTGAGCCATTGGGAAACCCTGGTACGACGACTTTATAGCCCTCAGAGAACGGTTGAGGTAGCGTTGGTGGGCAAGTATGTGCAGTTGAGTGATGCCTATCTCTCAGTAATAGAAGCCCTGCGCCATGGTGCGATCGCGCTGAATGCCGAACTCAAAATTCGCTGGGTGAACTCTGAGAAGATTGAAGCCGATGGGGCAGAAGCTCATTTGAAAGGGGTTCATGGAGTAGTTGTTCCAGGCGGCTTTGGCGTCCGTGGGGTAGACGGCAAGATCACCGCCATCCACTACGCCCGCGAGCATAATCTACCTTTCCTGGGGCTGTGCCTGGGGATGCAATGTGCAGTGATTGAGTGGGCACGCCACATTGCGCGACTAGAAGACGCTCACAGTTCAGAATTTAAGCCCGACGTGCTGAACCCAGTGATTAACCTGCTACCAGAGCAGCAAGATGTTGTTGATTTGGGCGGCACTATGCGTCTTGGGCTATACCCCTGTCGATTAACGCCCGATAGCTTGGCTTTCCAGCTTTATCAGGAGGAAGTAATTTACGAACGGCATCGCCACCGCTATGAGTTTAACAATGCCTACCGTAATCTCTTTTTGGAAACTGGCTGTACCATCAGTGGTACGTCCCCTGATGGTCGTTTAGTTGAGATCATTGAGCGACCGGATCATCCCTTCTTTATTGCAACCCAATTTCATCCTGAGTTTCAGTCTCGTCCTAATCGCCCTCATCCCCTGTTTGTGGGGTTCATGCAAGCCGCTTTGGGAGAGCTGGTTAAACCCCCTCTGGCTCCCATGATTGATGGTTTCCCAGCTGAGGTTTCTTAAATGCGTAAAAGTATTAAAGAAGACACTTAACAAATCAGGTAGAGATCTCCTGTGGCCCATTGGATTAAAATCACCTACGATCGCAGTACCTATGTGATTGATTTGGATCGCGTAGCTGCTTTTTGTCAGGCAGCTAATGGACGATTGTCTTTCTCTTTACCTGATGACAATATCACAATTGTGATTAATCCCCAGAGTGATCCCAGTACCTACCAGCTCTTGCTCAACTACATCGAAAAACAAACGGGTTATCTCCTGAATTCACCCTGAGTCATCGGCGTTTAGGGGGCCTGTATCGAACACCTACCATTGCCGTTAATCGCTAGGTCTCACCTAGGTCTCACCATTTGATTTGATGCCTGTCTGGTGTCGCTACGCGGCATTCAAGCTGCAAAATGTAAAGTGAAAAGCTGAGGGCGTTTATGTTTTCAGCTTCCTAAACTGTCGGCTGATTGTTGCCATCTTGCACTGGTGCAATGAGAGTGTTTTGCTTCCAGGTTGGCAAACCATTGATACCCGGCATCCACAGACCAAAGGCATTGGGGTTTTCAAGAACATCGGAGTGCTATTGAGCGACTTTCTATCAACAATTTGGGCTTGTTATGGATTTTCCAATTGCGCGAAGGTATTTCTATCAGGAAGTACAAAAAGATGATCACCAAATTAACCTAGAGCGGGCGGCCCTCTACCTTGCCTGGGAAGAGTATCCCCACCTAGATGTAGAGGCCTATCTGAATGCGCTAGATACCATGGCTGCCGAAATCCAAGAACGGTTACCGATTGAACGCTATCCGTTGCGCCTAATTCAAGCTATCAATCGCTATCTGTATGAGGATTTAGGGTTCCATGGCAACACTGAAAACTACTACGATCCCCGTAATAGCTTCTTAAGCGAAGTGATTGAGCGTCGCACGGGTATTCCCATTACGCTGTCATTGGTCTATCTAGCGATCGCCCAACGGCTTGATTTTCCCATGGTCGGCGTGGGTATGCCAGGACATTTTCTCATTCGCCCGGCTTTACCTGAGATGGAAATTTTTGTGGATGCCTTTCAGCAGGGTGAAGTCCTCTTTCTGCAAGATTGCCAGGCGCGGCTCGCCCAGCTCTATGCTCAGCCAATTGAGTGGCGTCCCGAATATTTACCCACGGTCAACAACCGCCAATTTCTTGCCCGCATGCTGACTAACCTAAAGGCGATTTATCTAAACCAAAGGGATCTACGCCGCGCTGTTGCTATTGTTGAGCGGTTATTACTGTTAATGCCAGAAGCGCTGTTAGAACTGCGCGATCGCGGCATTCTGTACTACCATCTCAATCGATTGAGCGAAGCCCGCCAAGACTTAGAGACTTACCTCCGTCAAATACCAGAAGCAGAAGATGCGATCGCAGTCCAACAACTGCTTCAACAAATGCAGCAAGACTAAGTGACCGCTGTCGCTATGAGAAGCATGGCAATCGCAAGATAGAAAACCTATTCAGCATTGACAGTTGAGCACCGGGTTTTGTTCTAAGCCTTTCGACCCAAGATATATATCTGAGTGCCTCTCTGAGAGAGCGTTCCCTACAGGTAAAGATATTGCCTGAGCTTCTGGTTTTTACTAGAGGGCTTTAGCTAAACCTGCCTTAGGTTAACAGATGGTTGATTGTCTGAGCAACAAGCCATAGTGCCAGCGCGACACTTGGAACAATGAAAAAACAGGCAATCTTCCCCAGTTTTTGGCTGCACTGTTAGACAGCAGACTACCCCGATCTCCATCGGGGGTCTCGGCTTTATTGGCAGAGCATCCTCCTAGCCAGCAGCCATTAACTGGCACTCGATTTACGACGGCGGCTTGAGGCTGTTTTACTGGCGGTAGTGGTTGACCGGGAACCCACAGCCCGCCCTCGGGCAGCTGTTGTACTGGCTGGTTTTGTCTTCGCGGCTGTAGATTTGGTCGATTGTCGCCGCTTCGGCGTGACTACTTCCTCGAGGGCTTCGGCTTCTAGGCCCGGGGTTTCATCTTTTTCCAACGCATTGGATAAAGCTTCTTCTACCCCACCGCTTAAATCCGCAGAGGCTGACTTGCGCCCCTTGGGTTTACTGTTACGCCGCTTACCAACGGGAACATAGCTCTTGAGAGTGAACTCACTAATCTTCATGCCGTTTTGACTCAGCATCCCAGCCAGCTCACGGTAAGAATATCCCTTGGCCAGTGCCGCCTGGATTGCCTCTGTCATATGTCCAATTGCCTCTTTCAGGGAAAGATCATCCTTGGGTTTATCTGGCAGTTCACTCAAAAATTGACGTGCTTGCTCTACTGCTTCAATTGTGACTAAGGTTGCTCGTGACCGTTGCTTCGTTAATGTCGCCATCAGACTTAAATCTAAAGGTAATCAACTTATGATAAACGGCAATTGGTGACTGAATCATCTTTTTTTAGATCTAGAAGTGAAACCTGGATTTATTGCAACACCTCTAAAGTAGTGCAAGGAGTCTATCCCTGTTGGTCTTGCCATCTACCCGTGAAGAAGCTGTCTTCGTACCAGTAGAAGTCTCTGTAGGCGGTTTTTGCAATTCACGCATAACTGGCTTATCAGCTTCAAGAGCCTTCAGAAAGGTTAACCAGTATTGGTGATTAAGTACTTGGTTTGATCTTAAGCTTTCTGACCAAAGCTATATTTAGATACTATTCAGTCCAGGTTAACTCCAGCAGGTATGCAGGCTAACTAAGCCGGCTTTTGGATGGTAGCGAAATGAACAGAATCCCTTTTGGAGGATCCAAATCTCCAGATGCAGGTGCTTCGTCTAGAAGCTAGCCTGATTTTAGTCCAGAACTAACGGTTTACTTGCAGGAGAGACAAGTGGCTTCGAGTTCGATCTGACGGTGGTTTCAGAAAAACCAGACTTTAACAAACCGCGTGATCGCCGATTCCGGGAGGCAAACTGAGGTCATGATGCAGTACACTACTTTTCGTTGAGAGATATAAACCTTATTCAATTTCACCTAAGAAAATGCTCTAAAAGTCTGTTACTCTGTCACTTTAGCGGCTAAAGTCATAGCGATATGGAGAAACCCTGCCAATGCAGGTTACTGAAAACCTGAATTTTATTGAGGCTGTGTCCGGCGGATTTTGTTGGTGTCGCCGTGTTTTACCACCCGATACTTTTCAAACGCCCCTTGAAGCCATTCTGGGCGCAGAGGATTCCCGGATTTGAGTTGATTTGCTTGAATGCATCTAAATATCCTGCTTATTGTGCCGATCTGAATTGATTGATATAAACAAGGAGTGCTTAATTGAACATCAACAGTCTGTTGACTCTTAAGTTTGGTGTTACCCTTTGCCTTGGCAATACCTTCGTGCTAACCTGGCTGGGAATGATGGCGCAGGCTACCGTTGTGAGTGAGTCAGGCAGCTTTGGGGCGCGTTCTCATCCGTCTCAGCCATTGCCCCAAGCGAGCGCTGACCGGATCGCCCAAGTACTCCCGCCAAGCACGTTACCACGAGATATTCAGCCACCTTCAGCTCAGCCTCCCTCAGAGATCACGCCAATTCCACCCCCGGAGGAGTTGGTTCCGCCTGTGCAACCGGTGCCAACGCCGACTGAACCGCTTCCAGATGAGCCGCAATCCATTGTCGTCGAGCGTTTTAATGTTACTGGTAGCACCGTCTTTACTGAGGCAGAATTAGCCGCCGTCACTCAACCGTTTACTAAGCGTCCAATTACGCTTGCCGAGCTATTTCAGGCCCGCTCTGCCGTGACTCAACTCTACATTGAGCGGGGTTACATTACATCTGGAGCCTTCATCCCGCCCCAGAAATTAGAGGGGGGGGCAGTAGAAATTCGCGTTGTTGAAGGGCAATTAGAAGCGATTCGTGTCACCGGAACGCGCCGTCTTAAACCCGGTTATATCTCTAGTCGCATTGGCTTGAAAACAGGGAAACCCCTCAACCGAGAACGATTGCTGGAGGCATTACAGCTTCTACAACTCGATCCGCTCTTACAATCAGTATCTGCTGAATTGTCAGCAGGTGCCCGTCCTGGTGAAAGTTTGCTGGAGGTTCAGGTCACAGAAGCACCGGCTTTGGCCACTCCAATCACTTTGGATAATAGCCGATCGCCGAGTGCTGGTACGTTTCGACGACAGGCCCAAATCATTCACAATAATTTTCTCGGCTATGGCGATCGCATTAGCTTAGGTTATACCAATACCCAGGGCAGTGATACTCTGGACGTGGGCTATACAATCCCCATTAGCCCTCATAATAGCACCGTCAGTTTCAGCTTCGGCACATCCAAGAGCAACGTAATAGAAGCCCCCTTTAACGTCTTAGACATTGACGCGCGATCGCGCTATTTTGAAGCCACCTTTCGTCAACCCATTGTGCAAACCCCCAGTCGTGAACTGGCTCTTGGGTTAACCTTTACTCGCCGTTTTAGCAATGCTACTCTTTTTGATGGGGATCTGCCCTTTCCAGCCATCGGATCGGATGATGACGGTACAACCCGGCTCTCTGCCCTACGCTTTTTTCAAGAAGCGGTATGGCGTAGTAGTACTGAGGTAATTGCACTGCGATCGCAGTTTAGCCTGGGGCTAGGAGCATTTAATGCCACGCTTAATGATAAACCTCCAGATAGTCGCTTTCTGGCTTGGCGGGGACAGGCTCAGTGGGTACGCCTACTCGCTCCTGAAACCCTCTTACTCGTGCGAGGCGATTTGCAGTTGGCCAGTCGCACCCTGCTCCCCTTTGAACAATTTGGTTTAGGTGGTAACAACACTGTTAGAGGCTACCGTCAAGACACCCTATTAACCGACGACGGAGCCTTGCTCTCTGCCGAAGTGCGGATCCCCATCCTGCGCTTACCCAAAATCAAGGGCCTATTGCAACTGACCCCCTTCATCGACCTTGGTTATGGTTGGAACCTTTCCGGCAGAGTCAACCCAGAGCAGCAACTTTTAGCAGGCATTGGCGCAGGGCTAAGATTTCAATTGGGGAATAGCATTACAGCACGACTGGACTATGGCATTCCTCTAACATCCATTTCAGGCAGTAAAAATACTCTGCAAGAACAGGGTATCTATTTCTCGATTGTGATCAATCCCTTTTCCTTCTGAAAAATCCCACTGCTATCAAGAACTGGATTAAACCAATAGCCATTCATCGGGCATTGACCTGTAGGGCGCTTTTTGCACAACGCCCTGCACCGAGGTTTATCTCTGGTGGATCACAGTGATGCCTGAGAGCGATTTAACCAAAGAATCCGGTAGATACCCGATTAAATGCTGGGTGCTGCAAGGCTGATGCCATCCAACACAAATTGTTGGATAAGATCATCACATGTCCAAAATCCAAAATGGCATGAAATCCTATACACTCATAGTTAAATTGCCGGCTATTATCCCCTTAGTAATCGTTATAATTTTTAGCATGAGTTGATAAATAGCCAGAATTTTGTTTCAAGATTTGTGTGAGTTTTTGTTTAGTCACAATGAAACAGCCTAGATGAAAGAAAAGCCAATAAGTAGACCGGGCTTGAAAAGTTCAGGTGTGTGAAGTTAGATAAAGGCATCGATTTCAACAGTTTGGAGAGTCAGACGATGGGCGCCCGCTTACGAGTGTTTCTCAGTGCTGCTGAAGAGCGCACCTTGTTTGAGCTTCG
>CALIDI010000010.1 GCA_938023035.1 uncultured Leptolyngbyaceae cyanobacterium | reverse complement strand
CCAGGAGCCATCGAAAGGCAGTTTGGCGATGAAACGCTATCGAGCAGGGCTAGACGACCAGTTTATGCTGCAAATTCTCAGCGCCAGTATGCCGCAGTCTGAGGCACATTCCTGACCAGATTTTTGATGCGTTTACCCTGCGAGAACTCGCGAGAACATCCTACGATTTTGTTCTTATTGCAGTTGCAAGTAATCCAAACACAGAAGCTGATGTGCTTGCTTCGCTCGTACCCGAGGAAATCGAATTTTGGAATGCACAGGAGTTGTCTGTTAGAATCATGTAACATCCCAACAAACCCGTAGATACATTGAACATCTTGGCCAAGCGTCTTGTGCCTGTGCTGGACAATGGACGAGGCCATCAAAGAGGATTCAAGGCTGGAGTGCTCTTGTGCAGCAATCCACGTACCCCAGTTGAAGCGATTGAGTTCATCCTTCGACATGAGAGTGTAGCTATGCAGTTCCGCAAGGTGGTCGCCCGTGAGACATGCCGAAAGGATGTGTTGGCGATCCTAGCAGGTGACCGAAGCGAGATTGTCAAGACGCGAGCGCTGAAGATTATCCAGGTTCTTAGTGCGAAGTCAGCGGAGTGATGAAAAACGCGGTTAACATTGTATGGAGCCGACCACACTATTGTGCGTGCAAGTGTTGGCTACACACGTTTTGAAAGGGTGTCGTAACGGGGGTGGCATCCCGCATAGCCGCGCATCGGCTCATGCTGGCCGTTAGCCGGCTCCGCGTCCAGTCTTTGCACTTGTCCTTCAAGGCGATCTGCTAATCCGAAAACGTCTAGGAGGTGGCCTGTTTAGGCAGTCATTTGCAGCTTTACTTGTCATGGCGAGGGCATCTAGAGGCTTGTCGGTGAGGGCTGTTGCGAGAGGTTGCGGGTGTGAGGGGTGAGCCAATTGAATTTTGGACTTGACTTGTCAAGCAATTTGCAATGTTGAATGATAGAAGCCCTGCAATATCAAGGATTCAGTTGGCTACCTGTCATCGCCTCTGTTTAGATTAGTATTAGCATCAGTGGAGAGCTGTCCACCTCATCTAAAAGGTCTAAGAGGTCGGTGGCTCTATCTGCCTTTTCTTGTTTGGCAGGTAGCCAGTGCAGCAAGGCAAAAATTTCTGGACTCGCCTAAGCTATCCTTATCCTTTAATTCTTACCAGGGGAACCGGCCTGAAGCTTTTCTACCACTTTGGGAGAGGGGTATAGTCCTAAGGGGTGTTTAAGAAAGAGAGTGAGTGTAGCCAGACGCCCTAGGTTACTAGCTGTTGCTTTGATTCGTAGAGCGGTCTGTTCACAGTTAAGCCGGCTCTGGTGGGCTGTCAATACTAAAAATTAGGATGATGTTTGTCGAAAGCTAGTCGAGCCAAGTGCTTCCAGAAATGCGAATTCAAAACTGAGGCTTGACGCAGACTAGTCACTAACTGAAAACTCTACGCAAAGGAAGTGTTGTGGGCTGATCTTGTCGATCAGGGTGTTGCTTGAGGTGGTTTGAGCGCTACGCCCTGGTATGCTCTGGCGAAAAGGATGGCAATGTTCTCAGCTATAACTCAGAGTTTTCTTATGCTAGCTCTTTTGAGTTGCGTAACCGGATTAATTGACGGCGCATTTGAGGCGAAGCCTGAACTTCAGACATCTCAGCAACGTTGGCATGCAGCTCAACGGGTTCCATATACTCATCGCTGCCACACATGAAAGCATCAAGGAGCAGCTCAATCAAGTGATCGCGATCTTTTAAGGCCCCCTTTTCTTCAATCAGCCGAAATTTAAGGCGCACCTCACACTCGTAAACGCCCAAATCAGGTAGAGCCGCTTGATATTCAATATCGTGATTCATATCAATTCATTATCCGATGGATAGAGCGAACATTTCTTGAACGTGAACTCGGACAACAGTATCGAAAGTTAAATGAGTCCAGATGCAATAAACTAATTCTCACAAACTAGCATTACCCTGAAAAAGGCAAGATCCGCTAAATAGCTGAACCCTAATAAAGCTTTCTTAAAGATTCTAAAGAGTAATTACGGTTCAGAAATTAGGCCAAGTTTCCTAAACAGTTGCAGATGCACGGGAAAGACATCAGCCTGCAATTTTATGCAGTCTTCATCAAAAGTAGCTCTCTCCTTAATATGCCCAGCGCTAACCTGAGAACTTCAAATACGCCCATTGACGGAAAAAGCAACACTTAAAAGAAGGTTCCTATAGATAGAAAGCACCTCCAGACCTCCAAGGAGAGAGTACCCTCAGGTGAGATCGCAATATTCAGCAGTCATTAATACCGCTAGTTCGGAACTAATTTAATGCCCACAATTATTATCTTGGGTGCAACCAGCAAATTCTGTGAAAATCTGATGAGGAAAAGGAAGAGCATTTAAAGCAAGCTTGAAAGTTTGAATCCAAGGGGATCTGGCAACTCAGTAATATCCACAAAAACTGATGGGGTGGGTATATCTTTAATCACTTCGTTGTTACTGAGTAACCGAGGAAAATGATTGGTCGAGGTTATCGATAATTGCTAAATATCTTATTTTAAGAAATAAAATTTTTCTAGATTTGGAGTTGAAATTTCTAGGAGGGAAAACGCCAACGCGATCGAATCGGATGGCTCTTATGCGTTTTATAAAATCACAGGGTTATCTAAACATCATTGCCAGCTAAGACACCACGACAGAAATAATTTGCCGATTCAGGAATCTTGCAACGCGGATATACTGAGCCTTGTCACTTTGAATTGGGGCATTTTGAATTCTGCGTAGCGGCACGAGTAGACAAGAGTAAAATACAGCGGCTATTGGTTGGGTAGAGATCTTCCATCTTGTGTGAGAAAGAAACTTTGTGAATAGGAGGTTGCCTAAGATCTTTGCTCATCCTTCAAATCAGGGCAAGATCGTCGAATAACGGATAGTGACGGTTTGAGTTGAATGGAGGGCAGTATGAAATGGGTGTGGAAAATCCAACTTCTAAGGCCTATTAGACGCAGTACTTTTGCCTTCGTCTACTAGGACGAAGCACGGGTACAAGTTAAAACGATGGAATGTATCCTACGTTGTTTCCCTTTCCCAGGGGGGGAAGAGGGCTTTTGAAGTAGCTATCCTTTGACCAAAACAGGAGCAGGGGTGGGGATGAGGGTGAATTTGTGAAACTGGGATGCACTCAAGACAATGAGCTGATAATGGTGATAAAAGATGTCTTACGCTTACTGGATTTATTCTGAAAACTGAAGTGTAGATTCTACATCTGTAAATTGAGACGTAATCATTAATGGCTCTTGGAAGAGGGGGACTGTAAAGGTGACTGTTGAGCCTAAACCTTCCCCCATGCTAAAAAAGTTGACTTCTCCGCCCATTGCCTCTACTAGCTTTTGAGAGATGGCTAACCCCAGGCCCGTACCACCATATTGACGGGTGCGTGAGCCATCTACCTGGCTAAAGGACTGAAACAATTTGTCTTGCTTATCAAGAGAAACTCCAATCCCAGTGTCTGCTACTCGGACAATCGCCATACCCGGTAAATCTTGTCCCTGAAATGTCACTTTTTTGCGGATTAGCTCTACGCTAATCGTGATTCCACCCTCGTGGGTGAATTTGATGGCATTGTTTACGAGGTTAAGCATGACCTGCAATAACCGCTGGTAGTTACCGAAGAGTAAGATTTCATCATCCGTTGGTGGCTGCTCAATCTCAAAACGCAGGTTTTTTTGGAGGGCCTGGGGCTTAAGAAAGTCTTCGACATCACTCAATAACTCAACTAACTTAACGGGGCTTAATTCAATTTGGAGCTTGCCAGCTTCAATCTTTGCTAGATCCAGGACATCGTTGATGATGTTTAGCAGATGGATGGCTGAACGATAGGCTTCGCTGATAAACTCTGTCTGCTCTTCGGGGTCGTCGGCCATGCCGTCTAGCACTAGTTTTAGGAAGCCGATCATGCCATTCAGGGGAGTTCGTAGCTCGTGGGAAGTGTTCGCTAAAAATTCGCTTTTGAGCCGTGATGCCTCAACTGCATGATGGCGTGCCTCTTCAAGCTCTCGGTGCTTTTGCATGAGGCTGCTGTTGACCCGCTGCAATTCTTCAGTGAGTGATTGGCTGTTGGCAAACAAATTGGCGTGGGCGATCGCTGTTCCGACCTGATCAGCCAAGTCACGCATAAACTCAAGCTCAGTTTCACTCCAATAGCGGGAGCGGTCACTTTGGTAAAGCAGGATAAGAGCATTGGGCTTATCTTGATAGCAAGTAGCCTGCACAAGCAGTGAGGAAGGCGGCAAGACAAGGGCATTAGGTGGATCCGGGTTGTCACTGCCGCTTGGGCGATGGATGAGGCACCCTTCCTGTTCGATGACCGTTGTATCGGTCACTGTTACTGTTGTCAGGGTTGCGATCGCCTCGCGTAGATAGTCATCAATGTGTGTATTAAAAGTACGACCCAGCAGAGAGATAGAATGACTAGTTTCCTGAACATGCTCAGCTACTACCTTTACCTTAGCCGCCTCTGATTCATAGAGACAAATCAAACATCGACTCACCCCGAGCGCTTTTGCTAAGCCTTTTACGGTCTGCTGCCAGATGGTCGGGAGATCAAGGGTGCGGCGAATATTCCAGGAAATTTGAGTGAGTAACTTTTGATACCGATCAGTGCTCAGCATAAAAGATGCTGGCATTAAAACACCCCGTTTATAGGGAGGAAGGGCTGAAGCTTGGACCGGGAGCAGGCGCCCGGCTACTACAACCATCTCAGGCCCCCGGTCTGGCAATAAAACCGGACTCATCGCTCCTTCAAACAAAACGATGCGATCGCCACAGTGAAAGGGGCAAGAAAACCGCTCGGGGGAGAGACTCGTTAACACTTGCCGGATACAGCCTTGGTAAGCATCGATATCAACCGGAGCAAAAACAGCCTGCTGCTGCTCTAAAACCAACTTTGAGCTGAGTAAACTTTCCCCCTCTTGCCAGTGAAAAGAAACATAACGACCCTGCCCGTCTTGGATCAGCACTAAGGCGCTGCCAAAACCCCTAGTCATGTTTGAATCTGGATCCTGAAAACCGCCCTCTAGGGCCACAGTAACATCCGTTTGCAAGGTCGTCGGCTCCAAAAATGGCAGGAACCAGAGTAAACTGGCTTCGTTTACTAACTTAACGCAGACCAAAGACTAGAAGTCTAGCCGTCGCCACTTTTAGCTAGGGAGTAGCAGGGTAGTAAAGCAGAAATTGCTTGGGCTGTGGCTTCGGCTTGTCTCATTCAGATCTCATTCAGACACTTTGCATCTGCTATTGCCCTGCGAAGCCACGAACCCTCAATCCTCCCTGCATACAGGAAGTCTGCGATTAAAGAATTCAACCACCCGGGTGATGCCCCAATCCTCCCTGCGTACAGGAAGTCTGCAAATCCCTGAACTAACCATCCTGATGACGCCTGATGTAAAAAATTATATGGGTTAGTTTTGCCGTGAAACCCACGGACTTGATTAACTTTTGCCATCGCCCATATGCTAATGGATTTGCCATGACTCGCTACGGATTGAGCGCTTGGGTGAGCGCTGCTCAATCATTCCATTCCCCTCGCGGGGGGATAGGAGGGTTCCGCCGTAAATCGCGGGTTTGCTCATCCTCTCGCAGCAGCTCATTCTTGAGCCAGCGCCGCACCGCCACTTCAATAACCTTGCTCGGGTCATTGGTGAGGTGACTAATTTGCTCAAGCAAATCTCGGTCAAGCTGAATCGAGACTTCGACTTTGCCCGGCCCAGGGATCATAGACTGCATAATCGGATCGCTCATAGGTTAGATGCAATGAAACGCTTTACATTTGCGAAAGGGTAAGGAGGATGACCCACCCCAGGACGTTGGGCGGGTGCCGTTTCTTTCTTCATCGGTTCAGACTCGTTTCAGGATCATACAGGCTTTGCAGAAGCGATGAGTGGCTTGTGTCTAAACCAACAGTCAATGTTGTACCCTCATTAAGTATATCTGGCGATTTCCTTCCTCTCGTACTGGAATATCCCTCAGATGCTCTTAATTTGGGTGCATGTCACTTTTGCTCTCACCCTTTTCTGGTATGCCCGGATTGCTCTAATCCCGCTCCTAAATCGGGAGTGGGGCTTGGAGACGGCTCGGCTCTCCTTCTCCCAACTCGGAAGAAGGGCTGGGGGGATAAAGACCTGCAAAGGCAACATGCTCTTTAAATCTAAATGAATCTGGCCTGGTGAATTGATGTAGCAGATGCTACACGCAATCGGGGCTGCGAGCAGATGGGAGATTGGCGCAGAGGACGTTGTTTAGGCTGAGTAGCTAGGCGCAATTCAATTGAAGTTGACTTCAGGGGTGGAGCCCCCTGTCTAGAGATGCAATCCCCACTTCCCCCTGCTTACAGTGAATGAGGACTACTTGCCTTATCTACGATTAGACAATCAAAAATTGAGATAATGAAGTTTGGAGATTTAGCTGAAGCTTGATGCTGACTCAAGGCCGCTATAGTCGCTAATATCTCCAGCACTCCAAAGAAGGACTTACAATTACTTTAAGGAAGTTAACAGGCTGGTGGATGACTCTTCTATTGGAGGTTGACCTTCTTGCTTTGAATTTCTTCCTTCTAACCTGTCTCAACTATTGCGGTTTGTATGACCAACGTTCCTGTCTCTCATATTCGTAACTTCTCGATCATTGCTCATATTGATCACGGTAAATCGACCTTGGCGGATCGCCTGTTGCAGGCTACGGGCACGGTCGAAGCACGGGAGATGAAGGAACAGTTCCTCGACAATATGGATTTGGAGCGGGAGCGGGGTATCACCATTAAGCTGCAAGCAGCCCGGATGAATTATGTCGCCAAGGATGGGGTTGCCTATGTGCTGAACTTAATTGATACGCCTGGGCATGTGGATTTCTCCTATGAAGTGTCTCGCTCGCTTGCCGCTTGCGAAGGTGCACTATTGGTGGTCGATGCCTCCCAAGGGGTAGAAGCTCAAACCCTGGCCAATGTTTACTTGGCCTTGGAGCACGATTTAGAAATTATCCCTGTGCTGAATAAGATTGATCTGCCTGGAGCCGAACCGGAACGAGTCAAGCAAGAAATTGAAGAAATTATTGGGTTAGATTGCAGCGGCGCGATTATGGCCTCGGCTAAGGAGGGGTTGGGTATTGATGAAATCTTAGAATCGATTGTGCATTTGGTGCCGCCGCCAGCGGATACGGTGAAGGAACCTTTGCGGGCACTGATTTTTGATAGCTATTACGACCCCTATCGTGGGGTGATTGTCTATTTCCGGGTGATGGATGGCACGGTGCGTAAGGGCGATCGCATTCACCTGATGGCTTCAGAAAAGGAATATGAAATCGACGAACTGGGTGTACTTTCACCCCGACAGGTACCGGTCGAAGAACTCCATGCAGGTGAGGTTGGCTATATCTCTGCCGCCATCAAAGCCGTGGAAGATGCTCGTGTGGGCGATACCATTACCTTGGCGACGGCTCGTGCGGCAGAGCCGCTACCGGGGTATGTCGAGGCAAAGCCGATGGTGTTTTGTGGTATGTTTCCCACTGATTCCGATCAGTTTGAGGATTTGCGCGAAGCCCTAGAAAAACTGAAGCTGAGCGATGCCGCCCTCAATTATGAGCCAGAAACGTCTAGCGCTATGGGGTTTGGGTTCCGTTGCGGTTTCTTGGGTCTGCTCCATATGGAAATTGTGCAGGAGCGGTTAGAGCGAGAATATAATCTCGATTTGATTACAACGGCTCCTTCGGTGGTTTATCGGGTCACCACGGTCAAGGGAGAGGTGCTGCTCATCGATAATCCGAGCAAACTGCCCGATCCTCAACATCGGGAAAAAATGGAGGAGCCTTATGTTCAAGTCGAGATCATTACCCCGAAGGAGTTTGTCGGTACTTTAACCGAGTTGTGTCAAAACCGGCGGGGCGTGTTCAAGGATATGAAGTACCTGACCCCAGAGCGTACGACGATGATTTATGAGTTACCTCTGGCGGAAGTGGCAACCGACTTTTTTGACCAGATGAAGTCGCGATCGCGGGGCTATGCCAGTATGGAATATCAACTGATTGGCTACCGTGAAAACCCTCTTGTCAAGCTCGATATTTTGATCAACGGTGATCCGGTAGATCCCCTAGCGACGATTGTGCATCGGGATAAGGCCTATGGTGTGGGCCGTGCCCTAGTCGAAAAACTCAGAGAACTGATTCCTCGCCATCAGTTTAAAATTCCTGTACAGGCGGCAATTGGTTCTAAGGTGATTGCCAGTGAACACATCCCAGCTTTGCGTAAAGATGTGTTGGCTAAGTGCTACGGCGGTGATATCAGCCGTAAGAAGAAACTGCTCCAAAAGCAGGCAAAGGGTAAGAAGCGAATGAAGGCGATCGGAACAGTGGACGTGCCTCAGGAAGCTTTTATGGCAGTTCTGCGGCTAGAGCAGTAGTGGGCATTTACAGAATTCCTACCAAGTTATAAATATTCTATAAAGTCCTTCGGGAAGCACGGCTTCTCCAAAGTGTGTCTGATAAGTTTTTATTCAACAAAGCAAAGTTTGGTTCGTCCCTGCTTCTGCTATTGGTGATTCACCTGATACAAGGCTATGGTGGTTACAGGTTGAACGCCCACTCTCATTGAGCATGGTTCTTTCAATGGTGAACTTTTGGTGAGAGCCATCTGAGAGCCGAGTGCGATGTTCAAGAAAGGTTTGATGGGTCGAAGATGCATCAAAACCTAATTAATTCAGTGCTGAGAACGTTGGTTGCCCGTCAATGATTTATTCATGCTGTACTGCACAGATGAGCAGAGCTTGTGCGGCAACTTGACTCGCTAGAGCGAGCGAATGACAACGACTAGGCCACCTAGTAGGCTCTGAAAAATCATAATGATGAAGATAAACTTCTTAGGGAAACTAGTATGAGAATCTTGGTAACCGGTGGAGCGGGTTTTATTGGGTCACATTTAATTGACCGGCTGATGCTAGAGGGAAATGAAGTCATCTGCCTTGATAATTTTTTCACAGGAAACAAGCGCAATATTCTGAAATGGCTGAATCATCCCTACTTTGAGTTGGTTCGTCATGATGTGACCGAGCCAATTCGTCTGGAAGTCGATCAAATTTACCACTTAGCTTGTCCGGCTTCGCCTGTCCACTACCAGTACAATCCCGTTAAAACCATTAAGACCAATGTGATTGGTACGCTGAATATGCTGGGGCTGGCCAAACGCGTAAAAGCTCGATTTTTGCTGGCTTCTACTTCAGAAGTCTATGGTGATCCAGAAATTCACCCCCAAACCGAGGATTATCGGGGCAATGTCAACCCGATTGGGATTCGCAGTTGTTATGACGAAGGGAAGCGCGTCGCAGAAACTCTGGCCTTTGACTACCATCGCCAGAATGAGGTTGACATTCGTGTCGCTCGGATTTTCAACACTTATGGCCCGCGTATGCTAGAGAACGATGGCCGGGTAGTGAGTAACTTTGTGTTCCAGGCCTTGCGTGGCAAGCCCATTACTGTTTACGGAGATGGTTTTCAAACTCGTAGTTTCTGCTATGTCTCAGACTTGGTGGATGGGCTAATCCGCTTGATGAATGGTCAATTCATTGGCCCGGTTAATTTGGGCAATCCGGATGAATACAAAATTGTTGAGCTGGCACAGGTTGTACAGGAATTGGTGAATCCCAATGTTAGCTTGCGCTTTGAGCCGCTGCCGCAGGATGACCCCCGCCGTCGCCGCCCAGATATTACGCGCGCCCAGGAGTGGTTAGGCTGGCAGCCCTCAGTTCCTCTGCGGGAGGGGTTAAAGGCAACGATTGAAGATTTTCGGGAGCGTCTGGGTGACTCTACCTTAGAGCAGATTCCAGTGCGGTTGCCCCTGGCCTGAACCTGGTAGGTGATGGGTGGCATTCGCGATCGCAGAATTTGGGAATTGAGCGATAGAGGCATAACGCCTGACTCTAGGCTTTGCTGGAGGGCTGACCTTGCATGAGCTGAGCTTAAATCCACTCGATTGGCTGGATTCTTTGAGGGGTAGCCCACTGCTATCGGTTGACTGAGAACTGCGAGGTTACGGATCAATTTCCTGAGTAAACAGTCAAGCTAAACGGTCAAACAATAAGTGCACCTTAGTGATTAATTAGAAGGAGTCTCCATGCGTGTTTGCGTTATCGGTACAGGGTACGTGGGTCTGGTGACAGGTGCCTGTCTGGCGCATATCGGTCATGATGTGATTTGCGTTGACAATAATGAAGAAAAGGTCAAACTTATGCGCTCCGGGCAGTCGCCCATTTTTGAGCCAGGTCTGTCTGAAATTATGCAAACTGCCATTGAGGCCGGGCGTATTCAATTCACAACAGATCTGGCGGCAGGCGTGGATCATGGACAGGTGCTGTTTATCGCGGTGGGTACTCCGGCTTTGCCGACGGGAGAAAGTGACACACGCTATGTTGAGGCCGTTGCCCGCGGTATCGGTGCACACCTGAATGGTGACTACAAGGTGATTGTGAACAAGTCCACAGTGCCGATTGGCTCTGGTGACTGGGTGCGCATGATTGTACTGGAGGGCTATGCAGAGCAGCGGAGTGCAACATCAGATCCCGTGTTGGCTGGTGTTGGCGGCAGTGAGCCTGGCGTGATTGGGCGGCTTCCCAAGGAGCCAGATTTTGATGTGATTAGTAATCCAGAGTTTCTTCGGGAAGGCTCTGCCGTTTATGACACCTTTAACCCGGATCGCATCGTTTTGGGGGGAAACAGTGAGCGGGCTAAGGCCCTGATGCAGGAGCTGTACGCCCCAATTGTGGCGCGTCAGTTTGCTGAAGATAAAACCTTGCCGCCAGTACCTGTGGTGATTACAGATCTCAGCTCTGCGGAAATGATCAAGTATGCGGCTAATGCTTTCTTGGCGACTAAAATCAGCTTTATCAATGAAGTCGCGAACATTTGCGATCGCGTTGGAGCCGACGTAGTACAAGTTGCCCGTGGAATAGGGCTGGATTCACGGGTGGGGAGCAAGTTTCTAAACGCTGGCATTGGCTGGGGTGGTTCTTGTTTCCCGAAGGATGTCTCTGCTTTGATCCATACGGCAGACGATTACGGGTATGAAGCCCATCTGTTGAAGGCAGCCGTGAGTGTGAACGAGCGTCAGCGCATGATCATGGTGGAAAAGCTGCAACAGGTGCTAAAGATCTTGAAGGGCAAAACCGTTGGTTTACTCGGTCTCACTTTTAAGCCCGATACGGATGATATGCGAGATGCTCCAGCCCTGACGATCGTGCAGCATCTGACGCGCCTGGGCGCTAAGGTCAAAGCCTACGACCCCGTGGTTTCCCAAACGGGTCTGCGTCACGGTTTATCGGATGTGATTGTTGAAACTGATCCAGAGCGTCTTGCAGATGGCTGCGATGCACTGGCCTTGATTACCGATTGGCAGGTTTTCCGCAGCCTTGACTACGCCAAAATGGCCAGACTGATGACCAACCCTATCTTGATTGATGGGCGTAACTTCCTGGATCAAAAAGCGCTCGAAGCCGCGGGCTTCCGTTACATGGGTATTGGTCGCGCCAATTAGCGTGGGCGTTCTGCTTGAATTGCAAGCCGCACGTTGGGTAGAGTTCGGAGTCGATCCATCACAGCCACTACCTGCCCATGGGCGGCTTTTTCATCGGCACTAAGCACAACCAGCGCATTCGCTTGGCCAGCCGTCAGCGATCGCACTTGGCTAGCGAGATTATCTAGATTCGTTGGTTCACGATTGACCGATAGCCTACCGCTGGCATCTAAAGTCACGATTGTAGGCGATTGAGTTGCCTGTTGCTCAGCACTTCCGGCTCGGGGCAGGTTAACGGGCAACCCCTGAGAGCGAGTTAAGAATAAGCTGGACATGATGAAAAACGTGAGAATAGCGAAAATCACGTCAATCATCGGTACGATGTTGATCTGGGGAGGAAGATCCGGTTCTTCAGGTAGGCGCATAGGGCTTTTTCTCTCCCCAATGTTCATAACAACGACGATACAGTAATTCCAACTGTCCACCATATTCTTGAATCAACGCAATCTGCCGTTGATAGAGGCCACGAAACGTATTGGCCAACATCAGGGTTAGAATCGCCACAACTAAACCCGTTGCTGTGGAGACTAAGGCTTCGCTAATACCTGAGCTGACTCCGACTGAATTGGCTCCAGCGACATCTCCCAAGCGCAGGGAGGCAAAGGAGCGGATTAAGCCCAGCACCGTCCCCAGTAGCCCTAGCAGGGGCGAGAGGCTGATAATCGTCTCAAATACAGTATTGAAGCGTTTTAACAAAGGTAACTCTGCCTGGGCCGAACTTTCCAGCGCTAAGCGAAACTCTTCTGGGTTTGGGCGATCCAGTTCCAGGGCCGCTAAAAAAATACGGGCAATTGGCAAATCTGTATTTTGTTGCAATTTTTGCAAGGCATTGCGGGGGCTGCGAGGATAAAGATGAAAAACCTCGCGTACCAGAGGTTCTTGCCGTTGAATCAAGCGCCACCAGAAAATAAACCGCTCCAAGCTCAGTGCCACTGCCAGGATTGAGAATCCCAACAGCGGAAACATTACAACACCACCAGCGGAAAACAGGTTCTCAAAAGACACGGAATTTTTCTCCGACACCAACCTATATCGGTTCTCCAGTCTACTCAAATATAAGAATAGAGGTCACCAATGGTGTCCCTTCCTCTCTCGACCTGAGCAGCGACTTGGTAGCTATATTGTGGCATTCCATCTGGTTTTCAGAGCGATCGCGCGCGAACCGCAGGCATTAATCTGCTACAGCGGAAATTTGTCGCCGATTCAGGTATCTTGCAATACGAATACGTTAAGCCTTTTTCACGTTGAATTTTATCATTTTGAACTCTGCGGAGTGGCACTAGTCAATACTAACTCCTCGTACTCGCTGGGCTGGGGGCTTCATTGCGATAGGTGCCTGTTGTAGCTCACGCTCTTGCTGGTAATGCCGCTGAAAGTGTTGTTGCCACATATTGGGAGCATCTAGGGTTTCACCGCCATGCTTAGTCAACCGCGATCGCACCTGACAGAGCACAGGCGTATTGACACAGGCTCCGGCGATAATAATTTGCCCCTTTGTTAAGGCTGGTAATTCCTTTAAGAGATCCCGCCCCGCTGCTTCGACCCCATACTTCAGACTATCTTGATCCACAGGATTCACAATCCGCATGATGAATTGACTCATACACTGCGACAACACATCCGAGTCAAGCTTGCCAGGTCGTTGGGTAATTAGCCCTACCCCTAAGCCAAACTTCCGCCCCTCACTCAAAATCGTCCGCAAGACCCCTTTGCAACGAGAAGGCTCGTGGGCCGGGGCAAAGCGATGGGCCTCTTCTAACAGAATAAATACAGGATAGGGCAGATAGTTTTCATCCTGAGGCGTAATCCGTTCTTTTTGCGTATCCATGCGGGCCTGGTTAACCTGGCGCAGAATCGCTGCACAGATAACCTGCTGCTCCTCCTGGCTGACTTCGTTCATTTGCAGCACGGTAACACAGCCCGGCTCAAACAAATCTTTCGGGGCGAGGTGGTTAAAGTTATGAAAATAGGGCGATCGCTCAATCTTTTCCAGCTTCCATTCCAGAGCCGCAACAGAAGATCCGAGCTTCTCGTTACCCTCCTCATCCACTTGGGTATCCGCCTCGCGCACGGCTGCAATCAAATCTTGAATGCCCCAACGGAAATCCCCCTGGCGACGCCGTTGTAGCAGGCGAAAGGCTTTATTCAAAATCGCCTGCTGCCGTTCGCTCATTTGAGGCAATAGAGTCAAAACATCAGCATAGTCAAGGGAAGAGATGCGGATTTGAATATCCTCTGGTGTTAAGACGTTTACCCTGGGGCGATAGCCGTCATCTGCCTGAAAGCGTGGATGACCCTGAATTTCTGTGAGGGTTCCATACTCCCCATGGGGGTCAAAAATCAAGATAGCAGCCCGATTGTGGGGTAACAGTAACTCTTCTACCAGTACACCGGCGGTGTAAGACTTCCCTGACCCCGTGCCAGCCAGAATTGCCATGTGGGTACTCACAAGTTCTTTAACGTCTAACGCGATCGGAACCGCACCCCCAGCGCGTAAGAGTAAAGAGCCAATGTGAGCAGCACCAATCGTACCCGGCTGTTTGCGATTCAAGACCAGTCGTAGCATTTCATCATCTGCCAGATATACCTTGGCACCCGGATCGGGACTGCGTCTGGGGTTCATAAACCCCAAAACAGGGTCGAAATAGCCAATCACATCCACAGAAACTTCATAAATTTCAGGGTTTTCATAAGTAAACCCAACGAGTGCCGCGATCGCTTCTGGACTGATTTCAGTATCCGCAAAAATACGGTCAGGTAAATGGTCGATGAGCCGACGATCCGATATCTTCCCCAGAATTTTCAGAGAGGGATCGCTAGTTTCAGTGGTCACCGTGTAATAGACGAATTCGCCAATTTTGACCTGACGATTATTTGCTGTGATGAATACATACTGATTGCCAGTTTCGCCGGGGCCTTTAACCGTTCCAATTACATTGGAACAGGCAGGTTGGCTGGTGTGTGAAGCAATTGTAGAGGGCAGTGCCATTTGACCTGGGTAGTACGAATTGTCTCTTTTGGTTATAACAGCTTCCGCAGCAGCAGCGGAAATCGTCGGAAATTACGGATACTTCCTAGGATGGCCCAGTGTAATCTATGAAAGCTATCATGCTTGACGGCTCAGATTTGTTGTTTCTTCTCACAAAGCAGGATGGGAAGCCGTCATCAGGTGAACACAGCGGCTTGTATGGTTCTATCGCTTTGAAAGAAAGCATGTCACCTTCGCAGGCCCTCATCTCCCAGTTCCTTCTTCCAACCTAGGAGAAGGAGATCTGAGCCGTCTCAAAGTCCTAACCCCTAAGTTGGGAGCGGAATCTAAGGGTGAGGACACAGTGACATGCAACCATTTTGAAATCTACACTCTGCAGAGCATCTCTGTATATAGCTGTAGCTACCTGGTTAAGGACGGGGCAGGGGGTTTGAACTCCTGGCTTGGGTAACCCCCATACCCCCTTCATCTTTAACGGACTCATCAACTTGGCGATAGCGATACGAAGATGACTGAAAGTCTGAAGCGACTTTTTGGGGTTGAGACGCTAGGTGAATTCTCCAAAGTGAATTTGGGCACTCTGCTAGATAGGGCAGATGCATTCGTATAATCCAGCGGTCGCTACCCATTCGTATAATCCAGTGGCTGCTAAAGGTATTGGTGGGATTTTGCAGAGAATGGACTTAAGCACAGTAACTCTTTTAGGGAATGACGCTTTACGCGCTGCCAGCCTCGGTTTTGACCAACTACCCTTGCTAGAGAAGGATGTACCGCAAGCAACAAGGGGAGCCATGCCAGAAGTCGATAGTGATGGGTTGTTGACTACGTGTCAGGCCGCGATCGCCCATTTGGCCTACCAGGTGATGCTCACTCCACAAGTAGATCTGGAGTACTGTCTCCTTGATGTTCTATCTAAGGTTTGCCAGATCTTTCAAGCAACAGCCTGTGGTTTGGTGATTAACGGTAGGGCTAGCCAGCCCGCCTGCTTTCTAGGCTGTACCCATTCCCAACAGCGGTTTGTTCAAAGAAACGTCAAGCTGACTCAGGCGAAGGGAGAGTTTCCTTTTTTTGTTACTAGTGGGGCTAATCTGACTGAGCCTGCTAGTACTCCGATGTCTCAGGCTGTGATGCTGTGGGACGCACAGGAGGGCGTATCCTTCAGTGTTCAAGCGCTCATGGGTGGAGTTTTGACAGTGGAGGGGCAACCCTGGGGGGTAGTGAACTTGGTCAAAGCGCATCCTTATTCATGGAAAGCGGCAGAAATTGTTGCGTTTCAAACGATGGTTCAGCAACTTGGGGAGATTGTGTCGCGTTATCGCTTGTTACAACAGTGCCAGCAGCAACACAATTTTCAAACGGTGACCAGTCAGTTAGCGCTGGCGATTCACCGAGCCTCTGATTTGACCGAACTGTTACAAATAGCCACCCGCGGTATGGCGACGGCCTTAGGGATCAAACGGGCCCTGTTGCTGCGTCTCAGGTACTCCGACCCCCTCTGGCGCAGTCGAGCTGTTGGAGAATTGCCCCGCGCCAGGATAGTGCTCACTTGCGAGTACAGGGATGGTACAGTTGTTTACCCAACCCCTTCGATACTTGGCTCGTCAAAAGCAACGAATGAGGGTGGGCATCAACCTCTATCGTTTTGGTTATCAGAGTGTCACCTTTGCCAGCGAGCTTTTAGCGCCCCTGAACAGCCGATTGAGCTGAATTATGGAACCGAGCTACTGCTGGTGGGAGATCAAATTGCGCCCCTTTTTAGTGCATCTGAGTTTCCAGCGCTTTTGCTTGCCCCCCTGGCCAATCAGGGTACCGTTTTAGGGTTTTTAGTTTTGCAGCATGACCAACCCTATTTCTGGCAACCAGAAGAGCGGCAACTTGTGGAATTGCTCCAGGCTCAGATGAGTACGGCGATTATCCAAACAGAGACTTTACGCCAAGTGCAGGCTCTCGTTGAAAAGCGCACGGCTGAGCTCCGAGAAAGCCTGTCGGTGCAGGCGAAGTTATATGAGTTGACGCGTCAGCAGGTCGATCAATTGCGGCGTCTCAACCAGCTTAAGGATGGGTTTCTCAGTACGGTTAGCCATGAATTGCGGACTCCACTCACCAGTATGCGGATAGCTATTCGCATGTTGCGGCAGGTTGGTTTAGAGAGCGATCGCAGTGCGCATTATCTCAACATTCTGGAACAACAATGTATCCAAGAAGCTAATCTGGTGAACGATCTGTTGGCCTTGCAAGAGCTAGAGTCTAACCGGGTACAGATGCAACCAGAGGAGTTAGACATTTGCCAAATGATTAATGAGGTTGCTTCTGCGTTTCGTCAGCAATGGGCAGAAAAAGGTCTGACACTGCGTTTATCATTACCTCCATACCCCGTGCGGCTGTATAGCGATCGCAATGGCCTGAATCGAATTTTGGTAGAGCTGTTAGCGAATGCTGGTAAATATTCTGCCCTGGATACCCAGGTGCACTTATCGCTGACTGAGCTGTCTGATCGGTCAAATCATCGCGTGGTATTGGTACTGTCAAACCTAGGAGTTGGGATTCCCCAGGATGAGTTGCCCTATATTTTTGATAAGTTTCGGCGTTGCCAAGAAGCAACCCAAAATGCCATTCAAGGCACTGGTTTGGGCCTAGCGCTGGTTAAGTCCCTCCTGCAACATTTGGGTGGTACGGTTGAGGTCAGCAGCTACCCCCTTGAGGGTAAATCGTCAACCTGGAAAACTCAATTCAAGCTACAGTTGCCCCAGCAACTCGGTAGCGAATCGGTGGCCTAGGGTTGTCATGCTCAAAGGCGTTAGGCTAGCAAGTAGGCAGGTACACTAGGGTCAATGGTTATTGTTAAAACAACCCACGCCAAACCCCCTCGCTGGCAGCGCCGTCGCTACTCGCCCGGTGCTCGCCAGATTGATATTTTTCTGTCGGCTTTTCGCCTGGTTGGGTATCTCACCTGGGATGCAACGGTTGCTCGCCACTCCCACCGCCATCGCCATCGCCGTGCCCAATGGCTGGTAGGAACTTTGCTTGACCTAGGGCCAACCTTTATCAAAATTGGGCAAGCCCTCTCGACGCGAGCTGACTTGCTCCCGCTGGAATATGTGCAGGCATTAAGTCAACTACAGGATCGGGTGCCGGCCTTTCCGACGGAGGAGGCGATCGCCATTATCGAGTCAGAATTAGCGGCACCCCTGACTCAGGTTTACTCAGAATTTGACCCAGTACCGTTGGCTGCTGCTAGCCTGGGTCAGGTGCACAAAGCCCGCCTGCACACGGGCGAAGAAGTCGTTGTGAAGGTGCAACGACCTGGACTCAAGCAGCTATTTGATCTGGACTTTAAGACGCTGCATAAACTGGTCAAGGTCAGTTATTGGCTCTTTCCCTGGGCACAACGCTACAATCTGGAAGCGATTTATCAGGAATTTGCTGAGATCCTCTACAAAGAAATTGACTATGTTCAAGAAGCAATGAATGCTGATCGCTTCCGCTACAACTTTCGCCACCAGTCTCGAATTGCAGTTCCCAAGGTTTACCCCAAGTACACTACCCCTCGCATTTTGACAATGGAATACTTGCCTGGCGTCAAGATTAGCGATCGCAAAAGTCTAGAAGCCTGCGGTATTGATGTGAAAGAAATCAATACCCTGGGGGTGTGTAGCTACCTGAAGCAACTTTTGCAAGATGGTTTTTTCCAGGCAGATCCCCATCCCGGCAATATGGCAGTTACTCCCGATGGTCGGCTAATTTTCTACGACTTTGGCATGATGGCGGAGGTGCCCTCGATTAATCGAGAGCAAATGATCCAAACCTTTTTTGCCGTCTTGAAGAAAGATGCGGATCAGGTGATTCACACCCTGACTGATTTGGGGTTAATTGAGCCTGTTTCTGATATGACCCCAGTGCGGCGGGTGACTCGCTTCATGCTGGAGAAATTTACAGAGAAGCCCATCGAGTTGCAAGAATTTAACCAGGTACGCTCTGAGGTCTATGCCCTGTTTGAGCAGCAGCCCTTTCGGCTACCCGCGAAGATGACCTTTATTCTTAAAGCACTCACCACCCTCGACGGAGTGGCCCGTACCCTAGACCCTCACTACAGCTTGTTGACCTGTGCCAAGCCATTTATTAGCAATCTGGCGACGATTAGGGGGCGAGGCATGGGAGCACTCGCCCGCCAGGCACAGGAGTTTATTGCTTACAAGTTGAATCAACCCAGTCCAGTCGAGCGGCTACTGCAAGGGTTAGAGGAGCGGCTCGAACAGGCTGAGCTAGAAATGCGGCTCCGGGCTGCTGAAACCGATCGCGCCCTGCAGCAAATCCATCTAACTTTAAAGAGCTTGGTGTTTGCGAGTTTAAGTGGGTTTACATTACTAGTAGGGATACTACTACTGACAGCAGGCCTCCATCTGAATTGGGCGATCGCTGCCTTTATCCTATCGGGGATGGGCGCGCTCATGGTACTGCGCTATGGGCTTGACTTGATCCTACGCAGCCGACTGCATCGCCTGACGGGCCGCTAAATTGGGCGGAAGGCTCGGTCGATTTCAGAAACCCCAGACATTTGAGGTTCTGAATAGAAGGTCAGGGCGTGAGAGAAAGCTCTCATCTCTAGATTTAGCACTCGAACGCTAAGAGTGCTAAATTCAATGTGGAGAATTTAAGTAAAAGATCTATGGCAAAGCTAGTTGTTTTTAGTGATGAATCTCGGCAGGCGATTGAACGGGGTGTAAACGCTCTAGCAGATGCCGTGCGCGTTACCCTCGGCCCCAGGGGACGCAATGTGTTGTTAGAGAAAAAGTATGGAGCACCCCAGATTGTCAATGATGGCATTACGATTGCGAAGGAAATCGAACTGGAAGACCCCTTAGAAAATACAGGTGCTTCCTTGATTCGAGAAGTAGCCTCTAAAACGAAGGATCTGGCAGGTGATGGTACCACCACTGCAACAGTGCTCGCCCAGTCCATGATTCGAGAAGGGTTGAAAAACGTGACGGCTGGCACCAACCCAGTGGCACTCCGGCGCGGCATCGATAAGGCAGTCGCCCGACTAGTAGAAGAGATTCAAGCTGCGGCCAAGCCAGTGGAAGGCAAAGCGATCGCCCAGGTGGCAACCGTCTCTGCAGGTAGTGACGAAGAAGTCGGTCAAATGATCTCAGAGGCGATGGAAAAGGTGGGGCGAGATGGTGTTATCACCGTGGAAGAATCCAAGTCTCTCAACACGGAGCTAGAAGTCGTTGAGGGGATGAAAATTGACCGGGGCTATATATCCCCCTACTTTATGACCGATCCAGACCGGATGCTGGCAGAGTACGAGGGTGCCCTCATTCTAATTACGGACAAGAAAATTGGTTCGATTCAAGACCTAGTCCCGGTTTTGGAGCAGGTTGCTCGTGCCGGTCAGCCCCTTCTAATCATTGCTGAAGACATTGAGGGTGAAGCCCTGGCAACACTTGTCGTCAATCGGCTCCGGGGCGTGTTGAATGTCGTTGCAATCAAGGCTCCTGGTTTTGGTGAACGGCGTAAAGCAATGCTGCAAGATATTGCCGTTCTAACGAATGGGCAGGTGATTTCGGAAGACGTTGGGCTAAGTCTGGATAACGTTACCCTAGACATGATGGGGCGTGCCCGCAAAATTACCGTAACGAAGGATGCAACCACCCTAGTTTCTGCCGTTGAGAACAGTGTCGATGTAGAAAAACGAGTGGCCCAGCTCCGGCGCGAATTAGAAGCAACCGATTCTGATTATGACAAAGAGAAATTGCAGGAGCGGATTGCCAAGCTCGCAGGTGGTGTTGCGGTGATTAAGGTCGGTGCCGCGACCGAAACTGAACTAAAAAATCGTAAGCTGCGTATTGAAGATGCTCTGAATGCCACTCAGGCCGCCGTTTCGGAGGGAATCGTGCCGGGTGGTGGTACGACGCTGATTCATCTAGCCCCGAAGGTAGAGGCCATAAAAGCCAGCCTTACCCCCGATGAACAGGTCGGGGTCGATATTGTGATCAAAGCGCTGGAGGCGCCTCTGCGCCAGATTGCTGAAAACTCTGGGGTAGAAGGATCTGTCGTGGTTGAGAAGGTGCGAGGGTTGGATTTTAATGTGGGGTATAACGCTCTTACCGATCAATACGAAGATCTGGTTGCCAGTGGAATTGTTGACCCCGCGAAGGTTGTGCGATCGGCCTTGCAAGATGCCGCCTCCATTGCTGGTCTGGTCTTGACGACTGAAGCCCTGGTGGTGGAAAGACCTGAAAAGAAACCGGCTGCGGGTGCCCCTGATATGGGCGGTATGGGTGGCATGGGTGGTATGGGTGGCATGGGGATGATGTAACCGTCACCAACTAGCCCCTATTGCCGAGACTCACTCCAGAGGAGGGCGATCGCCAACCGCACCGCCCTCCCCACCATAGAAACACGGGCTGCCTCTGGTGCGCTGGTTTCCCAGCGCACCAAATGCTCTCGAAAAGTCGGATCTTTTCGAGCACGTCGCACAATCACCTGCCCGATCATCTTCTTCTGGATTTCTTCTGTCGAAATGCCCTCCCGCGTCAGGTAATTCAGCAGATTCTGGACACTTCCAACAAATTGCTCAGGAGCCTGCGAAATTAAAATGTGGTGAATTTGGCGAACAACTTCCTGGTAGACTCGTTCCTGGCGAGTGCTGCCCGAGTTAGCGGGGGGCGGCTCTGATTCTATCTCTCGGTTGTTGGCAATTGAGCGAGTAGTAATGCCAAGTAAATGTAGCACATCGCCTCGCCGCATCTGGAGGCGCTGTTGAATCTCTGGATACAGTTGAAAAACACGCCTCGCCAGGATCTTACTATTGACCAACCGATTGGCCACTAGCTTAATCAAAAAATTGTCTTCTACCTGCTCGTAGGATTTCAGCGTTAGTTTTAACTCCGGACTTTCTAACTCGACCTGCGCTAGGGTAAAAACAACCGCATCCCAACTGGGTTCTTCTGTGAAATATAACTCTACTACTGAGCTGTTTTCACGATACTGCTGGCCCAACTCCCCAGGTTCTAAATTCCTTCCCTGGGGATAGCGGTTGGTTGGTGTTTTAGAAGTGTAGTTAAACTGGGTGTAGACATATTGACAAATGACCTGACTCAGATCCACATCCTCCAAATGCCAATGGTAGATGCAGCAGCCGGTCATCTTTGTCCCGGTTAGATTCGTCCGAATCAAATGACTCTCCAGTAAAAAGGCATCGCTCAGGTCAGCCTCTATCAGGTTCGTATCGCTCAAATAAGCACCACTCAGATCGGCCCGGCGCAGGTCAGCACCGCGCAAATTTGCCTGATTCAGATCAGCCCTGAGGAGGAACGAGTCCTGTAAATTGGCTCGCAGCAGGTGGGCTTTGTGGAAACTGGTTTTGAGCAGGTAGGCGCTACTGAGATTGGCTCGACTCAAGTCAGCCCCGCTAAGATTGGCTTCGCTGAGATCAGCCCCAATCAGGGTGACACGATGGAGATCCGCTTCGGTTAAGTTGCTTTGGCGCAGGTAGGCTCCACTAAGATTTGCCTCGATCAAATTTGTTCGGACTAAACAGGCTTCCCGCAGGTTGGCCTCATCTAGATGAGCTTCCCGCAAATTAGCCCCTTCTAAATTGGCATTGGTGAGATTGGTACGTTTCAGATTGGCCTCCATCAGTTCGGCATTGGTCATCTGAACGTTGCCGAGCTTAGCCCGTTCAAAATTGGCCTGGTCAAGTTTTGCAGCGTTAAGATTGGCTCCACTTAAGTCGGCGTCTTCTAAACTGGCCCAGTTCAAGTCAGCATTTTGCAGTTGAGCCAGCCGGAGATCCGCTTTACTCAGGTTTGCACCGCTGAGGTTGGCCTGGTTTAAGTCAGCGCTGTTGAGTGAGGCACTGCGTAAATCAGCTTGACGTAAACAGGCTCCTGCCAGATTGGCATGACTGAGAAATGCCCAGCTCAGGTTTACACCCGTTAGATTGGCACCACTCAGATTCACCTCGCGGAGGTTCACCCCACTCAGATTGGCACCGCTGAGATCGACATGGGCAAATTCTCTCTCGCCCTTTTGATATTGCTCGATGAGATCATGTACTTGCATGGATAAAGTTGAGAGCGCCATCGCATATTAAGCAGCACTCCACGGATCGCAAACCCTCTAAAGCTACTAAATCTTAGCGATCGCCGATCATGGGGTATCAACCACTACACGGAATGTTAGAGGAAAAAAGCAGATTAATCCATGGTTTAGAAAACCTGGCTCAAAAAATATAGCCCTTTCATTTGTTCTAGGGGATAGCAAAGTACTGAAACCTTCACAGATTCCGGCAATGGGGTTAAACATGTACCCTGAATCGCCCTAGTAGTAGACCCATCGATAACATTAAGGGCTGTCTTAACAACAACAGTAGAATACCCAGAGAGCCGCTTACTTACGCTTACTTAAATGTTCAAATCTGGCTATCAAGGTTCAAATCTGGCTATCAAGTAGGAAGATGGTTTGGGACAGATCTGGTGAGGCTAGAAGGCTGCATTGCAGATACTACTGCTCCTATAGCCAGTCTGTCAGGGGCGTCTGCGCCTGAAGATATGACCACTTTTGGCTACCTACTAGCCGCAGGTCTATTTCTTCAGATACTGTTACCATCCTATGGCTGTGCCTCGCAAAGGCTAGTTAGCCAAGTTTAGAGCAAGTGTAGAGGCGTTTGAAAAGTGTCTGGCAGTAAAACCGCGATGACATAGATCTAGATCCAAGTCTACCGCGCCGCGGACTTCACCCAACCAGAGCCTGCTGCAACCTGCGGAGGCAGGGTTCTGTCTGTATTGCCGCGACGTTTGGTCGTCAGGGCTGCCGGGAGATGGGCTTTTATAAGGAGATGGGCCGTTAAAGTATTCTTTCAGTATCATTAAGTAGTTCTAGTTAACTGGAAGCAGGGAAGAGTGGAGACTGCGCCCCCAGTCAAGAGGTTCCACCCCCCTCTACCGCCAAAACCAGCTTTAATTTAACTGCGCTTAGCTATTTATATGGTTATATGGCGCAATTTTTGATCGGATTTACCCGAAAACTGGTTAACAAGTTCTGATTAAGGTGTAGTATGCTGAACATCCTGACCACTCTAATTTTTGGATGAGCACCGAAACTTATATCAATCATCCGAATTTTGGCCTACTTTTCAGAGTTTGCCTGGTTGATGACAATCGGGAACTATTCACAACACTTTATGCTCAGCGTTTATTTTTTCTGGTTAATAGTGGCAAAGAAGGGCTAGAGTTTGAGCCAATCACCCGCACCGATGCTCGGGTTCTCTTAGAAAATCGCATTCGAAATCTGCGACGAGCCGGCCAAACTCAAGAACTGGATCAGTTGCAAGGAGTTTATAAACAAACATTTCAATGACAGCATTTTCTCAAGTTGGCGCTACAATTGCAGGGCGCGTTTTCCAGATTCGCCAAACCCTTCCTCCAAGCGTGCGGTTAATTGCTGTTAGCAAGCAGGTTTCAATTGCCGCAATGCGAGAGGCTTATGCGGCTGGGATTCGGGACTTTGGTGAAAGCCGTGTGCAAGAAGCTGAAGAAAAGCGACTTCAATTGCGGGATCTGCCAGATATTACCTGGCACTTGATTGGGCATCTCCAATCAAATAAGGTTCAGCGGGCCTTAGAAGTTTTTCACTGGATCCATTCAGTGGATAGCTTGAAGTTAGCTGAGCGACTTAATCGTTATGCTGCTGGCTATGAGCAAAGGCCGCGAATTTGCTTGCAGGTAAAACTACTACCTGACCCGAATAAACAGGGATGGAGTGTGGGTGATTTGCTGACCGACCTATCTCAACTCGACCAGCTTGAACATCTGGAAATTTGTGGCCTTATGACCATTCTTCCCTTGGGGTTAAGTGAGGCAGAAAAACTGGAGGCTTTTTTGCAAACTCGTAATCTTGCCGATAGTATCTGCCAAAAAGATTGGCAAAGAATTCAAGTGAAAGAGCTGTCGATGGGAATGTCTAACGATTATACGATCGCGGTTCAGGCGGGGGCTACAATGGTGCGCCTAGGGCGGATTTTGTTTGGCGATCGCCCCTGATCTGCTAACCAGCTTCGCCAGATGTTGTCAGGGTAGTAGGGATATTCGCAGTGCTTTCTCCTATTTTAGAATCTTTAGACATAATTAAGGAGCGTTTTGGAGGAGCTGTGTTTAAATGGTAGTAAGTTCCTTGTCCGACTGTGGTTCTGCTTGAGTGATTTCGATTAGCGGATGGGTGCTGGAAATGAGTTTTGTCGGTTTTCCAAAAAAATTAGTTTTTATATCTTCCTTTTTTGAAACTGGTTGTATACTGATTCATCAAATTCTGCAATCCACTTCTCTAAATTTGAGTCTTTAGGTGCCTCCGGCTGGAGGATTGCATATTTTGAAAATTGTAGTCAGTTTGTCGGTAACGCTTTGATTCTCTCGGCAATGCAGCTTCGGTTCTAGTCCGTAATTTCTGTACCTCTTGTCGTTAGAAGTGACTTCTGAATCAACCCTGATCGTGATGGAGCAAGAACAGTGAGTAGTATCTTTTCTAAGCTGCGTGATTTCGTAGGCTTCAATGAGCCAGAGTACGAGTATGAATATGACGAAATGGATGGTGAGGAGTATCAGAACCTCTACCAGCAAGAGCATGTCCCTGCTGCTCCGCCTGTGCAGCCTCTACATGAAGAGGAAGGCCGTACTCGTCGTCGTTATCGCGATCGCTCAGTTGGAGTTCCTGGCGAAGGCGGCAGTGCCATGAGCAACGTTATTGGAATGCCTGGGGCGAATGGTATTTCTGAGGTTGTTGTGATGGAGCCGCGCTCCTTTGAAGAGATGCCCCTCTGTATCCAAGCTCTGCGGGAACGCAAGTCAGTGGTTTTGAATTTGACGATTATGGATCCCGATCAGGCTCAACGAGCGGTTGATTTTGTTGCGGGTGGAACCTTTGCAATTGATGGCCATCAAGAGCGGATTGGGGAGAGTATTTTCCTGTTCACTCCGAATTGTGTTCAGGTCAGTACTCAGTCGAGCTTAACTCAAGATCCTGTACCGCAATCACAGCAGCCGATGCGTGCTCCTCGCCAAGCTGCTCCGGCTCCCGCTTGGGCAACGGAAATGCGAATGGCTCAGTAATAAAGTATCTGTGATACATTGATAACTTTGTTGAGATGAGGTTTTAGCCTGGCTAAAGCCTCATTTTTTGTTGGACAGGCTTAGGCTGGAGTTTTTGCCGGCACCCCAAAATTGGTTGTGTTGATTTGAGGAAGTCTTCAAATCTATCCTGATGGATGACTGGCGCTTGACTGGAGTGGTTTATGGCGACAAAACTGGGAATCATCGGCGGTGGGGTAATGGCAGAGGCCATCTTGTCTCGATTGCTGCAACAAAAAATGTTTGAGCCAGTAGAGGTGATTATCAGCGAGCCAGCACCGGAGCGGCGATCGCTGCTAGCAGAGCGCTACGGCGTCACCCTAACAATGGATAACCATCTAGCGATGACGGCTACTACTGTGCTCCTAGCTGTTAAACCCCAGGTGTTTGCGGCTGTTGTTTCGGGATTGCAACAAGAATCTGATCTGACAATGGCGCATCTGCCACTGGTACTCTCCATCCTGGCAGGGACGCCACTCAGCAAATTAGAGGCCGGGTTTCCAGGGTGCCCAGTGGTGCGAGCCATGCCAAATACCCCCGCTACTGTCGGAGCTGCTATCACGGCGATCGCCCCAGGGCAACGGACTGAATCCCAACATCTAGCCATTGCCGAGCAAATTTTTGGAGCTATTGGGGAAGTTGTACATGTACCCGAAGCGCTGCTCGATGCGGTTACAGGCCTTTCTGGCTCTGGCCCAGCCTATGTTGCCCTGATGGTAGAAGCGTTGAGTGATGGAGGGGTTGCAGTTGGGTTACCACGGGATATTGCCACAAAACTCGCTATTCAGACGCTAAAGGGCACAGCCCAACTTTTACAAGAAACAGGATTACATCCAGGTGAGCTTAAGAACCAGGTGACAAGCCCTGGCGGCACGACTATTGCAGGCGTCGCCGCTTTGGAAAAATCAGGGCTACGCTCTGCTCTGATTGAGGCCGTCAAAGCAGCAACGACGCGATCGCAGGAGTTAGGACGGTAGAGGCGGCTAGCTGGATATAGGATCATTTCTCAGGAGCATAGAGAGTAAACCCCTGATGGAAGACACCCCTTGGCATTCTCTTACCAAGAGCTAAATCTATCTCCCGATAACATTTGATGTATGAAACTTAAAAGGCTCTCTATTATACTCATCTACATGGATGGTTAGGCTCAGCCATTTATCTTAACTTCTTCTGTGTTCCTGGAAACGTTACCTGACTCTAGGTCAAACTTGGGTTTTACTCAAGGGGCGGCGGAAGGTTTCGAGGGAAGCCCAAGTTGCACTGCTGAAATCGCGTTGCTGTGAATATTGTTGGAAGCGATGACCTGCGCCCTTGGCCCAGCGCCTAGTTGAAGCTAGGGGTAAGGCATTGCCCTCAGGCGCAACCTAATAAGGAGGCGACTGAATCAGCCCGTCATTGAAACAAAGGGCAAGCATATCCGTACCTGAGTGCGCGTTGGCCTGTTATGCCTGCCGCCCCATTCAACTCATAATGCTGCAATGAATCACCGTTCCTTAGGGCTAGGCAGAGGAATGTGACCTGAAATGCTTGGCGCTTCCACTATCCGTATTTTCCTATTGTGCAGGGGGGCGAATAACGCCCCTCAAACCGTTATAGAGCACCAATCAAAGAGTCGATTGACAGCCAGTAAGTAGCTCACAAGCTAGCCGCCTAATTGCAATTTTTCGTTTAGCCTTTATGCCCGGTGTGCCATGTCTATTTCTCTGTTTCGCGCGATCGCCCATCAATATCAATGCCTCCGTCGGGTCAATACGGTACCGATGATGAACGTTATCAGCCATCAGATTGAAGACCAGATTATCCGACACCAGCTATCGGTTGATTTGTTTGCAGGGTTCCAACGATTTTCTAGCTTTCAAGATCAGCATCGACGCTATGCACGCCTTGGTGCAATCTGTCGGCGAGTGTATGTATTCGGTGTCGCCGATTATCAGGCCCCAATTGTGCCGGGCGTTGAGTTTATTGAAATTGCACCTACCTCTGCAATTTCTAAAGAGTGGTTTTTATTGGTAGACACGCCTGATTTTTGGACAACCCTGGTAGCGCAAGAGGTTGAAGGACAAGATCGCATTACCGGTGGGCGACAGTTTGACGGCCTCTGGTCGTTTGATGAGGTTGTAGTCGATCGGATTTCCTTGCTAGTTTCTCAAATCATGGAACTTCCCTATCAACCGGTTCAGCAACGGCGTCACTCACAGCAAAATGCCCACATCACAGAAATGCAAAGCCGCATGCTAGATAGCCTAGAAGGCTCTGAAATCAGTCGCCAGCGACGTTGGGTGCAGCTTCAAACCCTCAAGCATATTTCAGAAATTTGTGCAGGTAACCCCTTGGAACTCCTGCACAAAGCAGCCAGAATTTTGAAAACAATCTTTGGCACAACGGGGGTCGTGATTGCGATTAGAACCGCAAACGAGCGTTGCACAATTGCGGCAGTCGAAGGGGAGGCAACCGGCAAGGGATGGAAAGTTCCCCTTTCTCAGGGGTTAATTGGACGCGCGATTCAGCAGGGGCGACTAATCCAGATTTTTGAAGTTAGTCGCAACCATGAGAAAGAACCCCTTTTGCCGACGGCTAAATCCCTGATTGTGGCCCCCATAATCAATCGCCGGGTGCATGGCGCCGTAGCTGTTAGTAACGCTGAACCGAGCCGATGGAACGAGGAAGATGCTCAAACCCTAATGACAACTGCTCGAATTTTGGCAATTCAGTTGGAGCAGGCGGTTCACGCGGCCAAAAATAATGGCGGTACCCCAGGAGTCTCAATTTCAGGGATTCGGATGTAAGCTTTGTGCCAGTTCTCCTGCTGGCTGAGCAAGTTGACTGGCAGAGGCTTGACCGTAAAGATAGTGTTAAAAATGTAAAGAAATATAATCGCCTTTGCGAAGGTTACTGAATTATGGCTCTGTCTAACAGAGCAAATTCTGGCATTTGACAGGATAATAAACTTTTGCAACAAACTATGGATAAATCTTGCATGTGTCTTTGACGAAATCTCATAATCAGTGACGATAGGTACTTGGGTTTACTACAGCGATCGCCCCTGGGTGATACAGTGACGGGCTTAGATTAGAGTGAGCTTTGTTGAGCCGGGTTCTCTTTACGATTTGTCCTTGCTGAAGCTATTTTTTCTCAATTCTTTCTCGTCCTTGACTTCGCTGAGGGTGCTGGTTAATACCTGTAAGTATCATTTCCACAGTCTTTCCCATTTGTCATCCCTTTTAGGCGTTGACGCGCACGTCGAAACACTTAGGAGCAGTTAGAATGAGCGGCATATTTAAATTCATTGGCAAGCTTTTTTCTGGAATTTTGGGTTTTATCGGCGGGCTGTTTGGTGGTAAGAAGAATCGCTCAGGTTATTTCCTTGAGCTAGATGAGGCTAAGAGCGAAGGGGCCATCGCTGCAAAGTCAAATGGTGAGCAAGCCAATGGCTTAGCCGCAACAAACGCTGCTAAATCTGTCAAGACCGATGGACGGGTGGCTAAGGTGGCAGCAAAAGAGGTTGCAACCAAGGAAACTGCACAATCGCTCATCTCTGAAACTGCCAAAGTCACGAAAACTCAACCCGCCCCAGCCAAACCCGTGGTTAGCAAAAACAATGGCCTAAACTTGCCCGAACCTCAGATCAAGAACTTTGCAACCGATTACCTGATTCCGACGGCTTCTTCCAGTCGTCGTCGCCCAGGTGCAAATATGCGCTCGTTTTTAGATATGGCCAAGCAGGTCAAAACACCGATTGTCTAAGCCTCACGATATTTGCCTCTGAAGCAATCTCGAACGAGGTGGGCTAAGCCTGGTTTGACAAGAAAGCCAGGCTTTTTGTTCAAAACCCAAAATATAGCCATCGCCACCTGATTAAGGATAGGGCGTAGGTGTGGAACTTTTGGCGGAGGCCGTGCCCTTACAATTCCTTAACCCCCATGGGCTAATAATCTAGTGATCGCTGCTGTCGCGATCGCTAACGCAGGTGAGTTGGGGGATGAGACATAGCGAGCCATGCTTCATCCAGAGAACGGCTGAGCGCATAGAGCATCAGGGTATCGTAGGACAAAGGCTGGGCGCTTTACATCGCCCCTTAGAGCAAGCAGCGTTGTCAGCGACCCCCGCCGGATTCAGCCGGATTAAGATTTATGACAATTCAGCGTGGTGGAATTTAAGGTTTTAATGGGCTGTAAATAAACGGTGTCCAAATCCAGTGCCAGAGTTTGTTTCTGCGGAAAAACGTCAAGCTTTGAGCTGTGCTTGGTTTTGCTCAGAATACGGCCTGGGTTTGTTCGTTGGGGCCTGACTCGTACAGCAGGGCAGAAATTTCTGGACTCGCCTCAGCCACCCTCGTTCCCCGTTCTTGAATGTCCACCGGGGCTATGATCCGGCTTCCATCAAGGGAGAAGGAGAGCTAAATCGAAGACCTTCTCCCACTCTAGGACATCCCACTCTGGGAGAGAGGTGAAGGTACCAGACGGATGCCTTAGTCTACTCGCTTCACCGCGCTAGTTGGGATAACGGATTGACACCCTCGTCTAGGTTGAGGATAGCAGCAGTTGTCACGTGCAAAATGGCTTTACTCTAGTGGCTAAACGGTATTTCTTCTTAAAGTCTAACGCCTGTCGATAGATGGGGAAAGCGGCGATGCAAGCAGATTTACGCCAGCAACAGCTTGAGCTGTTTTCAGAAGTAACGCTGAAAATTCACCAGTCACTCCAGTTAGCTGACATTTTGCAGACTACTGTTACAGAAGTGCAGCGTATTTTACAAGCCGATCGGGTGTTGATTTATCACCTCTTACCCGATGGCACAGGTAAAACAATAAGTGAAGCTGTCTTGCCGGGGCACCCGGTACTGATGGATTTGGAATTTCCTGAGGAGGTTTTTCCGCAGGAGCATCATCATCTTTATGCTCAGGGGCGAGTACGGGCGATCGCGAATGTTCATGATCCTGCCTTTGGCTTAGCCGATTGCCTCGTTGAGTTTGTTAAACAATTTGGGGTTAAAGCAAAGCTGATTGTACCGATTCTGCGGCCTCCGACCATCCCTTTTGTGGGGGGGAGCACGGCTAACCGCCATCTTTGGGGCTTATTAATTGCCCACCACTGCCAGAGTGAGCGTCAATGGCTCCCGTGCGAATTAGAGTTTATGCAACAACTCACCACTCCGCTCACAATGGCCTTAGATCAGGCACAACGGCTAGAACATCTGAAGGCGACGGTAAAAGCTCGAACCCAGCAATTGCAAGAAACAAACCGTAATTTACAACAGGAAATTGCCATCCGTCGCCAGGCTGAGGAGGCTCTACGCCAGAGTGAAGCGCAATTACGTCTGATGATCAATGCCTTACCTGTTTTGATTGCCTATGTGGATAATCAACAGCGGTATCGCTTTAATAACAGAGCGTATCAGGATTGGTTGGGGCAGTCTCCAGAAGTGACTTATGGGCAACATCTCCAGCAGGTATGGGGGCAGGAGTACTACCGGCGGATGCAACCCCGGATAGAGGCCGCCCTAGCGGGACAGTTTGTCACCTATGAGGAGGAAATTGGGCGGCATGAGGGGGGCTTACGATTGGTTGAGTTCAGCTATATTCCCCACTGGGATGATCATCAAACTGTGCAAGGCTTCTTTGAGTTAGCGAAAGATATTAGCGCTTGCAAAGCCGGTGAACGCCTCAAAGATGAACTGATTTCGCTCATTAGCCACGAACTTCGCACGCCGTTGACGGCGCTCCACAGTGCCCTCAAAATCTTGGCGACGGGGCGTATGGGTAATCTCTCTGCGGATGGGCAAAAGCTAGTGGCGATCGCCGATCAAAGCACTGATCGACTGCTTCGATTGGTCAATAACGTGCTTGATTTACAGCGGATTGAATCCGGCGCATTCACAATCAATCCGCAAGTCTGTTCTACCGCCACTCTGATACGGCAGGCGGCAGAAGTGATGCAACCCATGGCTCAGCACCATGGCGTTACTCTCGTGAGCCAGACAGAAGAGATTGCCATTTGGGTGGATGCCGACGGTATCATGCAAACACTCACGAATCTGCTGAGCAACGCGATTAAGTTTTCTCCTCATGGTGGGGTTGTCTGGTTAACGGCCACGCTGCTGCGGCCATCAGAGCCTTTGAAGCATCAACCGAGGCATTCCCCTGCATTTTCCTCAACGGCCACAACAGAGCCGGTGGTTGTTTTTCGCATCCGCGATTCCGGGCCGGGGATTCCACCCGATCAACGAGAGCGTATTTTTGAACGGTTTCACCAGGTTGATGTTTTGAGTGCGCGTAAGCAGAGAGGCAGTGGACTGGGCCTAGCCATTTGTCGCAAGATTGTGGAACAACACAACGGCAAAATCTGGGTTGAGAGTGCTCCAGGCGGGGGCAGCATTTTTAGCTTTACGGTGCCGATCCCTATCAACACTGGTCTCAACTAGGAGCAGGCATGATGTCTGGCAAACGTGTGCTTGTGATTGATGATGAGAAAGCTATTCAAACAGTGATTCAGTTTGGGATCAAGCTGACAAGTGGTTGGCAAGTGCTAATTGCGAGTTCGGGAGCCGAGGGCATTCAAACAGCCCAAACGGAAAAACCAGATGTGATTTTGTTAGATGTCAGGTTGCCCGACATGGATGGTACCGATATCGTTAAGGCGCTTCAGGCCCATGCTGCGACAAAAGACATTCCTGTTATTTTCTTAACAGCCCAGGCTCAAACCATCGAAAAGCCCCAACTCAGCGATTTAGGGGTTAGGGGGATGATTCTCAAACCATTTAACTCTCTGCATCTACCCGAGCAAATTAGCCGCATTCTCCATTGGTCAATGGGTGGGTGCAAATAAGAAGAGGGGGGTTAGAAACCCTTTGTCTGGGGGCTTAGCTTCCAACCAACTCATTTGATTTAGCGACCTAAGCATTAGACACAACAACGAGGCCATGAAGATTCTACTCATTGATGATGATGATGCTTTCATTAAGGTGCTGACAAAAACGCTGAAAGCCCATCCTTTTACCATTGATACAGTGAAGGATGGCGAGATGGGGTGGACCTATGGCTCTACGTTTGAGTACGACGTGATGATTATTGATTTAGTGCTGCCCAAGCTGGATGGCATTAGCTTGTGCAAGCGCTTTCGAGCGGAAGGCTATGTGACTCCAATCTTGTTGCTGACTTCTCAAGACAGCAGCACTGCAAGGGTGCAAGGGTTAGATGCAGGAGCAGATGACTATGTTGTCAAACCCTTTGACCCTATAGAAATCGTGGCGCGAATTCGGGCCTTGTTGCGGCGCAGTAGTACGAACCCCTTTCCTTTGTTGACTTGGGGAGATTTAATCTTAAATCCAAGCACCTGCGAAGTGAGTTATGCGGGGCAGCAACTGACGTTGACTCCAAAAGAATATGAATTACTGGAATTGCTGATGCGCAACAGTCAACAGGTATTTGGGACGGATGAATTACTGGATCACCTGTGGTCGTCGGAAAAATTTCCCTCTGAGGCGACGGTGCGGTCTCACATTCGCCGGGTACGCCAGAAATTAGCCGCTATTGGTGCCCCACCTGATTTTATTGCCACGATTCATGGGCGGGGTTACTACTTGAAGGCTCCCGCAAGTGACCCAACGGCTGCTCAAGCACCGCGATCGCCCCAAAGGTCTAAGGCGAGTGCCCGCTCTGCGACACCGGCCAACTCATTCGCAGTGGATCCGCGATCCTACGAGGCCCAGCAACAATATCTGGCCTTTTTGAACGAGATTTGGGTCACTACACAATCCGATAGTTTGGATGGGATTGCAATTTTGAGTCAGGCCATTCAAGATTTACAGTCAGGGCAACTGACTGCTCAAGCTCAAAGCCAGGCTCAGCAAATGGCTCACAAACTTGCAGGTACCCTCAGCATCTTTGGGCTTCGCAAGGCGGTTCATCTTGCTCGCCAATTAGAGCATTGGTTAGGGGGGCAAGACCCGCTCCCGCCGAGTCAGGCACCCTTGATGCAGCCGCTAGTAATAGCCCTGCAACAAGACATTCAAGCGACTAGTCAGATTCAGTTATCCCAGGTGCCAAATGGCTATGCGCCCCTGCTGCTGCTAATTGGTGCCAATGAGGAATTTAATCAGGCTTTTCGGGCCATTGCCGATAGTCGCGGGATGACCGTTGAGGTAGTTTCTCCCTCGGAGTTAGAAACCCGCCTCGGCACCCTAGAAATTGCCAGTGATGGGGGCGGCCAACCCCCTAGTTTGGTGGTGTTTCATCTGCCGGCCCACTCCGCCTCGGCGGATGCATTCGATTCTGCGGTGGCTCAAACAGAGCGGCTGTTGCGCCAATTGCAGACCTGTACTCAGCACTATCCGGCATTGCCGGTTGTCGTGATTGGCGATCGCCTAGAATTGAGCGATCGTCTGAAACTGGCCAAGTGCGGCAGTAAGCTATTGTTAGAGGCCTCAACGCCTCTCGATCAAATCGTTACCAAAGCCGTCAACTTACTGAAGGGGGCTAAACCTCCCACCAAGGTGATGGTGGTGGATGACGATACCCATTGGTTACAGACCTTGCCTACCTTGCTAAAACCTTGGGGATTTAAGGTAACGACTCTGGCGGATCCCCAACAATTCTGGAATGTATTGCAAGCGGTTACGCCCGATGTCCTGATTTTAGATGTGAACATGCCAGAGATGAATGGCTATGAACTGTGTCAGGTGCTGCGCAGTGATCCGCAGTGGCAGCGATTACCCGTGTTATTTCTTAGTGTGCTAACCGATTCCACCAGCCATCAGCGGGCGTTTGCGGTTGGGGCTGATGATTTTTTGTGTAAACCCTTGACGGGGAGCGAGTTAGCCAATCGCATTCTCAGCCGCCTGAGACGGGTGCAGGCCTGGGCTAGCTAGCAGAGTGCTGCCGATTCCTCCAAATTGGCCCGATCTCTGAGAGGATGTTTGAAAGGTCTTTTGCGGTGGATCAACTTTAGAATTCGCACTACGAGTCAACGTTTATGCAAGGGTCGTTAAGAAGTCGCCAGCACCCCCTGATTTGCCGCCTAGCGGATTGCATTGAAGCAGTTTGGCAGGAGCAGTTAGAGCTGTTACCCTATGAAGTACCAGAGGATCTGGGTTACATCGAGGGGAGTTTAGAGGGGGAGCGCCTGACGATCGAAAACCATTGCTACCAGACTCCCCAGTTTCGCAAATTACACCTGGAATTGGCCCAGGTGAGCAATGGCCTCGACATTCTCCACTGTGTGATGTTTCCTCGCCCAGATTATGCCCTGCCGATTTTTGGGACGGATCTGGTTGGAACTCGCGCTGGGGGCATTAGTGCCGCGATCGCCGATTTGTCGCCCGTTAGCCGCGATCGCACCCTTCCCCAGAGCTACCAGCAGGCGCTAGCCGCATTACCTTCAGCCCAATTTTCCCAGCCGCGAGCCTTGCCTGAGTGGGGCGATATCTTTTCCGAGTTTTGCCTGTTTGTGCGCCCCGCTGGCCCCCAGGAAGACGATCGCTTCCTGGCCCATGTCCGCACTTTGGTCACCCTCCACTGTCAACTGGCCAGGGCCGAAAGTCCCCTCACGTCTCCCCGGGAGATTGCGGACATCCTGGCAGGGCAACAGAACTACTGTACCAAGCAACAGCAAAACGATAAAACCCGGCGAGTGCTGGAAAAATCCTTTGGTAGTGAGTGGACAGATCGCTACATGAATACCATGCTGTTTGACTACGTGACCGCTTGATTGGGTTAAAGCAGAGGCAATGAATCAAGCCCCTGCACTTAAACAATCGCCAACTAGGGAATGGCTGACTCAGCGCAGGATGATGCGTTGCTGTGCTATCAAGTGTCATAATCCACACAGGCATTTAATCCAGGGAAGGCATGACACCCAAGCGCTCACTTCTGTTACTGTTAAGCCTATTGGCAGCATTTATTATCGGGGCTAGCCTGTGGAGCAGTCTCAAAGAGCCACAATTTCAAAATCGGTTAGAGCTATACCAGACTGATTTAATTTTGCAGGCTTCTGAGCTGCGTTTGGCAGACCCCAATGTCGCCTCGGCGAGACGAACCCTTTTGGGAGAGCAGCCTCTCCGCCCAGCGGCGGCAGCGTATACAAAATTTCTCGGATCAGTCGCGCGGGAGTCTGATCGTCTAAAAACAGTGCTAGCAGAGGCAGAAGCGCGGCGAGCATCAGCAGAAACAATAGATTCGCTGGAAAAGGAGCTGAATCAGCGGCAGCAATTGCTGGCCGAATTGAATTTACGGTTGGGTGTGTTGCAGGCGCAACAGGGAGAAGTAGCGGCGGCTCAGACGACCTGGGAGAAGGTGGCAGCGATGAACCAGGGAACCCCGCAACCATTGGGCAAAACGGCGATCGCCTTGGCGGGTCTCTGGCGAGAACCCCCTGAAATTGTGAATGATGCCGATGCCTTGTTTAAGAAAAATCTGGATGGTTGGTTTCGCTATCAGGCATTGAGTCGTCTCTATGACCTACAGCAACGTCAGGCCGACCAAGTCATGTTGCAACGGCAGCAGCAAATGCTAGCCGAACGAGCTTTTAGTGGATTGGCGCTTGCCACCACTCTACCGGCAATTGGGGGAGTGGTTGGCACTGGCTTACTGCTCTTCCTCCTGGGGCAGTGGGCACTGAAACGGAAACAGTCGCTGCTTGCCTTTGAAGCCGATGCCGTGGGAGCGATCGCCCCCCCTCCTTGGGCTTGGGAAACGATTTTGCAGGTGTTATTAGGGTTCTTACTACTGGGACAAGCTGTTGTCCCTTTAGGGTTACGGGCACTCTTACAAGTGGCTAAGATCCCTATCCCCACGCTGAATCCCAAGGGGATGGCTTTATTTTATCTGGCTAATTATGTCCTAGTTGCCGCTGCATCCTTGGCCGTTCTTTACTTTTCGGTCAAGCCCTTTCTGCCGGTGGAAAACCCGCCTTGGTTGCGGCTGAAGTGGGGGGGAAGATGGCCCTTATGGGGAATCGGTGGCTACCTGGTCGCCATTCCGCTCGTAACGCTCGTGACTTTGCTTAACCAAGCCATCTGGCAGGGGCAAGGGGGAAGTAACCCTTTGCTACCGATCGCTCTTCAAAGTAAAGACGGCATGGCCCTTTCCATTTTCTTTGGCATGGCGGCGATCGCTGCTCCAATGTTTGAGGAGATTTTGTTTCGCGGGTTTTTATTACCCTCCCTAACCCGCTATTTGCCGGTCAGTGGTGCTATTGTTGTCAGCGCGATCGCCTTTGCCGTAGCCCACCTGAGTCTCTCCGAGGTGTTACCCCTAACTGTGTTAGGCATGATTTTGGGTGTTATTTACCTGCGATCGCAAAATCTCCTGGCTGCTATGCTGCTCCATAGCCTATGGAATGCCGGCACTCTGATTAGCTTGTTCATCCTCGGCAGTGCTGGGGGCTAATGGTTCTGTCGCCGTTGGCTGGGAAGAAATGCTTTGGCGTTTGAGCACCACCATCTCATCCCCAATCACTGGGCTACGGGCCAGTAACTGGCGCTCGTCGTCCACCAGTTCCAGCCGGGTAAAGTCCAGGTCTGTGGCACGCCGGAGCAGGTCATTGGCAAACTGATCCTGGCGATTGCGGGGCAGCACATACCAACTGGAAGATACCCGGATCATCAACAGACTGCGGCGAAAATTAGCTTCCACAGATTGCAGTAACCCTGGCCTGTATTGATCGCTGATGGCCATGACCTCCTCTTGAATACGAGCAATCACAGGCTGCTCTGGAGGCCGCTGAAATACTACCCTTGGTAAGGTTGCGATCGCCGGGGCTTCTGGCAGAGTAGAAATTGGTTCCGGCTGAAGTGCTGGTATGCTAGCTGGGGAAGAAGATGGTTCCTGTCGGGCTGATACTGCTACAGAAGGCTCTGGTTCTGGAGAGGGGGGCGGCAGGTCAGGAGCGAGCGGTGATGCCAGGGGAGAACTGGAGGAAGTCGGCAAACGATCACCTGCCGGAACCGTAGCAGTAGGTGTTGACGGACTGGGGCTGGCAGTAGGTATGGCCGTCGTTGAGGGGGATGGTTCTGGCTGCGACATTACTGCCGCAGCCCTAGGAGTCGCTGCCAGTAGCCCATTGGTAAACCAGACCCCAGCAATCATTAGCAGGGCGATCGCCCCAGTCAATATCTCATCAGAAACCTGCTCATTCACAGCATCGGGTAGCCAAACCCGCAGCGTTGTCAACAGCCCCAGCCACCAGCGGTAGAGGCTTTGCCAGCGGGGCTGTAGGCGATCGCGAAGCCAATCCCCAACCTCAACGGCAGCCGCTCTGGCCGTCACCCCAAAATCTCTGATCCGCTGCCCTATCTGGTCGAGGGCAGCCCTGCGGTGCTGACGAGCAGACAAAAAATCCTGTTTCTGATCAGGTGCGGTCTCTAACCGCTGCACGACCCCCTCCAGGCCGCGAATGGTTGCCCGCAGTAAGGAAATGGCCCGAGATTTCAGCGAAGTGCTGGTGAATGCAGGGCGGCTTGCTGGCCTATCCTTCATCCGGTCTCGCCCTGGCAAGGGAAACGCTGTATCCATATCGCTGTCATCGAGCCATTCCGCATCTGACGGAAAATCTAAAGCATCGGCAGCAGGGGGTGCCCAACCTGATGGAGGCGGCAAACGCCGCGATCGCGGAATCGGTTGATTTCCCTGACCAGACGGAGGTGAAGCATTGTAGGGCATAGTGCTAAAACGATCCGCCTCCTAACGCAATCTGCAAAATTCCCCACAGGGCCGCAATACTGGCCACAATCGCTGACCAGACCGGATGCTGGCTAACATGCTGACGACCATTCGCCGCGCGAATGGTTTCCACGTCGATCCAGGGCACATTACCCCGGCGCAGCCAACCCGATAGAGTCACCTCTTGACTTCCTAACGTCATAAACTGTCCCCGACGCAATAGATTGCCGATAGGCCCCCAGGCATCTAGGCAATGGAGCCGAATCATCCCCTTCTCTGTGTGCAGCAGCAGGTCTTGACTCAAGTAATTGCCCACGTTTGGGCGACCGATCAGTCGGCCTGAGAGTTGAACAGGGTCTGCATCCAACGGGATTTTGGTCGGGCTTGTCAGTAACTGGGGTAAAGCTTCAAGCGCTGTGCCAGAGCGGGTCAGGTTGGCCCGCCCAAAGAAGGGAATATCGGGAAAAAATGAATTGATCCGCAGGAAGGTGCCGATACTAAACCCAATTAAGGGCAACCCTAGCCGCAAGGAAGGATCATTTTGCAGCCAACTCAGCCAGCTCAAGTTTGTTCGGGGAATCGGTGGCGGCACTGGCACATTCCCCCGCGCCAGACTTTCCAGAGAAGGCACAATTGCCTCGTCGGTCAGGGGTTGGGCATTATCAAAGACTCCGGCCAGATAGCCAACCCAGGAAAGTATCAATACCAACAGAATACCTATTCCCAATCCAAAAAAGGGCGCACCTTGTAACAGCAGGCGCTGCCATTGAGTTGCAGTCAATGCCTTACGGGGAGCTGATAACCGGGCAGAGGGTAATTCTAGTTCATTGTCTAACTGCCAGTATTGAGCATAGAGGGCCTGTAAGCGCAGGCGATCGCCCGTAGGAGGGTGGGCATTGTTGAGGGATAACCAGAACCGATAGGGGTTTGCCCAATCCCACTCTAGCACTGACGCCAGGGCTGTGTGGGGATACAGGCTCCCCAAAGTGATAGCCTGCTGGTGCCCGAGCGGCATGAGCAGATCAAACCCTTCCAGCAGGTAGGGAGTTTTGCCTTGAGCCTGAACCGATTCCGCGATGTAAACCGCCGATTTAAGCAGTGCCCGGGTTAAGCCATTGGGGTTACCCGTTAATTCGGCGGCAGTGCGATCGCTAAAATAGAGCCGTTGCCGCGACAACCAGAGCGGTACATAGCGCAGAAGCCGATATAGCCCATAGGCGATCGCGGCAACGAGTATCGCCCCATCCCGCAAAGCCCCATCCAGCCAACGCACCCAACCCGGTTGCACCCTAGAGCGTGGCCTTGCACCCGATGCCATCAATTTTTGGTTGATTTTCTGTACCCAGGGTATTGACTCTAGGCGACTCAGAAGTTGCTCGGCTAGGGGTTGCATCTGGCGGCTACTCCACTCAGAGGCCACCCAGTAGAGGGTGTAGGGGATCTGTAAAACCACCATCACTAGAGACATGAGAGGAACAGTTCCATGACTCAGGTGGCCAACTTCTGCCGCAAATAGGCTGGCAATTTCATCATCGGCCAACCGCTCCAGCAACCCCTGGCTCACCACAATCCGAGTCAATCGTGGCAAGCAGCCATAGCTCAGGATCACGGGTGCCTCTATCGGTAAAATCCCGACAGCGGGTCGGGGGAGATGCCGCTTACGGCAAAAAACAGGCAGCGATCGCCCCGTCTCCGGGCTGTACTGGCTGATCTCGCGCCACTGAGTTGGCCGCATTCCATGCATCCACCAAAGCAGCCCATCGAGCCACCAACGTGACCCAATGAAGCCAACCAGCAGCACTATTAGCACCGAGAGGGTCGGTCGGCTCATTAGTTCATAGCTATGGTTTAACCAGGGAATTCGAGAAAGTGTATTATGGTAAAGATTTGGAACCTGATAAAGCACTTCGCGGATCAGTGCCAGCAGAGCGATCGCCGTCACTAGTTGTTGCAGAAACAACCGGGTTTCATTCACTTTTCCCAGGGCAAACTCCCACAACAAAACCAGTACCATCCCCGCTTCCAGCAGTGGCGAATGGAGGGGAATCGTAACCGTTCCTAGAGATATTTGAGAGACCTGCAACACCCTCAAGAAAAACCAGAGCAGCGCCAGGGCTGCCACTCCCTGCATCGGGTTGGATGACTTTGGTTTGCGCAGAGGTTGCCAGCGCTGGGCCCGCCCGCTCTGCCGCCAGTGAGGTTGGTAAACAGGCCCCATGCCCGCAGATGGTTCGAGGGCGGGGGGCATCGGCGTAGAAGAAACACCGGTTGCCGCCTCCACCGCCGGGAGAGGGGTGTCTAGCCCTGCTGAAGCGGCATCTCTCGCGGCAGGGGTCGATCTGGCTGCGGCAGAGGATGAGAGCGGTTCTGAATCTGGCTCTAGAGGAGTAAAACCAGAGCCAACGGGCAAGTCAGCACTGGCGCGATCAACTGGCTTTTCCAGAGCATCTTCTGCCCCTGGCTCTAAGGGCACAAAGCCAGTGAGGTCATCACCTGGCTGCGCTGCTTCTAGCATGGGTGAGGGGTTTATCTGCCCGATCTGAGGATGCCGCTTGAGGATACTGGCGCGGGTACGGCGAACCCATGCCTGCACAGTAGACTGATCATAGGTTTCTAACGCCTGGCAAAGACTAAGTGCTCGCAGCAAATCGCCATGGCGGGCATGGGCTACGATTAGTGCCATCTGCGCCTTGACATAAAGGGGATGATGACTCGGTAGGCCAGCCGTCTCCAGCAGTGCGATCGCCCGAGGATAGTCTGCCTGCTTAAAAGCAGCCAACCCCGCTTCAGCATTTGCGATCGCCTGAGCACTCGCGGGGGTCGATGAGGATCGGGGAACAGGAGGCATACAGATTCTCCTGGCATGCAAGTAGAACAGTAGAGAAATCAGCCTAGGGAAGGAATCAGTTCAACTCGTAACTTTGGTCAGAAAGCTTAAACTAAAACCCAGTACTTAACTGCCAATGCTGGGTAGACTTTCTGGCCCGCCATCGCTATGAAGAACATGGCAACGGCGATACCGTGCTTAGCGAAAGCAAACCCTCGCCACCATTTTCTCCACCCAAAGATGGCAAAGGCTATCATACCCAACCCACCTCCAAATAACGACTATGCACAAAATTTTAGGCACAAACCATGCCCACATCCTGGGGACGGGGGCTGCTGGGTCATGTTCTATCAGAAAACTCTGACTCAGCCGTAGACCCGCAAAACTTAACCCAGATTAATCCTCTGCGCTGACACTTAATTGCCCGTTGAATCTCACTTGACAAATCCATGGGCGAAGCCTAACTAAAACCCGTCCTCAAAGAGCGTCACCGCCAACTCTTACTTAAACGATTATCCCAAACAGCGCGTTTTAGCGAAGAATTTTGAGAACTAAACGCTCCCAGTGGTGCTCTCCAAAAATCGTCTAAACTCTCATGTCAATCGCCACAGCCGTACCACAACCCAATAATGAAGAACAAGAGTAAGCCGGATTCAAAGTTTCTCCCCCTCCTTAGGAGCGGAATTTAGAGTGTAGATTGCTTCCCGCAGAGTGGATTACGAAACTGAGATGCCCTTGAAGAACAAAGCCTCCCTTGGTCAAAGAATCAAAAGGGAGGCAAGCCTTAACAAGCCTTAACCAATACCTATAAAAGCGAAAAGTTGATTTGAAAAAACTCCAAATCTCAACTCGCACCCTCTAATTTACAGTTCCCACTGGCACAGACGCAGGTAGCTCTTCGCCATCTTCAGACCATCTCAAACTGGGAAAAAGAAAATGGTTTTCTTCAACGTATTGAGCACCAAATAAACCTTTCTCTGCCCAGAAGTAGCGATCAGTGGTATGCTCATTACGCTTTACCAATAGTAAAGCAGGGGGGAGAATACCCTCAGAGTGAATAAACTTGCGGGCTGCTGTTACAGGCTTGTCTTCTCCACACTCAATACTGTATTGTGGTACACTCTCAAGAATTCTTCGACCTTCTTGCCGCCGCCGACTTTTGCGCTTGCGTCTCCTTGCCAAAGCCTCTACCCCCTTGCCGATTCAAGTGTAATGTTAGCTACAAAATACGAGGCAAGTATATCGACTCAGGGGTAAAATTTCAACTTCTTTTAATTGATTGATACAAAGGTGAACTTTCGTAAAACACAAAGCTAAATCTTCGTAAAGCCTCTAATTAAGATGGGTTGGCTCAACGCTGGCCGTTGTTCGCCCAGGTAAGGCGGTTGAGTTATTTGGATATGGCGCATTTTCTCCTCTGGCTCTTTTCTTGGTGGTTTTGGTTGGTTTACCGGTTTTTAATGTTGGGCGATCGAGGGTACCCATCCCGGAGGGGTGGCTAGCGATCGTCAGGGTTTCGGTCTACATTGGGTAAAGATCCTAATTCTGTCTGACAAAAGAGCTTTGCGGTATGCTGGCATTTGCGAATGCAGAATTTGTTGCTTTGTGTCAGGCACAATTGGCGCTTGTCACTCAAGGATTGGGGGCATCCCTGGGGGTGATTTATCTAACCCAGCCCATCACAGAAGAAGGCGAGCCTCAGCTTGTCCCAATTGTTTCCTATCCGGAATCAGGTATTGACTGGGCGCAGCTATTGGCAACGGCCCTTCATTTCGAGCAAAACGCCCCTGCTGATAAGCCCCAACTATTGGGATCCCCTTCTGTAGAGCAAGTCCGCCAAACCGCAGCCATCCCTCAGCACCATCCAAGTCTGGCAGAAACATCACTCCCTCCTAACCAGAACCCCACCCTCCAGCCTACTGTTGCTCAGCAACAGGTCGTGCTGCCCCTGCTCCACCAAGATAGGGTTTTAGGGCTTCTGGTGGTTGGCCGAGAGGATCGTCCTTGGGATCGTTGGGAGCAAACGCAACTGAAGCAGATAGCACGAACGCTGACCTTGGGCTGTGTGCTAGACCAACGGTACCAATGGCTTAGTCGAGAACAACAACAGCAGCAACAAATCAAAGCCCAGCAATATGACCGGCTCGATAATCTATTGCACCAGTTGCGGAACTCGTTAACGGCTTTGCAAACGTTTGGCAAGTTGCTACTTCGTCGCCTCTTACCTGGAGACGCAAACCAAGATGTCGCCAGCAGTCTGCTGCGAGAAACTGACCGCCTGCGGCAACTTTCTCAACAAATTGAAGGCGTACTCAGTACAGAAAGGCAGGCAACCCTACTGGAACCGTCATTGCCTCCAGGCCTGGGTGCACCCCTGGCTTTGCCATCTGCTGAAACGCCCCCCGACTTCACGACAGGCTTGTTGGCGGGGACGGTTTTGCCTCTGCAACCCTGTGCGATTTCCACGGTGCTCACACCTTTATTGGCTTCCCAAGGAGCGATTGCCCAGGCAAAACACCGCTTTCTCTATCAACACATTCCGGCTGATTTACCCCTCGTTCAAGCGAACGCCCAAGCCCTGCATGAGGTGCTGAACAATCTGGTGGAAAATGCATTGAAATATACCCCCGCCGGAGGAGCTGTTTTAGTCACGGCTACTGTGCAGCCTCCCGACTGGTTAGAAATCTGGATTAGTGACACTGGCCCAGGTATTCCCAGCGAGGATTTGCCCCACATTTTTGAACGGCACTATCGGGGCGTACAGTCTGCATCCACAATTCCGGGAACCGGTTTGGGGCTGGCGATCGCCCGGGATTTGGTGACCCAAATGCAGGGCGAAATTCAACTGCTTAGCCCGGCCCCCGCAGAAGTGTGGCAGGCGCTACAACCCATTGCGATTCGCCCGACGACGCCTGGGACGACCTTCATTGTGCGGTTACCGCTGGCACCACGAGGAACTGAGGGCTGACAACAGCTCAGGGGATGAGGATGGAATGATTCGCAGGGTTGAGGGCTTTTCTCAGCGATCGGCACCCGATAGAATGAAGAACGGCTTAGATCTAAGAGGCAACCATGGCAGAAACCCTACTATTCAATGCTCTCCGCGAAGCGATCGATGAAGAGATGGCAAAGGATCCGACCGTTTTAGTGATGGGCGAAGATGTGGGGCACTATGGCGGTTCCTATAAAGTCACGAAGGATTTATATAAGAAGTACGGTGAATGGCGGCTGCTGGATACTCCAATCGCCGAAAATAGCTTTACCGGGATGGCCGTTGGCGCAGCTATGACTGGCTTGCGGCCCATTATCGAAGGAATGAACATGGGGTTCTTGCTGCTGGCCTTTAACCAGATTGCCAACAACGCCGGAATGCTCCGTTACACTTCCGGCGGCAACTACAAAATTCCCATGGTCATTCGTGGCCCAGGGGGTGTGGGTCGCCAACTCGGAGCCGAGCACTCCCAACGCCTTGAAACCTACTTCCAGGCCGTACCCGGCATCAAAATTGTGGCCTGTTCTACCCCCTACAATGCCAAGGGGTTGCTCAAGTCCGCCATTCAAGACAATAATCCGGTTCTATTCTTTGAGCATGTGTTGCTCTACAACCTGAAGGAAAACTTACCCGAAGAAGAGTATTACCTCCCCCTGGATAAAGCCGAAATGGTACGGCGGGGTGCGGATGTTACCATCTTGACCTACTCCCGCATGCGGCACCACTGCTTGCAAGCGGTTGCGACTCTGGAGAAGGAGGGCTACGACCCCGAGTTGATTGACCTGATTTCCCTCAAGCCCCTAGATTTTGGCACCATTGGTGCCTCGATTCGCAAAACCCATCGGGTTCTCATCGTAGAAGAAGGCATGAAAACGGGCGGAATTGGTGCCGAATTGATTGCCTCTATCAACGATCGCTTCTTTGATGAACTGGATGCCCCCGTAATTCGCCTGTCTTCTCAGGACATTCCGACGCCCTACAATGGCACCCTAGAAAACCTCACGATTGTGCAACCCCCTCAAATTGTAGAAGCCGCGAAAAAGTTGGTGAATAGTAAGATTTAGCCTGTGGAATCGCGGCTAAAGTCCTCGACGTTCTAACTGGCAACCCGGCGCCTGCAAGTGCCGATTTCCAGCGCTAAAGCGTGCTGGATAGCCCCTGAAGCGTTATCATAGCGGTTGTCGCACAGGTTACAGTATGGGCAGACAACGTTCTCTTTTACTCTTGATTTTGGTGCTGGTGATCGCGGCGATCGTGGTGATTGTCCGCATCCCAACCCGGCTAGGTCTGGATTTACGAGGGGGGTCCCAACTGACGATTCAGGTAAAGCCGAATGAAGAGGTGAAAAATATTGGCGAGCGCGAACTAGAAGCGGTTCGCAAGGTGCTGGAAGAACGGGTCAATGCTTTGGGAGTCTCCGAGTCAGTTGTGCAAACCTCCGGGCAAGATCAAATTCTAGTGCAGTTGCCGGGGGTCGATGACCCCCAACAGGCTGAGCGGGTTTTGGGTGGCACAGCGCAGCTCGACTTTCGCCTTCAGAGTATCGAGAAAAGTGCAGTTCTGGATGTGCGGCAAAAGGAACTAAATGATTTACAGTCTCAACTTTTTCAGGAAGAAGCGAAGGGAGAAAAAGCCGACCCAGCGGCGATTGCTCGTCTGAAGACCCAGGTAGCCGAGAAAGAAAAGCAGGCTCAGTCGGCTTTTGAGGATGTCTTTGAGCGGACTGAACTGACGGGTAAAAACCTGAAAGATGCCTTGGCCCGCCCGGAACCGATGGGAAACCAGTGGGCTGTTGATATCCGCTTTGATGAAGCTGGGGCTAAACAATTTGCTGAACTGACCAAAAAAGCAGCGCAAACAGGCGCACGTTTGGGTATTTTCTTGGACAATAAACTGGTGAGTGCTCCAGGGGTAGATGCGAAATATAGAGATACTGGAATTGCTAATGGCAATGCGACGATTAGCGGTGGGTTTAATCAGCAGGCGGCCACAGATCTAGAGTTGCAACTGCGGGGTGGGGCCTTGCCAGTGCCAATTGAGATTGTTGAGAACCGCACAGTAGGTGCAACCCTGGGGCGTGATAGTGTGCAGCGCAGCATCTATGCAGCTTTGGCTGGTTTGATGCTGGTCTTGTTATTTATGGTGATTTACTACCGATTGCCAGGGCTGATAGCAGATATTTCGCTATTAATCTATGCCTTACTAACCTTTGCGGCCTTTAATCTGTTTGGGGTTACCCTAACCTTACCGGGAATTGCAGGCTTTATTCTGAGTATTGGCATGGCCGTGGATGCCAATGTGCTGATTTTTGAGCGCACTCGCGAAGAGTTGCGCTCTGGCAAAAGCCTCTACCGCTCGGTCGAGTCTGGTTTTTATCGCGCTTTCTCTAGCATTCTGGATAGTAATGTCACAACGCTCATTGCTTGCGGTGCCCTATTCTGGCTAGGGGCGGGTCTGGTCAAGGGGTTTGCTTTGACCCTGGCGATCGGGGTTGCTATCAGTATGTTTACGGCCTTAACCTGCACGCGCAGTTTACTATTGACCAGTCTGAGCTTTACAAATCTGCGCAAACCTGAGTGGTTTTGTCCCAACTTGGTATCTGTAAAATCCCAACCGGAGGCGACCTCATGAAGTTGAATGTGATTCGTCAACGGGGGCTGTGGTGGGCGATTTCTGTTGTACTCGTTTTGGCGAGTATGATCGGTATTGCTGTGAGTTGGCAGCGGTATGGTGCTCCTCTCAAGCCCAGTCTCGACTTTATTGGGGGTACCCGCCTACAAATTGAACGGGATTGCCGTCAGGCTGATAACTGTCGTCAACCCATTAATCTGGCAACAGTGCGCGATGTCCTTACTCAGGAAGGTTTGGGTGGGAGCAGCATTCAGGTTGTGGATGATAATGGCCTCTCGATTCGGACGTCACAGCTCGATGAAAATCAGCGATCGCGCATCCTCACAGCGCTTAATACCCAGGTTGGTACATTCGATCCAGCCAGAACCCAAATTGACACCGTGGGGCCGGCAATTGGGCAACAATTACTCTCCGCAGGTTTACTGGCCCTACTAGTTGCTTTTGCTGGTATTACAGCCTACTTGAGCCTAAGGTTTAAGCTAGATTATGCCCTTTTTGCCCTGGTAGCCTTGTTCCACGATGTGTTTCTAGTGGTCGGGAGTTTCGCTATCCTGGGGCTAGTGCTAGGGCTAGAGGTGGATAGCCTATTTATTGTAGCGTTGCTAACCGTTGTCGGCTTTTCGGTGAATGATACCGTAGTGATTTACGATCGCGTCCGAGAAGTGCTAGAAGCAAATCCAAAACAGCCCATGGATGATGTGGTGGATCTAGCGGTGAACCAAACCCTAGGCCGATCCATCAACACGACACTGACAACATTGCTGCCAATTGTGGCCATTTTCTTCCTGGGCGGTGAAACCCTTAAGTACTTTGCCCTTGCCCTCATCATTGGCTTTATCGCAGGTTCTTACTCCAGTATTTTTATTGCCAGCACCTTGTTGGCTTGGTGGCGTAACCGTCAGCAACCGGCCCCTTCCATCGCTGCGGCTGACGGGGTCGTTGCACCAACGGATGATGTTTGACAACCGATATGTTTTCCCCAGATGGTTGGGGGAGTCTGTCGCTGCTATTCTGATTCTGTCTATGGATGATATTCACTCTACTTCAGACGTTAATACCGTCGTCGATGCTTCCCTGGATCCTATCTTTTTGCAGCGAGTAGAGCGCCTACATCGCCTAACTGTATATGGTCGTTGGATGTTTATTGTAGTTCTGTGGTTAACAGTTGGGGCCTCCAGTCTCTGGGCATTGCGCGACTCAATTCAGTTAATGCTTGATTACTTTACGTGGGCTGCCTTACGCTATAGCCTGGTGTTTAATCCCTTTCCCGCTTTTGGATTTACGCTCTGTGTTAGCATGACGGTTGCTGTTTTGCTGTGGCAAAGCCGTAATATCTTGTTTGGGATCTCCCCATCTGAGACGAAGCGCCTAGAGCGAAGAGTCCAAAAAATTTGTCTTCAGGGAAAGAGCCATCCCCTCTGGCACTTTGTTTGCGACTAAGGTATGAAAAGTCACTTCTGATGGTTGAGAGGGTGATGCCATCATCATGGATGATGGGTATGGTTTAGTGCTTTTCAAATTCTTTATTAATTTATTAAAAGGATTGATACACTCTTCCTTGGGTGTCAGTCATTCCTTAGCTTAGCGGTGTTGATCAAAAAGCAGATAAGTAGCTGAGTGCCATTCAGTTGAAGCTGCTTTTGGGGGTGGAGGGGATGGAGCCGACCGCCTGGGAGGGTGAAGTCCTCACTCTTCCCTGCTTACCGTTCATTAGGACGACCGACTTATGACCAAGATTTTGCTGATTGGTGCCAATGGCCAGGTGGGTCGCGAGCTGGCCCATGTGCTGCCAGCCGTGGGAGAAGTGATTGCCATTGGGCGATCGCAGCTTGATCTGTCTCAACCAAGGGCCGCCTACACCCTCGTTCTGGGTGCCCATCCCGATATGATTGTGAATGCCGCTGCCTACACGGCGGTAGATAAGGCAGAAACGGAGTCAGACCTGGCTATGCTAGTCAATGGCACCACCCCCGGAATGATAGCTAAGGCGGCAGCTGAGGTGGGAGCTGGCCTGATTCATCTTTCCACAGATTACGTGTTTGCTGGCACCCAGGGCGTGGCCTATCAAGAGACAGACCCTACCAACCCTATTGGTGTCTATGGCCAATCAAAACGGGCGGGAGAAATGGCAATTCAAACAGCACTACCCCTGCATCAGATTATTCGTACCGCCTGGGTGTACGGAACGCTAGGTAAAGCAAATTTTGTTAAGACGATGCTGCGCTTGGGAGCGGAGCGCCAGGAATTGCGGGTGGTTGCAGATCAGATCGGTTCACCTACCTGGGCAAAGGATCTGGCTCGGGCGATCGCTCAGCTCCTTCCCAAATTCACTCTGGAGTCAGCGGGAACTTACCACTACACCAACAGCGGGGTTGCCAGTTGGTATGATTTTGCCGTCGCTATTTTTGAAGAAGCCCATCAATTGGGTTTTCCCCTGCAAATTGAGCGGGTTATCCCAATTACGACCGCTGAGTACCCGACCCCAGCCCGGCGCCCTGCTTTCTCAGTGCTATCCCTCAAGAAAATATCAACAGCCTTGGAAAATCATCCACCCCATTGGCGTGCTAGCCTGCGGCAAATGCTAGCTGAGCTAAAGGCACTGAACGCCTGATCTACCCGCTGTTATCTATCTTACTGGATAAAGGAGAAACCCCCTTGGCTTCAGCGAAGCGGGGCTAAGGGAGGATATCAGAGTTGACAATCTTAAAGTTTGACAATCTTAAAGCGAGACATAGGTATAGAGTCATCAGAATACCCGCTGACTCCTTTGGTTTATGTAGGCCACTTCCGGGTTTCGGTCGCGCTGCAAAACACCAACTCATAACCTTTGAAATGCCAATGATTTGGCCCACACCCTCCCGAAGGCAGGGAACCTCAGCCTGCGGCCATGGTGAGGTGAGTGAGTCCAGCCTAGGCAACTAGGCAAAGCGCCATAGGATCAAAACCTGGCATTAACTACCGTTTCCCTCAAAAGAAAGGGCTTAGATGACCATGGTAAAAAGTGATGCGCTCCCCACTTATGCCATTTTCGATTTTGGACGTTTGTTCCCTCCCTGCACCCCATCCTTAATCAAGGGGCTATGGCGATAAAAAAACTCGAATCCCCATTTTCAGGACATTCGAGTGGAACTAGTGAGATTCAGGAGAACCAAACTTTAAATCACTTCACAATGCCAAGTAGTTCCGGAGAAGCTGGCGCTAGTCGAGGGGATGCCGCTTGCGAAAAAACTTGAATCGGTTGGTGGGCGATCGCAGAAGCCGCAGTCCGTGCCCTTACAGCCACCTCGACAGTCTTTACGTCATAGACCTGGGTCACCAACTTGGGATACAAACCAATCCCAATCACCGGGATCAGCAAACAAGCCGTAACAAAAACCTCTCGAGGCTTGGCATCAAACAGCAAACGCTCAGTAGCCACCTCACCCGGCCCGCCATAGAAAATTTCACGCAACATTGAAAGCAGATAAATTGGCGTGATGATTAACCCCACAGCCGACAGTAGTACGACCACAAACTTGAATATGGAAGTGTAAGAATCGCTTGTAGCAAACCCTAGGAAAATTGCCAACTCACCCACAAACCCACTCATTCCCGGTAAAGCCAAGGAAGCCATCGAGCCAATCGTGAATAGAGCAAACACAGTAGGCATTGACTTAGCCAGACCACCCATCTTATCCATCATGAGCGTATGAGTCCGCTCGTAGGTGACCCCAGAAAGGAAGAAAAGCGCCGCCGCAATCAAGCCGTGGGAAAGCATTTGCAAAACAGCTCCACTCATGCCCAACTCGGTGTAAGAGGCAATTCCCAGCAATACAAAACCCATGTGGGAAATGGAAGAGTAAGCCATGCGGCGCTTCAGGTTGCGCTGAGCAAAGGAAACCAAAGCACCGTAGACAATGTTGACCACACCCAAAATCGCCAGAACTGGGGCAAAGTAGTAATGGGCGTTGGGCAACATTTCCACATTCATCCGAATCAGAGCATATCCCCCCATCTTTAACAGCACACCCGCTAAAATCATCGAAACCGGTGCCGAAGCTTCACCGTGGGCATCGGGTAGCCAGGTGTGGAGTGGAAAAATCGGCAACTTCACCCCGTAGGCAATGAGCAAAGCTGCATAGAGAAACAGCTCAAAACCCAGAGAGTAGTGCTTCATACCCAACTCGGCCATGTTGAAGGTAACATTGCCACCGTAAAAGGCCATGGCAAGAGCCGCAACCAGGATAAAAATAGAGCCAATCGCTGTGTAGAGAATAAACTTCGTGGCCGCATACAAGCGTCGTGAGCCGCCCCAAACGGATATCAAGATATAGACCGGAACCAGCTCTAACTCCCACATCAGGAAGAACAGCAAAATATCTTGAGCACAGAAAACGCCAATCTGGGCGGCATACATGACGAGCATCAAGAAGTAAAAGAGGCGCGGCTTATGGCTCACCTGCCAGGCAGCCATGACCGATAGCGTCGTCACCAATCCTGCCAAGACTACCAGCGGCATTGAAATACCGTCAACGGCAAGCTCCCAGTGGAGACCTATCTGAGGAATCCAGGGATAACTCTCAACCAGTTGAAAACCAGAACTGTGAAGGTCGTAGTTCTGCCAGAAGGCAAACACAATCAGTACTAGATCAATCAATCCAATACTCAGGGCGTACCATCTTAGGGCTTTACCCTGTTTATCGGGAATCACTGGAACCAGTAGCGAGGCAACCAGTGGGAGGAGTGTAATAACCGTTAGCCAAGGGAATTGCGTGTTCATTTTGCTCACACAGGATGCTGGGTTAAACGAGCGGGACTGCATGTAAACAGCAGCGGAGGCAGCCCCGGCCTAATCTGTGAAGAAGTCCAATTATCCTAAGTGGAGGACTGATAAGGTTCAGACGCACTTGTGGCTGATAACTGAGCAAGCAGGTGGAAATAAGCTAACGTGGCTTGGCAATCCGAAGACGCATTCGCTTACTGATCCATCTAACTCTTCTTAACGACTAAGCTAGGCTCGGATGTAAATGAGAACATTTACCTACTGCCTATACTACCCCAGTCTATTAAGTTAATTAAACTTAGCTTGCGAATTTATGACACTTTTTACGAAAACGTTTCGTTTTAGTGACTCGAGAAAAGCTGGAAAGAGCTTTCCAGCAAGACTTACAGATTTTTTGCCCTTGATTGCTTAGGGATGAGTAATGACTTGCAAGAGTGACAGTTTTATATTTTTGTTACAAAAGCTAGACTGAAAGCTAAATTGATGTAGGATAAAGGGTTTTCTGTTTTTCGTGATCAGGGTGAATCCCTCAACAGATTGATTGCCTCGAGGGGTTGATGTACAGGTTCGCTGTGAGTGGCATTCCTCAATCGCCTGAGGCCTTTAAACTTTTTTATCGCAGGAGCTTTATAGCCGTCGCAATCAACAACATGGCGACAGCTATAGAGCAATGCATCTGTGCCAGGTGATCGCTACCTCGCCTGTACCAGTCCGCTTCCGACATCTCTGGAAGGCAGCGACAGGCGTTGAGCTGCCAGCATCAGCTCTCCCCATAGATCTAGACCTGTTGCCCCGGTTGCTTCAGAAATCAAGGCGGCAATCCCGGCAACGTGGGGAGTGGCCATACTTGTGCCACTAATCGTGTTGTAACGGGTTGGCATCGGCCAGGCTGAGTAGACATCAACCCCCGGAGCCGCAATGTCTATCTGACCGCCTCTGGGGTTGAGGCCGCCGTTAGAGAAGGTGGCTACCTTGAGTTGAGCATCGAGGGCTGCCACAGCTAAAATTGAAGGACAGTTGGCGGGGTGGCTTACCGGCACGATGTAGTTATAGGGTCGCCAACTGTCGTTACCCGCCGCTGCCACAATTAGGGCACCCTGACGCAGAGAGCGCCGCCCGACTCGTTCGTAGACCTTAGAGTAGCTTTGACCTGGGCGAACCGGTGCTCCTAGGGACATAGAAATAATCCGGCAGCCATTCGCGATCGCCCAGTCAATTCCAGCCAGAATGCCCCCATCGGCCCCACTCCCCTCATTACTCAGCACCTTACCCGCATAAATTTCGCTGTTATAAGCCACTCCGTAGCGGGGAAGTATCGTGGGTGCCAGAGGGCCACAGGCTGTGCCAATGCAATGAGTGCCGTGACCGTTGCCATCCTGCACTTCTTCGCCATCAATAAAAGACTTACTGGTAATCGCCCGTCCTTCAAAATCGGGGTGGGTCAGATCAAAACCTGTATCCAATACCGCAATTTTGATACCCAAACCACTCCGACAAGATTGCCCAACGCCTGTGAGTTGTAAACCCCATGTCAAGCTAGGATCGGGTAGAGGCGTGGGTTCCGCCCCATCAGGAAGGTCTGCTTGAGTTTCTGAACTGAGCAGGTGATCCACTAGTTGATTAACGGCATCTCGATAGCCCTTGAGATAATCGCGAGAAAGGCTGAGTTGATGGCTGGCTTCTGCTTGAAAAGTTGGAAATGCCCGCATGACCTGCGCAAGACTCGGTTCGGTAATGGCATATACAATTTGTTCAGGTTCAACCGTTACGATCGCTGCACTGGTGCCAACCTGTTGATTCAGCGACTGCAATTGGTCAGGGGCAAGGGTAACAACTGCGACACCCAATTCATCAAACACCACCGCCTCATCGCTGGCTAAGACCTGGGGCGTGATGGCCCGATCTGAAAAGTCGTCGGAATGAGCAAAATCTTTTACCCCCGTCGAGTGGGTGATGGCTCGCACGCCAGCGTTTGTCTCATCGTCTTCTAGCAGAATTAAATATCTGCCAGTTGTTTGAGGTTGAGTCATGGAAGGGGGGCGATCATTCATAGGGGCCATTTCTCTACAGCAACGTTAGTTTGAGTCTACGTCTGCGCTCTTGCGAATTCCGCAAAAATGCCACTATTTCTTCACTAAATGACGACTAAATGACGAACCCCAGGTCAAGGCCACCTCTACCAAAACAGCGCCAGCACATCAAATTTGCTGGGTAACTTGAGCACTGGAAAGCTGATTGCGGTTGATTTGGGGGGCTGCAATCCTTCAAAATCTTGTTGACCTAGCTCTAGCGCTATTGTTTTGTTGAGTTTAATTGCCTTCAACCGCAATTGTCTTGAATCTCTCACCAAAGCCCAGCATTGCCATGAATAGAACCAGGGGTTGCGGCGCTTCCGCCTGCCCACGGCTGGCATTCGCTACTAAATCTTGTATGTATATTGACCTTGTATGTATATTGACCGTAAGAAATCGATATGGGGGGCAGGATTGAAAGCGGCCTTATTGAAAGCGGTCTTAATCGAGGCTTTCAAGGCCTTTGATTGTCCCAATCATCGCATCGACTGCTATGGAACTCAAAATTCTTTTACACATGCTTTGCCCATGATGTGGGTGATACGGTATGAACCAGGGTTGGGTTTACCAGGATCGAGTGGCACAGAACGATGTCGGGTTAACGCTGCTACAGTATTACACTCGCTACTACCGGCACTCGCCCCTTGAGGAGTGGCAAGCCCGTATTGTGAATGGGCAAATTCTGCTGAATGGGCAAGCCACTAGTCCCCAGACTCGCCTGGAGAAGGGAGACCAATTAACCTACCAGCGCCCACCCTGGGAGGAACCTGTCGTTCCTCTAGATATTGAGGTGCTTTATGAAGACCTGGATGTCATGGTCGTCGCAAAGCCTAGCGGTCTACCAGTGCTGCCAGGGGGTGGCTTTTTAGAACATACGTTGCTCTGGCAATTGCAGCAGCGTTATCCCGATCTGGCCCCTTTCCCTGTGCATCGTCTGGGACGGGGTACCTCCGGTCTGCTCCTATTGGCTCGATCGCCCAAAGCAAGGGCTGATCTCAGTCAACAACTGCGCGATCGCAAAATTCGTAAGGTCTATCGCGCCCTGGCCACAGGTGATAATTGGCCGGATCACTGCATCATCAACCAACCCATTGGTAAAATCTTTTACCCAGCCCTGGGGTATCTGTATGCCGCAACTCCCACTGGAAAGAAGGCCCAGAGTGAGGTTTGGGTATTGCAGCGGCAACCACAGGCTACCCTGGTGCAGGTTGTCATTTTGACGGGTCGTCCCCACCAGATTCGAATTCACTTGGCCTGGTTGGGGTACCCGCTGGTGGGGGATCCCCTTTACGACGTAGGGGGAGTGCCTTGCCCAGTCGGCGCGATCGCCCCAGGAGATAAACTTCCTGTTCCTGGCGACGGTGGGTATTTCCTCCACGCCTATCAACTGGAGTTTAGCCACCCCCGCACAGGCGATCGCCTACATCTCGAGTGCAGACCGCCTGACTGCCTGCAAGCTGCCATAGACTGACCCCTCCCAAGCACTCAAATGTGCAATGGCACTAATCTTGCAGGTTAGAAAACTGATAGGCTCCCTGTGCAGCGAGCAGAATCGAGATCGCTACTAAAACCGGAATCACATACCAGGGGAATGCTGCCAAGGGGAGATAGGCCGCAGCTCGCAAACCAATACTGGTATAGGTTAGGGGCAGGAGGTAGACAACGCCTTTGAGAAGAGTCGGCAGGGTGGCGGGGTCAAAAAACGTTGCCCCTAAAAAGGACATCGGCACAATCAGAAAGTTGTTGTAGATACCGACACTTTCTAGGGACTTGACGTTGAGCCCTACAATTACCCCTAGCCCAGCAAAGACGGCACAGTTTAAGACCAGTACGATCAAAAATAATGGGTTTAAAAAGCTGGCCACTTTTCCAGTGACCAAAATCGCTACGAGAATGACAGAACCTGCCGTCATCATTCCCCGCACCACTCCAGCAAGCATTTTGCCCAGGTGCAATGAGAGGGGATGAATCGGAGTCAAAATGACTTCCTCGAAGGTTTTGGTAAACAGGCGATCGCCGCAAATCGAAAACGTAGTACCACCAAAACTAATCACCATCGACGAGAGCGCTACCATTCCCGGCAAAATAAACTCTAGATAGCTGTCCCCTGCGGCGGGCTTCATGGCCTGGTCAAGAGCGCTGCCTAAACCTAACCCAAAACCAATGATGTAAATCAGCGGTGAAACAAGCCCAGAAGCGATCACTTGTACTAACCGAACGCGCAGATCTAGCCAATCGCCCCAAAAAATCGTCAAACTATCGGTGATCAGCGCTTTAAACCGCCGTAAAACAACTGGACCAAGGGCACAGGATTCCATAACCACTCTGACAGTAATCAACAATTCTTAAATCTAACGAGAGAGCCGACTTTTTAGCCCCAAACCTATTGTGGCATTGTTGTCACCCTTCTTTTTCTTGGGGCGCGCAGAGGATGGCTTAAAAATCGACGGTGCTGAATCTGGATAGGAATCATCCAATTCCGACCGTAGACTTGGCAACTCTTCAACTTGTGCGGTGATACAGATAAAATCCAACGCCGCCAGTATAGTCGGCGGATTGGCGAGAGTCTTGCTCTGGTAGAGAGTGTTCCTAGCTTTGCCGTTTTAATCGCTGGGCACTTTTGAAACACCTGTTCAAAGCTCTGAGTCGGCTTATCCCAGCTTTGGGATATCGTTTAAGAAAAGAAGCAGAACGATCAATGCGTTGGAGGTTGGGATGGTTTCTTCCCTGGAGCAGCGAGCAGATGCTCTGCAGCGGTGTGTTGTCACGGCTACCCAGATGCGCCAGATTGAGGAGCGGGTCTTTGCCGCTGGAATGCCGGTGGCAGCCCTGATGGAGAAAGTGGGGGGGCTGTTGGCGCAGCGAATTCTGGAACTGGTGCGACGAGATCCCCATCTCCAGCCGACCTTTGGAGTGCTAGTTGGCCCTGGCCATAATGGTGCTGATGCCCTAGTCGTTGCCCGTGAACTCTATTTGCAGGGGTGTGTCGTTGAGATTTTCTGCCCGTTTAGTCAGCGCAAGGATCTAACCGAACAACACGCTCGTTATTGTCAGCATTTGGGGATTCCCTTTGTGGAGGCGGTGGATGCCCTGGCTACTTGCCAATGGCTGTTAGATGGCCTTTTTGGGTTTGGGTTGGAGCGATGGCTGGCCCCCGATTTGGCTCAGATGATTGAGCACATTAACCAGTGGGGGAAACCAGTCATCAGCATTGACTTGCCTTCAGGTATCCATACCAATACGGGTCAAGTGCTAGGAGCTGCGATTCGAGCTAGCTACACCCTTTGTTTGGGGCTTTGGAAGCAGGGAGTGTTGCAAGATAGCGCGCTAGAGTGGGCAGGCCGGGCAGAGCTGATTGATTTTGGCCTGCCCCTTGAAGATGTGATAGCAGTTCTGGGAGAACCGCCGCCAGTGCAACGACTCCATGCCCGTTGGGTGGCACAGCACTTACCCCTGCCCCGATCGCTGACTACCCATAAGTATCAGGTGGGTCACCTATTGTTGATTTGCGGTTCTCGCCGCTATGCCGGGGGGGCTGTCCTCAGCGCTTTGGGTGCCCGTGCTAGTGGTGTGGGGATGCTGACCATTGCAGCTCCCGCTACTTTAAAACCAGTTTTAACCGCCCAATTACCAGAAGCGATTGTTTGGGAATGCCCTGAGACAGCGACGGGGGCGATTGCCCAACTCCCCAATCTGGACTGGAACTTGTTTCAAGCGATCGCCCTTGGGCCGGGGTTGACCCCAGAAGCCACCGAAATTGTGCCCCAGATGCTCTGCTGTGATTGTCCTCTGGTATTGGATGCCGATGCCCTCAACATCCTGGCAACTATGGGGATTGCTACAATCTCCTCGCGTCAGGCGGGAACTCTCCTGACACCCCACCTAGGAGAATTTAAGCGCCTGTTTCCTGATCTGGCCGCATCACTGGCCTGCCGCATCACTGCTACCCAGGCAGCGGCGCAATTGTCAGGAGCGACCGTCTTATTGAAGGGGGCGAGGGTGATCATTGCCAATCCAGAGGGAGCCACTTGGCTCAATCCAGAAAGTACTGCTGGCCTAGCACGGGGAGGGAGCGGTGATGTTTTGACCGGGCTTATCGGTGGCTTACTCGCTCAGATGACCAGTGGCAACCGGGTACTAGAAGCTGGAGCGATCGCCACTTGGCTCCATGCCCAGGCCGCGCTTCAATTAGCCCACACGTCTTCCGAGTTAGGCGTCCATCCCGCCAACTTGAGCGAGCAAATCCTCAAAGTCTTGGGTGACCTGCAACGCCAGTATCTACCCTGAGGTTCAAATCGCCAACGAATTCAGGACAGTCACACAGTTCTTTGGGTCTTCTCTCCTCTCTACCTACCTCCCTGGCCGCCTGTCTTCCTTCGGCAAGCCCCGCACAAGTGACCACGCTCAGCCCGTCGCGTTCTGAGCGTAGTCGAAGGGCGCTATTTTCTAGGAACGGCTCTTTCTTCAGCGTCGGCTTAGGCAAAGCTGACAGATCGCTGGACAGTAGCCAGAGCATCCACCAGGCTACGAACGGCGGCAATCATCTCCACTTCACTGGTGAGTTGATTAATCGCAGAACCCACCCCAATACCAGAGGCCCCAGCCGCGATCGCCAAGGGCGCGGTCACATTCGACAGACCTGAGGCGCAGAGCACTGGCACTGAAACCACTCGCGAGATTTCGTAGGCAGCCGCCAGTGTGGGAACTGCTTTTTCTAGCAGACCCAGGGTGCCACTATGGGTTGGCTGGCTACTGGTGCCGCCTTCTGTTTGAATCATAGTGGCTCCCGCCTGCACCAAGGCCTCTGCTAGGTCAACTTGTTGATCGAGGGGGAGAATGTGGGGCACAGTCACCGATAGGGGCACAGTTGGAAGTAATTGACGGGTCGCCTGTGTCAAAGCCAAAACTTCTGCCGCCTCAAAGAGACGCCCCTGAGCATAAAAGCTATCAAAATTACCGATTTCAATCAGATCCGCCCCTGCTTCTACGGCAACGACAAATTGCTCAGGCACAACAGCAGAGACGCAGACGGGCAAGTGGATGAGTTGCTTCACCATCTGTACGAGGGCGGCATCGGCAGCAATATCCACAAAGGTGGCACCACCTTTGGCGGCGGCTTTTACTACCGCTGCGACGCGATCGCGATCAAAATTGTTTAGCCCACTAATGACCTTGAGGGCATTTCCCTGCTTCAGGGCAGACATCACAGTTGAGTCAATGGTCATAGTTCATCTTGTTGCCTAAAGTGTATAGACCATTTTGGCACTAATCTGGAAACAGGATGGCTACCCTCCTGAAAAGCTTATTCCATGCCTTCTAGCAGAGTTTGCACCTTGCCATCAATGCCTAAGACCAGCCGAATCCGGGCGGATTTTCCTTTTTTTAGAGGAGAAACAAGGGTTTCTCCCGCAGGTGGAATCTCGCTGTAATCAATAAACTGTCCAGACGCTTCCGTTAAAGGAATAATCCGCATTACCTTGCCCTCTGCATCCACCTGAATCGTGTACTCCAGGGATTGGGACAACTGAGTCGGTGGTTTCCAACGGGCGGCAAAATAATCCCGCGCTTCTGCCACCTGGGGAATTACATCAAAGGCAGAGGCGCTTTCCTGTGAGGGTTGCAAATCAGCGGCAGTTCCCAAGCCTGACCGGCTCGGTGCTCGGAGGGAGGGGCTAGGTAACTCGGCAGTTGCCGACGGTGCGGCCAGTGCCGCCGGTGGATTGCCCGAACGAGCCGCTAGAGATGAACCCGGTGAGCGGCTTGGGGCAGCACCCTCAGCCCCTGGTGTTTGATCAATCGTCACCGTTGTTGGGGCATTGATGGGCGCATTCTGTTGCACGGGCACCTTCTGCAAGTTCGCGATCGTTTTTTGTCTCTCCTGGGCTTGCTCTGGCTTCTGGCCAGGGGAGGCGGCGGGGTTAGGGGAGGGTTGCAGAGGGGGTAAAGGTGCGGGCAGGGTTGAACCAAGCGGCGGCAGCGCTACATTGGGCAACCCCACCACAGGTGCAAGGGGGGAGGGCGGGGGCACGGTGTTGGGCGGGAGTTGGTTTGCAATCCGCTGATCCCGGCTGCTAGCACCCTGACTGGAGGTGGGTTGATCCTGCTGTTTGGCGCGTAGAGAAGCGTCAGTTATCCTCAAAAGGGAGGTTGTTAACCCAACGGCTAGGACGGCCATGGCCGCTACTTGTCCCCAGTTGGGAATCATTAGAGAGCGCCGCTGACGGGAAAGGTTGGGGAGGGTTACCGACTCAACCGCGTACTGATCGAGGGCATCAGCTAAGTCAAACAGTTGCAGCGTGCTGAGATTGATCGTCTGCCCTGGCTCCGCTGCAAGACTACCGAGATGTAAGCGATGGGTCAATACGCCCGCTGGCTCTAGGCTGATTTTCGCTGGTGGAACCAGGGAGAGCGTTGGCCCGGTTCCCTGAGAGGCGTCAGGCCCTGCCAGGGCTGCCTCAGCATTCTCTGCTACTCCATTGGCGATCACCGGTAGTGGCTGTAAAGCATTCCCTAAACGGATCTGGGATTCTTGCAAAAAAGCCTGCACATAGTCTTGAGTCACTTCCCATAGTTCTTCAAGTTGGGTGCGATCGCCTGTTACCGATAACCACTTTTCTTGCGGTAGTTTAGGGTCATCAAAACGCAACTGAAACCGCAGATGCTTTAAGACGGTTTGACCAGCCCAGCGAGAAAGGGGTGATTGCTGCGCCAGAATTTCTAGCGTACAGGTGGGTGGGGTGTATCGGCGCAAAACGTTGGGAGCCATGGAAAATCAGTGTAGGTAACGGTTTAATGCAGTCAGATTGAAGTAGACGGGTAAGAGGATTCCGGCAGTAACCTTGGCATGGCTATCACTCAGTCATGGGCGCAGCGATCGCGGCTCGGCTAGAGCGGTCGATCAGCGCCAGCCACAGCCGTCTTGGCCCGCTAGCTGTGCTGTAAAACAACAAATCAATCAGTATCTTCAGTGCTAAATTGGCCAGAGCATCTGCCGACGTCGTATCTCCATCTTCCATACGCTCCTGATAGATGTTGCTAAAACTATCCAGGTAATCTCCCAGGAGAGCCGCCTGATGAGGTTCTCGCCCTTGCTCTGCCATCTGTTCTAGCAGAGCCACCGCTCGTCGAATCAGTTCTTGATGCTGCTTCGCCAGGTGACAACTGATGAGCACCAATGCCCGAGCTTCTTCCACGTCTAACTTTTTTCGCCCCCCTTGGCCCTTGCGTAAAGGAGATGATTGCCGTAGTCGCCAGAGGGAGACGCGATCACCCACAACAGCTTGTAGGTTAAGCTCAGCAGCAGCCTGTAACATTGCTTCTGAGCCAATTCCTGCCAGTGCCTCAAGCGCCAGTAATACCAGGTCTAGTTGGGTTTTAATATTGTCTAGCTGGTGGGGGGCTGGCTGTCCAGCCAAAGGCAAGACGTCATTTGCGATCGCCCCCTCAGGAGCAACCGCTAAGTCAGTAGACTGAATCGGCAATTTAGCAGTCGGTGGCATATGTCTAAAATAAGCAGACAACAATAGGAGTCAGAAGAGGGTTACATAACTTGAAACAGAATTCAGTTGAATACGAGGAGGGGAGGAGAAAGTTATGTCAAGGGGAAAGTGGGGGGTGAGAAAGTTCAAAATATCCGGTAGGTATGGCAAAGCCCTAAAAAAATCATCTCCCATTAGCTCACCCCATCAAAATCTAACGCCTCAGTAGACGCAAAAGCTAAGCCCATGGTGCCATGATTGTTATCAATCGCCATCCTTCTACTAGGAGGAAAAATGACTCTCTCAAATGTACTCTTTTAATCACAACTGTTTTAATCACAACTGTTGCCCTAGCCAAAAGGCGACGGCGGCGCTGACGAGGGGCACGGTGAGGTTATCAATTCCATACTTAGAGAACGCTTCTAAGGCTGTTGCAATGGCTGCCACTATTGAAGCAATGACCAAAACATGCCAGCTAAAACCGAGCTGCCCACTTAAGATGGCGCTACTCACCCCCAGGCTGACTCCGGCCATGGTGAGAGAGCCTTCCCAGGTTTTACCCATCCCCCAAATTTTGTAGCAGTGTTTGCCAAACCGTTGGCCAATCAACGCGGCTAACCCATCGCCCCAGGTCATAATCAAAACCCCTAGGGCTGCATAGGCAGGTGTATCAGGCCAGAAGGCCAGAATCAAAACTCCCATGCTGACGGCATAAAAAAAAGTACCTAGGCTTTTACGGCCAACACCGTTAATGCTAGGCAGAATTGGTAGGTGGTAGGAGAGAAACGTCAAGATACTGAAGAGGATGGAGGCCGCTACCCCCAGCCACTTTGGTGTCTGGAGCCACCAGGCCAGCAAAATCACATTTCCTGCTCCAATATGCACCACCTTACGCACTGCCTCTGGGCTGACCCACCCCTTTCGGTGTAATACCTCTGCTGTCAGCCCTAATATACCCAGCCAAGTGCCAACGATTGCGGCTTGTAACCATAGATTCGGCGGATTAGACCAACCAACCAACGACATGAAAGCGCCTCGTCCCACCATGAGATCACCTCTTCACTCTAGAGGATTTTGTCCGGTTCCTGATTCGATGTTGCTCGCTGAGTATCTCGTTATACTAAAAGCTACTATCTGGGATCAGCCCTATGAGTGCGGTGTCTCCAACGATTCAATTTTTTGATGGTATTTTTGAGGAGTTAGATGGCGTGAGCCTCCGCCGCGATCGCTCAACAGGGGCACGGATCATTATCATGACCTTTCGCCAGCTCAAGTCGATTGAGCAATTCAACAGCTTTCGTAATCGCTTCTCAAAGGCCATGAAGTTGCAAGATGAAGAGGGCGAGATTTTAGTAGAACCTTCCTCGATCAAGTTTTTCTTTGGTGGCGACGAAGGCGACGAACTAGATCACGTTGACTGCCGTTTTGAAATCGATCACGATGACCATTGGGAAAGGTTTCGCCGTTTTATGGATCGTTACGCCGAAGCCAATGGGCTTGCCTATGGAGAACGTTAAAACGATTCCCTGACACCCTCTTGTCTTTGCCATCCAATTTCAGCAGATATGGCTTTGGTCAGAGTGCTCAACACAGAGTGCGCTCAAGGCGAACCTAGATGCTTAGCCGTCTGGGTTAAGTGCGGCTTTGACTCGCCGGCGTCATCGGAAAAGAGGGCAATGGAAGTTAACTCCTAGGAACTGGTAGCTGAGCAAAGTAGCCAAGCAAAACGGTTCTGTCGGAACATTTGGTCAGAGAACCATCAATCGGACACCTATGGGGGTAGTGGGACTTGAACCCACACGACCTTGCGGTCAACGGATTTTAAGTCCGTAGCGTCTGCCATTCCGCCATACCCCCAGACTGATCGTTGTGAGCAAATTGCTCAAGCGATTTACTAGATTACCCTGGTTTGCCCAAGCTGGCTATAAAATGTTTTGAACTTTTGTATGTCTAGTCGGCCCCTTCGATGGGTGCAAAGCCCTGCCGCTGTATATTCTCGGTGACAACACGGGGTTCTAGAAATTGCAGCAAATAATCGGGGCCACCCGCTTTAGACCCAACGCCAGAAAGTTTGAAGCCTCCGAAGGGTTGTCGGGCGACGATCGCCCCTGTAATGCCCCGATTGATGTAAAGATTGCCAACTTCAAAGTCGGTGTAGGCGCGCTCAATATGGGAAGGAGTCCGAGAATAGAGACCGCCTGTTAGGGCGTAATTAGTGCTGTTGGCTATTTCTAGAGCGGCATCAAAGCTCGCTGCGCGGAGCACCGCTAGCACTGGCCCAAAGATTTCTGCTTGGGCAATCGTGGCAGTAGGAGGCACATCTCGAAATACGACCGGCCCGACGAAAAATCCCCCCTCTGGACTAGGCAATTCTAGGGCTAGCTCACATTCCTGCTTGCCCTTGGCAATATACTCACGGATTTTGGCTTGGGCATTTCCATCAATGACTGGCCCTACTTTGCTGCTGGGCTGCTCAGCAGGCCCAACGTTGAGCGATCGCACCGCCTCTAAAAGCCGCTCCAGAAAGAGATCGTAGATTGGCTCCAGCACAATTACCCGCGAACAGGCCGAGCATTTCTGCCCACTATAGCCAAAAGCAGATTGCACCACTCCCTGCACCGCCTGATCGAGGTCAGCGCTTTCATCCACAATGATGGCGTTTTTACCCCCCATTTCCGCAATCACCCGCTTCAGGTGTTTTTGCCCCGGTTGCAGTTCTGCGGCTTCCCGATAAATACGGCAACCCACCTCCTGGGAACCGGTAAAGGCAATCATGTGCACCTCTGGATGTCTAACTAGGTGTGCCCCCACAGTCGAACCCTTGCCGGGAATAAATTGGAAGACCCCAGCAGGAATGCCGGCTTCCACTAAAATGTTAGCAATCTTGGCCCCAATCACCGAAGCTACTTCGGCGGGCTTCAGCAGGGTGCAGTTGCCTGCCACTAAGGAAGCAACGGTCATACCTACAGGAATTGCCAGAGGAAAGTTCCAGGGAGAAATCACGAGAGCAAGGCCACGGGGCTGGTAGGTGTAGCGGTTGGTTTCCCCGGGATAATCGTAGGCCACCCCTGCCTCCAGTCGCTCCATCTCATCGGCGTAGTACCGACAAAAGTCGATCGCCTCGGATACTTCTGGATCGGCCTCGCGCACGACTTTTCCCGTTTCTAAAACCATCCAGGCAATGAGTTCTGCCCGCCGTTGCTCCATTAGGTCGGCGGCCCGGCGCAGAATGGCCGCCCGTTCCCTCGCGGGGGTGCGCTTCCAGGCGGGGAAAGCCGCTTTGGCTGCCGCGATCGCCTGCTCTGCCTGCTCGATGTTAATCAACCCAATCTTGCCCACCACCTGACTAGCGTAGGAGGGGTTGACTGACTCCACAACGGTTTCTGTTTGCACCCATTCTCCATTAATCAAGGGCAGGTAGGTCTGGCCCAACTGGCGTTTTACCTGTTGTAGAGCAGTCTGTACAACTTGTCGCTGGTGGCTATCAGCATAGTCGGTATCGGCGACATTATGAAAACCCTGGGGTGAGGGGAAGTGGGGGGTGTCTTCCCAGTTTGCCGCTGGAGCGGCGAGTAATTCTTCGATGGGGCGTTCTTCTAGATTTTGCCGCAGGAAGGAACTGTTGGCGGTGTTTTCTAGCAATCTCCGAATCAGGTAAGACATGCCTGGAATCAGCTCCCCGTAGGGACAGTAGACTCTCACCCGGTAGCCCTGATCGGCGATCGCCCTCGCCAGCTTATCGGCCATGCCATACAACACCTGAAACTCAACTCGGCGGGGAGGAATGTTGAGGCTTTGGGCAATCGCAATGGCGTGGGCCTGCGATCGCACATTATGGCTTCCAATCGCAGCGTAGAGATAGGCATGGTTCTCTAGTAGCAATTGCGTCATTCGCTCAAAATTAGCATCTGTTGTTGGCTTATCATTAAAAACCGGTTGGGGCCAGTCTTTTTGCACCGCCTTAATCGTCTCCTGATCCCAATAGGCTCCCTTCACCAGTCGCACTGTCACAGGGGTACCCCGTTTCTTGGCCCACTCAATCAAATCCTTGAGATCGGTGAAGCTGTCGCGTAGGTAGGCTTGCAGCGTCACCCCGATATCCGAACGAGTGCGAAACTCCTCCTCCAGCAGGAGTTGCTGCAAAATCGCCAGAGTCATGGCCTTGTATTGATACTGCTCCATATCAAAATGGACAGATGCCCCTAATTCCTTCGCCCGCCGCAGAAGCAGGCGAATCCGCTCGGTGACTTTGGCCTGACTGCCGACTTCATCTAGTGGATCAAACTGGGAATAAAAAGCAGTGAGCTTCACTGAAACCTGCACACGGGGCAAATCTTCTCCCTCGGCTTGGTCAATTTGGGGAATGGGAGACCAGCGCTGAGCGGCTGCTGTCAATTGGGTCAGTAGCTCCAGGTAGCGATCAAGATAGGATTGAGCCTCTCGCTCTGTGATCACCGCCTCTCCTAGCAAATCGACCGTAAAGGCCAGACGCTGTTTGCGCAACCCCTCGATCGTCTTAATCACTTGCTGAATGGTTTCCCCGGCAATATACTTATGGGCCAGCGTTTCCACCGCAGTGGAAACAGTGGTAGCCGCAATTTGCCCTGGCATTGAGTCGGGGCTGGCAAAGCCTAGCATGCTTTTAAGGGCCGCAGGCAACTCTACCTCTGCCTGACCTAGATACTCCTGCAAATGGCGAGCAATTTCGGCCTTGCTCCGCAGGGCAGGAAGACAGTCAATAAAGCGAAAAAGCTGCACCCGTAAACCCGGGTTGCCCATGGCCCAGCCTAAGAGTTTGTCATCCCACCGCATCTGATCGCGCATTTGTGCCAGAAAGGAGCGGGCTTCGCGGGTAGCAGAGAGCAGTTGGCGGGCGATCGCCTGGGTCTGTTCTTCATAGGAATTTTGAGAAACTTGAGCAACCACAGTAGCAACTCCAAATCGGTGAGAGGGGAGGCTTTTGATTGTATCGCTTTGATCAGCCCCCTTTAGGACAAAGCCCACCCCTTACTCTTTGACCTAGTTAGGGACATCAACAGGTCGCCACTTACCTCTACAGCGCTGGTAACGGAAACCTTTACCGTGAGTGAGTCGCCATTCACTTTTGTACGTTGGCAACGGCAACCCAAACGATTTGAGCGAGAGCATGTCACCTTTGCAAGTTCTCATCCCCCAAGCCCTCTCCCAAATTGGGCGCAGAACTTAAGGTGAGAGCAGTAGCATGCGCCCATTTGATCTTAGCGTTTGATGAAGCCATTGCTGTGATGGCCACTGAGCCAACTGACTTCACGGATAGATTTTATTGCGGTATATTTAGCTCGTCTTTGTAAAGTTTTTATTTTCTTAACAAGAAATAATTAGCGGGCGTGTGACCTGACCTATGATGCTGCGAAACCCATCGGCTTCCCTACTCTCTCTTCTAATCTTAGCTGCTCTGGCGATTCCTTTGGAGTTGTTGCCCGTGCGTCGGGCTGTGCTGGCGCAAACATCCAGCCCTTCCCCAGCTCTGCCTGCGGAATTACCGAAGGATACGGTTGTGCGTTTGGATGGCTCATCCAGTATGCGGGCGACAAATGCGGCCCTGCAAAATCAATTTCAAGCCAGGTATCCCGGTAGCCAGATTAAGGAGCAGGCGAATGGTTCTGATGCGGCATTAAAAGCTTTGCTAGAGGGAAAAATTGACCTGGCAGCAATTGGTCGGCCCCTGACCCCGGCCGAGCGTGAACAGGGCTTGGTGGCAGTGCCGGTTGGGCGCGAAAAGCTAGCAATTTTTGTGGGGGCAAACAACCCCTTCTCAGGAGATCTAACCTTTGAGCAGTTTGCCCGGATCTTTCGGGGTGAGATTATCGATTGGTCAGAGGTTGGCGGTGCCCCCGGGCCGATTCGATTGGTTGATCGCCCTGAGACCAGTGACACACGCCGCACCTTGAGAAATTACAAAGTTTTTGAGGGCATTCCCTTTGAAACGGGACAAACGGCGGCCCCTGTCAACCAGGATGAAACAGATGCGGTGGTTGCCAACCTGGGTGAGGATGGCATTGGCTATGGGGTCGTGAGTCAAGTGGCGAATCGCCGAGATGTCAAGATTGTGCCGATGCATAAGACTCTGCCCACTGATCCCCGCTATCCCTATTCTCAACCGCGATTTTATGTTTACCGAAAGGGGGCGGTTCCTATTGGTGCAGCGGCGTTTTTGGGATTGACGGGAACGCCCGAAGGGGCAGCCGTGGTTGCCAATGAGACTGCCTCGCCGGCTTCGACAGATCCCCTTGGTCAGGCAGAGCCGGCAGATCCTGGCCTAACCCCTGTTCCTACAATTACGGAAACTTCGCCTGCGCTCGTTGCGATCGCCCCTGCACCTGTTGCCGATCCATCTGCGATTCCTTGGTGGTTGTATCTGTTGCCATTCCTGGTGTTGCTCTTGCCGCTATTTTTACGCCGTCGTTCCCTGCCGCCTACATCGATGGGATCCGATGCTGGTGCGGGGGCTTCCCGCCCCATTGCAACGGTACCTCCCGCTGGGAAGCCCGCTACAACGGTAGCCGCTGTCTCTAAATCAGATGCAGCTAGGGTGGCGACACCGCCTGTGGTACCGGCTCCCCCAAGCGGTGGTGAAAACGCGAGTTATCGCGCTGAAGATTTAAGAGTTACCCCCCCTGTTGTATCTGCCCCCGCAGGTGGGGTTGCCACTGCGGCTCCATCGGCGCCCTCTGCGACGATTCCTGCTACTGCTATTGGTTTAGGTGCTGCTGCCGTTGCGGCAGCAGCGCTCGGACGTGATCCGCAATCAACGGTGGAAGCTAATAAGTATGACGTGGGCCAGCCCGGTGTCCAGGAAGCCTTGGCGGATGTTGATGCTGGGCTAGCACCTTTACCAAGTGGTTATGGGGCGAGCCGGATTGTGTTAATGCCCCGCGACCCTCAGTGGGCCTATTCTTATTGGGATACCCCAGATGACCACAAAGAGGCGGTGCGACGACAGGGGGGGCAGCGACTAGCTCTACGATTGTATGACGTGACGGGTGTGGATTTGGATTCCCAGGCCCCTAATAGCTTGCAGCAGTATGACATTGATGAGCTAGCGCGGGAATGGTATTTACCGATTCCGATTAGCGATCGCGATTATCTAGTCGATATTGGTTATCTCTCAGAAGATGGCCGCTGGCTGTTACTGGCCCGCTCAAACCCAATTCGGATTCCGCCGGTTTACCCCTCTGATCAGTTAAATGAACAGCAAATCACAGTGAGTTGGGATGAGGATTTGCAAGGCAAGACGTTGAGTGACCTGACTCTGGAAGGGATGGGTATCCACGAGCAGATGTATCGGTTGGCGATCGGAGGAGAGGCGGCGCGAGTCGCGGGTTCTATCTATGGCTCCATGCAGCAGATTTCTGGCTCTGTTCCTGGCTCAGCCCAAATGGTAGAAAGTTCTTATGGTATGGCATCTGGGGCAGCGCTGACCATGTCGGGCGTGGGGCTGATGTCGGGAGTAGGAATTCCTGGCTATGCCATGTCGGGTGTGGGGCTGACGATGTCCGGGGTAGGGATGTCGGGTGTGGGCTTCTTTAGCTCTATGCCACCGATTCGTGCTCGTAAGTTCTGGCTAGTGGCTGATTCTGAGTTGATTGTTTACGGCGCAACCGAACCCGATGCTACGCTTTATATCGCCGGGAATTTGGTGCCCCTTAATCCAGACGGAACCTTCCGCTTTCATTTCCATTTCCCTGACGGATTGCAAGATTTTCCGATTTTGGCGATCGCTGCAGATGGCGAGCAGACCCGCACGATTCATATGCGGTTCAATCGGGAAACGCCGGAGCGCCGCACCAACACCAAGGAAGAGGCCAGAGAAGAGTTTTTAAGCCTCTAGTCCTTCGAAGATAGCCTCCAGGGTGAGTCAAGCTGATGGTTGACCACCCACTGCCCTGGTTATAGAGCGCTTTAGGTATCTGTGCGGGTTAATCAAGAGCCAAAGCTTTTGCCTATTTCACCCTGAGGCTTCCGATCAGGTCGATAGATGGCGACTTGCTGAAAGTTCTTGAGGAAGCTGTGCAACTCATTCTGTCCCTGCAGAAAACCTCTGCGTCTTTATCCCCCCTCACTCCCTGGCTCGGCAATAGGGATTCCGATTTTGCAGAGTTAGGATAACCGGGGCACAATGATTAAACATTGACTGGCTGCACTCTCCATTCAGCGGCACTCCTGTGAAGGTAATCAGTTTAACGCTGAATTAAACTTAAATAACTTAAATAAAGGATCGGACAGATACCTAATTGAGCGCTTGGCGCTGGCAGGCGGCGGCTCAAAATCGTAAACCCAAAGTCTAAGATGGCATAGCAGGCGTATTGGCATGGCACGTAAGCAAAAATTTCCCCATTTGGTCGGCTCAAAGTGGACATCTTGTCAAAAGATTGATGGATGGCGGCATTTTCAGGTGGTTAATCGCAAAAATCAGGCTAACTGGGTCTTTGCTGAAATGGTGGCCGCCTGTGACCCTAATGTGCGCTTTTGGGTAAGTGCCCGCATTCTCAAAGATCCGGAAATTTGGCAGGCTGGTTGGCGATCGCTGCAAGAGCAACTCCCCACAATAGCGCAACTATCAGATTCCTCTTCCCAAGGGCGTGGATTAAATCAATTGCAAAACTGAGGATAGCCTTTCAGCGGTTCTAGAAAACCCGCAGCCATTTCTCTGGAGATCTGGTGCACGTTCAAGCTATAAAATCCTGATTCCTAAAACAGGCAGGCTTAACATTAGTTATGGGGGTGTTTACTCAGCAACTCCTCAGGGTGAATCTCACATTTGTAAGTTGCCCCACCCTCTGGGAAAGAGCAAAGCTCTTTATCCCTTTTTCTTGAATGCCCGTCAGGGCGATACCCCTTCTCCCATTTTGGGCGAAGGAAAAACCGGATTCAAAGGCCTGCTCTCTCTCATTGGGAGCGGGATCTAGGGTAAGGGTTACAAAGCTGGGATGCACCCATGCCTTATGCCATGCAGAGACCTTCACCGCATTCAATCCAAACCATAACGGTGTGACTAGAATCACGAGAAACCTTCCTTATGCATCACTGCAATGCTCTATTTTGCTCACAGATAAGGTTAATAGAAGTCACTTCTTTGGCTTCTAAAAATCACACCGTTTTTCCAGAAAAATCACCCCCAATATCTGTAGCTAAAGGGCATAGTGAAGTAGAAGCAGTAACCAGACGATTTAAACCGTATTTAACTCCAGAACCCAGGGTGTTTTCTTGAGAGAATGAGGCCTCAACCAAGCCTGGCTTGCGGCTAGTGCCGCTACGCGGAGTTCAAAATGACAAAATTTAACAAAATTTAAAGTGAAAGAAGCTCAGTGTCTCCGCGTTGCCAGATTCCTGAATCAGCAAGTCATTTCTGCTGTGGTGTTACTAGTTGTTTTCTCACGACACAATTTGATGTCTAGATTTGGCCAAAGTTTCAGATCAAATTTAGTCTTAGCAGAAGGCCCTGGTTGAATCGACTCAGCGACCATTGCTGCTCTAGCCCCGTAGTGTTCCCTCGGTTATTGGAGGATGCCCATGTTTAATACAACAGAAATTTTGATTGATGCCTTTGTGCAACAGCTTAAGGCCGGTTATCAACGCACGTATGGCAACCTCAAAGCCGACTATGCCGATATCATTGCCTGGGCTGGTAGTATGGCGCTAGAAAATATTGCCAATAGTGATGCTCTTTACCATGACACTGAACACACGATTCTGGTAACCCTGGTGGGGCAGGAAGTATTGCGGGGTAAGCATATTCGTGAAGGCAGAGTCACCCCTGAAGATTGGCTCCACTTTATGATTTCTCTTGCCTGTCATGACATTGGCTATGTGCGGGGAGTATGCCGCCAGGATCGGGGCAATCTCTGTGCTACTGGAGTCGATGGCAAAAGTATCACGCTGCCTGCGGGCGCAACCGATGCGGCGCTTACGGCCTACCATGTGGATCGAGGCAAGCTATTTATCGATGAGCGCTTTGGCGGGCATAAGCTGATTGATACCGAAGTAATTAAGAAGAATATTGAGCTTACTCGTTTTCCCATCCCTGCGAAAGAAGACCACCAGGATACGACCGATTATCCTGGATTAGTCAGAGCGTCTGACCTGATTGGGCAAATGAGCGATCCACGCTACCTGAAAAAAATCTCGTCCCTGTTCTACGAGTTTGAAGAAACGGGAACAAATCGGGTATTGGGTTATCGTAATCCAGGAGATTTACGGCGTAACTATGCTCAGTTTTTCTGGGCTGGGGTTTATCCCTATATTCAGCCAGCGTTGAAGCATTTATCCCTAACCCAACAGGGGCAGCAGATTGTTGCTAGCCTCTATGCCAATGTGTTCAGGGTAGAGCACGAGGCTGCATAGAGCAGGAGCGTTTTATTTTCTGTTATGAGAGTTACAATTTTGCTTGGCTTGCCCTCTTAGGGAATTTAGCGTGATCGCATCTCATACCCCATCTCATAGGGTAGAAATCATTGGCAACGGAAGGGGATTGTGAAACATCTGTGGAGGTGGTTACTGGTTCTGGGGTTGGCAATGGGGCTAGGGGGAGCTTGTCAACCCCTGCCAAAATCGGTGCCTCCCCCAGCACCGATCGCTGCCACTCAAGCAGTTGCGGAGCCAGAGCCAGTAGCCACCCCTCTCGTCAACGCCTCAGAACTCTGGCAAAACCTGGAGCGCTTGAGCTTTGAACGCTTTCAGCCAGGCGATCGCCAACTGGCGCGTGACTACATTGCTGAAACACTAACCCGTTATGGCTGGCAAGTCCGTCGCCAATCCTTTGAGCGGGGGGGCGTCAACCTGATTGCAACTCGGCCTCAAGCTCGGCCCCATCATCCGCGCTTGCTGGTGGTGGCCCATTATGATTCCTTCCCTGGCTCCCCCGGTAGCGATGACAACGCCACTGGGGTTGCGGCCACGCTAGAAGTCGCTCGACTTTGTGGCGATCGTGCGACAGCCCATAACCTTGAAATCGTTCTTTTTGATCAGGAAGAACAGGGTCTTCTGGGCAGCATTGCCTACACTGCCCAGCCCCAAAACCTTGCTAACATCATCGGCGTCATTAACCTAGAGATGTTAGGTTACGCTTGCGACCAACCGGGCTGTCAAACCTATCCCCAAGGCCTTCCTGTCGCCCCACCTAGCCGTGTGGGGGACTTTCTGGCAGTTGTGGGCGACCAAGAACATCCCGAACTGCTACTGGCTTTTGCCAACTTGCCTGCAACGCCGCCAATTGTTACCGTACCTGTTCCCTTTAAAGGCGTCTTGACTCCCGATGTGCTGCGCAGCGACCATGCCCCCTTTTGGGCGCAAAACATCGGCGCAGTCATGGTCACCGACACAGCCAACCTAAGGAACCCCCATTACCATCAAGCCAGCGATACAGTTGCTACGATTCAGCGCGCATTCTTTATCCAGTCTGTGCGACAGGTTGCTCAGGCCGTTAACCGACTGCTCGATGCGCCGCGATCTGAATAACCAAATCTGTACAGCAAAGATTGGATGAATCAAAGTTGCGTTGGCGATTTCTCAAAGCAGTTCTGTACAGTCAGCGCAACAACCAGCACTCAATCAACAAGTGTCAGCTACACCCATCCCCGATTAGCAGAAGCCCAAGGGTAGTTGCAGGTTCAACCACCGGATACTCTCTAAACGTTTTCTCAATCAAAGCTCATGAAACTCATAGAAAACAACCCCCGTCTCCGGATCATTGGTCACATCCACATGTCCAGTTCCGACCATTTCCTGTAAAGTTGTTTCAACCGCCACAAAGTCCGCCCCTGTAGTTAAGACCCCCTGGGTCACCGACAGCCGATTTCCACGCTCTGTTGCGGCTTTGATTAATTGCAGCATCAAACTCTCTGGTGCAGGTTTTAACTCTGGCACAACCACTGCTTTGCTCCCATCTTCAGCAAGCTGGACATAGCGTCGCCTTAACATTTCTCGCAAAGCCAGTTCAACCTCCGAGAAACCAGCACCTGTGTCTAACACTCCCTGTGTGACTGAGAGTCTACCATTTCTGGCTTCTGCCGCTTTCAGTAGTTGCACCATTAACTCTTCCCTAGGAGCTTCTAGGGGGATGACGTGCTGTACCTGGGCAGACACCGCCATAGCGCTGGCTGCGGGTAGCCCGTGGCGTTGTCGCCAGCGAGCATTGTGCTCCTCCGTCATGCTAGGAATGAGTAGTAAATCGAATAGCTGGCCGAACCCAAACAAACCGTAGGTAAAAATCCAAATCAACCCAGAGACGGTCTTGCCGTTATACAGGCGATGTAAACCACCCACGCCCAGCAAAATCCCTAGCCATAGAACGTAAGCGGTACCGGCATTATTCATAAGAGCAATCTGTGGAGGGTGGGTTTCCTGTGATCGTGTCTCCTATGATAAGGACTTCAATTTAATTTGGGCAGGGTCAGTCAGAGATTTGCGATCGCCCTGTTATAAAGGCTCACACCCCGTTGCAACTCTTAACAGTTGGGGCGCTAAACCATCCGGTGAGCTTGGTACACTGAAAAGCGTAGCGATCGTGTAGAGCCGCTGACTTTTTCAGCTAGCGGTTTCTTCCTTCGATACCCTCACGGTATTAAGAGACGATAGATTGACTCATGGTAGATTCCCTTAAAAAGCCCGGTTTTGAAGAACTCCGTCCAGGGATTAAAGCCCCTGCGAAAGAAACTATCCTGACTCCCCGCTTCTATACCACTGACTTTGACGAAATGGAGCGGATGGATATTTCCCTTAATGAAGATGAGTTGCGAGCCATCCTGGAAGAATTCCGGGCCGACTATAACCGCCATCACTTTGTGCGTGATGCCGAGTTTGAACAATCCTGGGATCACATTGATGGAGAAACGCGTCGGCTCTTTATCGAATTCTTAGAGCGCTCCTGCACGGCTGAGTTTTCTGGCTTCTTACTGTATAAGGAACTGGGTCGTCGCCTGAAAAATAAACGCCCCTTATTAGCTGAGTGCTTTAATCTGATGTCGCGGGATGAAGCTCGTCATGCGGGTTTTCTCAACAAAGCGATGTCTGATTTTAACTTGCAGCTTGATTTGGGCTTTTTGACTAAGAGCCGCAAGTATACTTTCTTTAAGCCTAAGTTTATTTTCTATGCCACCTACCTGTCTGAAAAGATTGGCTACTGGCGTTACATTACAATCTTCCGTCATCTAGAGTCTCATCCTGAGAATCGGATTTATCCTATCTTTCGTTTCTTTGAGAATTGGTGCCAGGACGAAAACCGCCATGGTGACTTCTTTGATGCCATCCTGCGAGCGCAGCCCCAGTTTCTGAATGACTGGAAAGCCAAGCTCTGGTGCCGCTTCTTTCTACTTTCCGTATTTGCCACCATGTATTTGAATGATGTGCAGCGGAAAGATTTCTATGCTTCTCTAGGGCTGGATGCTCGGGAATACGATAGGTATGTGATTGAAAAGACCAACGAAACATCAGCGAAGGTTTTTCCGGTGATTTTGGATGTTCAAAATCCCAAGTTTTATGAGCATCTTGAAGTGTGTGTGAAAAACAATGAACGGTTGACGGCGATCGCTAATTCTAGCGCTCCGAAACCGATTCAGTTCTTGCAAAAGTTGCCCTATTATCTATCGAATGGGTTGACCCTATTGCGGCTTTATCTGATGAAGCCGATTGACTTGACGGCGACTGCTGGCTCAGTGCGCTAGCGTTTACACCCACCCTGTGTGAATCCTTGAATGTGAATGGCTTCGTCTCTGACGAGGCCATTTTTATGTGCGAAACTGAGGGGGTGTCATGGTGTGGGGATGGATAGCCAGTATTTTTTGGGTAATCGTGCCACCGCATTTGCGCTGTCTCAAAAGCGGTGGGAATGGCCCAAATTGATGGGCAAATGGGGACAGTTTGTCGCACTTTGCCTGATTTGGGAATTGGGCAACCTGATTGGGTTAGGGCCATCTGGCGTGGTGGCCATTGAGTCTGATCAATCCATTGAACCGATTGAAGCCTCAACGGCGTTAGGGGCCGCTTCTCCAGTGGCGACGGTTGACGGTGATGCCCCGACTAGCGGTGCCAATCCGATTGATCTGGATCCTCAAATGATTCAGCAAAGCCCGCTGTTACGCCGCTGGTTGACTCATCCCCCCGACATTGCGGCAGAAGTTCGCACCGATCCGAGTTTTCGCACCCGGCTGCGCCTAGGGTATGCTCAGTTTCCCTCGACAGACCAGAAGAGCGGCTGGAATGTGGGGGTTGAAGACATTTTTATTGACCGCACGGGTTTAACCCTGAGCGCCAATTATGAAGCAGCCTTTACGGGCGATCGCACCAGTTGGGGGGCTGATTTGCGTTACTACGTCCTACCTTTAGGGAGCACGGTCAACCTAGCCCCGCAGATTGGTTACCGCCGGTTAGAAACCCCACTTTACATGACCGATGGGGTTAACCTTGGGGTTAAGCTGCTATTGATACCTTCCCGTACGGGTGCAGCGGATCTTTCCCTCAGCCAAAGTTGGGTTTCCCCTGGTGGCGAGGAAGAAACTGGGATAACAACTCTTTCCGCAGGCTACGCCTTAACCCGCAACCTGCGCCTCAGCACAGAAATTCAAAAGCAAAACTCACGCTTTCGTAAAGATAGCCGGGTTGGCATCTTTTTAGAATGGATGTTCTAGGGGATTGGCGCGAAAAAATGGCTTTGGTCACAAAGCTTGGGCTTAACCAGGTGCTTAACCGGCAATGCTGGGTGGGTTGTCTAATGTGCTTTGCATGAGAAACGTGACGACATAACAGCTTGATGCTCTTTCCTCACCAATGCTAAGCGGAAGATCGTTGTTGGCATCGCCTGCCTACACAACAGAACTGACAGCACATAACTCGCCTGCAACCGTTTTGATCACACCACGCAGGCATGTTAAGACATTGAGATGAAAGGAGACTGTGATGCTTTGCTTCTGGCCCAGGCTTCTGTCTTTAAACCCCGTCCTAATCTTAATCTGTGCCGCTAGGCTTTATCTAACCTTTAGAATCTAAAACGTGATGACCATGGTACCTCTGGCTGCCAGCACTTGTAGGGTTACTTATAGTCCTGCCTATACGTTAGTACCTACTTACGAATGCTTTAACCGCTGTACCTACTGCAACTTTCGCGCCGCACCCGGAAAAAGTCCCTGGCTCTCACTGACAACGGCCAGGGAAAAGCTAGAAGCCCTACAAAACCAAGGAGTCATTGAGATTTTGATCCTCAGTGGAGAAGTCCATCCCCGGAGTCCTCGCCGGGCCTCCTGGTTTCAACAAATCTATGAACTTTGCAGACTCGCTCTGGAAATGGGATTTTTACCCCATACGAATGCAGGCCCCCTTAGTCTGGCGGAGATGGAGCAACTGAAGCCGGTCAATGTTTCTATGGGGCTGATGCTAGAACAACTAACCCCCACTCTGCAAGCTACGGTACATCGTCATGCCCCCAGCAAATTTCCTGCGCTGCGTTTGCAGCAACTGGCTCAGGCAGGCAAATTAAAGATTCCGTTTACGACGGGGCTATTACTGGGTATTGGTGAAACAGCCAGCGATCGCCGGGAAACATTGCAGGCGATCGCCCAGATTCACCGCCAATTTGGCCATATTCAGGAGGTGATTTTACAACCCTACCATCCCGGGAGCCAGGAAACTTTTGGGGGCCATGCTTTTGGCAGCCAGGATTTGATTGAACTGGTGGCGATCGCCCGCGACTTGCTCCCCCCTGAAATCACCCTGCAAATTCCGCCCAATCTCGTCTCTGGATCAGTGCTGACTGCTTGCCTAAACGCTGGAGCCAGAGACCTGGGAGGGATTGGACCCCAGGATGAAGTAAATCCCGACTATCCTCACCCTAACTACACCGAGCTGACAAAACAGTTGGAGCCACACGCATGGCAACTGACTCCTCGCCTGCCTGTGTACCCCCAGTATGATGAATGGCTCCCCGCAGCGCTGCAAAGGCACGTCGAGTCACACCGTCGACAGCTTAGGGGCAGGGCCTAAATCCGGCAACAAGGTGAGAACACATTAAATCGGTACTTTTGGCAAAGTACATCGCGCGATTGGCGCAACCCACCTACCCAACGGTTTGATTCAATCCACAATCCTATACAACGCTGGCCTCGTCTGTCACGGCGTCTGGCCTGGTTGCATCTGTCGGGGGAGACGGTACATCTCTGCCATCTACCTCTGGTTTGGGCTTGGTAATGATCGTTACATCTCCATTGACCAGGGTTTGGCAGGCTAGCCGAAAATTACCTGGCTTACGCTTCAGTTTTTGCTCTTCGACTACAGTGCGGGGAGACAGGTTTTCATATCCTGCTGCGATCGCCACCACGCAGGTGCCACATTGACCATAACCACCACAGTTCATCATTTTGCCCATCATGGTGTAAAGGTCTACTCCATTTTCCAGAGCCTTAAAGCGCAAATTGGCACCATCCGCCACAACGGCTTCCTTATTTTCCTTAAGAAACTTAATGACAGTCATCGTTCATTCACCGGGTGATTAATTGCTCAGGTCAGGTTACTACCACTATATAGAGTGCCCTAATATTTGGCGAGTTCGATGAAAAATAAGCCAGATTCAGAGCCTCGGAGTATCGGCTGCCGACAAAGGTTAAGTGTTGTGAAACGTATCGTTCACTTGCGTTGGCTTTTAACACTAGTTACACTTTGTTATACATTTTCATTTTGGCAGGCAACTTGTCAGATAGATGTTAAGACCGCGATGACTGCAATTGCTTGGAGTTGATCAGCGGTTTGAGGTTGTCTGAATCAGCCTAAAGATCTGGGTTTAGCAATTTACCTGGATCCCCTGACTTAATAGAATGCTTATACAGGTGTCGAACTAGAGCTTTAGCAAGGAGGAGCGTAGTCAATGGGACTACCCTGGTACCGAGTTCACACCGTCCTGATTAATGATCCAGGGCGGTTAATCGCCACCCACCTGATGCACACCGCACTAGTGGCAGGTTGGGCCGGCTCAATGGCGTTGTACGAGCTAGCAATTTTTGATCCGAGTGATCCCGTTCTTAACCCCATGTGGCGGCAGGGCATGTTTGTGTTGCCCTTTATGGCGCGCTTGGGTGTAACGGGTTCCTGGGGTGGCTGGAGCATTACAGGTGAAACGGGTGTTGACCCTGGCTTCTGGTCATTTGAAGGCGTTGCTGCGGCTCACATTATTCTTTCTGGTTTACTGTTCCTAGCTGCCTGCTGGCACTGGGTTTACTGGGATTTAGAACTGTTTACCGACGCTCGTACCGGCGAACCCGCTTTGGATTTGCCGAAAATGTTTGGGATTCACCTATTTCTTTCGGGGTTACTCTGCTTTGGGTTTGGCGCATTCCACCTGACGGGTTTGTTTGGGCCTGGGATGTGGGTGTCCGACCCCTATGGCCTGACGGGAAGTGTTCAGCCAGTCGCCCCTGAGTGGGGGCCTGCTGGGTTTAATCCCTTCAATCCGGGAGGGGTTGTGGCTCACCATATTGCTGCTGGTATCGTCGGGATTATTGCGGGCCTGTTTCACTTAAGTGTTCGTCCCCCCGAACGGCTTTACAAAGCACTGCGGATGGGGAATATCGAAACTGTTTTGTCTAGCAGTATTGCAGCGGTATTCTTTGCAGCCTTTGTGGTTGCCGGTACGATGTGGTACGGCAGCGCTACGACTCCGATTGAGTTGTTTGGGCCAACTCGTTACCAATGGGATAGTGGCTACTTCCAGCAAGAGATTGAGCGCCGAGTGCAAACCAGTCTGGCTGAAGGGGCAACGCTTCAGCAGGCCTATGAGCAGATTCCTGAGAAGCTGGCCTTCTATGACTATGTGGGTAACAGTCCGGCTAAGGGTGGTTTGTTCCGTACTGGTCAGATGAATAAGGGGGATGGGATCGCTCAGGCATGGCTGGGGCATCCTGTTTTCAAAGACAGTGCTGGCCGTGAGTTGTTTGTGCGACGATTGCCCAACTTCTTTGAAAACTTTCCTGTGGTGCTGGTGGATAAGGATAATGTCGTTCGCGCTGATATTCCTTTCCGTAAGGCTGAGTCTAAGTACAGTTTTGAGCAGGCTGGAGTGACCGTTAGCTTCTACGGCGGCAAGTTAGATGGTCAGTCCATTACTGATCCGGCCTTGGTTAAGCGTTATGCACGGGCTTCCCAGTTGGGTGAACCCTTTGAATTTGATCGGGAAACATTGAATTCAGATGGGGTTTTCCGCACGAGTCCGCGGGGTTGGTTTACTTTTGGCCATGTGGTGTTTGCTCTCCTGTTCTTCTTTGGTCATATCTGGCATGGTTCTCGTACCATCTTCCGGGATGTGTTTGCAGGGATTGACCCAGATCTGTCGCCAGAGCAAGTGGAGTGGGGTTTCTATCAGAAGGTGGGAGATCGCTCTTCGCGTCGCGCTGAGCAGATTTAACCCTTCGAGGGTAGGTGGTAAAGAGGAACAAGGCGCCTCTTTTGTTGACAGGGGGATGAATACAGGGGGATGAATATCCTCTTTACCACTTATTGTTAGACTTTAATTGTGGTTGCGTTGTCAGGAAAATGCTGATATGGAAAGCGTTGCGTACATTTTGATTTTGGCTCTGGCGATCGGGGTTTTATTCTTTGCGGTCGCCTTTCGTGAACCTCCTCGCATTGGCAAGTAGGGTTCGAGCTATTTCTACTGAGACAGTTTTTTGGGTCTAAGTTGGGTTCTTAGGGTTCTGAAGGTTCTGAATAGTGGATTGGTTGAATCATCTCCCTGAGGCTTTGTCATTTGTTAGCCTGGCGCTAAGAGCCGGGCTTTTTAGTTGCCATCATTTTTTAGTTGCCATTTTAGTTACCATCATCGGGATTACTAGAGATTACCAAATTGAACTGAGGGGATGAGGCCGATACCGGATTGAACGCTTTGGGCCTCGGGGCTTTGACACTCTAAAATCGCCAATCCAAAGTCAAGCATGGTATGAGGAAAGCCTGGTAGAGATCGGCCAACTGCCCAGAAGGTCTCAAACACCCGGCGGAGGTCACGATCGCCCACTTGGAATGGGTAAAGTCTGTTTGAATTGGGGCAAAGTTAACCACCACCCACAATGGTGACAATCTCAAGGCGATCGCCCGACTGTATCTCTGTTTTTTCCCAAAATTGACGATGTAAAATTTCGCCATTATATTCAACCGCCACCAGGCGAGGATTTAGCCCTAGCTGCTCTAAAAACTGAGGAAGGGGTGTTGAGACTGGACAGGTTTGCGGCTGCCCATTTACCTGTAATGTGACTTGTTCCGTCATGTTCTTTCCTCTCTTACCTACCTAACCGATTGGTTTCGCTGGTTTTGCTCCAGCCGTGATAAAAGTTGCTGAGTAATGAGCATGGGGTTTTCTGCTTGCATAATGGCGCGGACAACCGATACCCTCTGGGCACCGGCGGCAAGCACCTGTTCCAGGTTGGTTAAATCAATCCCGCCAATGGCAAACCAGGGAATCGTTGCTTGCTCTGCGGCATCGCGCACATAACCTAACCCAGCAGCAGCTCGGCCTGCCTTTGTCGGGGTTTCATACACCGGGCCGACCCCAATGTAATCAGCCCCTTCTGCCAGAGCACGCTGTAAATCCTCAAGGCAGTGGGTTGAACGTCCAATGAGTTTTTGACTTCCCAGTAACTGACGGGCTAGGGCAACAGACAAATCTTGCTGACCCAGATGCACCCCATCTGCATCAACGGCAAGGGCTAGATCAATCCGGTCATTGATGATTAACAGGGCATCATAGCGATGACAAAGGTAGCAGAGCTTTTCGGCCCGTTGCAGGCGGGTGGTGTCCTCTGCATCTTTGTCACGATATTGCACCAGGGTGATTCCCCCTTTGAGGGCCGCCTCCACAACATCGAACAATTGCTCATGGGGAGCTGTCACCAAGTAAAGTAAGGTTGATTGGAGTTGCTGCCGCCTTTGGCAATGCATTAGCTGACTCTCAAGAGTATAGGCTCGATACCGCATTTGTTTGCAGGCAGCCCCCATGGCTGGGTCGTAAACTTTGCCATACTCTTCTAAGACACGCAAGCTTTCTTGCAGTCGGCAAAGATTCGCCAACAGCACATGGTGAATATCATCTCGTTGCGCTTCATTGGCATGAGTCAGTTGGGTGCCAGGGTCATTTGGGGTATCACGGGCGGCGCGAAGCCGCCAATGATGCCATTGGGCGAGTTCCTGTCTTAAGTTTTTACATTCCTCCGTCAGCCCAGTTTGGTTTAGCCCAAACCGGCACCAATCTTCTAAAACGCGCAAACTTTCCCGTGCACGATCGAGATTGGCATCTAAAATGCGGTACAAAGCGTGCTGTACAAAGCGAATAGGCTCGCCAGTTTTACCCATAGCTGTTACTGTAGTCCTTGCCCTATCCTACCAAGGGAAAGAGTGGGGTTGTGATAGGGTTACTTTTCAGAAGAATCTACTCGATCACGCTCTGTTCGCACCCATTTGGTCTGGGGTTGAACCAAAAACTTGAAATAGAGGGGAATCTTCCAGAGCATATAGAGCGGTATGGCGAGTAGGTTTTGAAAGGGCACCTGCGTGCGGCAAAAAGTTGCCCAAGCGACTCCGATCGCGAGACTGATCCCAATCCCTTCCAGCACTAGTAAGCTCAGCCCCCGGTAAGCACCGGTTAAGGGGAGTGCAATGGCTGCCAACAGAGTAAGGCTCAACCATATTAAGACCAGCATAGCCAGGGGTGGAATTGCTAGGTCTAACCCGAGGACGAGTAAATCCACTCGCTTTTGTTGCCAGGCTTCCTGTAGTAAACGCGGTACCTGAGTCTGGATTGTAGCCAGGTGCCCATGCTCCCAACGGGTACGTTGGCTTGTGGCGGCTTGACTTTGCTGGGGCAGTGCTCCCCATATCCTGGCACTGGGGCATAACTGAGGAGGATAGCCGGCGATCGCCAGGTCGAGGGAAAGCTGCATATCTTCGACGATGTTGCCACTGGCGAGGGGCATTGAGCGAATTATCTCCCAGGGGAATGCCATGCCGGTGCCTGTTAGCAAACAAGGCATACCGAGTTGTCGCAAGCCTAGAGGGCGAACCAGGTTTTTGACCATAAAGGCCAAGGCTGAAATGGCATCCTTGGGTTGGGGCTGTGCGGGTTGCTCTAAAAGATAGACTGCTTGTACTGGGCGCTTTTGAGTTAGACTTTGGCGGGCAATATGGGTTAAGGCTCCGGTTTCAACGCGGCAATCGGCATCCACAATCACCACAATATCGGGGGGATGGCGGTCAAGAAAGCGGATGCCAAAATCCAGGGCATAACCCTTGCCACGACGGGAAGCGTCTACCCGTTCAATCACTGTTGCCCCAGTTGCTTGGGCGATCGCGGCGGTGTCATCACTGCAATTGTCAGCAACAACTACCAGGCGATCGCCTGGTTGCAACTGCGTCAGCAAATTTTCCAGGGTTTGACGAATTCCCAACGCCTCGTTATGGGCAGGCACCAACACAGCCAAGGTGGAGTCGTCAATGGCTGAGCTAGTTGAGCGCGGCGATCGCCCCCATAACACTGCCCAAAAACATTCCAGCACAAATAATCCAATCGGTATGGCCAGAATCAACGCCATTCCAATGAAAACACATTCTGCCCATATCTCTGCTGAAATCATGGCCGCTGCCCCATGGAATGACCTGCTAATACCATCCTGAAAATGATCCAGCAAGCGATAGGTTGGCGGAGCCTGCCCCAACACTCAAACATTCGTGCTGTTCCAGAACAATTGCCACAACCGCCGACTGTTGATGAACGCTGGTTAGGAACCCTGGTCTAGCCTAGTATTTTAGCCATTTGTGTGGGCCTGAGTTTTCTACCAGGGCGATGATTAGCTTCATCTAGCTAAGTAGAAATTGCCCAAAAAAGGCTAATAATTCCCAGTAATTTTGTCGATTATGAGCGCAGTACATCACTCGACGGCTTTTCACTGGCCGCTGGCAGGGATGGACGGAAAATATTCAAATCTTCTAGCATGCCAGACTCACGAGGTTGCTCTAGATTGAACAGACTTTCGGTAGCTGGAGCGTGCCCCCGCTCAACATGGTTCGGCACGACTCCCAAAACCTTGATTTGAAACTTTTCCAGCTCCTTGACGACATGCTTGACTGCCGATTGCTTGGCTCGACCAATGCTAACGACCAATAACATGCCACTCGTCTCAGCCGAAAGAAAGTTGGCATCATTCACAGCCGAAAGATTGGGCGTATCAAAGATAACCAGATCAAAGGCACTCTCCAACTGCTGAATCACTTTTTGGGTCTTTGTGGATGCAAGCAGGCGAACGGCCTCTTGAGCGGTACTGCCCGCTGTAAGCACCGAAAGATTATCATCAATCGATGAGGGCTGAACGGCGTCCTGCCAGGTGACTTCTGAGCTAGTGAACAGGTCACTTAATCCCTTGCCTCCAGATAGATGAAACAAGGCATGAAGGCGCGGCGATCGCAGATTGCCATCCACCAGTAAAACCCTTTGCCCGACGGCCGCCGCCGCCATCGCCAAGTGAGCGGCGATTGTGGTCGTACCATCTCGTTCCCCAGCCGCGCTTACGACCAAGGATTTGACCCCCAACGGGGTGGGTAAGAAGCGCAAACTGGCATACAGGGAGGCAAATGCTTGAGAAAACGCATCTTGCCCACCATGACTCACATTGGCTTCTAGCCCACCGAGTAATTTCCGTCGTCGCGGCACAACTCCCAAGACAGGTAGCTTGGTCACAGAAGCAATATCTTCACTACTAAAGAATTTGTTCTGTAACGCCTCCTTCAGCAGTGTGAGAGCAAGTCCTAGCCCCAACCCTAAGCCCAGTCCCATCGCTAACTGCTTTGTTGGCTTACTAGAAACGGGTACCGGCTGACCTAAAGCGTTTCTAAACACGTCAGGATCCGCGACCACTTCCCAGGGCACCTCTTTCTGGGCCGCTTCAACTCGAAGGGTTTCCCGCTGGCTCAAAAACTGATTCAGGGTTTTCGTTGCAATTTCTAACTGCTGCTGGATATCGTTGTATTCGCGCACAATCAAAGGAAACTGGAGAAATCGCTGATTGAGGTCGTTCTCAACCGATGACAGGGCCGCCTCTCGCACTCTCAAGAGTTCACGAGTGTTATCCGTTTCCACTAACTGCCGAATCAACCCTAACCGCAAGGCATTCTGATAGGCTAAAATCCGCGAACTAGGAGATGCAGACTGCTCTCCCAAGTATTGTTGCGCTTCTCGCCCTAGCAATTGCTGCAAATTATCGCGTTGCCGCAGCAATGACTCTAACACAGGACTTTTCTCGGTAAACCGAGCAGAACGCACTGCAATGAGGGTTTCGACCTTCTTTAGTTCCGCGACAATTTCTTGATAGCGCGTATTCTCACTCAAGGAGGCTGCCAACATCCCCTCTTCTGGAGTGAGATTCAGTTGATTTTGCAGGCGCGCATAGAGGGCATTTTGTTCAGCAAGCAAGCGCTGAGTTTCTAGTCGTTGAGAGCGAGCATTTTGCAATTGGGTCGAAACAGCACTGCTTTCCGTTTCTGGATTGGCTAGTTGATAGCGTTGACGTAGTTCCTGCAAACGATTTTGGAGGGAATTCACCCGCTTTTGCAAATCGGGCAGTTGCTCTTCAATGAACTGAACACCTCCACCAATTCGGGTGCGGCGGTCATCTAAACTGTAGCGGAGATAACCTTTTTTAAATTCTTCCAGGATGAACTTAACCTTTTCGGGCGTATTCCCCTTGTAGGTGACTTCAATTAATCGCGTTGCATTGAGCTGGGTGTTACCAATACGGGTAATGATTAATTGCTCTTTTAAGATGGCTTGTTTGAGCGATTCAGCTGTTACTTCTGGATACTTAACCCGAATTTGTTTTGCAATTTTGTCTAGAATTCCTGGGCTTTGGAGAACCTGTAACAGGGTAGGATAGTCAATACTGTTCTGCTCAACGGTTTGTCGGGTCAAAGCTGAAGGGTCATTGGCTCGTCCCTGAGACGTGATTGGTTCTACCAATAGGCGGAAGCTGCCCTGGTAGTACTTAGGCAGATTAAGCGCTTGCAACACAAACGGAGTAGCGGTCAGGGTGCTGACAATCGCAATCAACGGCAGATTGCGTATTAACATCCGCAGATAAATGCCAAAGTCTAAACCTTTAGAACTACTGCTCTCCTCACCCGCGATCGCTGGTTGAGAGGCATAAGTAGAACTAGTGGCACCAGAAGCTAAGAGGTTTTGGATGTTTTGTTCAGCTGCCATAATAACCTCAGTTGCTCTCCTTGTCGTCTGAATATCGCCCAAATCGTAGATTCACCGAGCATGCTCTGGAGATAGCAGAAAATTCCTGCTCCTAGCGAGAAAAGCATGCAATGCTTTATCTAACGTAGCCCTAAGATAGAGAGCAGACCAAACAAGCCCGTAATTGGAGCCAGAAAGGTTGACAAAGTATCTCCGATTCGAGCGATCGAGCTACGCTCCACAATAATAACGTCATTGTTATACACGGGTGGGTTTGTTGCGTCGTCTAACCCTTTGGAGAAGTCCAAATTAATTTCTTTGCGCAACACTGTACCATTAGGGTTGAGCCTGACCAGCTCGACCCGTTTGCGCCGTGCTCGTTCGTTTTTTAAGCCGCCCGCAGCGAAGATGGCTTGATTCATTGTGCTATTTGGGCGGATGGCCACAGGCCCAGGGCTAACCACCTCACCCACCACATTGACCCGAATTAATTCGGGAGAAAAGTTGCTCACAGCAACCTGGGTAGCTTCAATTGGGTCTAGTTCGGTTGCTTCAGCGATCGCCACCGTATCACCATCTCGCAACAACACATCCTGAGAGAGGTCTCCTTCTTGAAGAAACCGCCAGAGATCCACCGGAATCACCTCTTCGGAACCATCTGGCAACCTTCGCCGCACTTGAATGGTACGAACGTTTGCACGTTGGGTAATCCCCCCGGCGGTCTGCAACGCTCGACTCACGGTGGGCCACTGGTTACCCTGCTCACCGCCGGTGCGCTGTTGTACCAGGGCCGCTGTCGCTGTTTCGCCACTAATCACACTCATCACATAGGAACCTGGACGGTTAACCTCGCCAATAATGCCGATTTTGAGAGGACGCGGTGCTAGCAGACTGACAGTAATGAGCGGGCTACGAACAAACTCGCGATAGCGAGCAGAAATGGCTGCCGCTGCTTCGGTCAAAGTCAGCCCTTGCACCGAAACATTGCCAATCCAGGGAAGATTGAGCGTGCCATCCACCAGTACCGTGTAGCGTTGGTCAATGGTAATTTCTGGAGTTTCAAAAACATCGACCCGCACAATATCTCCCGCACCTAAGATATAGGCACTTTCCCCGGGTGGCCTTAATCGGGTTGGTGTTGGCGGTGGCACAATGGGGGCATTCGGTTCCACCTGGATCGCATCGACGCCTTGACTAGAACCAGAATTTTCCTGGGCCAACAACCCATGGGGAACAGCGTTCATCCCTACGAAGATAGCTAGTGTGATGCTAGACAGCGATCGCTGCATCCTCCAGACCATATCCAATGCCTCACATGTACAACACTCAAGCAACGCCCGTTAGGGGCCTATTTTGCAAATAGATCTCTTTATACAAAGTTTTTATCTCTATCATCTGCTTCATCCGTTGCTCCTCTGACAACCGACCTTGCTTAAAGTCAGAAACGGCGATTCATCTGGTGAATTGGCGAGCCTTGAATCAGAACGCTTTACCAGTGAGTGACCGCAGCTAGCAAAAACACTCACTCATGGGAGAAGGAGGTGGATATGGAGCGCTCTGCTTTTCCCACAGGATGAAGCAACTTGCAAAAGTAAAATTCACCCCTTGATCGGTCTGTTCTTGCGCTTTTAAGGACAATGTGCACCCGGCTATATTTTAAGATGCGTTTTCTGGCTCTGTTTGAGCCTGTAAACAGGAAGGCTTCATACAATATTTACATCGCTATCTTTTTTCTTTCTTCAGGTAAGAATCAGTGAAGACTGCCCTATTCTAGTATTCCGGTAGTGACTTGGTGGCGTAATTGTTTACAGGGCAGTTTATAAAATGGCCGACTCTGATACTTCGGTCACCCGCTTATTTGTTATGCCGAATGTCACACCGATTTAAATAAAGCAGGCGGCAGATACCTGATTGAACGCTTGATCCTGCCAGGTTTCTACTATTCAAAATCGCATGTCCAAAATCCAAAATAGTATTAGGCTAAATCTGATATTCAGTGGAGTTGTGGCTAAAAGGGCTGGCTCAACCAACTACATCTGATTGGCCTTGCCAGCTTCTTGGTGAGAAGATCCCTTAGGCTAAACCCTAATAGGTTTAACCGAGCTGTTCAACCGTCGAGCCTGCTTAAGGGATTTCAGTTGTTTATTGCCCTACTCCCCAGAGGGCCGAGAGCCATCTGGCTTCAGGTCTGTAGAGTTATCATCGGCACAATCGTTTCTGAATCTAGTACAGCAAGGCAAAAATTTCTGGACTCGTTTCAGCCACCCGCATCCCCTTTTCTTGAATTTTTCTTGAATGCCTGCCATGGCTATGCCCCTGCTCCCATCGAGGGCGCAGGGAAGATCGAAGCCCCTCTTCTCGACCCCCCATGAATCGGAGGCAGGGAGAGGGCAGATAGACCGATGCCTTCGTCTACTAGGTGTTGCCTTTAGTTCAGACTAGAGGAGATCTCAACGGTTGCCATTTCCTTACCATTTCCTACCAATAGCCCGATGGTCGGCGGTTCGGTGCTCTATTCTCTTGATGAAAGCGAACCCAAGTGAGCGATCGCGGCTGTGATCTTTTGACAAACCTTTGTGATAGACACGAAAAAATGGGCAACCTAAGCGTAGCCTTAATCAAGGATGTGCAGCAATCAATGACACGCAGAGCGAAACCGTAAAGTCAACGAACTGGGTCAGGGCACTTGGCTCTGTCTAACGCGGTTTCTCAAGGCTGAAATCACTAAAAGGTTGTGCTTTGAATTTCTGGCTAGCTGGAAAAGTATTCTTCCGATCAGGTGATGGCAAGCCTGCACCTTAGAGTAAACCCATCATGGACAAATCCATTTGATCAGTTGAATTCCGCGTATTTTGACGTGAGCGATCGCGTGGCGTTGACTGTATGTAGAGATCTGTCGTATTCGTTGGTTGTCTGATCGTTGCCCACCTTCTGTCGTAGGTTCATGTCTTCTTCCCCCCCTCGATCAATTAAGCAGACCGCAATTCGTGGTGCTCTTTGGACCGTCCTTTCCTTTGGGATTCAGTATGCTTTACGCCTGGGAAGTAACATTTTGCTAACGCGACTGTTGCCCCCGACAGCCTTTGGGCTAATGCAGCTATCCAGCAGCGTGTTGATTGGGTTTGGCATGCTCTCTGATACGGGCGTAGGACCCAATATTATTCAAAGTAGACGCGGCGAAGACCCGACGTTTCTCAATACAGCGCGGACGATTCAGATCATCCGCGGCGTTTTGATTTTTCTGGGCTGTGCCATTGTGGCTGTGCCCGCAGCGCGCTTTTATGGTCAGCCAGAAGTGATGGGACTTATCATGCTGGGCGGGCTAAACATGTTCATCATTGGCTTCGAGAACATGTCAGCTTACCTGCTCAACCGTGATCTCCGGATTCGGGAACGGGAAACGTTTGCGCTTGCAGAGCAAGTGATCTCGATGGTGGCGATGCTGATCTGGGCGGTGATTAGCCCTACCGTTTGGGCGCTGGCAACGGGATATGTGCTAGGCCCTCTGGTTCGCCTAGTTTGGACTCATTACTTGGTTCCAGGTGCCCCTAAGGCAAAGATCCAATGGGATCCGAAGTCTGCACGAGAAATTCTTTCGTTTGGCAAATGGATCTTTTTCTCAACTGCGGCTACTTTTTTTGCCATTCAGGCTGACCGCTTAATCTTAGGTAAGATGGTGGGCTTTGAGCTGCTTGGTATTTACGGCATTGCCTTGACGTTTGCAGAACTGCCCCGCCAAGTTGTTAGTCGAATTAGTGCTCAGATTCTGCTACCAGCGATCGCCAAAATTGCTGATCGGCCTCGCGCAGAGTTGCGCGAAAAGCTCCTACGCAATCGATACAAGGTGCTTTTGTTTGCCGTTCTATGCTTAACGCCTCTGGTTTGCTTTGGAGATTTTCTCATTCGGTTTCTTTACAGAGGCAATTACCAGACAGCCGATTGGATGTTGCCGATTTTAGCCTTGGGAATTTGGCCTAACCTTTTACATGAATCAACACGCCAAGCCCTTGTTGCTATTGGTAAGCCAAAGTACGAGGCCTATGGACAATTTTTTAAGGGTTTGTTTGTTTGTTCCTGTATCCCCCTGGGGGTGCATTACTTTGGCATGCTGGGAGCCGTGATTGCAGTTGCTTGCAATGATTTGCCCCTTTACAGTGCTGTATCCCATGGCCTGCGCCAGCAGGGCCTAGACAATCTAAAGCAAGATTTACTGATGACGGGGTTACTACTCGCGTTATTGGTCATGATTTTGTCCGCTCGCTATATCCTCGGCGGGGGAACACCCATTGACGGGTTATCGGTCTTTTTAAGATGAGCGCTTTGGATTCCGATAAACAGGACATCAAGAACGGTGCAGGAGGGTAGATATTTCTCATTGTCATTGCCCAAGGTTGAAGGTAGACAGATTTGGAGGTTTACGGTAAGGGGATGATCAAACAGGGCGCTCAAGGGGATAAGTTGCATTTGAAAGAGTTGGATGTTTTACGTGGGTTGGCAGCCATCTTGATGGTTGTGAACCATGTGGGCGCAGCTTTGGCTCCTGCTTCACTATTAGCCCAGCCTGTAGCAGGCGAGCTATTTTTCATCGGCAGTTTTGCGCCGGTGCTGTTTTTCTTTGTGACTGGAGTCGGGGCTGGCATTCAGTCGAGTCGTCACCCTGCTGCGGGCCGTTGGCTCACAATCGGTATGAAGGTGGGCATTCTCTTCATGGCAGATTTGCTGATGCAGTGGGGACGGGGCCGCCTGATTGGACTAGATTTTCTGGGCTTTATTGGTCTTTCTGTATTGGTTTTGGAGGTGATTAAAACGCTCAGATTTCCTACAATTGCCTGTGCAGCAGGAATTGGGCTGGTGTCTCTGATGCGTTATGGCGTTGCTCCTTTACTGCGATCGCAGTCTCTCGAATTACCGTGGGTCCTAGACTGGGTAGTTGGTAATCCTGTTGAATTGGTCTCTTACCCTCTATCTCCATGGATGGCCTATCCTTTGCTAGGTTTTTTGATAGGCCGCTCTTTGCAGCGGTATGGCCGTTTACTGAGCGATCGTCCCACCTTGATCCTTTTGGGGTTAACCGGGGCTGGCATTATTCCCGTTATAGGCAGTGTTTTGCTAGCTCAGCGCTCAGAAGCCGCCTTTTTTCGTTGGGGTAGTGTAGCCATTGGCTTTTACATTGCTAGTTTTGCAGTGATTGCCTACGGTTTGTTTCTAGCATGGGCTATTTGCCGTTCCTACTTGCTGAAGCCAGCTCAGTCTTTCCTAGCCCTCAGGGGAGTGGCTTCCTTTGCAATTGTTCCGATTCATTATCTGCTTATTGACATCATGACCTATATGGGTATCCGGGTAACGAGTGTAATTAGCTATGGGGTCATGAGTAGCTTAGTGATCGGGGTTGCTTTTCTGTTGGCTTATCAAGTAGAAACGCTGGCCAAGAAGGCAACACGAATCAAAGCCCAGGAAACGGTTTGGATTAGTTTAACCAGCATAGTGGTGCTGCTCTCTATTCTTACCTGGGTAGGTGTACCCAACTCGCTGCTGACATCGTTAAGTACAACAACCGGGCAGGTGGCACTATGCATTTTGTTCCTGGTGCGCAGTCCATTTCAACCCAAATTAGCACCGTCGTAGATGGTGAATTGATGAGCAATGGGAATAATTAGGTTTGGTTCTTCCAGTTGTTTCATTCAATTTCTCCCAGCTTTTTGTCCCTAAATGTCCTAGAGAGGATGCTATGGTAACCAACGTCGTTAAGTTTCGGTTTGATGCAGATCAATTAGATGCGCTGGCAGAACAGCATCGTGAGGAATATGCCAATGCCACACCCTTTCCTCACATTGTTTTTGATGACTTTCTCCCTCCGGCTGTTTTGGAAGACGTTTTAGCGGAGTTTCCTAAACCGGATCAAATTGAGTGGCAATCCTTTAAAACCGCTGCCGAAAAAAAGCTGGCTTCTCGGAACGAACGCCAGATGGGAGACGCCACACGCTTTCTGCTATATCAATTTAATTCTTCAATCTTCATCAATTTTTTAGAGAAGCTCACAGGGATTGATGGCATTATCCCTGATCCTCATTTTGAAGGAGGTGGTCTGCACCAAATTGAGCGCGGGGGGTTCCTCAAAATGCATGTTGACTTTAATTACCACCGCCGCATGAAGCTAGATCGTCGCTTAAATCTGCTCCTTTACCTGAATCAAAACTGGCAAGAGGAGTATGGCGGGCACCTAGAGCTTTGGGATAAGGAAATTACCCAGTGCAGTAAGAAAATCCTACCCGTGTTTAACCGCTGCGTTATTTTTACAACAACCGACTTTACCTATCACGGGCACCCCGAACCCCTAACCTGCCCTGAAGGGTGGTCGCGCAAGTCTCTGGCGCTTTACTACTACTCGAATGGTCGCCCGGCAGAAGAGTTAGATGGAGATAAGGGGCACACCACAATCTTCCAGGAGCGGCCAAATGAGAGCTTTATGGAGGAAATTACGAGAACACAATCGGTAAAAACCGTGCTGAAAAAGTTTATTCCGCCGATTCTGATTGATGCGGGCAAGGCCATCAAAAAGTAGCCTTCGTTTCTATGCCAAAAAGCTCTACAGAGGTAGGATCGTCGATCTTGCGCTGTAGAGCTTTACTTCAGAAATGAAACAACGCAGAGGAAAACAGAGTCAAGGAAGGAATGATCTCAAAGAGTAACAGACTGGTCTTGCAAGATTCACTGATCTAAAGCGAATAAACTCTACCGCCCCCCTTTATTAAATCCATGCTGATTCCTGCCCCCATTGTTCAATATAGCTGGATTCCGATTGTTCTATTCTTGTTTAATCGGTATACACCCCAACGTGCCATTATTATCAGCTTTGTTGCGGGGTGGATGTTTTTACCTTATTCAGAAATTACGATTCCTTTTTTTCCGAATTTTGATCGGGTTAATTCCATTTCTTATGCAGTTCTGGTGGGTATTTTCCTGTTTGATTCGGGACGGTTTAGCCGATTGCAACTGAAGTGGATTGATATTCCCATCCTTGTTTGGTGTGTATGTAATCTTCCGACCTCTGTTTTGAATGGTTTAGGAGCCTACGATGGGGTTGTCGCGTCTTTAATCAATACAATGTCTTGGGGGATACCCTATTTTATCGGTAGGCTTTATTTTGATAGCTTTGCTAGCCTAAAGCGGCTGGTGATTGGGGTTTTGATTGGAACCATTTTTTATGCTCCGCTCTGTGTAATCGAAGGGCGGTTAATGCTGAATTTTCATTTGCTTGTTTATGGGTTTCAGATTCCCACTCAGTCTTTTATGTTTTCTATAAGGATGGGTGGCTATCGACCTTCTGTCTTTATGTTTAGTGGCCTGATGCTATCGGTTTGGATGATGGCAGGTGCACTGTTTGCTATGGTTATATGGCGCTTTCAGATTTTGAAGAAGCTGTGGAATTTCCCCATGGCTTTTTATGCGTTTTACCTGGTGGCTGTGTTTGCTTTAATTCGCTCTACCGGAGCCTATGTTTTGTTCGCGGCGGCGATCGCCATCGTGTTTATGGCCCGTTGGCTGCGAATGGCTCCCTTATTTTGGGCGATTTTAGCCGCAACCGTTTTATACATGTACCTGGGAGCCTCTGGCAACTTTCCGCGCGAACCTCTGGTGAACTGGATGTCAGGAGTGTTTGAGCCAGACCGAGTTCAATCCATGGATTTTCGGTTTGAAAACGAAGAGATCTTATCTGCAAAAGCTCGCCAGCGGCCAGTTTGGGGCTGGGGCGGGTTTGGTCGAAACCGTGTATTCAATGATTACGGTGAAGACACGTCCGTTACAGATAGCTTGTGGATCATCAACTTTGGAGTGAATGGCTATGTCGGTCTGATCGCTTCTTTTGGCACCTTGCTTCTGCCCATTATCAGTTTTGCAATTCGGTTTCCGGCCCGACTATGGGGTAACCCTGTTGTAGCCCCAGCCGCAACGATCGCAGTTTTTATCTTGATGTATGTATACGATTGCACCGCCAACGCTATGGTTAACCCAGTTTACACCTTGATGGCAGGAGGGATTGCAGGGGTCGTCGTTAATAAGAACCCTCTCTTAGATCGTTAAGTAAATATAGGATGGTTTGCTGAACGCCTTCTCCTTACTCTATCGAGCCTGAAAAGAGAGGCTACCTGTTAGCAAACCGGAAAAGCGCAGGCGTTTAAATCGACAATAGCGACTTGCAACCTACTTTTGATGTTCCCCTCTCCTGGGCTTCCCATTGAGTTCCCTGCCGATAGTTAATAAATACAGATAATAAATACAGACTAATCGAGCGGTAAAACTGATGCAGGCGTAGTCAGCATTAGGATCACCCAAGGGGCGCTTGGGGTTCTGTCTTGAGCCTCATCCATGCAAGGGACTGAGAGCCTTAGCGCTTTACCACGGAGACCCGGAGAGCACCGAGATCTGGCTCTGTGTTCTCTGTGCCTCTCTTTGGTTAGGTTTCAGGTGATAGAACCCCTACCTCTAAGAGCCGCTAACCCCTGTCAGGCTGCGACAAAGGCTAGCCCCCAAGATTAGGAAAGGCTGGTTTATGATGGGAGAGTGAAGAGTTACATTTACTTAACAATTCAGAGGGAGGCCAATGTTTTTATTCGGACTTGGTAAAAAGAGCACGATGCCTGCTGCAAATGAAGCTTTACCTGGACGTAGCGAGAAGATGCCTGTCCCGAAGGAGCATTTTGTGAATGGTAACCCCCTTCAGCCGCCTTTTCCAGAGGGTCTAGAAACTGCCATGTTTGGCCTGGGATGCTTTTGGGGCGCTGAGCGCAAGTTTTGGCAACAGGAAGGAGTTTATACGACCGCCGTTGGTTATGCGGCTGGCTATACACCAAATCCGACCTATCAGGAAGTTTGCAGTGGAATGACCGGGCACAACGAAGTGGTGCTGGTTGTTTTTGACCCTAAAGTCATCAGTTATGAAACGCTGTTACAGGTTTTTTGGGAAAGCCATGACCCGACCCAAGGGATGCGTCAGGGCAATGATGTTGGAACCCAGTACCGCTCTGGAATCTACGTCTATTCAGAATCGCAGCGCCAAAAGGCGGAGGCCTCGCTGGTCAATTATCAAGCTGCCCTCACTCAGGCGGGCTATGGCTCGATTACAACAGAGATTTTGGATGCACCACCGTTTTACTATGCTGAGGCCTATCATCAGCAGTATCTTGCCAAAAACCCTAATGGCTACTGTGGGCTAGGTGGCACCAAAGTCTGCTACCCTACAACAGCAACCGCCTGAGAAACGAGAAATTTGCGGGAGACTGCCCATTTGAGTTTGAGGCAAACGCAGTTAAGGCGGTAGGAGGCAAGGGCGATGTTGATCGTCTCGCCTTGATTGCCTCATCTTGATCGTGAGCAAAAAGGGATAGGCCTGTTCTCTCCAGTCTAAGGATACAGGCCCCTGATTTGCTGAACCAAGAGCAGCACCAATCTCATGCACTGCCCACAAATGTGTCCTGATTGGGGTTGACCAGTTGGAGAAGACCCGACACAAAAAACTCAACCCGTAGATTGCTGAACTCTAACAAATCTCCATCCGCGATCGCGTGAGCAATCTGCGGTTTCAGCCTACGTCCATTAACCCGCGTTCCATTGGTGCTACCCACATCGGTGATGTAGAACCCTCCCCCATGCCGATGCCCAATTGCGGCGTGTAATCGCGAGATAGACTGATCAGCCACAGTAATTGCACAGGCTGAATCGCGACCAATCACCCAAACAGCCGACACATCTGTCACAAAAATGTCACAAATGTCTGGGAGATTAGTTGTCAGAAAAGCGGTTCGACCGGTTGTCACAGCCTGCAAATAAAAAGAACTGATCTCACACCGCTTAGGGGCGTCCATTATTGGCTCAATGATAGTTTCAACTCGGCTCATATCTAAGCCAGCGTCTTTTACCAGAATACGAGTGACCTTCGGATTTTGGCGTAGAAACCTCAGAGTTCTGAGATTAAGAAACTTGGATTGATCAGAGTTCAACATGGCTTCTAATGGATGGGGTAGTCCGCTAGGAGAAAAAGTAAGATATTTGGGTGATAATTTGGCGTTGCTGATTCAAGCGATGAGTTGATGATTGAAAGCCCTAAAGCTTGTTCAGGGTTTAGCAAAATCATCTCGCTACTCAGCAATGCTGATAAGTTTAACTGAGATGCAGGGAAACGATTGGTTTGCAGAGTGGCTTGACCAAATCAATCCCCAGGTTAGCCGTTGTTCAATCTAGTGAAAGGACAAGGCTGGCATGCCCGGTTCAGGTGCAGTAGGGAAGAGAATCTGTCAAGAATACTATTTTTGGGTTGGGCCTAGTGTAAATGACAACTATACAGAGAACTTGGTAGTCAACAGCACCCCTCACCCATGCGGGTGAGTAAATCCACTATGTTGAATAAAGCCTATCAAGTGCTCAAGTCACAACCCCAACTTCCGAAATTGATAGAAGTTTTACCAGATGTTCACAGATAACACGGCTGAACAAAGTTTTCTGAAGTAAAGCTTAAAAAGCCTTGTTGAGTAAAAAAACAAACCCTCCGCTCTGTCGGAGTATTCTTTGCAGCATGTTTTTGCAAAGTGTCTGTTCTTGCTTTCTATTGCTTGAGATAGCGTTTGAGCTGATCCAAGGGAAGGAACTTTAGAGCCAGCTCTTATATTCTTATATAGCGATCGCCCGGTTGTTGAGTCCACTAGGTTTAAGGGGCAGTGCCATACCCAGGGGTTCCACCTCTTTTACCCCGACTCCAACCAGTCGGCTAAGCCGTATCATTTTGGATGTGCACTTTGGCTAACAGCAGCCCTGCAAGCCAAAGCATCTAACCGGATATTTGTCGCATTCGGTGTATGAATTTGGTATTAGATAATTAAATGGTGAGGGATTGGCCAAAGACTTCTGTTTGCTCACAAAGTGATAACTGCTTCAGCTCACTCAGCTAACAGGGTCAAGACAGGCGATAGCGCAACCATAGGGCAAGAAGCGGCATGGTCAGGCGATAGTTATAATCTGCACCGTAGACCAAGCCTTTTTGTTCTAGGCTAGCCAGAGCGCCCTGTAAACCACCGCCCCGTGAAAGACGATGTTTACGGATATACTCGCGGGCCTGGGGGCTTGGCGTAGGGTCAAGGGCTAGACTCTCTAGCACACGCACCTGACTGGGAGGTAACAATAGGATTAACGATTCAAAAGTGACGGATAAGTCTTGCACGAGGGCTAGGGCTGCGCGGTGAACCTGATCGGGATAGATAGAGAAAAAGGATGGAACGTTTTCCTCGACCTGGCCTGGAATGGAGTGGGACAGGCCAGGTCGAGGAAACAACTGTGCCCGTTCTGATTGTACGGTTAGCCAGATCCGTCGGGCCAAAGCCAGAGCATCCCCAAAATGTCCCTGCACATAGTCGAGAAAGAGAGACAGGGCATGCCCTTCAGAGTCAAACTTTAAGCCTTCTGCGGCCATCATTGGAACAAGCCAGTTCACAATATCTTCATCATGCAGGGGGCCAAGAAACACCGCCTGCATATTGCTATGTTGAACCCAGCGCTCAGCAACGGTTGCAATCAAAGCATAGCTGACGCGATCTTGAATATGGACTTCTTGACGCAGATAGGTCTGCCATTTTTCTTTACGATCCCAAGAGCGCAGATGCGGAAAATTTTGAAAGACAATGACAACCCGACTATTTAGGGCTTCTGCTAGGATTTGGGGGAGGTTTAATAGTGCCTGGAATATCTGCCATTCGTCGGCATCGGGTGGCCATAACAGTTGGTTGCCATCTGGGCTAGAAGGTTTTAGTAAAAAGGGCGATGTCTTACAAACACGCTCAACTAAAGCCAAATCAGATGGGGTAGAGAAGGTGGCCATGATTCCTTCAGCGAGCAATTGCAAAAACCTTGTGCTGTCTGTTGCCCGCAAACAGTCGATTTCGATCATCTGGCATTGCATTAATTGAGCGGTATACCGCAGCAGGGTGCGCCGCCCACTTCCGGGTACACCGGCTAGGAGCAAATCACCATCTGTTGCGAGGATTTGGCAAATTTTTGCGACTTCTGCTTGCCGACCAACCAGGGTAGATGGAGTGAAAAGGTGAGTGCTCATAGGTGAAAAGCCTAGGCTACAGGGCAAGGTGAATAACCTTAAGGCTCTAGTAGGATCAGCCACCTGCTCAGCAGTCTATTGAGAGGAGAAGAACTTGGTTATCCAGGGGCCAGCGCCGCCAACTGGAACAATACTAGGCACGATTAGAGATTAGAGAATGGCTGCTTTACCAAAGGGATACTTGGCTGGCATAAACAAAGCAAACCACTACTACCCTGTGAAAGGCCCAGCGAATGAATAGACCGCCCAATTCCTATTGATTTTTGCTTGAAATGACAAATCAGTCGATAAACTTAACACTAATTTATAGTGCCAGGTTGCGGATTCTGGCACTATGATCGAGTGCTGTAGCCCTTTCATCTTTTAAGAGCTTCTAATGACTGCAAATTCTTCGCCTCAACTTCGAGGGACTCCCTGGCACACTTTGAGTGTTGACGAGGCCCTTGACCAGCTCCACAGCGATCGCGTTCACGGGCTTGTTACAGAACAAGTAACCGCTGCGTTACAGCAGTTTGGGCGTAACGAACTGGTTGAGGCTCAGGGTCGCAGTGCCTGGCAAATATTGCTAGATCAGTTCAGCAATATCATGCTGCTACTGCTGATCGCGGTTGCAGTCGTCTCTGGCGTTCTGGACTTTATTGACCTTCAGGCCGGCAAATTAGAAGGAGACATTCCCTTTAAAGATACGATCGCAATTTTATCGATTGTGATCTTGAATGGGCTATTGGGCTATTTGCAGGAAAGCAAGGCTGAAAAAGATTTAGCGGCCCTAAAGAAATTAGCCTCTTCGCGAGTACGGGTCATCCGTAATGGAATACCCGTCGAAATTGATTCCAAAGAGTTGGTGCCCGGCGATATCATGCTGCTGGAAGCAGGGGTGCAAGTTTCAGCGGATGCCCGTTTGATTGAAGCTTTGAATTTGCAGGTGCGTGAGTCCGCTTTGACTGGTGAAGCCCACGCCTCTAGTAAGCGGGCCGATGCAACCCTACCAGAAGATACACCTTTGGGCGATCGTTCTAACCTGCTCTTTCAGGGAACTGACGTTTTGCATGGGCGCGGTACGGCAGTTGTGACCAATACCGGTATGCAAACGGAGCTAGGCCGGATTGCAACGCTACTGCAAACCGTCGAAGCTGAGGCGACCCCCTTACAGCAACGCATGGATCAGTTGAGTCAGGCGCTGGTGACAGGGGCCATGATTCTTGTCGGAATTGTGGTGGTTGCAGGAATTGCATCCTTAGGCTGGGAACGCTGGAAAGATTTGGTAGAAGTTTCCCTCAGTATGGCTGTGGCCATTGTGCCAGAAGGTCTGCCTGCTGTGATTACGGTAACGCTGGCCTTGGGGACTCAGCGGATGGTGCGGCGCAACGCTCTGATTCGGCGGTTACCAGCCGTGGAAACCCTCGGATCGGTGACGATTATTTGCTCAGATAAGACAGGCACCCTGACGCAAAACAAGATGGTTGTGCAGCAGGTTTACACCAGCCGTGCGGCGCTGCGAGTCACTGGCAGTGGCTATGACCCAGTGGGAGATTTTTATGCGGCGGAAGATATCACCAACTCGACCATACTGAATCCGCAAGAATTTCCAGAGCTTCTTAATTTGTTGCTGGCCTGCACACTGTGTAATGATGCCATTTTGCAAAAAGAGGCAGGGGAGTGGGCGATTTTAGGAGACCCCACTGAGGGGGCGCTGCTGTCTCTAGCAGAAAAGGCAGGTTTTCGCAAAGACCAGTTAGAAGCAAAAATGCCCCGTGTGGGTGAGTTTCCTTTTTCTTCTGAACGTAAGCGCATGAGCGTGATTGTGCAAGCAGCGCCGCTGGAGCAGGGTGCTGTTGCAGCGGTTGCTCCCTATATGATGTTTACGAAGGGGTCGCCAGAACTGGTGCTAGAGCGCTGCATCCAAATTCAGGTGGGGGATGCGGCTCAGGAAATTGGTAAGGAACAGCGCGATCGCATCCTGGAACAAAACAACCAGCTTGCCAGAAAAGGGCTACGGGTTTTGGGGTTTGCCTGTAAGCCGCTGAATCAGATACCGCCGGAAGATGGAGACGAAGTTTTTGAAAAAGGGTTGGTTTGGCTAGGGTTGGTCGCGATGTTAGACGCCCCTCGACCCGAGGTGCGCGAAGCCGTGGCTCGCTGCCGCTCTGCTGGGATTCGCCCAGTCATGATTACGGGGGATCATCAGTTAACCGCGAAGGCGATCGCTGTTGATTTGAACATTGCTAGTGAAAGTGATGCCGTACTGACAGGCCGTGAGCTAGAAAGTATGAGCCAAGCGGACTTAGAGCAAGCTGTCAGTCACGTTAGCATCTATGCCAGGGTTGCCCCAGAGCATAAGTTACGCATTGTGCAAGCAATGCAGCGGCAAAACCACATTGTGGCGATGACCGGCGATGGGGTTAACGATGCCCCGGCCCTAAAACAGGCCGATATCGGCGTTGCTATGGGGATTACTGGCACAGACGTGAGTAAAGATGCCAGCGACATGGTACTTCTGGATGACAACTTTGCCACGATTGTCGCAGCAACCGAAGAAGGTCGTGTTGTCTATACAAACATCCGGCGCTTCATTAAATACATCCTAGGCAGTAACATTGGCGAACTGCTCACTATTGCGGCGGCTCCATTGTTGTTTGGTGCAGCCATTAGTCCTGAAGCAGGTGCTGCGCTGCGAAGTGATTTGGGTGTGCCTCTGACTCCATTGCAGATTCTGTGGATGAACCTTGTGACGGATGGTTTGCCAGCCCTAGCTCTGGCCGTTGAACCAGCAGAACCAAATGTGATGAAACGCCCGCCCTATGACCCAGGAGAGAGCATCTTTGCCAGAGGGTTGGGGTTGTATATTGTGCGGGTTGGCCTAATTCTGGCGATTTTAGCGATTAGCCTAACGCTGATTGCCCATGATTATGTAGAGGCTACCTATGGGCCGAATGATGACCGCTGGAAGACAATGGTCTTTACAACGTTGTGTATTGCTCAGATGGGTCATGCTTTAGCTATCCGGTCTAATACGCGCCTCACAATGGAGCTAAACCCCTTTTCTAACCCTTTCCTGTTAGCGGCTGTTATCTTCACAACCTTACTGCAACTTGCGCTGATTTATGTGCCCCCCCTACGCAATTTCTTTGGTACCGATTGGCTCAGTCCTACAGAGTTGCTGATTTGCCTTGGCTTTAGCACCCTGATGTTTGTTTGGGTAGAGCTAGAAAAATTGATCTATCGCTGGTTTGCTTGGAAAAAGGCCGCCGTTAATGCGCAGCGCAAGGAAAGCAAACGCGATTAGCCCTGAGAGCAGGTCACCTTCGCAGGTCCTCCTCCCTCAGCTTTGTTCTCAACCTGAGAGCAGGGGAGCCGAGCCATCTCAAAGGCCCCCTCCCCAATTGGGAGAAGGCTTTAGGTTGAGGGCAAAAGTGACATGCATCTCTTGTATTAACTGGCGATCGCTAGATTTCTTGCTCCTGAGTAAGAGGCATCTTTGGAATGACGAAGACTAATTAAAATTCGATGTTACAAACCCTCAAACATCGGTTAAAAGATATGGGAGCTGATGGCGATCGCCCGCTTGAGTGGCGGTTTGCCTGATTGGTTGATCACGCTAATAAGCGCGGTTGACGCAAATCAAATCAGGAGGAATCGGTTGATGAATGCTCCCCACAATTTTCCAGTCAAGTCCTTTAGTCATCGGTTAATCGGGGCTATCAGCAGCGTGGTTGCTGTTGGTTTGGGCGTGACCCATGGCGCAACCGTGGCCCAAGCGGCCCCTCAGAAACTGACGCCCTTATCGCCTGGTAACTCGCAGCAACAGACGATTCTCTTCGTCAATCCCCGGACGGGTGATGATCTCAATGGTCGGGGGAGCGAACTGTCTCCCTATCGCTCTTTGACCCGTGCCTTGCAGATGGCCACTTCTGGCACCGTGATTCAACTGGTAGAGGGGCATTACAGTCGTGAAACAGGAGAGGTGTTTCCGATTTATCTCAAGCCTGGGGTGACGGTGCGCGGTAACCCAACGACGCGCGGCCAGGGCTATGTGATTCGCGGGAGCGGGCCGTTTTTGAGCCGCAGCTTTGCCCGCCAGAATGTCACGATTTTGGGTACTGATCGAAGTACTATCACTGGTGTAACGATTACCAATCCTGAACCTCAGGGCTATGGGCTATGGGCGGAGTCCACTAGCCCTATTGTTACGGATAATACTTTTACCGAAAGCACCCACGATGGCATTTCTCTTGTGGGCCAGAGTCGAGCGCAGGTTCGTAACAACTATTTCTACAAAAATGGTGCCAATGGCATTACTATCTATGGCACCTCCGATGCCGAAGTGAGCGACAACATCTTTGAGGCTACGGGGTTTGCCATCAATATTAATCAGCAGGCAAAGCCTTTGATTGTGGGCAACCGGGTTACCCAAAACCGTGATGGCGTCGTGATTCAGGCCAATGCTGCGCCGATTTTACGCAATAACTCCATCGAGGGCAACGAGCGTAATGGGCTGGTCGCGATCGCCCAGACTCGGCCCGATTTAGGAACGACAGCAGAGCCGGGTGGCAATCTCATTCGCAACAACCAGCAACTTGATGTCAATATCACCTCCAGCCAGGTGATTCCGGCTTTTGGTAATGAGATGGGCAAAGTAGCTGGCAATCTAGATCGTGCCGGGCATCTTCCGAGCATGGCTCAGGCACCCACTGTTGTGCCAGTCACCACCCAATTGCCTGGGCCAAAGGCGATCGCCCCAACAGCTCCTAGACCAGCCAATTTGCGCCCGAGCACTCCGCCCCCATCCCCTCAGCGGGTTGACCTGCCCGGTGCCAGTGATTTCCCCGTCACCGGTTCTAGTGGTAGTGCGCCAACCGCTTTAGGGGCTGATCGCCCCATCCAAACAATCCCCATTTCTGCTCGGCCATTGGCCCTGACCGTGCGGCCAGTACAACCAAGCGTGAACCCAAGGATACGCCCAACAGTGACCCCAATTCCAACCCCACTGCCGCCAGCGGCAACAGCTCAGCCCTCTTTTGCGCCACCAACCGCTGCGGTTTCAGTGCCGCCTGCCGCTCAGGCACCGCCCCCAGCGCAAAGTCGCCCCGCTCCTCAGGCAATTTCCATTCCGGTGCCTCCACCAGAGGCCCGTTCCCAGTCTGCTCCGCTTAATTTCTCCCCTCCACCTGCATCAACAGCCGCATTGCCCGATCTCCTACCCGTGCCTAGAGCGAATATTCCCTTGGGTAATATTGGAAATTCCCCTCGGGTTAATGTCTATCGCGATCAGAGCGGCACCCCTGGAAGTCCGCCGGCGCTATCGAGCCTTATTCCTATGGCTAACCTGCGCTATCGAGTGGTTGTGGTGGCAGCCAGTGAAGCTGAGGAAGCCCAACTGCGAGCACTGGTGCCAGACGCCTTTCGGACGGTTGTGAATCGCAGGACGGTTTTACAGGCAGGGGCTTTTAGCGATCGCGCCAAAGCCGAGGAACTTACCCAGCAACTTTTACAGCGGGGTATTCGTGCTACGGTTGAGGAAATTTAGACAGAGCCTCTTAAGGAAATTGGGAAATTGAACCTGGCTTATTCCTGATTCCCTGATAAAATCACCCGCCAGACAATGAACAGCATGAAGCTGACATAACCAACCACCATGAGCCAGTCCTGCCAACTGCCGGAGGCTTTTGCTGAAAGTTCATTCATGGGTCAGTTTCTCCAGTGCCTGTATTCTGCCTGTATTCCTAGTCTGACCGAAAAAGTGCATGATTATTCGCTTTTTAGGAGAATGGTCTGCGATCGCACCGCCCTTCTAGGATGCTGCTGCCTTTCTCGATGGCTCTCTAGGATCAAGCAATTCTGCTGGTAATCCCGAGGGTGAGTTTTCTCCTGCAGGCAGTGGACAAAAACCATATACCGGATCAATCCTTTACAGTACTTTGATTTTGAGGTCGATTCTAAGGCATGCTTCTGATACGTGCCATGAGTATCAGCGGTTATGGTTTAATCGTCCTCGCCATGAGAGACAGGCCCCTAGTTATACCTTATCCCCATGGGTTGTGACCGGTTGGAACCCATTAGGCCAACTGGCTTAGGCGTTCATAAACGGTTCGTAGGGCATTGGCTCCGCCCACATTGCCGGGAAACAGCACAACCGGTAAGTTTGGGAACTGGGGGTGATTAGACTCAGTACGCACCATTGAAACGCCGGGAATCACCTGCCCTAACAAACGCACAGTGGGCAGTGCCAGACCCTTACTGAGGGTGTCATTGGAGGTTATCCCCCCTTTGCTAATGAGGAACCCAATATCCCTAGGCAGGTGACGGAGAATATCCATGAGTAGGGTGGAAACGGCTTCCCCAAAGTCAAGCCGGGTTTGAACATCGGCAAAAGTTAACTCTTCTCGGCTGGTGTAAATGACAGGGGTTTTACCCGCTTGGTGAATGTGTGCAACCTGATTCACCACGTTAGTTAACAAATCGAAGTTGCTATCTTCGGGTTCTAGTAACAGGGCTACTTCGACTTCCACTCCCTCTACCCCTGGGGCTTGGAGTAACTGGGTCAATTGCTCGGTGGTTTTTTGCACATGGGAGCCAACAATTACTGCCCCAGGCTTGCCATCCCGCACATAGGCGGCCATTTTTTCGGGGGCGATGGGCTGGGGCGGTAGGGCTGCCAGGGCTGTTAGAATACTGGCGGCACTCCGAAATAAAAAGCGTTTTCCCTGGGCTGCCGCTGCGAGAATTTCTTTGGCAAATTGGTCGAGGTCGGCTTGTGTTTCGCCATCTACTACGCAGCATTGGTTGTTATGCAGGTTCAGCAACCGCTCTAGGACTCCGGTCCGCAAATCGGTTAGCAAAAAGCGCTGTACTTCCTGAGCTGCAATGCGGTCTGCTGTTTTTTCGGCTACATAGTCGGGTAGATAGCTGTGGTGGTAAGCAAAGACGGAGTCGCGGGCAAACTCGGTTTCATGGACGGGGGTATCGACCCCGTTGATGTTGAGGTAGTGAATGCTATTGCGAGTGGTGCGCCCCCCTTCAAAAAAGGCGGGTACGAGAAAATGGGCGTCAAAGGGGCCAAGAATATCGGCGATCGCATCGGTTTCAATCGGATAGTGGCCCCGCAGTGTCGAGTCCGAGCGACTCACCACCAGAAAATCGTGGATGCCTTCTAGGGCGATCGCCTGCTTTAAGTTATGACAAACGGCGCGGGTCACGGCTGCCGCCCTCTCTGGGGTTAAGGCTCGGGTATTGGTCAGAATAAAAAAAATTGGCGAGGAGTCGGTCAGACCAATCCTGAGCGTTTCCACATCCCATTGGGTCAATAGCAAACAGCTATGCACTGTTTGCGATCCGGTGGGATCGTCATCAAGAACAATAATTTTGGGGGTAGAGGTCATAACCAAATCTCAACCGATGAATTCACAGCCTGCATCCGCTGGTATCGCCCAACTTTTGCAAGGGAATAACTCAGTTAACCTGAGCCAACGCCTGAGCCTATTATCCTGCTAAAGAACGGCTCCTGCTCAAATCAGGGGAAAGAGGAGAAAAAAGCGTTGAAGCTTGTGGATTAAATCCACTGAAAGCTTGTGGAAGTTTAGCCCAGAGGCACAGAGAACGCTGAGCTATTGCGCGACTGGCTAACCGCCAATCTGGGACATGGTACGGCTGTAAGATCCAGATGTTCCTGATGCGCGGGCTTTGAAGTTTATTTCTGGTTTCATGTGCAGCAAGGTCTGTACCTGATGCCGTAAATCGGTTAGGGGAACTCCTTCGCGGAGGGCCATTTTCAGGTCAATTTGCCCTGTTTCGTTGAGCAGGCAAGGCCGCAGCCAACCATCCGCAGAGAGCCGTACCCGGTTGCAGCGATCGCAAAAACATTCTGACATCTGGCTAATAAAACCAAGGGTACCTTTTGCTCCAGGAATTTGAAACACATCGGCAGGGCCATTGCCCTGAACTGTGCTGTCTACCAGACCCCAGCGATCGCGAATCTGCTGGCGTAAACTTTCAGAACTCACCCAGCCTCGGTCGACAAACAAATCCTGATTACCAATCGGCATAAATTCGATAAAGCGCACATGCCAGTTTTGTTCCAGGGTGAGCGCCGCCAGATCCAAAACCTCTGTGTCGTTAACACCGGGAATTATCACGACATTGATTTTGAGCGGGTCAAACCCAAGCTGATGGGCAACTTGAATCCCCTGCCAGACCTGTTGCCAGCGAGATCGCCCGCGATTTCCAATAATTTGATCAAAAACCTCTGGCTGGAGTGAATCTAGGCTAATATTGATGCGACGCAGCCCCGCCTCATAAAGGGCTTTGGCCTTTTCAGCTAGGAAAAAACCATTAGTCGTCATGGCTAAGTCGCGGGTGTAAGGCCGTTGGGCGATCGCTCGAACGATCTCGACGACATCCGGCCTGAGCAATGGCTCTCCCCCCGTTAGTCGAAAGCACGTTAACCCCAGCGGGGCAAAAACCTCGTCAAGCAGCAACAATAACTCTGCCGCCGTCAAGAGATGAGTGGGCAAAACGTAGGGTAGAGTGGTACCTTCAGGTACACAGTAGGTGCAGCGAAAGTTACAACGATCGAGCAGGCTAATGCGTAGATAATCTACAGTATTCATGCCCTCATTCTGACGGATCTGGCAAATGCCTTCAAGCAAGCCACTTTGATTTCGCTGATGGTATCAGTTGAGGCATCTCTATTGACGGCTGAATGGGCCTTCCCTGCCCCGACAATTGGCCGGATCAGGCTTTAGACGGCTCTGGAAAAATGGCAGAAGAATTAAGGTAAGGTCGTTAGAAAAAGGGTGATCAAAAACATAGGATAGGCTGCTACCAAAAGCCATCCGGCTAATTGGCCAATACGTTTTCTAGGTGCAGCGAGTAGAATCGCTAGCAGCAAAGCCGCTAGCATGGCGATCGCCGGTCGGTGCAGCAAGGTTGCATCCACAACTGACAAGGGATGAATCACCGCCGCTGCTCCCAGGGTCATGGTGACATTATAGGCAAAAGACCCGACGACTCCAGCAATGACCACCTCAGTCGCACCGCGCCGCGCCGCAGACCAGCATAGGATGATTAATTCAAACGCTGTGGCAAACCCCACAACCGTTAATGCTAGCCGGGTCTGAGTTGCCTCCACCTGTGTAATCTGACGCACGGCTTCTACTAACAGAACAGAGCCGATCGTCATCGCGACTAACCCCACAGCCACTAGTAACAGCTCTTTTCCCACTCGTCCGGGCGACTTTTCCCCAACTTCCTGGGCCAGTTCTTCCGCTGATTCTTCCAAAACGCCTGTTTCTCCCATCGCTGGCGGCTGCCGTTCGATGACCCAGATGACCCCAATATAGAGAATGTACAGCCCCAGGAGAATTGCTCCTTCCAGGCGAGTCACCAGGCCATCCCAAAGGAAGCCCACTGCTGCAACTCCTACGGGCAAACCAAACAGCGCATAGCGCATGACCCGTTGACCAAAGGGCAATGGGGCGACGATCGCCCCTACTCCTAAGGCCACCAAACAAATGGCGATATTGGCTCCAATCACATCTCCAAAGGCGATCGCTGGGGCACCTCTCACAGTTGCCGCGATCGTAGTCGCTAACTCTTCCGGTTCTGCACCTGCCAACAGCAATGCCAGGGCAAAACTGCTGACCCGTAACCGTACAGCGGCGCTGCCAAGATGCTTAGCAAAAGTTTCTGCCCCCCAGACAATGGCAGCCACTCCCGCCAGAATCACACCAATCCATACAATAATCAAATGCTTACTCCACCCTAATCAATGCGATTTCGGTAGTGCCCTTATGTCAAATAACAGATCAAATGACAGAGAAAAATAATCTCGAACGGGCGAATGACGGGTGAATGCTTGCTGAAAAGCTGCTAGCAACACCTAATGATCCTTCATCTTTTAAGATACAGGACGACCGCAATTTCTAGACCTCATCGCGTTTGCCACGTTTTTCATGGCGGTAGCAAGTCAAAGATCCAACCTAGCCCAGCCATTGGGCACCTAGGTTAGATCTAAACGTTCTAACCCAAGTTAGGATACAGCCCTTGCTAGCCTTTCCACGAAGTTTCTCCAGGTCTTTCTTAGTTTAAGAATGTTGCCAATAGGCTTGCCGGGGTACGACTGCCGCATAAATATCAAAAACTAGGATGAGTCGCTAGTGTTTTAGCGTTGAAGGGATCTCTACACCTGAGAGCCTCACCCTAAGATTTTTGACAGAGCGATGAATTACCAAGCAATTTTTGTTGATACCGATCTTGACAGTCAACCAATTGAACGCAGGGCACTCCAGATGCAAAGCCTATCGGCACAGGCAAACCTATAGATTCAAACCAACTAGTGAATCTACTCAGCCTTTTTGCGTCTACCACCTGGGCGTCTCGATGTTGCTACTTTTCTAGCCCCTGTTGCTTTTGAAGTGGTGGTTCGAGAGGATTGTGTGGTTGCTTGTTGAGCGGCTGTTTGAGTGCTCGGTTTGCTGGTAGAACTTGCTCTAGTTGCAGACTTGGCTGTTTCGATCGCGTCTGTAGTGGTTTCAGGTGCGCTCACTTTTTTTGAACGCCGTGGTTTTGCCCGAGTAATTTGTCGTCTGCCAGCAGGCACATAGCTTTTCAGCGTAAAGGCACTAATCTTGATTCCCTGTTTCAACAGCAACTCTGATAAATCCGCATAGGAATAGCCCTTCATCAAGGCCGCCCGAATGACATCTTGCAATTCTTTCATGGCTTCTTTCAGAGACAACTCGCGCTTAGGCTTGTCTGGTAAATCTTCTAAAAAACCAGCAACATGGTTAATGGTTGCCTTTTTGACAACAGCAGCCTTTGTTCGCTTACTTGTCGCTTCTGCCATGTTAAGTCACCAAATCAGGGCTAATGAATCAAATTTATTTTAAGTCGTCCATTACTGAAGTCCGACTTTTGTAGAAAATGGTTGTGATTATTCTATTACCTCATTTTCAGAATGCATACAAATTTATCTCTATTTACTCACTTGGCTATTAAATAACCCTTTCTCAATCCAGGAATGAAATTTTGCCTATAGAAAACTCTGGATTCTAACCAGAGCTTGGGATAACTCTGATCGCAACTACAAAATTGATTCAAGTTTTATTTCAGTGCTTGTCCAGTTTTGCCATAGCCACCTGATTGAGAACAGGGTTCAAGGGGAAACCCCCTAGCTGGGGAAACCCCCTAATGAACTCAGCAACTTGGTGATAGTGATAGATGGCCATTGGAAGTACCCAAAATTTCCCTGGAGTGCCGGTTTTACTGGCATCTGAGGGATTTGTTGGGCGCAGCCAACGCCCCGCGATCGCCTCCCATTGGTGCTATTCCTGCGGACTAGACCGAGGGAGTTACAATGGGAGAACAAAGAACAGAACCCCTTGTCTGCGGATGTAACCCTGCTGCACGCTGCTTCCAGAGCATGGCCGCGATATGGCTGAGAGCCGCTTAAAATACTGGCGGCTGCAATCCTGTCCTGGTTGAGGTAAGTGCTTTACCTGGAGGAATACTTCGAACAGTTTTTGTGAAAATGTTGAAAACCCTTGCCACAGGGCCAGCTCTAACCCTTGCCAAACTGAAGCCCCTCTTCCTGTTTGGGAGCAGGATTTAGGGTGAGGGCTAGAACTGGCAGGCATTCGAGTTCCAATTTATGCTGTTGCTTTTTTCGTAGGCCGATTTAGGGTGAGGGCCAGAACTGACGAGATTGGAGCAAGGGGGATGAGGGTGGTTCGGCGCAAAAGTGTCCGGACTATTGCTAGAGGAAAAAGCTGGATTTAAAGCTGAGCCTGATAGAGCTACCGATACCATTGGACGAAGCACTACCTTGTTCGTTGATTGACCTATGCCTACAGAACCTAAACCTGGCACCCTCTATCTGGTTGGTACCCCCATCGGTAACTTGGAGGATATGACCTTTCGGGCCGTCAAGGTTTTGCAGCAGGTTGATCTCATTGCGGCAGAAGATACCCGTCACACGGGCAAGTTGTTACATCACTTTCAAATCCATACGCCCCAAATTAGTTACCATGACCATAACCGCCAATCGCGCATTCCAGAATTGCTAGCGCTATTGGCCCAGGGTAAGGCGATCGCCCTAGTTTCTGATGCGGGTATGCCTGGCATCTCTGATCCTGGTTATGAGTTGGTCAAAGCTTGCGCAGAGGCTAATCGGCCAGTTGTGCCGATTCCTGGTAGTAGCGCTGCGATTACAGCCCTGACAGTATCGGGCTTACCCAGCGATCGCTTTGTATTTGAGGGGTTTTTACCAACGAAACCCAAGCTGCGACAGGCTCGTTTAGAACAACTAAAGAGTGAAACCCGAACGCTGATTTTTTACGAAGCCCCCCACCGATTGCAGCAGACCTTGAGCGATTTACAGGTGTTGGGAACGGATCGATGCATGGTTCTAGCCCGAGAACTGACCAAACTCCATGAGGAAATTTGGCGCGGCACGATTGCAGCCGCGATCGCCCACTATCAGACCAAGTCTCCCCAGGGCGAATATACCCTGGTTATCGCTGGAGCAACCCTAAACCCAGCAGTAATTTCTGAAGCAAGGCTCAAGGCTGAATTGCAACAATTACTTCAGAGTGGGCTTTCGCGCTCAGAGGCCAGTCGTCAATTAGCCCAGCAAACAATGCTGCCCCGCCGCCAAATTTATCAACTTGCTCTTTCTCTATCGGATGATGCTCTATCGGATGATGGTGCCATTGACCCTGACGCTGGCTCAGCGGAGTAAACCCGGCAATTGGTTAATTACCTGATCAATCAGGCCATAGGCTTTGGCCGCTTGGGCAGATAGATAAAAATCCCGTTCACTATCAGCGGCAATCTTTCGCTCGGGTTGCCCAGTGAGTTCAGCCAAGATCTGATTGAAGCGCTTTTTATAGTACAGCAGCTCACGGGCCTCAGTCTCCACATCGGTGGCTCGCCCAAAAGCCCCACCAAGGGGCTGATGGCTCATGATTCGAGTATTGGGTAAGGCATACCGCTTGCCTTTGGTGCCGCCTGCTAGCAAAATACTGGCCATGGAACTGGCAGAACCGATACTGATGGTAACCACATCTGATTGCAGCGATCGCATCGTGTCAAAAATCGCTAACCCTGAAGAAATCTCGCCACCCGGGGAATTGATATAGAGGTAAATATCTTTGCCAGGGGCCTGCTGCTCCAGGTAAATGAGCTGCGCAATGACCGTTTCGGCAATCTCCTGACTAATTTCACCACTAAGGATGATGATTCTAGCCCGGAGCAACCCCTCACCGACCCCTGCAATATCAGGCTGTGCAGAATTGCCACTGTCTCGGTTGAGGCTCGGTGGCTGAACCACTCTAGGAGCCTTATGGGTTTGTGCGATCGCCGCAAAAGGTATCACAACCCCCACTGTTATTCCTGCAATTACCCGGCTGGGTAAAGGTAAACGCGGGCCTTCAAAGAGTCAACCATTCCACTATCGGTTTGAAGAATGAAGAATGCAGAAGGATATAAACATTAGGAAGCGGCTAATTCAGGAGAATTACTCAAACGTCCCAAAATTTGCCGCATCTCTGCGATCGCCTGAGCCTGCTCACCCGAGCCTTGCCCTTGCCTCAGCCCATTCACCAGGCTCTCTAACCGCTGCCGTAGCCCGTCAATATTATCCTGGAATGGCTGCAATAACTCTTGATAAAGATTAACTTTGCCCCAGATCTCAGCGAGTTCAGCCCGTTGCTCCGCCAGAGCCTGTTCCGACTGCTTTAACTCCTGACGCTTGTGTTCCTGAACCTGCCCCTGGGTATTCAGCAACGCTTCCGCCTGTTGAATCGCCGTCTGCACCTGTTCAATCTGACTTTCCAGTTTTTGCAACTCCTCCGCTTGCTGATGGCGCTGGTTCTCAATCTGAGTTAAGAGGGGGCCTAAGTCAATCCCCACATCCTGCCCTGCTTCAGTCGGCTGCCCTAACCGTCGCCGCAATACCATCTGATGTTGGTTCAAAAGACCCCGCCGCTCTCCTAGACTCCGTCGCTGCCCAACGAGCGTTTCATTGAGCATTTGGTATCCATCCTGTTCATCAGCCAACTCATTCTCTAAATTCAGTCGATCAAACTCATTAGCCGCCTGAATTTTTGCCTGTAGGGCATCAATTTCCCCCTGTTTTGAGCGCAGTTCCTCCTCCTGACTTTCAACAAATTGAGAGAGCTTGGCCAGTTCTTGCTCCAGTTCTTGCACCAGTCGTTGCAGCTCATCCAGTGGCATTTTTTCAAGGGCAACCAGATCCACTTGTTGGCTGCTGATAGTAATATTGTCAGTACCCTCCGCTAATCGATAAATTTGCTGGTTAAGCTCGTCATGGCTTTGTAACTGTAAACCCAACATCTGCGCGTATTCTCGCTTTGAAGCCAACAGCTTCTGCTGCGCATTCAGTTCAATTCGAGCTTGCTCCACCAATTCTTGGGCCTTTTCCCAGTCTTGCCACTGAACTCGAATCTCTAGGCCTTGACGCTCCACTTCTGTCTGAAGTTGGTGGGCAGTTGTACGCTGCTGTTCCAGGTTTTGCCAGTGCTGACCTAATAGGTTTTGATGTTCAGAAATCGCAGCGAGAGCAGTATTGACTTGCTCAATCCAAGATTCAGTCTGAGGAACTGTCGTCGCGATTTTATCCAGCAATCCATAGAGAGCCTGCGCTTGCTCATTGTCGAGATGGGCCGCCCGTTGAATTTCAGCCTGTCGATCTTCTAGACGGCTCATCTCACCTCGGAGGTGATTCCAGGCACCCTCTAACTCCTGGCTTTTACGCTCTAACTCATCGCGTTGCCGGTTCACTTCCTCACGCAAAGCATCAATCTCCTGACGCTGCTGCTCTAGCTTTTCAAAGTCATCCTCCATCTGCTCTAACTGCTCGCGGCGAGCTTCCATTTCCATTTCTCGCCGATTCAGTTCCTGACTCTGGTAGGTGAGGGATTGCTTCCATTGTTCAATTTCCTCTTCCTGCGCTTTGAAGCGCTCTTGCAAGCGCGAAAAATTTTGGAGAATACTGACTAATTGCCGCCCCGCTTCCTGAACGCGCTGCACCTGCTTACTGCCACTAATATCCACTAGAACTAAGGCACCGGCATTGTATTTGCTGGCCTCTTCTGAAGGAATCACCTCATCTCCGGGTACGGCACTCCAACTTTGTTCTGAGCGTTGACAGGCCAGTAGTTTTAACTCTGCCTTGTTGCCACCGATTAAGCCGCCACTTTTCTTCTGTACTTCTGCTAAATACAGCACGCTGATAGTCCCCTTTCGTATCTATCTGTAGCTGATTGAACTGGTCAAACCCAACCCAATAAATTTTGAGCAACCCTTGATGAATTTGGCAGCTATCCGCCCCATCGGAAAAGTATGATGCTAAATCGCCGTTGAAACCCCATAAGTATCATTCACATAATTGCGGTTACAGCCAAGATAAACAATTACGAGTCATCTGATGATAGTTTGCGAATCGTCTTTATCCTCTGAATGTAGCGAGTGAACTCCTAGAGGTAAAACAGTAGGCTTACCCTTTGCCAAAGACCGATCCAATTTAGATTTGCAAACCGTGCCGCAGTGAACTAAGTTCAGTCTGGTCAGGGCCAACCCATTAACCTGGCGGCTCCAACAGGGCTTCTACAGTATAGTAAAGATTAAATTTTATCTCTCCATTCTAGGCTAGGCTCGAGTAAACAGAAGCTCTTTATGCAAGTTGTATAAAAACTTCGGTCTTTTCTGGACTCCTAGGGATCTTTCAGAGGCACTAAGTACCGGGCAAAGACTATGAATTTTCATTGTGAAGCCACTTAAAAAAGCCTGAAACGGTCAATAGCCGACGGGCGCCCTTTCAGCCCGACCCATTCGTGCAACCATCGATCGAGTCAACTCAAGCATATGTTATCGTTTGTCAACCCTACTCACCACCACGTAGAAAAGAAAATAGCATACCTGTAGAGAAACATGGCTTATGTTTTGGTCGTTAGCATCGCTTTAGGCGAATGGAATGTGCTTTGGGGGAAATCTTCAGGGTTGCATACCAGCCTACGATGGGGCTTGTTACTTAAGCGGTTGAAACCAGTCTTGGAGATGGCCAGAAATTCATGCAGGGGAAGTTAAGCGAAATTGATATTCGTAGCATTTTGCAGCTCATTGAGTTAGGGCAGCGCACGGGAGAACTGTTTGTGGAAGCCCCGATGCCGCTGGCCAGCCGTTCGACTCTGGGGCGGTTGGCGAGTGGTGGAGAGATGCGGTTACCCCGCCCACCGGAAAAGCATTGGTTTGTCTTTTTTGTCAGTGGACAAATTGTGTATGCTGCCGATGCCGAGGCAAATCTGCAGCGCCTTACTGATTACTTGTGGCGTTATCGGGTTGAGCTGCCGCTTGATCGCTTATCCGTGCCGGCGATCGCTTCAATTAACGCACCAGAATATGGCTACCTCTGGGCCTTGCTCGAAAATCATCTGCTCACCCCTGCCCAAGGACGGAGCATCATTCAAGGCATGATTTGCGAAACATTATTTGACGTACTCAGTTTGCATCAAGGCTCCTTCATTTTTGAGTTGGGGCCGCCGCTCTCACCGCAACTGGGTAGTTTGGAAATTGCACCTCTCCTCGCCCGAATTGTCAAGCAGGTTCAAGAATGGAAGCAATTTCATCCCTGGATTCAATTGCCGGATCAGTGCCCTTTAATTGTTGATCGCCCTGCGCTCCAAGCAACCTTAACCCCTACCACGTTTCGACTCGTGGATCAGTACGCCAACGGCAAGGTTTCAATCCGGCAAATGGCCCGCTACCTGGGACGCGATATTTTAACCGTAGCGCGGGCCATGTATCCTTATGTACAGCAGGGAATGATTCAGCTCACATTTCAGCCGAACCAAGTTAACCGGGCGATGACCGTAGTCCCTGCCGCTGATGGAGAGCGTGAACCTAGCAGCATGGGTTTTGCTAGCCAGCCCATCCAGATTGTTTGTATTGATGACAGCAGCACAGTGCGTAGCACTGTTGAAGAAATTCTAAATCAAGCAGGGTATCAGGCAACCACCATTGGGAACCCGATCGAGGCATTGAGTCTGGTTTTTCAAATCAAACCCGATGTCATACTCTGTGATATCGCCATGCCCGAACTGGATGGTTATGAAATCTGTGCCATGCTACGCCGGTCTACCGCGTTTCGTCAAACACCAATTGTCATGCTGACAGGAAAAGATGGCTTTATTGATCGAGTCAAAGCCAAAATGGTAGGAGCAACCGACTATTTGACGAAACCGTTTGGCGGAGGAGAGCTATTAATGGTGGTAGAACGGTATGTTGGTTCTGGTCGCGAACTTGGCCGAAGCTTGCTACGGTCGAACCCAGCCGACTCCTTGCCCCAGTCGAGAGCCGGTACTGTCAAGGGTAAACTAGAAAGTGAGGAAACAGACCAAACTTCTCCATTATCAACGCCATTTCATTAAATTAGGGGTAACTTAATTTATAAGTGTCAGGCAGGGAGAAACCTAGTTAAGGCTCGATCCAACAAGCGGGTGGCAGACAGTATGAGTACAGTTTTGGTGGTTGAAGATAGCGTAACGCAGCGGGAAATGATTACCGACTTACTGCGAGGTAGCGGCTTAGAGGTGACTGTTGCCAGTGATGGGGTAGAAGCATTAGAGCGGGTTCAAGGTCACTGCCCTGACTTGGTGGTGCTAGATATTGTAATGCCTCGAATGAATGGATATGAAGTCTGTCGTCGCCTCAAAGCCGACCCCAAAACCCAAAATGTTCCTGTTGTCATGTGTTCCTCAAAGGGCGAAGAATTTGATCGCTATTGGGGGATGAAACAGGGAGCGGATGCCTACATTGCCAAACCCTTCCAGCCGACGGAATTGGTTGGCACGGTGAAACAACTATTGCGAGGGTGAACACAATGGTCGGTAGTCCAGATTTTTTGACCGGTCGCGGGCAGGATCAATCTCCAGAGTTTCAGGAGTTGGAGAGTCCTGAAGGTGAGTTGCACCTTCGGTTTCATGTGCCTTCAGGGGATGAATTCGCCCTTCCGGCAACGGGGATTAAGGAGGTGCTGTCACCCTCCCCGGATCGGATTACTCCGGTACCGAACGTTTCTCCGCTGCTATTGGGAACCCTAAATGTGAGGGGGCGCGTTGTTTGGGTGGCTGACTTGGGGCAATTTTTGGGAGACGGGGCGGCTCTGAATACGGATCGACCAGAGGTGCAGGTAATTGCGGTAGAAGACCAGGATCTGATGTTGGGGTTAGCCGTTGATCGGTTACTGGAGATGCAATGGCTGGATGTTGAAGAACTCCAGATGCCAACAAATTTGCCCGATGGGGTGGCTCCATTTATTCGGGGGGAGTGGGTGCTGGGGCCAGATCGGTTTTTGCGATTGCTGGATCAGGTCTCAATTTTGCGATCAGCGCGCTGGGCAGCTTAAATCGAGAATTTTACAGTGCAAAAACACCATCAGGGAGTACAACAATAGAAACAATGGCACTGACCTAGGGATTGACTCTGTCGTGTTTCGTAAGCCCTCCATGCAGTTGGAACGGCATTATTTACTCTACCGGGAGGAGGCAAATGGCATCAGGTACTGATTACGCACAGGAATATCAACAAGCTCAGATTGCCTACGCACAGGGGAACTACGAGGTGGCAGCCGAGATCGTTGATCGCCTGGTCGAAAAGGATCCAACTGACCCCAGTGCCTGTTTACTGCGGGGGCACATCTATTGTTACGGTTTGCAACAATTTGAGATTGCCCGTGAGCAGTATCAATCTGTTCTGAGCTTGACTTCTGACACTGAGTTTTTGGGTTATGCCAATGATGGGCTGGCCTACATCGATCAGTACAGTCAGTATAGTGATGCTTCGTCGGGGGTGAATGATGGCCTCAGTAGTGGTGATAATGCCCGGTTTGTTGCTGAGGGAGATGACTTTGACTTTGCAGGTGTTGATTCTGCTGAGGCATTTTCTGATTTCTCGGCCACAACTTGGCAGGGTTCTGGGGAAGGCGAGTTGGCTGGGGAGGATGCTTTTGCTCTGGGGGATTTGGCCGGTGGTAGCTACGATGCCGGGTTCAACGGTTCAATCGATCTGGGGTCATTTTCCGCTACCCCAGCGGAAGAAGTGTTTGTCAATCCTTTTGCGGCTGGTGAAGATTCGCCGTTTTCCCTGGCTGATTCAGAGTCGTCTTTCCCGGTTAGCGATCCGTTTTTAACTCCAGACAGTGATTTTTCGAGTCTGGGAGATTTAGACATTCTGGATGATGCGGCCGATTCGGCGGATGCTTTTGGGGGTGCGGCAGATAGTCCTTTCCCATTGCCAGAGTCAGAGGTGGCGATGCCTCCTGCACTGGGCGAAGACACGTTGTTTATGGGAGCTAGCCCCTATGAGACTCCTGAAACAGCCTATCCACCCCCAACTCAGGATCAGTCAGACTACGACTATGAAGGGTGTACCGATCCCCAAATGTTAGATAGCAACTCCTTCCCTACGGATGGAAGTACGGTGGTTACCTCAGCGGAAGGGATGGGGCAGTCGGGTACTGTGGACTTTTTGGATGAGTTTGACGAATTTGATGATTTAGGAAATTTATCTGACTTTAATCTTTCGGAAAATTCGGCAGGGTTTACGAGTCCCATTGTGGGGATGGGGTTTGACACCCAGGCGATGGCTAGCTCTAACGCAGAAGAAAGCGATTTTAGCTCGATCAGCGATCGCGGCATGATTCGAGACGACGAAGTCTTTAGCCTGACTAGTGCAGCCGATCAGGTGCCTTCCTTTACCCAAATTGACAGTGTCGGGGGAGAACCTGTTGTAGCCGTTGAGCAGGGCTGGCTGGCACCGTTGCAAAATGCTTCTTTGCCCACCAAGCAATTGGTGATTGCAGCCGTGGCTGGGTTGGCATCCCTCATTGCTACGGCTGTTGTCAGTTCGCTGTTTGCTAACCGTCTGGTAAGCCAGATTGGGCGGCCCAACAACAACACCTACAGTGCTGACCAAGTGACAACCGCGATTGAGAGCCAGCGTTTGAAAGATCTGGTCACTGTGCCAGTGGCTGGGCTATCGAGCTTTTTAACGGCTTTCGTATTAGGGCAATATGTCGCGAAAAAAGTCCGCCGCTCCACGGATGATTTGCAGACGCAGTTCAATTCTGTTTGTCAGGGAAACTTGAATGCTCGGGCCACCATCTACTCAGAGGATGAGTTTGGTCAATTGTCATCGGGCTTTAACCAGATGGCCAAAGTGATTTTGACGACCACCAGTGAAGCCCAGCGCAAGGCAGAAGAGCAGGAACAAGCCAAGGAAGATTTGCAGCGTCAGGTTATTCGCTTGTTAGATGATGTGGAAGGCGCTGCCCGTGGTGACTTGACCGTGCAGGCCGAGGTAACGGCTGATGTGCTAGGGGCTGTTGCTGACTCGTTTAACCTAACGATTCAAAACCTGCGGGAGATTGTGCAACAGGTGAAAACGGCGGCTCGCCAAGTCAGTAAAGCGTCTACGGATAATGAGATGTTTGCCCGTAGTCTTTCTTCAGATGCATTGCGGCAGGCAGAAGAATTGGCGGTCACACTGAACTCTGTGCAGGTCATGACTGAATCGATTCAACGGGTGGCCGAAAGTGCCCGTGAGGCTGAGGAGGTGGCACGCTCTGCGTCAGCAACCGCTCTGAAAGGAGGTGAGGCGGTAGAACGCACAGTGGCAGGGATTTTACAAATCCGTGAAACGGTGGCTGAAACAACCCGTAAGGTGAAGCGTCTGGCAGAGTCTTCCCAGGAAATTTCTAAGATTGTCGCTTTGATTTCTCAGATTGCCTCGCGGACGAACCTGTTAGCACTGAACGCTAGTATTGAAGCGGCACGCGCCGGAGAGGCAGGACGAGGGTTTGCTATTGTGGCGGATGAAGTGCGGCAGTTAGCCGACCGGGCAGCTAAAGCATCGAAGGAAATTGAGCAAATTGTGTTGCAGATTCAGTCAGAGACGGGATCTGTGATGATGGCGATGGAAGAAGGTACCCAGCAGGTAATTGAGGGGACACGATTGGCAGAGCAGGCGAAGCGATCGCTAGAAGACATTATCCAGGTGTCGAATCGGATTGATGTGCTAGTGCGATCGATTACAGCAGACACCGTAGAGCAAACCGAAACCTCGCGCGCAGTGGCTCAGGTGATGCAGTCAGTGGAATTGACAGCTCAAGAAACCTCGCAAGAAGCCCAACGCGTGTCAGGCTCGCTGCAAAACTTGGTGAACGTGGCCCGCGACCTGCTAACCTCGGTCGAACGATTCCGGGTTGAAACACTTGAGCGCAAGTAGGGAATGCTGAAGGCAATTGCAGAGGTGTCAATTTTTCAGGAATCGAGTACATTAGAGCAAAAATAGGTGTTTAAGCTAGCTGATTGCGGCCTTGCGGTCAGATAGTTGACCCCAGCTTGAGAGCAGTACAGTTGGGCTCAGTCTTACTTGTTTTGTTCCTTTTGGTGATGCTTTGACCCATTGCTCTGACTGACCCAACGCAACAAACGCATTATTGGCTTCAAAAGGATGGGATTGCTATGCAGCCAGAACAGCAACAGCGGATCATGGGCTACTTTATTGAGGAAGCAAAAGAGCACCTCAATACGATTGAGCAGGGCTTGCTGAGTCTGCAAAGCACCATTGAGGATGCTGAATCTATTAACGAAGTGTTTCGGGCAGCACACTCGGTTAAAGGCGGGGCTGCTATGTTGGGACTCGGTGGGATTCAGCAAGTCTCCCACCGACTAGAAGACTTTTTTAAGATTCTTAAAGAATCGCCCGTTCAAGTTGATCAGCGTCTGGAAACGCTCTTCCTTCAGGTTTTTGATGTTCTGAAGGAACTCCTGGAACAACTCCAAAGCTCCTTTGGCTTATCCGATGCGGCAAATGCGAATGCCCTTGCTACTGTGGAGCCAGTTTTTATCGAGATTGAGCAGTGGTTAGCTCAAGCAACTGGGGCGGGTACTGCGGCTGGTGCACCTGCAACTTTGGGGACGGTTAGTTCGGCGAGATCTCTGGTGGAGGCATTTCAAACGGATGTGCCTGGGCGCCTGCGGGAAATGTTGCAGCTCTTTAAGCAGGCTGAAACAGCAGAGAATCGCCAGCGGTTGTGCTCAATTTGTGCGACCTTGCGGCAGCAGGGTGAGCCATTTAGCCTGACGGATTGGTGTCATTTGATTGAGATGGCGGAGCGGGCGATCGCCCATTCCGAAAATCGTTTTCGTGACCTCGCGCCTGTGGTCATTCGAGATATTAAGCAAGCTCAGGAACTGGTTCTGGCGAATCGGGCCAGTGAGATTGCGCCCTGTGATCAGTTGATTGCGCTGGTTCCTATCGTCGAAGTCCATGCCCCTGCCACTAGCGATACTAGTCTCGAAGATTTGCTTACGGCTGAGGCGGCTGCCACAACTGACGTATTTGACTTTGATGAGTCAGAGCCTAACTTTGAAGGCGACGCTCTGAGTCTGGCTGGCTTTCCATCAGGTTCCATAGCGGATAGTCTTCATTCAATCAAACAGACCGATGTAGCCCATAATCTGGACGAGGCAGACTCGCCGCAAGGGCCAGAAGTTGGTTTGGCAGAGCTGAACTCTTTAGCGGATTTATTTGAAGGAGAAATGCCAGAGCTGGGTTCCACCTGGCAAAACGAAGAGATTTTGCACGAAGAGAATGACTTATCACTGGATGTATTGCCCGATTTGACAGATTCTGAAGAAGAGGGGGACTTTTCTGACCTGCTGTTTGAGAGTAGCCATCCAGGCGATTTCGAGATTCAGGAGTTTGGCGAACTTGGGGATCTAGGTGGTTTATTTGAAGAAATGGAATCTGGGGATGCTGCTAGTGTAGCCATGTCTGCGTCCGAGACCGGAGCCTCCGCTATCGAGTCAGACCACGTTGGCTCAGGTCTTGAAGATTTGCTCACCCTTGATGAAGCAGATTTGCTTGCACTGGATACAAGCGCCTCCATTGCCACTGAAGCAGAAGAAGCAGAACTCTTTGGAGACCTCGACCTAGAGACCTTCGCTCCAGATGCCTTGAGTCAATCCGACGGAACAACAGCAGGCGAGTCACTTCAACTGATGCCTGAGGCCGATGAATCCCTACGAGATTTGGGAGAATTGTTCGCTGGGATCGATGCGACTGGCTTCGAGGATACCGCTGCTGGCTCGCTCCCTGAAGAAACCGTGGAATCAGACTTCACTAACATGCTTTCTGAGCAGGACGAACTTGCGGATTTATGGGAAGATACTGCCGCAAAATCTTCCCCTGATACTGGTTTGGCGGGCGATGCCCATGGACAGTGGCCTGTCTCTGAGCTAAACGAACTAGCCGCAGATGCAGTGCCCGATCCAGACGCTGACACGAATCTGGATGACCTGCTTGCTGTTGAAGCGGAAGCTAATTTTGAGTCGTCGGATCTAGAGTTGGATCTAGATCTCGACTTAGCCGACTTTGGTAATACAGACTCTTCTGATTTAGGAGATGTTGATTTAGGGTTTGGAGAGCCAGAGAGAGACATCAGTGCCATTGGTACTCCAGACCCATGGCTTGATCCAGCTTCCTCAGATGCTGCTCCTGTAGGCCTGGATACTGAAACCCAAATGTCTGTTGCTAAGACTTTAGGGGAGTTGGATGGGATCGAGGCGCTGGAAAACTTAGAAACAGATATCGCGGATGAAACCCTTTGGGACACAGCAATCCCAGGCTCTGAAACCCTAGAAAGTTTAGAAAGCTTGGACGATTTCGAGAGTTTAGAGAGTTTAGAGAGTTCAGATGAAGAATTAGAAGACCTTGAAAGTGGCTCAGCTAACCTGGGTTTAGAGCTATCCGATTTTGATGGGGAAGCCTCCTCACAGCTTGAGGCAGACCTTTTCTTTGAAGAGTTGGAGACTGCATCCGAAGGCTCCGGAGAGTCATTAACGCACATTGTAGAAGACCCGTTTGAGCTGACCGAGCTTACTCCAGATGCGGATGGAACCGAAGCTTTGGTAGGGAGTGATGCATCTGAACAACTGGATGATTTATCTTTTGCAGTGGATGCAGTAGGGGCTGGGTTGGAAACCGATGAGCTGTTTTCCACAGAGATGACCAGTCAGTCTGATATTGATAGCGAGCCAATGTTACTGGATGGCAATGATGAGGTAACCTTTTTCGCCCTGGACGATAGCCTGGATGATGCTGGCATGATGGCGATCGATGAGCCGGCGACTGGGAGCTTGCCATTTGAAGATAGCCCCTTTGGCGAGAGCGATTTACTTGGGCTGGAAGGACTGGATGATGCCAGTCTCAATACAATTGGGGGTGAGCTGGAATTGGATGCCGCTGGCTCGGCGGATGCTTTGTTCGGGCTAGAGGACGCAGCGGACGATTTAGCACTCGCCTTCGACGCAGGCGATGCCGATGCTGAAGCAACCGCTGATTTGCTCGGCAACATGGATGTGGACAGCGCGATCGCAGAGAGTTTTAACCCGGTGGTTTCAGAGAATCTGGAGCAGATGAGCACTCTGGATAGTGAACTGTTTGGTTTAGAGTCGCTGTCTGGCGAAGAAGTTGCCGTTACAGAGAGTTTAGGTGAGTTGGATTCCCTGGATTTAGAGGGCGACTTCTCTGAGATGGAACCAGCGGCGACACCAGAGAGTTTAGGTGACTTCGATTCCCTGGATTTAGAGGGAGACCTCTCTGCGTTTGATTTTGATTTGGCTGCACCGCAGGATGAGGAAAGTTCGAGTTCCTTTGACTTAAACGAGGCGGCCTCTGAGTCCGCTCTCTTCTCTGAACCTGATCTAGATGTCCTTACTGACGCAGCGATCGCTCAGCAGGAGGTTCTGTCTGACAGAGCCGATGATGATGCTTCTTTTGGGGAAGCGACTCCATCCAGCCTTGAACCTGACATAACAGCTGATTTTAATGACTTAGAGTTTGACGAGTTGGATTTGCCCCTAGGTGCCAGTGACAGTTGGGATGATGATAGACAACCCAGCGCTGAGGCGTCAATGCTTGACTTTGATCAAGAGTTTGACTTAGTTGGTTCCTTAGATAAGGCTGACATGGAGGCTGAGCAAAAACCTGATCAAGACAATTGGCCAAGTTTGTCTAATCAGGATCTTCTCTCAGACAACGCGCTAGCGGCTGAGGCCGAGGCTGATTTGGAGGATTTGCTCAGTGATGAATGGGCAAACGTCCGCGATCAAGATTCAGAGCTTAATGACCTGGATAATCTTTTGGCAGCCTCTTCTGAAGATTTAACGGATACGCTTGGCACCTCTGACATTTCTGGAGAGTTGAATGATTTCCTGGAAGATAACGACTTAAATGGTCATCACTTATTTGACTTAGAAGACGCAACTAGTGAAACAGAAGAGACATCTTCTATTGATGATAGCTTTGCTGACCTCGAGAGCCTGTTGGCTGATGATGCGCAACTTGCGGCTGCAGTACAACCCTCTGTTGACAGCCACCAAGACCTGGATGCTTTTGCCGATCTAGAAGCATTATTGCAGCCGGAAGCAGATGAACAGCCTGAAGTCTCTGCAACAAGCTCTGACCGAGACTTTGATGAACTTGATGATCTCCTGCGTGATGCCGAAGAAAAAATGGGCGGCTCTGCTTCTGTCAAAAGCCTGCGTGGTAGTCCAGCGCGCCCCAGCCGTCCGGCCCGGCCCCAGGGTGAGCAGACTATGCGCGTACCTGTTAAGCATCTGGATAACCTGAGCAATCTGGTCGGGGAATTGGTGGTTAACCGGAATAGCCTGGAGCAGGATCAGGAGCGGTTGCGCCAATCTCTGGATAATCTTCTTTATCAGGTGCAAAAACTGAGTGATGTAGGGCAGCGGATGCAGGATCTTTATGAGCGATCGCTGCTGGAAAGCTCCTTACTGGCGAGTCGGCAAAAGCACCGTGATCGGATTGCTTCTAGCCTAGGCCTAAGCGTTATAGGAGCAGATAGCGCCTCCGATAAGGGTGACGAAGTGGAATACGATCCCCTAGAAATGGATCGGTTTACTAGGTTTCATAGTTTGTCCCAGGAGATGATCGAGTTAATCGTGCGAGTCCGTGAATCGTCATCTGACATTGGTTTTATTGTCGATGAGACAGATCAGGTCACACGCATGTTCCGCCAGGTGACGACCCAACTGCAAGAAGGGCTAACGCGATCGCGTATGATGCCCTTCGCGCAGACGGCTGACCGCCTACCGCGAGCAGTTCGTGATATTTCCATCAAGGTGGGTAAACAGGCAGAACTCATCATTGAAGGGCGAGAAACCCTAATTGACAAAATGATCCTGGAAAAGCTCTACGACCCTCTCACCCACCTAGTCAACAACGCCCTCACCCATGGAATTGAGTCACCTGAGATTCGTCAGAGCGTTGGCAAATCAGCGATTGGCCGCATTACTGTGCGCGCCTTTCACCAGGGCAACCAAACGGTGATCTCTGTATCTGATGACGGCGCTGGCATTGATACCGAGCGCGTCAAGCAAAAAGCGATTGAGAAAGGCCTCATCTCTGCCGCAGAAGCCCAAAGCCTTACCCGCCTAGATGTTTACGACCTGCTCTTTCACCCGGGCTTTAGCACCGCAGATCAGGTGAGTGAGTTTAGCGGTCGCGGTGTGGGGATGGATGTGGTGCGCACCAGCCTTAGCGAAATTCGCGGGGTGATTAATACGGATTCCACTCCAGGTAAGGGGACGTCGTTTACCATTCGCTTACCCCTTACCCTTAGTATCTCCAAAGCGCTTTGCTGTATTAGCGATCGCGCCCGCATCGCCTTTCCTATGGATGGGGTTGAGGATATGCTTGACCTTCCTAAAGGGCGTGTGCAAGTCAACGAAGAAGGTCAGCAGTGTATCGCCTGGCGGGATACTATCCTGCCACTGCGCCCCCTCAGCGAACTGCTAACCTACAATCGTCACCTCAGCCGAGGCACAGTGTATGGCGGCCACCAAGAGGACGATATTGTTTCGATTGTGGTTTTGCGTAGTGCTGGTAACTACCTGGCGCTGCAAGTCGATCAAGTATTGGGTGAGCAAGAAATTGTGATTAAGCAGTTAGAAGGCCCAGTACCAAAGCCCATTGGCGTTGCTGGGGCAACTGTGCTTGGGGATGGTCGCATTATGCCCATCGCTGATGTGTTGGAATTGATCGACTTCTCCATGGGACGCATTCGGAAAGATGCGGGCACATCTCTTTGGGATAAAGGCGCGATTACAACAATCCAAGAGGCCCCAACTGTCAAGACAGAGCCAATGGTCTTGATTGTGGACGACTCTATTACCGTTCGAGAGTTGTTATCGATGACCTTCAATAAAGTAGGCTATCGGGTTGAGCAAGCTCGCGACGGCCAAGAAGCCTGGGAAAAACTGAGATCGGGTTTGCCCTGTGATATTGTCTTCTGCGACATTGAAATGCCGCGGATGGATGGCCTGGACTTGCTGTCGCGGATTCAAAAAGATCCTACCCTGAGTCATCTTCCCATTGCGATGTTAACTTCTCGTGGAGCTGATCGCCATCGACAAATGGCCGCTTCCCTGGGGGCCAGTGGCTACTTTACCAAACCCTATCTAGAAGAAGCCTTACTGGATGCTGCTCAACGAATGCTAAAAGGAGAAAAACTGCTCTGAAGCGTGGAGTGCATGTCATTCTTGCCTTCACCCTCTTCTAGTATGTCCGGATTGCTCTAATCCCTCTCCCAATTTGAGAGAGGGACTTTGAGGTGGCTCGGCTGCCTTTCTCCTAGGTTGGGAGAGGGGCGAGGGATGAGGGTCTGCAAAGGTGACAGGCTCTCGAAGCGTATGGCGTAAAGCACGAGTTAACTGGCAAGGGTGAATGGTATTAGCTTCGCTATCGGAGGCGTAGCCATGGCGAATCAGAAGGCTGAGTCAGAATTAGGTACTTGAGCAGTATCAAGAGCCAAGGGTCTGGCGGGTGAGAATGGCTAAGACTAGTCCAAAAATCTCTGCCTGGTTGGACTAGGGCTGTCGAAAAATACCAAAGACAGATGTATAGCCGTGGAGAAAAGTATTGTTCCCCACTGGGCCAATTTCACCATTGCAGAAAAAGCCTCCCAGTTGCACGCCCGGCAGGTAACGACAAAACAGGCTCGAGTCAAAATCGGGTTCGTCATATAGCCCCTCGCCCCGCCCAACGCAGGTAAACATCAGCGCCCCAATTGGGGGAAGGTGGGAATGAGACCCTTGCTGATAGCGCTTGAGCAGCATCTCCAAATCTTCTGCAGAGGTACGGGCATCGCGTAAATGAAACTGAATTCTTTGCCCAGGGCGAATGCGATCGCCAATCGCGATCGCTCCCACACGCGGGTCAACCCCTAACAAGTTCCGAATTAGGAAATCTCCCTGCTCGAGCTGGGTCTTAAACTCATTCTGAGCCACCCCCACAAACAAATAATTTTGCTGAGCGAGTTCTCGATCCTGGTCATTGAGATCTTGAATTAAATCTTGCAATACTTCCAAGGGGGTGCACTGCTTGGCTTCACCACGACTGAGTGGGCGATCGCGCGGGTCGCTACTCAGCCCCCCTGCTTCAGTAGCCACCTGCTCCTGCACCAGAATCACAACATTGCGCTCGCTCTCCACCACACGATAGGGTTGGCCAATTGGGCGACATCCCTGCGCCACAATACTCTCTAGCACAATATTGCCACTCAGAGCTACCCCAACAACCCCATCCCGCTCCAATTCACCCTTGCAAAATAACCCCACACTGTTGCCAGAGGCTCCTCCACTGGCTAGCCCCCCCACCTTGACCGCCTTTGGATAGGCGTAATCTAGCCCCTGCAAGAGATCATTAATGCGCCCAGCAAAGGGGTCTGCTAGCAAAACAAAGTGAGGATTGACCTCTGGAGATACACCAATCGCCTCAAACCAGGCGTCTGGCGAGCTATCCATGTCTGGCAATTCATCGGTTTCAATAAAAAAGGGCTGAATCTGCACCCCCGGTAGAGAAGCCAGAGTTAAACTAATAGCTGGTTCATCCGCCTCTATTTCGCTGGCTTGGTCTAACTGCTCCATGCCAATCACGCCACTACCACTACACCCCACCAGCACAACCCCCGGTAAACGCTCTTCTAACAGCGGCAACAGCCGGGAAAACTCACTGGCAAATGCAGTAGAAATGAAGACAAAACCTAAATCAGGCGGCACTCCCAACTTGGCCTGCGCTTGCTCGGCGACCTCCGTCACACAGGCTTCTAAAGAAGCACGAGTGGAAAGAGCGCTAACCCAGCCCATAGAGTTGGTTTGAGAGACTTTTGTCATGCCATTCCTATTTTGCTGACAAATCTAATCGCCTAATAAATTCAGAGTACCTGGAAACGGGAACCTCAGCCAACGAATCCGCCTTATTCACTAGCGAGAAACTCTAGATAACGGTGGCTCAGTTCTTTAACCGCTAACTCTAAAAACTGCTTTCCCTGTTCTGGAGTGGCCAGGGCAGGATTTGACCCCATCCGCCCATCTGGGTAGCGCCGACGAAAGTCGGCAGCACTGTAGATGCGGTGGTCTTGAGACACGGTTGGGTTGAGCGGGGCTTGTTTGATGGCCTGAGGATAAATGTACTGGGTGACGGCCACTTCACTAGGAGTTGCATGGCAGCCTTCGGCCTCGCCATAAAGCTCCTGTGCCAGCTTGTGAACCGATGCACACATATACCAATTACTCACCTGACAACGTACTTGGTCGGCCTGGGGAATACCCAGGTCTGCTAAATGTGCATAGACTTCTGAAAAAGCGGCCTTTAGGGTTGCAACATTTCCCCCGTGCCCATTAATAAAGAAAAAGCGGGTAAAACCAGCTCGCGCTAGTGTTGTTAAGTAGTCGCAAATTACCCCAATTAAAGTGCTAGGGCGCAGGCTGATGCTGCCAGGGAAAGCAGTGTGGTGTAGAGCCATGCCAACGTTGATCGTAGGGGCTACCAGAGCCTGAGTGGAGTCGCCAACAGCTGTGGCGATCGCCTCGGCGCAAATGGCATCAGTGCCAATCAACCCCGTTGGCCCGTGCTGCTCAGTCGAGCCAATGGGTAAGATGATACCGTGAGACCGTTGCAAATAGGCTTCAACTTCTAACCAGGTGCATAGGTGCAACTGCATTCCCTTCGTCCTTGCTCGATCAAGTCAAATTTAGAGTCCTATCCTAGCGTTTCCTAGCGTTCTTTATTGGCGATGCCCAAAGATCCCCTTGATTTTGCTCTACCCCCACTTTGCTGAACAGCCGCTAAAATAGTGGTACAATCTGATCTTAAGAGTCTGGATTACAAGCTTCAGGTTGCTAATACTGGCTTAGTATGGATTGAGCCTCGCTGCTAGTAGAGAGCCAAGCACATAATGATATTGCTGACTCAGCCCGTCATCCTTGCCGCTTGCCTGACTAACCGAGAAAAAATATTATTTCCCTGCAACCTAAAATTCTTCTGTTTTTCGGTTTTAGGCGCATTTTTATTGACCAAATTGTGATGGAATTGAAACATTCTTTCTTTCCCGTTTGGGAGAACTCTAGCGGTATTCAGCTTTTTACCACTTTTATTCTGGCGTTACCTTTGTTAACCTTAGTGCCAAGGTTTTGGTACGCTAAAAGCAAGTCTGCTATGGAGGTAGCTTCTGGCCTTCATCCAGGGTTCGTTGAGGGTAATTCCTGTATTCGATGCTTTTGTGACAACCAAGAGGTGTGTTGGCTTTCATTGATCGACTTTCGTTGATCGTGGTTTAGTTCATTGAGCCAGTTGACCGATTTTTCCCATAGGAGAAGGACCATGCTACACCGCAAGCTCTATCAATTCTGCTGCGACGGACGGGAAGTTTGGATCTTCCTACGCGACCAGCAGCGCTGGATTGAGCGGGCACGTATCCTCGATATTGAAGGGGACTTGGTGACGTTACGTTACGAAGCTGAGGAAGAAGATGAAACCTGTTCTTGGGAAGAGATGGTGCGCTTAGAGAGTATTGGTGCTGTTACTCAGAAGTTGGCTTCAGTTCCTAAGGGAAATGTCGAGCCTATGGTTTCGGAAGACTGTCCAGAGGCGGAGCAGATTCCCAACCGGCATCCAGAGGCTAATTCTGACTAGGTGTTGCCGATTAGGCTTGAGGAATGTTTGAAACTCGTGTACGGGCAAAGTCCCGTCATTGCTCTGAGTCGCAGGAATGCAGGCTGTTCAGGGATGAGATGTGGGCGGTTTGAATGGGCCTGGGTTGATTGCTGTGCCAATGGGGGATGTGGTAGAGGTGCGACTCCAGAGAGGAAGAAAATGGCAGGATGCGTTTGGCAGGGCACGCATCGTTACGTTTATCACACTGGCTCACCTGGGGGGATTCTTTTATGTGGCAACCCCTGGGCCTTAACCTAGGCTTAGCTTGTACTGCTAGATCGAATAGATCGAACTCCGGCGATCGCGGCTTTAATGGCGGCGGTTTGCGCTTAGTTTTGCTCCTTTAGAGCATTCCCAGGTAACGACTTTAGCTTCTTTGCCCGTTCTTTTCAGGGCCTCTGCAAGGGTTGTTTGTCGATCTCTACCACTGGCGGCAACCAGCATGTTCCCTTTGCGGACAATTGCACCGCAGGCATTTCTAAACACGAGTGTTGTTCTGCAATGGGCGGCTTGACAACGACTGCGAGCATCTCTTTCAGCGGCAGCTCGACTGGTTCGATTGACAACAATGGCATAGTGCCCTGTTTGGGGAGAAAGGGCGATCGCCCCATAGGAACCGTCTGCCAGTGCTGCTCCAGTGGCTAACAGGGCAGTACTGGCAAGGGTCATGGCAATTAACTGATATTTTTCCTGCATCGGGGAGACTCCTGAGAGCGGCAAAATAGGACGTGAGCACAGGCTACCGGACATGATTCTCGCCGGGGTTTAGGCGTTACCGAGGCGGTGCTATCGACCCTACCTACCTTTACCTTCATGCCAGGCAGAAGCTACCTCAGGGTGATTTTTGCCAAGGTGTTGGCAGCTTTCTGCAAAAAATTAGGACTGCGATCGCTTAATCCGATCAATTTCCTGCTGGAGCGCCTCAATTTTCTGACGCAGCTGATCCACATCGGTTGGGGGTGGGCTTGGCGGATTTTCCGGCTCTGGTGTGACATCGACCGAACCTTCCGCATCGGCCCGCTGATAGTCGCCTCGACGGATCTGGCGATACTCTTGCGAATCACTCCACTCGCGCAGGTAAATTGCGCGTTCGACCGTAAATGGATGGGTCAGAAAGATGCCGGTTGAGATGTTGTTGTAGAGAAAGAACTTGTAAACCTGATTGAGGCCATCCTGATCAAGTTGCTGGTAGCGCTCAGACTGGCGAATAAATTCCTCTAGATTGATTTCATGGGCATGTTTGCTGCTCCCTCCGGCCATGCGCATCATGCTGTGCAGCACCGGATTGGTATCATCCATCACCAGCAGGGCCGCGCGATCGGCAGACAACTCGGCTTTGCGCAACCACTCATAGAACGCCATCAACAACCCGGTGGTGACAAAACTGCTCAGGCCAAAGGTCATTTCTGCCAGGCCTGATACGGCTGTTGTGGCCCAAATCGCCATCTGACTCAAGGTGGTGTGGCCACATTTGATATGACCTAACTCGTGGGCAATGACTGACCGTAGCTCTGCTTCATTCATCAAATCCAGTAAACCCGTGTTGAGGGTAATGCTAGGGCGCTCTTGCCCTAGGGCAAAGGCATTGACCAGAGGGTTTTGAGAAACGAATAAGTCTGGTTCGGGATAAATGTCGAGATCTCGCAGGCATTCTCGAAAGATTTGATAGAGGCTGGCATATTGGCGTGGCCCTACCTGAATGCTGTTGCCCATGAGATAAACAAATCGAGGGCGCTCAGATAAAAACTCAACGAATTTGCGGGCAACCAAGTTGAACCCTGGGACACTTCGCAGCGTTTGCTCGGCTTGGCGGTCAAGGGGGTGGCGAAAGGCTTCACTTGAAATACCGGGATAACTTGGCATAACAACTCCTGTGGTGGTGGTCGATCGCACGCATGGCAGTAACTAACTACACCCGCTGCTCTATGGGCTACTGATTGCTACCACCACGCTAACCCAAGTTTTTGTTCTTTTGTATCCTAGAAGCCTGTTTCATCCTGGTGAGTCCCGCATAATTCCCACAATTCTGCTTGGAGCAAGAGCAATGCGTAGGTTGAGTGGTCTACTGGCTGCTTTGCTACCCGTCATAGTTATCACTACGGTAACGTCGGCTTATGCTTGTCCACTTGGGAATGCGTCTCGAGTTAAATTTATTGCGAATTCAAATCGCGCTCCTGCATCTGCAAGTTCGTCAGTTAAGTCTGCGTCTATCACTGGTCAGATTGATTTCTGGCGGGTGAAACAGCAGGGTTTAGGGGCAATCACTTTGCTGATGGGGGTGGGGCTGGGTTGTATCCGTCTTATCAAGCAGCGGCAACTGGAGCCGTTGCCCCTATCCTGGCAGCAGTTAACTCTAGAGTATCCTGAACTGGCGATCGCGGCTTTGCCGAGTGAAGCTTATGCCCCTATGGCGACGGCTTCAGAGTCTCAGTGAGTAGAAGGGGCTGGTCGCTATCTAAACCAGGTACCGATCGAGCGCGTTCGTTCTCCTCTGGAAAAGCAGCCGAGCTAAACTTGCTTCAAGTTTAGCTTCTCTAAGTTGGAATGATTTCTCCTTGGTTGTGTGCGAACCCTCTGGCAATGCCAGGGGGCTTTTTGTGCTTGGAAGTATCCCATAGCTGAGAAAGTTAGTTGGGTATGCTGGAGATGGCTGGATATGCCCAAAAAATTCCAGATATTTCCTTGTTTCCCTGGTTTGATTCTATGGCCCAAAAACCTGATGCTGTTGCTGGTATTTCTGCCGGTGCTGCTTACTGGATTTTTTTTATGCTGGTCTTCTGGCTGCTGGGCTATCCGCGTTATTTCAGCATTAGTTTGGGAGCCATTGCAGGAATCGCCTCTGGTATGATTGCGTCTTGGTGGAAGCCAATCGATGAAATCGAGCGGAAACGCAAAAAAATGACAGCGGATAAGACCCCAAAAACCGCTACCCCCGTGAGATCGCCGGAAGCGGACGACGACCCAGACGCGATAAGACGCTTTCCAGAATACGGGGTTCTGGGTATTCGCCAGCGTCAGCGCCGACAACGAAAAGCCGTGCGACGGTTTAGCTGGTGGTTTCGGAAAGGAGTCTGAGGAATCAAAACTCACGCAAAACGAAAAGCTCAAAACGGCTTTCAGGCTTTCCACTTTTAACTTTGAATTGCGGGCTTGAATGATTCCTTGTCTTACAGGATGGTCTAAAAGCCCACCTCCCGGTAGCCCCGGCGACTCGAGTCGCGGCGATATGGACAGAACCACAGAACCCTGCTTCCCCAGGTTACAGAGGCTCTGGTTGGGGGAACTCTGCGTCAGCAGACACTTGGACTGATTTGGGCTGATATCGTCGCGGTTAACCACCGGACATTGTTCAAACGCCCGCTTAAGGGAGACAATGGCAGGAGAGCGCAAACAGCAAACGGGTCATCTAGCTTCCAGAATGGTATAACTAGCGGAGCGATTGGCTCACCCTATGACTGATTTTTGGACAACGATTCGGGCCTTTGCTGAGAGGGCAACCCAAACGGCGGGCGCTCAGCTACTCCAAGATTTTGGCCAGGTGCCGGCGATCGCCAAAGCGGATGGCAGTCTGGTGACACACGCTGATCGCTGGGCCGATGCGTTCTTGTGCCAGGCCATCCGGGAGGCGTTTCCCAACCATGGCATGCTGACAGAAGAAACAGAGCACATTTTTCCAGAGGAAGAATGGTGTTGGATTGTTGATCCCCTCGATGGCACAACCAACTTTGCCCGGGGGCTGCCAATTTGGGGCATTTCCCTAGGATTGCTTTATCGCGGTACTCCTGTCTTTGGCTATGTGGCCTTACCGCCCTTGCGCCAGGCATTTTATGGCTACTGGGCGGGAGACTCGCAACTGGATTGCCCCACCGGTGCCTGGTTAATCGATGCGGCTAAATCGCCAGCAAAACCTACTTCTATTCACGTCAGTCCAGCCGATCCAGACCCAAACCAATTTTTTAACCTATGCGCCCGCAGTACCCACGTATTACAGCAGCAGCCCTTTCCCTGCAAGATTCGGATGTTAGGGATTGCCACCTACAATCTGCTGACCATCGCGGCGGGTATTGCACTGGCGGGGGTCGAAGCAACGCCTAAGATTTGGGATATTGCGGCAGTTTGGGTGATTACCCAGGCTGCTGGCGCTACCTGGACTCCGCTGGAACCTGAACCGCTGTTTCCATTGCAACCGGGCAAAGATTACAGCCAGCGCGCTTACCCAACCCTCGTCACCAGCCGGCCTGATCTTGTGCCGCTGTTTTTGCCTTTGGTGCAGAGCGTGGGTTCTAAGAGGATGCTTTAAAGGCCTGTCCCTGGGTAGCTCTAACGACTCAAGTCGCAGCGATACGGACAAAACCAGCCTTCGCAGGTTGATTGAAGTCTGCGTCGGTGGATTTGATTCATGTCCTTGTGTTTTAACTGCTGAAGCCTTTTCAAACGCGCTCTAAGGAATCAGAGGATCATCCCCAAAGGCCAGATGTCGCCATTCCTGAATGACATAGGGCGGCAGGATAATTTCGCCAAAGGCATTCTGGAGGGGCACAATCAGCCGCAAAGCGCTGTCGGTGTCTAGCTGGCTCATGACCGCCATTAGGTCATACTCTCCGATATGGCTGGCCGCAGGTGTCTCAGATGACACTTCAGGCGCTCGCCAGCGTCTGGTACGCCGTAGGGTTGTGAGTTCTATCTCGCCAGGATGTTGAAGCTGAACCACATCCGGAAACCCAACTAGGCGCAGAGAGATACTCTGGGTTTGACCTCCCTGCTGGCGCTTGAATAGCACGAGTTGCCAGGCATGTTCTTGGGAGTCTCGTAGCGTCTGGAGCGATCGCACCATCACCCGATCACCGCCCTCTGGGTAACGGTGGATGGAAGCAGAGGCAGGCTGAGCTAACCCCAGCAAGCTAATCAGCAGGGCAAAGAGGATGGCCCAGAAGCTCTGTTGCGATCGCCAAACGGGATGGATCATAGATTTGGCTCGGGGACAAAGGAAGCGGCAAGTGATACTATTTTGAACTTTAGACGTGTGGTGAGCGTGCAAACGATTTGAAATTTTGGATAGCCACTGGGTTAAGCGTTCAGTGGGAGATGTCGTCTCCTCGGTTTTAATTGGGATGAAACAGCCAGAATCACTCCCTGTGATGCTGCCAAATTCTCCCCTCTTTTACCAATTATGATCGATACTGGAAGTCAATGTCAGTCAGCAAAAAGAGGAAGTTGCATGGATTTGCGTGTATCAGAGATCTCGTGGTTGCAGTGGTCAGGCGATGGCTTGGCCATTGGTTTTTTTGAAGATCAGGTAGAGCTGACCGGAGATCTGGAAACGCTCAATGAAAAACTGGCAGGGACGTTGCAGGAATTGGTCAACGAAGAAGAATTTAAGGGTAAGGAAGGCAGCGTAGCCGTCACACGGGTTGGTGGTGACAGCCCCATTCGTAAGTTGATCTTGGTGGGTTTGGGGAAGCCCAATGCCTTAAAGCTGGAGGGGTTACGGCGAGGGGCCGCCGCGATCGCCCGAGCGGCTAAAAAAGCAAAATGCAAAACTCTAGCAGTCCACTTACCCCTGTGGCAAGGAGATGCGGCAAAAACCACCCAGGCGATCGCCGAGGGCATTGAGCTGGCCCTGCATCAAGATCTGCGCTTCAAATCAGAGTCAGAAGAGTCCAAAGTCGAGGTGGAGACCGTAGAATTGCTAGGTCTACCAGGAAACCAGGAAGCCATTGATCTGGCCCGCAAGATTTGCTCAGGAGTGATGTTAGCCCGGGAATTGGTAGCCGCTCCGGCGAATGTGGTAACTCCCATTACCCTGGCAGAAACGGCTACCGCGATCGCACAGGAGTATGGCTTAAGTCTAGAAATCCTGGAACGGGAGGATTGCGAAAAACTGGGAATGGGTGCATTTCTGGGTGTTGCCAAAGCCTCCGACTTGCCCCCTAAATTCATCCATCTGACCTATAAACCCACTGGCACCCCCCGCCGTAAACTCGCGATCGTTGGTAAAGGACTGACCTTTGACTCTGGCGGTCTCAATATCAAGGTCGCTGGCAGCAGCATTGAGATGATGAAAACGGATATGGGGGGCGCAGGGGCAACCCTGGGGGCTGCCAAGGCGATCGCTCAGATCAAGCCCGATGTCGAGGTGCACTTTATCAGTGCTGTGACTGAAAACATGATTAGCGGTCGTGCAATGCATCCTGGAGATATTCTCACCGCCTCCAATGGCAAAACGATTGAGATCAACAATACTGATGCAGAAGGACGACTGACCCTAGCCGATGCCCTCGTGTTTGCTGAGAAATTGGGGGTTGATGCGATCGTCGATCTGGCTACACTGACAGGAGCCTGTGTCATTGCTCTGGGCGAGGATATTGCCGGTCTTTGGAGTGGAGATGATGCCGTGGCAGATCAACTCCTAACTGCCGCCGAACTGGCGGGTGAAAAGCTGTGGCGGATGCCGATGGAAGAGAAATACTTTGACGGGTTAAAGTCGGGCCTTGCCGACTTAAAGAATACAGGGCCACGTCCAGGAGGAGCGATCACTGCTGCCCTGTTTCTCAAGCAGTTTGTTAAAGAAACTCCCTGGGCGCACTTGGATGTGGCAGGCCCTGTCTGGACGGATAAGGAAAATGGCTACAACAGCGCTGGCGCCACGGGCTACGGTGTCCGGACGCTGGTAAATTGGGTAATGGCTTAGACAATTTCTAAATTAGAGAATTGCCGGATCGCGATCGCCCGGTTGCTGAGTCCGGGTTGAAGGGGATGGGGAGCAAAATCTTCCTATCCCCTTTTAGTCACAGGTTCTAAAACGTTTGCATAGCCCTTAGGCTATCCGGATGATTTTGCACATTTCTGTAGAAAGAAGGGAGCGGTTAAGTTGGTGAGTGCAATCCAACAAAAGCTGCGATCAGAGTGGAGAGAGTGAAACCCCCTGCCTGAAGACGTAGCCCCCAAACCCCCTTCTTACAATGAATTAGACTTGGCGACTAATTAAACTAGCTGATTATGACTGAGGCAATGGGATAAAAGCGGTGCTCCTGAAATTCTGACTGCTCAACGAAACTAAATGTGTAGATGGATCGGAGGAACCGCTATGCGCGATCGCTTGCAGCTTAAGGAGCTACCAACCCAGTCCCCGGTGCAGCGGCATCCTATCCTGAAGTCGCGGCCCTTTGGCGAGATAGCCCCCCCCCTTAAACCACCACAGTTGCAACGGCAGGCAGAGGAGCATGGCAATGCGCACTTCAACCTCAGTCAAATCTCCGTTTTTCCCCGGTCACAGGTACAAGCGCGGCTCACCATTGGATCCGCCAATGATGCCTATGAGCAAGAGGCCGATCGCGTTGCCAGTCAGGTGATGCAAACAAACACGAACCAACCAATCCAACCCCAGGAAGAGGAGAAGGCCCTACAGCGATCGCCCCTAGCGGCAACCACTACCCCCTTAGTGCAGCGAGAGACGCTGCCAGCAGAAGAGAAAGCCTTACAGGCCAGAGGTTTGCAGCGAGACCTGTCTGAAGAAGCGGAAGAACCACTGCAAGCCAAGGCATCTGGAGCCGTTGAAGCGACGGCAGATTTAGAAAACCAGCTAACCCAAACCCAAGGGGCAGGCAGTTCTTTACCGGCGGCCACTCGAGCCTTTATGGAGCCACGGTTTGGTCATGATTTTAGCCAGGTGCGGGTACATACCGATAGCACGGCAGTGCAAATGAGCCAGGCGATCGGTGCTCAGGCCTTTACCCATGGCAGCGACATCTACTTCAATGCAGGCAAGTACGACCCCGATTCCCAGGCGGGTAAGGAATTGCTGGCCCATGAACTCACCCATGTGGTGCAGCAGACAGGGGCCTCTGCTCCCCAAAAACAAGCCACACCTGCCCCCCACGCAGCAGTATTGCAGGCCAGGCTGAACTGGAATCGTGCCGATCTAGAAAAAGCGGCGGGGAAAAAAAGCTTTCGCTCTGAGGAGTATAAAAATATCGTGCGGATTGTTCACAACTACAACCGCATGATGAACCCCTTGCCGGGTGCTCATATTCGCGCCTTGCAAGAGCTGCTGCAAGCTTGTGTCGCCTGGTTTAGAAAAAATAAAGACAAAACCTCAGAGAAAACCGAGCGCCGCAGACAGGCCCTCCAGCGCTTAGCTGCCGATGTCACCCAAGAATTAGCGCGGCTGCAAGCCCTAGCTCAACCTGTTCCCGCTCAACCAGCGAGATCTGGCAATGCTCTCCCGAGAACTGCCAACCGCGGCGGTTATGCCAACATGCCACTCGACCTGCTGAACCCGAATGCCTATGCCAATACCCCTGCTGACTGGCAGCAGCCGGATAATCACACCCAGGCCAGTGATTTCTACGCCAACATGCCACCCGACTGGCAACAGCCGGATGGTCAGGCTCTAGGCCATTCTCCCAATGCAGACATGCCGCGAACAGAGGGGGGTGGCGTATTGGCCCTCGGCCCTGCTAGCACCTATGTCACGCTTCCTGCGGAGGCGCTAGAGGCGCTGATGAACGAGCCAGATACAAACGAGCCAGATACAGAAGAGGAGGTGACAGAGGCTGAGAATCAGGTGAATGAGAGGCTGGCTGTTGTTGGAGAAATACCGGCAAACCAAGAGCAGGAGGACGTTGACAATACCGCTCCTGTGAGTGCAGAGGCCTCTCAGCAGGCGGCAGTGGTGCTTTCAATGACGCAGGCAGAAAAGGAAGATAAACTGCGCCCACTTGGCATCACCTGGGACGAAGATATTTGGTGGATTGATCGAACGATGTCGGTAGAAGCATCTCAGGTGGATGCTCTGCTGGCAGGGCTGATGACGATTGAGGATCTGCGATCGCAGATTTTTGCACCCGCTAGTGAAGACTCAGACGATGCGTTGTCTGATGCCGAGGAACCCCTGGCTCCACCGAAGAGCATGGCCCCCAAAGATAAGGCTCTGCGCTATCAAGACCGGGCACTCACGCTTGTGAGCGATGGCAAGTTGGTCTATGCCGCCATGCAATACACCCGCGCTTTTGCCTGTGATTCTCTGATTGAGTATGCCTTTAAGGCTGCTCAGGCCTTTGATTTAGGGGGCGATGAAGAACGCGCCACCACTTGGTACCGCAAGGTAATTGGGCTAGACTCTGGTTCTGCTTTTGCTCAACAGGCTAGACAATACCTCAGTCACCTGGGCTTAGGCGAAACCGCAAAGTACGAAACCTCGCCGCTTTATAGTGATGCCAATACTAACTTTACTGGGGTACGCTTTGATGATTGGGCTATTGGAGAGGCTTCTGCTTATGATCATCCGGATAAGGATGAGAAGCGTCGTCGCAAGGAGTCAGGTCTGGGTAAGGAGGAGATTGTTTCTGGTACGGCCTCTATGCTGCTTGAGAGTTATGGTGATAAGCTGATCGCGGCTGAAAATTCTGGCAATCTGGCGATGGTGGATTTCTACACCGCTGCCATTCGCAAGATGGCAACCGGCCTAGATATTCAGGCCTTGATTCAAGAACATAAGGATTATCGTAATGGCCTGATTAGCGATCGCCTACTGTATCAGCAACTTCAAGGCTTTCAGGTGGAATACCTCTCGACCACAGCGGCCCGTAATCAAAAACGGCTGTTTTATGAAGGAATGCTAAAGCAGGGCCTGCCGCCGCGATCGCCAGAAGCAGAGAATGGCTACGATACGACAAACCTCTCCACCAACTTCTCTGGTGTGGGATATGCGATCTTCGTCATGAGCGGCGATGGTGCCATCTACGCTGATCAACATAAGGTTTCTCAGTTTCACCACTCTAGCTTTTTGGCAGGGGCCGATGCGGCTGCTTCTGGAGAAATCAAAGTGACGACTGGCTCCCTTAAAGGGATTACCAATAAGAGCGGCCACTACCGCCAGGGTGCCCGCCACCTAGCCCAAGTCTTGAAAGAGCTTCAAAATGGCCTAAACCAGAGTTTATCAGGGGTGCAGGTTAAATTCTTTTCTAACGACAACAAGAGTTGTCTCTGGCCAGGGGATGCTGCTGCCTTCTTGCAGGATTACAACACCCATCCCGATATTTTCCTCAAGTCAATGCAGGAAATTAAGGACGAATTTGCCCTGTTGGGTAAGGTTTTCTAGATTTGGCAATTTCTAGAGTTGGCAAGGAGACATCTGACATCTTTTCTCCCTAAACAAAAAAGGTGGGGGATGAGGGCAAATGAGTGAAACGGATGCCCTCGACAGTTCCTCTCATTGTGGGGAGCAACCCTGCGCCTTTTGAATACTCATTGAGAGAGGATAATTCAATTTATAATCCTTCGGGTTCATCCTGAAATTGTCTTGCTATAGTGGGGCATTGAATTTTAGGTGGCCCTATGATAGGTACAATCATTACCCCCGGAACCGCCAGTGTGAATGATTACAGCAGTCGCCGTGTGATGCTGGAAGTGACGAGTGGGCAGGGAGAGCGCACACGGCTAGGAACCTACACACTGACTGTTTCTTACAGTGATCTATCGCAGACCATTCAACGGATTCACCGGCTAGGCGGCAAGGTGAGTCGTGTTGTGATGACTCCTATGGCGGCTGACGTTCCGGCTAAAGTTCTCTCACATGAGTTTCTGCCAGTGTCTGCGGCGATTGCCCCTGACGCAAATCCACTGAGTGACCGTCAACCTGTGCCTTCAGGGGGAGAAGTCATGGAAGATCCCCTTCCGCCTGCGACTCAACCGGCTCAGGCTGCAACGCCGGGTAAACGGCGCGCGACCCAGTCTAGAACGGCGAGTAAGCCAGCACCCCAAGCCCAGCCTCGGCAGGGGCAAGCAAAACAGACACAAACTCGATCAACCACGTCTAAACAAACCCAGTCAAAACGGAAACCAAAGCGCTGATGGGTTGATTCCTCAAGTAGGAATGGGTGGATGGTGCGACTGACCTACTGGGCGGCACCACGAATTATGAGGCGATCGCCCACAAGCTCAACATCCTGCACCTGCACTCCACCCAACTGTACCTCCAGATTGATGCGCTCTTGCAATTGCTCAGGGGGAATGCCCAGCCGCCTAGCCACATCTGAGAGCGAAAACCGCAGCTCTCCTAGCCGAATGCGAGTGGATTCATCCAGCACTAACTGGCCGTTTTCTACCCGGGGCGTGCCCTCAATCCCAACATAGAGGGGGCGATCGCCCAACGCCGGAAAAACAGCCAGCACCTGCTCAAGCATTGCCTGCTCCCGCTGCGAGAGTTGATCACTGGGCAGCTTTTTGAGATTTACAACGGCCCCACTCTCAACCTTGCCATTGCGAATTTCCGTTTTCATGCCCTCAACAGCCGGTGCTACCTTGAGTGTGTCTGCCGACCGACTCCATTCAGCCTGCATCAAATCATTGATTTCTTGTTGGCTGAGTTGCACCTCCACCGGGTCACCGCTCCTAGCCTGTTGCACCGCCGCCTCTACCCTATTCAGCACCGCCTGGCGCTGTTGCTCTACCTGCTCTAGGTTAGTGAGCACCCTTGCAGTTGAAGCCCTGGTTTCTGTCTGATACCAGGCAGGCAATTGGGTAGCCCGTTGCCAGAAATAGAAGGCAATGCCAACGGTGGCTCCCAGTAAGAGACACAGTCCGATAAAGAGACGCTTCCAGGGTTGGGTCATAGTCCGTTTTGTAATTAATTAAATCTTGCTTAAAAAATAGTTGCGTTTCTTCGTCTCCCTTGAAACCAACCTGGATGGCTGGACTTGGGCAAGGCTCAAATGAGCAACTCCACCCTGATCAAACTGGCACAAACCTGCGGCGGTGGAAAAGTCTAAACCCCTCAAGGTTAGCAAAATTACCCTCAGTAGCGGGGTGAATCACTTTCATGCAGGCATCAGTCGCTGGGTGCAATTCAAGTGCAACTAATTGCAGGGGTGAAAGGACTGGAACGCCCTGCCTTTAGGCATAACCTCCACTCTTCCCTGCTGACAGTTCATTAGGATTACGAACCTACAGCTAGAATCTAAAGTTGCCAAATTCTGGCCGGGTGGGTGTGATCGACCCGCCTAAATCGCCGGGTAAGGCCCAGAGGCACCCACTTTGCCAATTAGATTTCGGCCTCTCTAATCGCTTCCTTTGATTCTGGTTGGTTTCCGGAAATTTCTTGCCTGAGAATGTCATGATAGAGGGGCAAAAAAGTTTGAATACGGAATGCATAGCCCTGGCAGCGCGTTATTGTATGGAGTTAGATAGCCATTACTCTTCAGCCCCTTCAACGTTTGCCCATGTGCCGGTATTGCCCCAGGAGGTGCTGACAGGGCTGGCAATTCGGGCCGGTGGCCACTACCTGGATGCGACCGTGGGTGGGGCGGGTCATAGCCTTCTGATTCTGAAGGCGGCTCCTGATGTACGACTGACTGTGCTGGATCAAGATGCCTGGGCGATCGCCGCTGCTCGGCAAGCCTTGGCCAAATTTGGCGATCGCGTGCAATGTCACCATACCAACTTTGCCGCCTTTGATCCTGGTAGCATTCAATACGAAGGCATTCTGGCGGATCTTGGTGTCAGCTCTGTGCAACTTGATGTCAGTGAGCGGGGCTTTAGTTTTCGCCAGGAAGCCCCCCTTGATATGCGGATGGATCAGCGACAAATGCTGACGGCGGCAGAGATTATCAACCACTGGGAAGAGGTAAAGCTGGCGAATCTTTTCTACACCTATGGAGAAGAGCGACTATCACGCCGGATCGCCCGTGCCATTGTGGAGCAGCGCCCCTTTTACACCACAACGGCGCTGGCGGCTGCGATCGCCCAAGCCGTGCCAAAACCCTACCGCTATGGACGCATTCATCCCGCGACTCGTAGCTTTCAGGCTCTGCGCATTGCGGTGAATCAAGAATTGGAAGTCCTGGAAACCTTTTTAACCCAGGCCCCAAGCTGGCTAAAACCAGAGGGGCGGCTGGCAATTATCAGCTTCCACAGCCTAGAAGACCGGATTGTTAAGCATCGGTTGCGCCAAACAGAAGGGTTACGAGTTTTGACCAAAAAGCCGATTGTACCAACCGTGGCAGAAATCGAGCAAAACCCCAGATCCCGCTCGGCCAAACTCCGCATTGCTGAACGGCAGTCCCCGCCGATATGATTTTCTTGCACAAGTCGTGATACCTCGTGATCTAACTGCTATCGAAGCAAAGCGACTAGGGGCTTTGCTATTAACAATTGCCGTTGATTATCAGTCAGAGTGAACATTATGCAGAGCGAGCAAAACTCAGATAAAGAATTTGATCCTCCATCTGATTCACAGAGCTAGCAATCTCTTGTGCAAGTGGATCTAACTCCCGAATTTCAGCAGTGTCTTCGTGACTTGGCAAAATGCTATCGTAGTATCCGCTCTGATGTTCAAGCCGTGATTCAAAAATTGCGGGTGGTCAATTTTGTTGGCGATCGCCTTGCAGGAGTCGGTGAAGGATACGTTGTACTCAAAATAAGAGCTAAGAATCGGGATATTCAGAAGGGCAAAAGTGCTGGATATCATATGATTTATTAGCTTGAGTTACCAACATCGGTACTACTCTTAGCAATTTACTCAAAATCAGATCGTGAGGATATCAGTATGAAGGAGATCCGCGATATCTTAAATGAGTTTTACGGAAATAATTAGATGAGGGATTTCTGCTGAAAGAAGTTCGCAATTCTGTTAAGAGTCAGTTAAGCTTAATCTAGATGGGTTGATGTCGTAGCCGTGAGGGCAGTTGAAGTTACAGATGTTGTAGATGAGCAAGGAAATTTGTCCCTCAATGAGCCTGTGCCTTTAATTACTCAGGGGGTTGTTCGTGTAATTATTTTGTACCCTGAGCAAACAGAAGAATCTGAGCAAGACCCAGACGATACATCAGTTGAAGATATAAAGATATAAAAGCAAGTTTACGCAGAGCTTTGCAACAGGCAACTTCCGGGCAGAGAATTCCACTGTCTCAAATGTGGGAAGGAATTGACGCAGAATAACTAGTATTGACCGATTTAGTATTAAATTTGAACCTTAATTACTAAGCACACATCAACAATGATTTGAGGCTCTTTGAGCAACGTATCGTGTATCAGCCTCTTGCTCCCTACAGACAGCCTTGCGGTCTAACATTGAATTTTTACCGATAGCCTTCTGTTCATCTGGTACCAACAGCTTGTGGGATCACCGCGTAGAGAGCTATTCAAATAGCAGATCTAGTTTAAAAGTTGATTCAATTTACGAAAGAACTGATGGACATCTTCATGAATTTCGTCTTCAATCATATTCGCTGCGACTATTTCGCGAGTCAACTCTAATACAGAAGTTGATTGTATCGGTAACTTATAAGATTTAAGACGTTGAAAAAGAGAGTCCGAATTCTCAAACAAGAGCTTCTTACCATTGACCACTTGAAAAATATTTGCTTTAACATCCCTCCAAGATTGACCGGGTGGACGAGTAAGGTTCTCACTAGCAAAGAAATTCTCAATTAATTCCCTAATCGGGGCTGAGAGAGTATCAGTATCAGTACCAATTTTCTGTAAAGCTGCTCTTATCCAAGCATCTGAAACAAGTAAATAGTTTTCAATATTTTTACGCCGCCATTCATATAGTCCCGGGTTATCGTCTTCCGGGTGATAGGTCGCCTCATCATCATAATCAAATAATACAAGCCGCCTTGCAGCAGGAATAATTTGTTTGACTCCATTAAAATGGCGTTTACTGTCCTCTTTCATCTTATCTTTAGAGCCGCCTCGCATAACGCGAAAGCAAACCTGATTTAATACATCCTGCATATTTAAAGAAGTAGCCCAGCCTCTTAAAAGGCGCTCATCTGTTTCACCCTCAACATATAACAGTATCGGTGTAGAAAGCTCTGAGAGTTGAGTAATCTCCAAATTAGAAACATCTGCCATTGCAGTTAAGATAGCTGGAGTTGCTTCTACCCGCTTAGGGATTTTATCCAGCAATGAAATGATTTGGCGAGCATCGACTCCCTGAATAAATTCTTCAGCATGGGTTGCAATCAGAAATTGAGTATTTCTTTCCAGTGCTTTCTGATTTTTAAAGTAGTCTAAAATTTCTCGTTGCAAATTAGCATGAAGGTGGGCATCAGGTTCATCAAGTAAGATCGTGGTGGGTTGGTACCCGTAAAAAAATGCCAAGAGCGTTAGTGTTTGGTGAAAACCACTCCCCCCAGAAATAATGTCGTAGGATTTATCCCCCTGTCTATATTCACAAATTATCTGTGTATCGACTCCTCTTTCATATTGAGGATCTCTTAAATCAACACTGAACCACTGCTTGATAACTCGTTGAATTTCAGACCAATCTTTCCGGTTTGCTTCCCATACTCGGAGCAGAAGATTTCTGAGCACGCTCCCTGGTTGGGCTTTACCAATCTGTTTACGTAAAGGGCCATCATCTCGCCACTCTTCGTTAGGTTCTAAACCAGAGAAAGGTGGGACATAAGCAATAGCAGGTAATAAGGAAGCTGACTGATTGGGCTTTCCTTCTAATTCGCGAAAATGTTCCCATCCCTCTGAAGGAATAGCATAGATTGTTTGAGGAGAACTGTAACGTAACTTGACTCCAAATGAGTATTGTTTAGGTTCAGGGCCATCCGTTATCCAAGTGACGTCAATTTCCACTAGGATGAATTCCTGCTTTTTAGAACCATTAACTTTAGGATAGCGGCGGTCAGTTTTTTCTCTCCAAAGAAGGTTGAATTCAGGGACAGGAAGAGCGGTAAAGTTAGGAAGAACAACTTGCTTCCCAGTGCTACCCCGACGCTTAACTCGGCGGAATTCATCAACACAGAACTGCCAGATGGCTAAGGCTTGAAGGATTGTACTTTTACCACTATTGTTACGCCCCACTAAAAGGTCAAATTGGGCAAACTCGTAGGTTTGATTTTCAATATTCTTAAAGTTCTTTAAAGTTAGCTTGGTTATCACGGGACTGTGTTGGCCGGCACTTTATATGTGGAAATCTTATCTTGATTTGGATATCTAGGCTCTGCTGCATGGGTGCATGTTACTTTTGCCCTCACCCTCTTCTGGTATGCCCGGATTGCTCTAATCCCTCTCCCAATTCGGGAGAGGAGCTTTGAGATGGTTTGGCTCTCCTTCTCCCAGGTTAGGAGAAGGAACCGGGGGATGATGGCCTGCAAAGGTGACATGTTCTCTGCTGCATTGACTGTATGTTATTGCAAAGCTTTAGTAAGTACGCTGACACTGGAACGCTATCTGTCTTGAGCAGCCATTTTCAGCGCGGCCTTAGCCGGTAGGTTAAGAATTAACCAGCAAATTAATTGATGCTTGTTTTTTCTCTTTGGGATACGCGATATGAACAATGACTTTCGGGGCATTGTCTGGAGGAGCAAGCTCTTGCCTAGAAATTGCCTAAGTCGAGCGCAGTATACAGAGTGACTTAAGCCGCGGGTGTGGCAATTTCTCGTGGGGCTGATGTCCGATGCCCGATTAGTAGGTAGGCTTCTGTTGCGCCTTTACCCTTTACCATGATCTCACCCCGGTACTTGAAGGTGTAACGATGCTTGAGGCATTCGTAGGTGGCCTGGGTCACCTGAATCTCTCCTGGAATGCCGTGGGACTCCATGCGGCTGGCGATGTTAACTGTGTCACCCCAGAGGTCGTAAATAAATTTCTTAGTGCCAATCACCCCGGCGACGACTGGCCCGGTGTTAATGCCGATGCGCAGTTGGCAGTGGTGGTGATGGCGTTGATTAAAGTGCTCAATCTCCTGCTGCATGGCGATCGCCATTTCAGCGATCGCTTCGGCATGATCGGGGATCGGGTGCGGCAACCCACCTACAGCCATATAGGCATCCCCAATCGTCTTAATTTTTTCCAGACCATACTTTTCTGTAAGGCGGTCAAAGGCGGAGAAAATTTCATTCAACAGGGCGACCAGCTCATTGGGGGAGAGTTCTTCAGAAAGTTGGGTAAAGTTAACTAGGTCGGCAAACAAAATTGTGACGGAGGCAAACCCATCGGCAATCCGATGGTGGCCTGCTTTTAATCGTTCAGCGATGGGGGGTGGCAAAATGTTGAGCAACAGGTTTTCAGACTTTTCTTTTTCAATGAGCAAACTTTGATTGACGGCTTGAAGTTGGCTGGTACGGTCAATAACCCGTAATTCTAACTCTCTTGATGTTTGGCGTAGCCGCCCGATCACGATCGCAATTCCGGCTAAGCCTAGGAATGATATGCCAGCCAAGGTTAGGAACATATTGCGAAGGCCGGTGTTGGTTTGGGCCATAAACCCATCCAGCGGAGTTGTGATTTCTAATACTCCGCGCACATCGCCTACCTGCCAATCGCGCTTAGGGCTATCAGCGTGGGTATTGTGGCACTCAACACAGGTGAGTTGCATGATATCTGCCTGGGCATAGCGAATTGATGGGCGGCCCTGGTAGGCCTCAAACCGAATGAAGGGCTGAGTTGGATTAGCTCGCAGCGATTGGAGCGCTAGCCGCTCGTAATCATCCCGTGGGCCTCCTTCCTGTTGGCGATTGGGAAAGGGGTAATCACTATAAAGCCGCACAGACATCCCAGAGTTGTCTCGACTCAGGCGATCGCCCAGTTCGATCAGGTAGGAAGCGGGCAGCGGCACTTCACCTGGCTGAGGGGATAAGGTCTGACCAATTTTGATATTGGGAAGATGTTTGATTTGATCGATAACGGTGGCGTTATACAGGGTGCGGGCTTCTTGAATTGCCTGGGCATAAAGGGCGGTGCTGGCAATCGCCTGCGATCGCATCAGGCTAGACGACAACTGGGCCATATTCCATAAAGCGCCAGCAATACCCGCGCACAGAAGCAGCGTCAGCACCAAAATTGTGCGCCGATTCAGGAGTTGAATCAGCGGCGCAAAGATGCCCTGCAGGGTCGCCCTCCGATGGGGTCTGGGTGCTTCGTGCATGGATAGACTCCTGCTGGTTGCGGCAACAAATAGAGGACAAGACTCAGATACACCAGAAACCCTGAAGATTTAAGAAGGGTTGGGCCAAGTGATTTTTAGAGTTAAGACTAGGATCTTTGGAGATTCGTTTCTTGGATCGAACACCCGAGCAGGGAGAAGAAGATTGCCCTGGCTAAAGACGCTGAAGTACGGAGTAATGGTTGTCACCCCCTTTTAGGGTGACCCATAACGGAGCGAAAGGCAGCCTACCCCGTCCTGCGTCCAGCATCAGGCTAAAGCTCAAAAAACACTGGGATTGGGTTATTGGGGTGGTTCATTGGCAGAATTACTAGAAGGGTTGCCAGTTTGGGTGCGCTGATGAAACTCGGCCTCAGTCAGCCGCTCAACATTTTGCCCTGGAGCAAAGCACTGGGCCAGATAAGCCAGATCGTGTTCCAGCGTTTTTGTTTCTGGGTTGAATACCAGCACATCCATGCCTCCATCAGCGGTCGCGACCACCTGCACCAAGCGGATTTTTGTCGTGCTGGTGCGCTCTTCAATCGCAAAATACCAAGGGAATCCGGCCTTATTCTCATGCATGTGCTTATCCTACTTGACGCTTCCTGGCATTAGCGGCGTATTCTGTAGCAACGACCACTAACCTAAAACAAAATTTTCCTTAGATTATCCGGAAATCTTGAATTCTGGGTAAGTCTGAGTCAAGGTTAGAACGGTGTGAGGAGTGCCCAGATGCGCCCTAGGGCGGCTTTGTCTCTGGTAGAGAGCGGCAGGCGTGGTTAACCTAGTCGATGGCACGATGTATGAAATTACGACAGCAAATCAAAAAAACACTGTTTTTTACCGTAGCGGCGATCGCCTGCTTGGGATGCGGCACTTGGCTGATTTATTGGCAAGTAAACCAGCGCCAGTGGTGTGTACAGTTTGCCTCAGACACCAGTCAGGAGGTCACCTACAGTCAGGGTTGCGTCAGCCCTGGGCAACCCCGATTTAAGAAATGGGTTACGACTACCTGAAGCCTCGATCATTCCAAGCGTTTGTTGCGTTTGGTGCTGGGATTTCTCCGCCTCAAGGCCCGTGCGTGCTCTGTTCTGCCGGAAGGGGTTTTGGCTCTTTGTTTTTAGTCGGCATGGTTGCTAAATGCATGGCGATCGCAATCGACGTATCCCTTAAAACGGTGACGGATGGTAGGTGAGGTGGTGTTTGTGTCGCACTCGTTCTAAATACCTAGCAGGTTGCAGCCCTTCATTCCCCAAACGATTTGCCTATTTATGGCTACACTCGAAGACCTTCTACCCGGGGCAACCGTCAAAGGCATCCTGCCCAATCACATCGTCACCGTCATTAATGCCAAGTGGCATGGCAGTGATGTGGTGGAGTTGACCTATAAGGATGCGAATGGACAGCCCCATACTGAATTGCTGTTTCGCGATCGCGAACCCACGTTAGAAATTGTTACCGACAGTCTCCCTTGGAGTTTTAACGGGGATGGGGCGTTGCTGCGGCTGGTATCGGAAGCCCATCGCATTCGCCTAGCGCACTTATTTGATCCGCTGCTAGCGGTGCATACCTCGTTGGTGGAACCCCTGCCCCACCAGATTACGGCGGTGTATGGCGAGATGCTCACCCGTCAGCCCCTGCGGTTTCTACTGGCGGATGATCCAGGGGCTGGCAAAACCATTATGGCGGGGCTGCTGATCCGGGAATTGCTGATTCGGGGGGACTTACAGCGGTGCCTGATCGTGTGTCCGGGGAGTTTGGCGGTGCAGTGGCAGGATGAGTTGTTGCAAAAATTTCACTTGCCCTTTGAGATTTTGACCAATGACCGGATCGAAGCAGCCCGCACCGGGAATGCCTTTGCCGAAATGCCGCTGGTGATTGTGCGGTTAGACAAGCTCAGTCGGGATGAGAACCTCCAAGCCAAGCTGAAGCAAACCGATTGGGATCTGGTGGTAGTGGACGAGGCGCACAAACTATCGGCCTCATTTTTTGGCGGTGAAATCAAGGAGACTAAACGCTATAAGCTCGGGAAGGTATTGTCTACGCTAACCCGCCATTTTCTGTTGATGACGGCAACGCCCCACAACGGCAGGGAAGAGGATTTTCAGTTGTTTCTGGCGCTGCTAGATGGCGATCGCTTCGAGGGGCGATTCCGCGATGGGGTGCATACCTGCGATGTTTCGGATCTGATGCGGCGGCTGGTCAAAGAAGATTTGCTCAAGTTTGACGGCAAACCGCTGTTTCCGGAACGGCAGGCCCATACCGTGCAATACACCCTGTCCGATCAAGAGGCTGTTCTTTACAAGCAAGTGACCGATTACGTGCGGGAAGAATTTAACCGAGTCGAAGCGCTGGCCAATGAGGGGCGCAAGGGAACGGTAGGCTTTGCGTTGACGATTTTGCAGCGGCGGTTGGCTTCTTCGCCGGAGGCGATCTATCAGTCGTTGCGGCGGAGAAGGGAGCGGTTGGAGAAGCGGCTGCGGGAGGAGAGGGAACCACAGAGGCACGGAGAAGAAACTCTGTGGTCTCTGTGTCTCCGTGGTGAATTAGAAGAAGATTTGACGGCAGAAGAGTGGGAAGTGTCCGAAGAAGAGGTGATGGATCAGGCGACGGCGGCTCAGACCATCGCGGAGTTGCAGGCAGAGATTGAGCGATTGAAAGAATTAGAGGCTCTAGCGCTACAGGTACGAAATAGTCGCAAGGATCGCAAGTGGGAGGAGTTATCCAAGCTGTTACAAGAGAGTGCCGAGATGTTTGATGCCGGGGGACATCGGCGCAAACTGGTTATTTTCACCGAACATCGCGATACGTTGAACTACCTCTACGATCGCATTACAACGCTGCTGGGGAAATCGGAGGCAGTCGTCACCATTCACGGCAGCATGGGACGGGAGGAGCGCAAAAAGGCAGAAGAAGCATTTAAGCAGGATGTGGCGGTGCAGGTGTTGATCGCGACGGATGCAGCCGGGGAAGGGATTAACCTGCAACGATCGCATTTAATGGTGAACTACGACTTGCCCTGGAACCCGAATCGCCTAGAGCAGCGGTTTGGGCGGATTCATCGCATCGGCCAAACGGAAGTGTGTCACCTGTGGAATCTAGTAGCGGCAGAAACCCGCGAGGGGGATGTCTATCTAGCGCTGCTCAGGAAGCTAGAGATTGAGCAAAAAGCGCTCGGTGGTAAGGTTTTTGATGTGTTAGGCAAGGCGATCGCTGGCAAGGAATTGCGCGAACTCCTGATTGAAGCGATTCGGTATGGCGATCGTCCCGACGTAAAAGCAAAGCTAGATCAGGTGGTGAGCGATCGCCTCGACCAAAGTCGGTTGCGAGAGTTACTAGAAGAACGCGCCCTAGCCCGGGACTCAATGGATGCCACCAAGGTACAGCAGATCCGCCAGGAAATCGAGCGCGCCGAAGCCCGCAAACTCCAGCCCCACTTCATTGCCTCCTTCTTTCTAGAAGCCTTTCAGCGTCTGGGTGGCACCATCCGACAGCGCGAACCCCGGCGGTATGAGATTACTCATGTGCCTGCGGTGATTCGCAGTCGCGATCGGCTGATCGGCATTGGGCAACCGGTTTTGAAATCCTATGAGCGGATTTGTTTTGATAAAGCCTTGATGAACCTCCCCGGCAAACCGCCTGCTGAATTTGTCTGCCCCGGTCATCCTCTCTTGGATGCCGTGCTTGACCTCACCTTAGAACGCCATCGGGATGTGCTGCGCCAGGGAGCGATTTTGGTGGATGAGAACGATCCAGGAGAAACCCCGCGGGTGTTGGTGTACTTGGAGCATAACATTCAGGATGGCCGCACTGGGAAAGATGGACAACGGCGGGTGGTGTCGCGGCGGATGCAGTATGTGGAGATTTTGGAACCACAAAGGCACGAAGCGCACGAAGAGAGGGAGGTTAAAAATGCGGGGTATGCGCCGTATCTAGACTACCGACCCTCGACCCCAGAGGAACAGGCTCTCCTCGCCGATCCTTTGGGCGCTTTATGCTTTCGTGGTTCCAACCTAGAGGCATCTGCCACCACTTATGCCGTTACTCACCTTGTCTCCCAACATCTCCAGGAAGTCCGCCAACGCAAAGAAGCACTGATTAACAAAACCATGCAGGCGGTCAAGGATCGACTCACCAAAGAGATCAACTATTGGGATCACCGGGCGGAGGAATTACGGAGACAAGAGCAAGCCAGGAAACCCAACGCCAAGCTCAATTCCCAGAAAGCCCTGCAACGGGCGGATGAATTGGCCAATCGCCTGCAAAAGCGCTTAGCCGAGTTAGAGCAAGAACGCCAACTCTCACCCCTGCCGCCGAACGTGATTGGGGCGGCGCTAGTCGTGCCCATCGGCCTACTGCAACGGCTGCAAGGCAAACGGGAAGCGGCGACCAGTACCTTTGCCAGGGAAACCAAGCGGGTGGAGCAAGCCGCAATGGCAGCCGTCATGGCCGCAGAACGGGCATTGGGCTATGAACCACGGGATGTCAGCGGCCAGAAGTGTGGCTACGACATTGAATCTTCTACTCCCCTCGCCCAGCTTGGGAGAGGGGCTGGGGGTGAGGGACTCCGATTCATCGAAGTCAAGGGCCGGATCGAAGGAGCCGAAACGGTCACCGTCACCAAAAACGAAATCCTCACCGCCCTCAACAAGCCAGAGAACTACATCTTAGCGCTGGTGCAGGTACCAGCAGATCAGAACTTCCCAGAGGGGGATGTGTTCAAGGTCAAGACAACTTCTAGTACCTATGCGGTTCCAGGGGAAGGCTGTGTGGTGCGCTATGTGCGGCAGCCGTTTCAGCGGGAGCCAGACTTTGGGGCCAGTAGCGTGAACTATGAGTGGCGGGAATTATGGGAACGGGGGGGTGAACCACAAAGACACAAAGAACACTAAGAACTTTGTGTCTTCGTGGTTCTTCGTTATTGAAACCACTAAGGCACAAAGGATACGAAGGATGAGTCGAGAGGAAGCGAATCGATTATCGAATGTGATTATTGGGGCGGCCATTCAAGTGCATCGGGAGCTAGGATCCGGGTTGTTGGAGTCTGCCTATGAAGCCTGTCTGAAGTATGAGTTAGCCCAGCAAGGGTTGAGAGTGGAGAGCCAGGTATCCCAACCCGTGATTTATAAGGGCATCCATCTGGATTGCGGCTATCGTTTAGATCTGTTGGTGGAAGATCTGATAATCGTGGAACTCAAAACCGTCGAAAGCCTGCACCCCATACACGATGCTCAACTGCTCACCTACCTCAAACTCAAAAACCTTTGGCTCGGCCTCCTGATCAACTTCAACGTCCCCCTCCTCAAAAACGGCATCAAACGCCTCGTCAACCATTAACCTTTGTGCCCTTTGTGTCTTTGTGGTTTTTTTGTTCAGGAGTCAATTTTATGAATGCCCATAAGTTAGCTGCAACTCTACCTGCCGAAAATTGGGAAGCAATCTCGGCAACAATGACAGAGTGGAATTCGGAAGCTGATGAACTGGCTTATTGCAACCTATAACTTTTACTGATGTGGAGAAAAAACGATGAAGTTAAAAATTATTGTTCATGAGGCGGAAGAAGGGGGCTACTGGGCAGAAGTGCCTGCCATTCCAGGATGTGCGACGCAAGGAGATAGCTTTGAAGAGTTGCTCGAAAATCTTTATGAGGCGATCGAGGGTTGTTTGTCCGTGGATATCGAAACGCCTTCAGCTTCAGAGAAGAGCCGAGTTATGGAAATTGCGGTATGAAATCCATTTCGGGCAAGCAGTTTGCCAAGATTTTGGAGCGTTAATAAAGACCTCAAAATTGAATTGCTCCGCCACTTTATGAAACAAGCCCACCTCTCAGAATCCGACCTCCAATAATCTCCGTGCCCTCCGTGTCTCTGTTGTTCTTTTAACTATGACCTACCGCAAAAAGCTCATTGAAGTTGCCCTACCTCTGGAAGCCATCAACCGCGAATCGGCGCGCGAAAAATCCATCCGCCATGGGCATCCCAGCACCCTGCACCTGTGGTGGGCACGGCGACCCTTGGCAGCCTGCCGTGCCGTGCTCTGGGCATCCCTAGTGGATGACCCCAGCAGTTGGCCCGACAAATTTCCCACCAAGGAGGAGCAGGATCGAGAGCGACAGCGGTTATTTGACATTTTGGGGCAGATCACCCTGAAGGCAGATAAGAAAGGCAACACCAAGCAGGTCGTGCGGGGATTAGTGTCGTGGGATGACGTGAACAATCCCCAGAGCAATGTGTTGGAGCAAGCCCAGCGCGAGATTGCCCGCTGTTTGGCATGGGAGCGGGGTGAGGATCCGCCAACCCAGCCGAATGCGGTCAGGGAATACCTCGCCAAATATGCACCGCCCGTATATGACCCCTTTGCAGGGGTGGATCTATTCCCCTAGAGGCCCAGCGGTTGGGGCTGCGGGTTTACGCCAGTGACCTCAATCCGGTAGCGGTGCTGATCAATAAGGCGTTGATTGAGATTCCGGTGAGGTTTAGGGATCAGGTGCCGGTGAATCCGGGGGTGAGGAGTATTCTCCCTTCTCACGCCTATTTTGGGGCGCAGGGGTTGGCGGCGGATGTGCGCTACTACGGGGAGTGGATGCGGGAGCAGGCGTTTGAGCAGATCGGGCACCTTTATCCAGCAGTGAGGGTCGAGAACCACGGAGATGCGACGGTGATTGCATGGCTATGGGCACGCACTGTCACCTGTCCCAACCCGGCTTGCCGTTGCCAAATGCCACTGGTACGGAGTTTTCAGCTCTCCACTAAAAAAGGTAAAGAAGCTTGGGTAGAGCCGATGATTCACCACGGAGACACAGAGAACACAGAGAAAGAAAACCTCCGTGATCTCTGTGCCTCTGTGGTTCCCAAAATCCGGTTTGTGGTGAAGTCGGGGGAGGGCAAAGCACCTGATCCGCCCAAAACTGGACGAGGAGCCACGTTTAGTTGCTTAGCCTGTGGACAACCAGCGGATGGTAAGCACATTAAAGCAGAGGGCATGGCGGGGCGGATGGGTGCTCAGTTGATGGCGATCGTAGCTGAAGGAAAAAACGGCAGAATTTATTTATCCCCAACGCCTGAGCATGAAGAAATTGCTAGAAGTGCAAAGCCAACCTGGTATCCCGATGGTCAGATTGGTGATGATCGCCGCTCAATGTTTACCCCGCTTTATGGACTAACTCACTTTCATCATCTGTTCACGCCGCGTCAACTGGTCGCCCTCATCACCTTCAGCGATTTGGTGGGGGAAGCACGGGAACGGGCGACTCAGGATGCGATTGCTGCTGGCCTACCCGATGATGATGTGCCCTTGAATGAAGGCGGCACCGGGGCGAGAGCCTATGGAGATGCGATAAGTGTTTATTTGGCGTTTGCAGTAGATAAGATGACAGATTATCACTCTGATCTTTGCAGTTGGCACTCAGGACGAGACACTATTCGCAATACCTTTGGTAGACAAGCCATTCCGATGGTGTGGGATTTTGCCGAAGCCAACCCTATGAGTGATTCGACCGGTAGCTTTAATGGTGCGATTGAATGGGTGGTCAAAGTCCTAGAAAACGCTTCTCATCACGCTCCATCGCAGGTCACCCAACACGATGCCACTGCCCCTCACCCCGATGACAGCACGCCCAAGCTGATTTCCACCGACCCGCCTTACTATGACAACATCGGCTATGCCGATTTATCCGACTTTTTCTATGTCTGGCTGCGGCGTTCCATAGGTTCCGTCTATCCCGATCTCTTTAGCACGCTATTGACGCCTAAAGCCGAAGAACTGGTCGCCACCCCCTATCGCTTTGATGGCAACAAACAACAAGCCCGAACCTTTTTTCAAGCCGGATTCAGTAAAGCCTTTCACCGCATGTACACCATCTGTCGTGATGACTATCCCCTCACCATTTACTACGCTTTCAAACAACAGGAAGAAGACCCCTCACCCCCCAACCCCCTCTCCCACAAGGGGCGAGGGGGAGAAGAGGGCCGAGCCTCCACCGGTTGGGAAACCATGCTAGAGGGCTTGATCCAAGCTGGCTTCACCATTGATGGCACTTGGCCCATACGGAGCGAACTCAGTAACCGTATGGTTGCGTCCGGTACCAACGCCCTCGCCTCCTCCATTGTTTTAGTCTGTCGTCGC
>CALIDI010000009.1 GCA_938023035.1 uncultured Leptolyngbyaceae cyanobacterium | reverse complement strand
CCAACCGTCTGCTCCAGACAGCACGGCAAACAAAGCGATAGTGATAATGTCTAGCAGTTGGTGGGCACGAGTGCGCTCTACACGCGGATCGGGGATCTGTCCGAAACACTGCTCCAGACACGATTGCAGCATTTCTCGGTTAATACTGGAAGGCATGGGCAAGCGAAGAAGAACTCCTCATCCTACACCTTTTCACGCTCCGTTTTAGATGCGTTTACCCTGGAGGTTCTACAACTTTTGTCCTGTACTTAGGTTCACCTTCTATACCAGCAGTAATCCTTAGTTTTATAGAATATTTTGGTGGCAAAACTCTTAGCTCGTTTGCCATACCTGTTTTTTTGCCATAACGAACTAACTCAATAAACTCTTGGCATGAGCAGCCTATTCCTTGCATTATGAGATCAAAAACAAAGAACGAAGACAAAGAACTCTCATACACGTTTATAGATTCAACAAGTGAACCCAACGTAAACTGGTATAACGTATAACGTCTGTTCTGTTTTGCTAGACCTAGCTGCCTTTTTAGCTAAATCATGTATCGTTTTAATTGAGGCGAAAAGACATCCTAATTGCAAGATTGAAGATTGTTCCCCTTCAAGCAGTTCTCTATATCTTTGTAAACTGACAGTGAAATTAAAGGTTAAATTCGCATCCAGTTTCATTTGCTGATGCAATATCTTCTGCTGTTCATGCTTTGGGATACCTTCCAAAGATAGGTTGTACATCAGATACTTTATGCACTCATTTCCACACCCTTTCTCTACATATAACTTATTTAGCTGTTCAAGTCGTTCATGTTGTTTTCCATCAAAGGACTTATAAGCTGAGCTTAAGTCATAGTTAGCGTACTTAGCTGGAAATAGCTTTTTAGCCAAAAGTATTGAATTGAGACACAAAACCTTACATTCAATCCTACAAAGCTCCTACGAGTGTCTCCGGCAGCAGATCGTAGCTCCAATGGACAATCGCACAACGACGACTCGATTCAAGTTGCAAATAGCGTAACTTATCGAGTAATTGATGACCATAAAACTCTGGAATTTCTATCAATAGTGGTGACAGAGATTTACTTGTACTGCATCTATTTCGTGATATGCTAGTGATTACAGCAAATGAGTTCTTAAAAAGAATGGAGTCTAGGTAGCGGTGACGGCACAGTAAGTCGTTTGAACCGACTGCCGCAATGTTGTCTGTAGGAGCCAAAGGTTGTCTGCGGTTGCTCAATTTGGTTGTTGGGCCGACAGTACGAAGGAGGAATAGGAGTGGCGATTCCTGACTTTCAGACTCTGATGCTGCCGCTGCTTGAGTTCGCCGGAGACGGGCAGGAACACTCACTACGCGAAACGATTGATGCCCTCGCGGACAAGTTCGGCCTGACCCCTGATGAGCGTAAAAAGCTCCTCCCCAGCGGCCAGCAGCAGGTCTTTGATAACTGCGTCGGCTGGGCCCGTACATATCTGACGAAGGCCGGACTGCTTGAGAAGACCCGTCGAAGCCACTACGCCATCTCGGATCGTGGGCGTCAGGTTCTCGCCCAGCATCCGGACTGCTTCGACGTTAGGTTTCTCCTGCAGTTCGAGGAGTTTCGTGAGTTTCAGGCGCTCAAAGGAACTCGTTCAGGAGGTAGCGGTGCTTCCGCGGAAGCCGCTTCAGATCAGGAGACAACGCCGGAGGAGTCGCTGGAGTCGGCGTACAGTCGCCTTCGAGACGCGCTTGCAGGCGAGGTTCTACAACAGGTCAAGGCGGCATTACCCAGCCTGTTTGAGAGGCTGGTTGTTGAGCTTCTCCTGAAGATGGGATACGGCGGAAGTCGGCAGGATGCAGGCCGGGCCATCGGACGCAGTGGAGACGAGGGAATCGACGGCATTATCAAGGAGGATCGTCTCGGCCTCGACATCATCTACATTCAGGCCAAGCGTTGGGAATCCGTGGTTGGGCGTCCGGAGGTCCAGAAGTTCGCGGGTGCGCTCCAAGGCCAGCGTGCCAAAAAGGGCATCATGATCACCACCTCATCGTTCTCGGACGAGGCGCGTGAGTACGTCTCCAAGATCGACAACAAGATCGTGTTGATTGACGGCTCCCAGCTCGCCGACCTGATGATTGATTACAACCTGGGCGTCAGCCCGATGGCAAGCTACGAGGTCAAGAAGATCGATACGGACTACTTCACGGAATAGGGCTGCTGGCGCAACCACGAGATGAGCCGTGAGCGAAGCGAGTCGACTCATCTCATTCGTTATACCGGTAGTTTTCTGGCGGGTTATTACAACCAAAAGTTAACCTTCCACCTATGCCAACACTTCATAGTCCGCCAGTTAATTTTACCGTTCTGCGGATGATTGAATGTCCACGCAGGGACAACTAAGCGGTTGAGTCTCATCAAGCAATCGCATCCACATTCAATCGGAAGGAGGACGAGTATGCCAATGTTAGTCGTAAGCTTCACACACGTCGAAGTACATGATGATGTAGGCAAATAGCCAAACGGCCAAGGGGAAGCCTATTGTGATTTTTTGGTCAGCAATCGGAGTATTGTTTCTCGGACATGCGATAATCCTCACGGAGTCGATTCCAGGGGAGTTATTCTAATTAACCAGCAGCGAACTCTAAACCGTTCTGACAATGACCTATCTGCGTTTGTTAAGATAAGCGGCTGGGTCAGCGAACAAGACGATGGGTTGTCTTTTGCCGATAATCTCATCTGTCAGATTAAGCTTGATTTATTACACTCTTAACATCGGGTTAGTGGTCGCCATCTGTGTGGATGGATTGCTACCTTACCAGCGGTCTAGGAGTGATTTTTGGTTAAGACGACCGAATAGCACAGGCGATCGCCCCGTGATAGGCTCTCGCCGCAAACCACCGGACGATTATTGAGCGTATAGGCCACGTAGCGATAAACCAAAATCGGGCTACCCAGGGCAATATTGAGATAATCAGCTACTGGGGGATCGGCATGGGTACATTCTAGAGTGGTCTCAATGCGCTCAATCGGCACGCCCCACTGCTCTAAAAGGGGAAACGTCATCCGCGATGCCAACTCATTTCCCAAGGGAACCACCTCAGCAATGGTGTAGGTAATGTCGATGGCAACAGGATCCCCATCCAATAAAAATAACTTTTTTTGAAAATAAACATCGGCAGTGGTTGGGTCTAGCTGTAGGGTCTGGCAAACCTTGCTAGGAGCGGTCATTTTTTCCAACACCAGGTTCTCAATGCCACAGCTCACACCTTGGCGGGCCATGTCTTCTTCTAAAAAGACCATTGGGTTTGATAATCGGTAGAACACTTTGCGCTGCTCTTTAACAAAGACGCCCTTTCCCTGTTGAGTTTCCGCTAGCCCTTGGTTGACAAGATTGGCGATCGCCCGCCGCACAGTAATGCGACTCACACCAAACAGTTCCATCAGTTGGTGCTCACTCGGCAACTGATCGCCCGGAGCAAATTCTCCCAGTAAGACTTGCTCTCGCAATTGTTCTGAAATTCTTGTGTGAAGGGGAACTTGCCGATTTGCAGAGACAGACCTCGGCATAAGCATGGGGGAATAAAAGAACTTAGCCTATTTTCTCCAGGAATGCCCCGTCTGACATCCCTCCCAACTGTGATTTTCATAAAGGCTTTAGGAAAAGAGGACTCAACTAAGGACTGAACTATGGTTGCATTGCCCGATGGATTTGCTCTAGCAACTCAGTCATAGAGATAAATTGAGGCAACACTTGCCATACCAGTTGCCCTAAAAGCGGGGAGAGATCTGTCTGCAAGGTTGAGAGATTGGCATCCGTAGGCTCGACGCGCTGGTCTAAAACAAGAATCGGAGGACAACGGTCAAGTTCATGTAACTGCGTCAAAATTTGAGCCGCTTCAGGCAAAAGGCGGGTTTGTGTCCAACATAAAATTAAGAGGTTCACCCGACTTGTTTGGAGTTGTTGCCAGACCTCTTGCCAGGAACGTCCAATTGTTGCTCGCAAACCAGCCGTGCGCAGATACTGGTTGAGCGCATAGAGCCACTCACTAGTTTTTGGAAACCTGTCAGAGGCAGTCGTCAGAGCCTCCTCACCGACCCCATCTCCAGTCAGGCTCGCTATATCAACTGCCAAAATCGAAGGCTGCCAGGTATGCCCAGCGGCAACTTGAATGACTTGGATCAGCGGGGAAGAGTAGGAATCCCAATGATTTTCTAGATAATCGCTGCTGGCAAGACAGGGAAAAACCAGCAGCCCCGAAATTTGATTCGCCGCCTGGGTCATTTTCTGCTCAAGGGTGACTAGAGGCAACGAAGCCAGATAGGTATGCCGAGCAAATTGCTGAAAATAGGAGGTTGGATCGCAATTCAGGCGCTCAATCAGAACCACATTTGGCTTCCAGACACGAGCAAGAAGCTCCGCTTGCTCTAAATCATCGGCTTCTAGAATGCGGTAGGGATAAGCCTGGAGTAGGCCTGTCAAGGTTACACTAGGGTTGACTGGAGTGGCACTGTCGCTCGTTGCGCCTAACCGCAAAATGGTCAGCGCACGCCTCGCTGACTCCGAGCCTTCTACCGCCTGGCGACTGTGAACCAACTTTTGCAGTGTTAGGTTGAGAAGCTTTGGTTGAATCGGCAAACTCAACAGGCCATCGGCCTGACAATGATTCGCCTGCTCCTGATCAATTTCGAGGGTCGTCATTACGACCGGCAAGTGGCGGGTTTCAGGGGCAGACTTGAGCAGGGTCAATACATCCCAACCAGAGAGAATGGGTAAAACCGGATTAAGAAAAACGATGCAGGGGCAAAGACGGCGCGCTTTCTCGATCGCCTCAGTGCCCGACCGGGCGATCACCACCTGATACCCTAGGTGAGTCAATTGGTCGGATAGGTCTTCAATGTAGTTAGGAACGGCTTCAACAACCAGGACAAGCTGGTTCGATGCGGTCAATGCCGAGTCGTTTGGGGCCACACCTGTGCTCAATAACCCCATTTTCTGACAGGGAGAGGCTGCGGCCCGGTTCCCACCCTTCGCATAACTTTCTCCTGCTCCGCTCACCGGCCTGAGGTCAGAGGGTTGCTCATAATCACCAGCCAGGGTCGTCAAATGCGGCTCTGGTGGCTCTGGTGGCAACAGAATGGTAAATTGACTGCCTTGCCCTTCCCGCGAAATAAACGTGACATCCCCCCCGTGCAAGCGTGCTAAGCGCTGGGTTAGCACTAACCCCAACCCTGTTCCCTCAAAGCGGCGGGTCATCGGGTTTTCAAGCTGCTGAAATTTTTGAAAAATCAGGTGCTGCTTATCTCGGGGAATTCCAATGCCCCGATCCCATACGGTAAAGGCAATCCATCCGCCCCAAAAGCCCACCTTGAGACCCATAGGCTGATTAGTTTCCGTAAACTTAAGGGCATTTGAGAGCAAGTGTACTAGCATCTGCCGCAGGCGCAACTCATCGGCAATCAGAGAGTCAAGGTGTGGATCAATCTCTAAAGAGAACGATGGGAGATGATTGACCGCATCTGCATCAGGGTTTCCAGCCATGTAAAGCTGACAAGCTTGCTCATAGGCTTGTTGACAAACGGTAGAAATATTCACCGCTTCTAAAACCAACTCAAGTTGCCCCGTTTCCATTCGAGTGAGGTCAAGAATATCGTTGACAACTGTCATCAGGTGTCGCCCACTCTGGTAAATCAACTGAGCATAGTGCACCTGACGTTGGTTTAAAGCCCCTAGGGTTTGATCCTTGAGTAAGCTCGATAGGCCCAGCACAGCGGTCAGTGGTGTGCGTAATTCGTGGCTAATACAGGCCAGAAACTCATCCTTTAAGCGATTCAGCTGAATCAAGTCGGCGTTTTTAGCCGCCAGCTCTCGTGTCAGTTGTTGCTGCTCTGTAATATCTTGAGCCAATACTAACCACAGGGTATCCGTGGGGTCGGGGTCATGACTCACTGCAACCGTGCCGGAGTGGGCGTCGCTCTCGGTTAGCTCTGCCAAACGAAAGGAGGTAACAGGCTGCCCCCTGTCAGCCGGACGATTGCAAAGTTGGGGCGAAAAGACTTGACCCAAAGGGATTTTGACAAGCTGTAGCACCTGCTCTTGCCCATTTTTAAGGGTGCAGGTGCAAATGCAGGTGTTGGGCTTTGGCCCTAGGCGGCAGACTCCGCTGCTGGTGGGCATACCAGGAGGTCGATGGACAAAAAAGTCTTCTCTTTCTGCGGTTGCCTCTTGCTTAGAAACGGCAACGGGGTTTTCTAAGAGCTGGGCGATTTCCTGGCGTATTACCTCTGGCCCATCCAACTCTTGCACCTGCCTGCGCCAGAGGGCATTGCGAGTAATGACCTGGCCGCGGCTGGTTTGTAACATAAGCGCAATCGGCAATGGCTCGAGCAAATCGATCAGTGGGGTTAACCAATCAGGGTGGGTGGTACCGGCAGCCACTCCACCGGGGTGGGGGCGCTGCGCAAGAACATCCTGGCAATCAAAAGGGGAAGGGGGTTGAGGGGCGGCAGGCTGATGGGAAGGGAAGGTTGTAAAGGACTGTAGCTGAGTCAGGATCTGGGTTAACAGGCGATCGCGATTGAGGATTCCTAGGACTTCTCCACTGGCCGCCATTACCACAATAGGAGTCGTGCTCGCTTGCAGTTGGGGCAAAACTTCTGCAATGGAGTGCTCACCCAGCATACAGACCACTGGCTGAATCAAGGAAGGCTGCCATGCCTGCAAACAGGTCTGGCTGGTCGCCTCAGAGGGCGTAGCCTGCCAATGCCAAACATCGGTCAACCTGACACAGCCCAGTAAGTGGGCCTGGTTGTCATAAACCAACAAGCGATCGCACCCCGCCTTCTGAAACAACGCCATCACCGTTGCAAGTGGCTCTGTTGCCAGGCAACTGGGTACAGGTTCAGCAAAGCTATCTAGACGAGAATGCAACAGTGACATAGAGAGCTTGCCGCAGAGGCAATCAGAAGTCGGTGGTTTCCTTGATTCAATCTGGGTAGTAGAGCAACTTAGCCAAGGTACCTTGTTGCCGGAATCAGAACCCAGAAAAGAGTGGAGAGTTGGATCAGATCGATAAAGAAAGGGATGAGGAGCAACCTGGAAACGTTAGGAACGGTGAAATATTTTTCAATGCAAAGGAAAAAGTGACATCCCCTTACCGGATAGGAGTCAGAAGCAACTGATAACCAACTCTCGTCTTCCCTGGCAAACCGATTTGCGGAGTTCAGCCTTTGTCTTAAGACGACCAAGAGCCTTAGCACAGAAAAACGTACCACCTGAAAAGATTCTCAGGTTGCCTGCCCAACCGATTTGCTTTTGGGGATCAAGCAAATCGGCTGACTCCAATCTAACAAGGTCTGCGGCTAAAATCGCTTTTACTACAAGAAACGATATGTCTCAACCGCCGTTGGCCTCAACCCCCAGAAAAGCAGCGCTCTCTTCAAAGGAATGCCTGGTTTTCTGGTTATAATCGTTCCATCCTCAGGATCCTTAAAAAAGTCTTAAACCTGTATCACACGGTCTGTTTTGTTTTCCCTGGGAAGAGAGCACAACCTTACGGATAGACGATCCTGTGGACTCTCAATGTCGTTTCTAAAAATCTAAAAGTAGCGTCATCGTGAGCTTATTGCCAACTCTTTGTATCTTTGTCGAGCAAACACCTCTTGCGGAGGCCATCGCAACCGTACTCACAAGCGATCGCTACCACTATTCCATCTTTTTTTCTTTTGACGATTTTTGTCGTTATCTTGAACAAGAGAAACAAGCCATCGATTGCTTGATTTTACAAAGCGGCCCCCAATTACCCGTTACAGCAAAATGGCTCTATGGTCAGGCTGCTCTGTTTCCTGCGGTGATTGTTGTCTCCGCAGCGGCAGCTAAAACGACCCCAGAGGCATCAGCTACTAACTTTTATTACCATACAGCAGAGGTCTGGGTTGCAGAAACTGAGATTAAAGCTCTGCCAAAAATGATTGATCGGGCAATCACTCACTTTTTAAACCTCTCCCTGTCCTGTCGTTTTGCCCCCGCCGATGCGAAGGAAGTCACAACTAACCTGACAATCCAAAACTTTTTGCCGGTGCAACAGCGACGGCTCTCGGAAAAGCTGAAAGAGAGACTGGGCTATTTAGGTGTGTACTACAAACGTAATCCACGCAACTTCTATCGTCATCTGCCCTCAGAGGCCAAGCAAGAATTTATCGAAGCCCTGAGAAACGACTACCGTGAAATTCTGCTGTGCTACTTTGCAGAAGATGACAGCCTGAACCAGCGAATTGATGACCTAGTGAATGCGGCCTTCTTTGCAGACATTTCAGTTTCTCAGATTGTGGAAATTCATATGGAGCTGATTGAGGAGTTCTCAAAGCAACTCAAACTAGAAGGACGCAGCGAAGAAATTTTGCTCGATTATCGGCTCACCCTGATTGATATCATCGCCCATCTCTGTGAAATGTACCGCCGCTCGATTCCACGAGAATCTTAAACTCTCACGGTAAACTCCCTACCCCTTGGGGTTTTGTTGCTATCCTGCTGATCGCAGCGTTGTTGGTTCTCTGATCTATGAAAAGTTCGGCTATGGGCTTCCCCCAAAAAACCTACGTGCTGAAGCTGTACGTTGCAGGCAATACCCCCAACTCGATTCGAGCACTTAAAATGCTGAATAATATCTTGGAGGAAGAGTTTCAAGGAGTCTACGCCCTAAAAGTGATTGACGTTCTTAAAAATCCTCAACTGGCCGAAGAAGACAAGATTCTGGCAACCCCAACTCTGGCAAAGATCTTGCCGCCCCCAGTGCGCAAAATCATTGGAGATCTCTCTGATCGGGAAAAAGTTTTGATTGGGCTTGACTTATTGTACGAAGAGCTGCAAGATTCTGGCCTTGAGTTGGAAGAATAATATGCTACAGCCACTGGCGGCTGCATCACGCTTGACTAAACCGAGGGTAACTGTATTGACAGCAACATCTAACAAATTATCCCCTCGTCCTCCTGATTTGGCCATAAATGCAGGGTTTTATGCTACATCTAGCAAGGCAACGCGATCGTTCGTTTAGCTTCAGGCACTCCATTACAGAAACCGGATTTGTCAGTCAGATTTAGTCATGATCCTACCAGAAAATCAATCGACTCCAGAGACCATCAATACCCAACTCAATGTGCAAAAAATTCGCACCATGATCGAGGGGTTTGATGACATCAGCCATGGCGGTTTACCGGTTGGGCGCACAACTCTGGTCAGTGGCACCTCTGGTACTGGCAAGACCCTACTCGCGGTTCAGTTTCTCTACAATGGCATTGTTTATTTTGACGAGCCAGGGGTATTTATCACCTTCGAAGAATCTCCCACCGATATCATTAAAAATGCCTACAGCTTCGGCTGGGATATTCAGCAATTCGTCAATGCCGGCAAGTTGTTCATTTTAGACGCCTCACCCGATCCAGAAGGGCAAGATGTCGTTGGCAATTTTGACCTATCTGCCCTGATTGAGCGAATCCAGTATGCCATTCGTAAGTACAAAGCCAAGCGAGTATCCATTGATTCGGTAACAGCGGTATTTCAACAATATGATGCGGCCTCGGTGGTACGACGTGAGATCTTTCGCTTGGTGGCACGGCTCAAGCAGGTAGGGGCTACCACGATTATGACCACTGAGCGAGTGGATGAATATGGGCAAGTGGCGCGGTTTGGGGTAGAAGAGTTTGTTTCCGACAATGTGGTCATTGTGCGTAACGTCTTGGAAGGAGAACGGCGACGGCGCACAATCGAAATCTTGAAACTGCGCGGTACAACCCATATGAAGGGTGAATATCCGTTCACCATTACCAACAGCGGCATCAATATCTTCCCCTTAGGGGCAATGCGGCTGACCCAGCGCTCATCCAATGTGCGGGTATCTTCGGGGGTTAACACTTTGGATGAGATGTGTGGCGGCGGCTTTTTTAAGGACTCGATTATTCTGGCAACGGGGGCAACCGGCACCGGCAAAACCCTGTTGGTCAGCAAGTTTTTACAAGATGGTTGTAAGCATGGAGAGCGGGCCATTCTATTTGCCTATGAAGAGTCGCGCGCTCAACTCTCCCGTAACGCCTATTCTTGGGGGATTGACTTTGAAGATTTGGAGCAACAGGGTCTGCTCAAGATCATTTGCGCCTACCCAGAATCGGCGGGGTTAGAGGATCACCTGCAAATTATCAAAACGGAGATTGCTGAGTTTAAACCGGCTCGCATTGCGATCGATTCCCTCTCGGCTCTAGCCCGCGGAGTCAGTAACAACGCCTTCCGCCAGTTTGTGATTGGGGTAACGGGCTTCGCGAAGCAAGAGGAAATTACCGGTTTCTTTACCAACACAACCGACCAATTTATGGGATCGCACTCGATTACAGACTCCCATATTTCCACAATTACTGACACCATCATCATGTTGCAGTACGTTGAGATTCGCGGAGAGATGTCGCGTGCCATCAACGTTTTCAAGATGCGAGGTTCCTGGCACGATAAGGGCATTCGTGAGTACATCATTAGCGGCCAGGGGCCAGAAATTAAAGACTCCTTCCGCGATTACGAGCGGATTATCAGTGGCTCCCCTAGCCGTATCAGTATTGATGAAAAGTCGAAACTCTCGCGTATTGTCAAAGGGGTACAACGGGAAGAACCAGAAGATTTGCTCTAGTCCACCGCGATATTCAGTAGGCTACTTGGCAGCCTGCCCGCTTGGCAGGTCTGCCCTAGGTTTAGATGGCGAGGGGCTTTGCCCTTCTCGCAGGAGATTTTGAGTTTTACCTTCTGCATAATTGCGTTTAGGGGTTTGCCAAGAATCTATGGCTGAGGTAATTCAAATTCTATCTCCAGAAGAAATGCGCCGAACGCTGACTCGTTTAGCTTCCCAGGTAGTGGAGCGGGCGGGTGATTTGTCTCAGCTTGCCCTGGTTGGCATTTACACCCGTGGGGTTAACTTAGCCCATCTATTAGCGCGCCAGATTGAAGTACTCGAGGGCGTAGAGGTGCCCGTGGGCGCACTCGATATTACCTTTTACCGAGATGACCTTGACCAGATTGGTTTACGCACTCCCGCCAAGACAAAAATTTCCTTCGATTTGTCGGGTAAACGCCTGGTGTTGGTGGATGATGTAATTTTCAAAGGACGCACGATTCGGGCCGCATTGAATGCTATCAATGACTACGGTAGACCTGCTGTGATTCGACTGGCGGTGTTGGTCGATCGCGGTCATCGGGAGGTGCCGATTCACCCCGACTTTGTTGGCAAGCAGCTCCCCACTGCGCGGGATGAAGTGGTCAAGGTTTATATCCACGAGCTAGATGGGCGCGATGGGGTGGAGTTAATTAAGTCGGAGTGAGGCAATGTCGTTAAAAGGAGGCGTTCTTTTAGGCTGCGATCGCCTTTGAGTGTAGCGATAACCTTACCCGGCAACTCCTGTTCCTCAGTGAGACGGCCTGCTACTTCGGGCATTATCTGATGGCAGCAGCGTGCTTGCTAAGTCGCTGGGCGCAATTCCATTGAAGCCCCCTCGCCCCTAATCGGCTCAGCACCCGGGAGATCGCCCGATCATTCCTCATGCTTACCCGTTTACTCGGTCAGCATGTTTAGATGAAGCCAGAAACCGGTTTACACAAATCATCAATTCATGGCTGCCGAGTTAACACTAATTGTAGAAATGGTAACAGTGCTGGGAACGGCTGCCGCTGGAGGGTACCTGGCCAATCGTTTAGGACAACCTGTTTTGCTGGGTTACCTTCTGGGTGGCATGCTGATTGGCCCGACAGGTTTTAGACTCGTCACGCTGGAAGGGGATATCCAAGTACTGTCAGAAATCGGCGTGGCCTTGCTGCTGTTTGCGCTAGGCGTAGAGTTTTCGCTGAAAGACCTGCTGCGAATGCGGGCGATCGCCCTAGGCGGCGGCTCTCTGCAAATTATCCTAACGATTTTACTAGGGGGGGGATTGGCGTACTTGACGGGCTGGGTAACCACTATCCCCAAAGCCACTTTCCTGGGGGCCGTTCTTTCTCTCTCTTCGACCGCTGTTGTCCTGAAAAGTCTGATTGAACGGAATGAAACTCAAACTAATCACGGTCAGATTATGCTGACTATTTTAATTGTTCAGGATTTAGCCGTGGGCTTGATGTTGGCGATTCTCCCAGCCTTGACCCAGCCAACGGATGTGATTGGCAGTGCCCTACTCTCAGCGCTGCTAAGGGCGTTGCTATTTCTAGGGGGAGCCATCCTGATGGGGAAATGGGTGATTCCGTTTTTGGTACAACTGATTGCCCACACCGGCTCCCAGGAATTATTTTTGCTAGGAATCTTGGTGCTCTGTCTAGGGATCGCGCTGATCACCTCCGCTCTCGGCCTGGGAATTGAAATGGGGGCTTTTGTCGCCGGGTTGATGATTTCAAATGTGGAATATGCGGATCACGCCCTCGATCGAATGCTACCCATGCGCGATGTTTTTGCGACCCTGTTTTTTGCGTCGATTGGCTTGTTGATTGATCCAACCTTTTTGCTGGCAAATCTCTGGACTCTGATTGGGTTGGTAGCGGTTGCCATGCTCGGCAAAGCGATGATTGCTACAGCGGTTGTCAGTTTGTTTGGCTATTCCCTGAAAACAGCCCTAACGGTCGGGCTGGGAATTAACCAGATTGGGGAGTTTTCCTTTGTGCTAGCGGGTGTCGCTCAAAATCAGGGCCTCTTTCCACCCCGGCTCTATGGCCTGACCGTGGGCACAACGGCAGCCACTCTGTTGCTGACCCCCTTTCTGCTGCGGGCAACCCCCTTGCTGTTAACAGGGTTGGAGCAAATTCCCTGGGTTAATCGTCTGCTGCAACTTAACCATTCCCCTAAGTTATTTGGGCGAGAAGAAGAACTGAGCGGCCATGTGGTGGTGGTTGGTTATGGCAGAGTTGGTCAAACCCTGGTGCGGATGCTGTATTTTCAGGGCTATCCGATTCTGGTGATTGATAATAATGAGGCGGTGCTGCAATCTCTGCGCGAACGAGCCATTCCCTATCTGTTTGGCGATGCCTCTAGCACGCTGGTTTTAGAAAAGGCTAAATTACCCCAAGCAAAGGCAATGGCGATCGCCCTGCCCGACCCTATGGCAACCCGCCTCACATTGAACCGGGCCTTAAGTCTTGCCCCTGACCTGGATATTACCGTGCGGGCCCATGGCAATGAAGAAATTGATACCCTCTACCAACTGGGTGCCCAGGAAGTGGTGCAGCCAGAGTTTGAAGCTTCTCTGGAAATGGGTGCCCACATGCTCTTGAAACTGGGTGACTCTACCTTTGAGGTGCAGCAGGTGGTCAACCGTTACCGTACCGGGCGCTATCGCGACATTTTGCCAGAGCGGGCAGAATACTGGGGGGCGGCAGATTTAGAATCGGTGATTGAGGGACTACAACGCCACTGGTACAGGTTACCCGCAAACTCGCCTCTAGTGGGCTTAAGTCTAGCCCAGGCCAACATCCGTCGCTTGACCGGGGCAACCATTATGGCAATTGAACGCCGCAAACAGTTGTACCGCTATCCCACCGGTGAAATGACCCTGGAGGCCGGCGATCGCCTACTCGTTGTGGGTAACCCAGAAGATCATGCTGCTTTTACAAGAAGACTAGAAGCCCCGTAAGCTGCCCCAGGTGCAGAAGAGCCACTCAGTCACTCACAATCAGGGGGTTTAAGCCTGACTGGTACGGTTAATCCGTTCGCTAAGCTGCTTCAGCGTTTGGGCTAACTGATGATCCTTATCCTTTAACTGGGCAATTTTGTCGCAGCTATACAACACGGTAGTGTGATCCTTTCCCCCAAACTCTTCGCCAATTTTGGGTAAGCTCAAATCGGTATGTTGGCGCATCAAATACATCCCAATCTGGCGCGCCACACTAATTTCTCGGCGGCGCGAGTTACTCTTCAAATCTTCGACTGAGACATTAAATACCTCAGAAATAGCGCTAATGATGGTTTTGGGTGAAGCCTCTACCTGCTCCACAGGAGGGTTAAGTACTGGCATTACTGTCTCGACGGTCATCGGCAACCCCGAGATAGAGACGTAAGCCACCGCCCTAATTAATGCCCCTTCTAACTCTCGAATATTAGAGGTATAGCGAGAGGCAATGTACTCAATCACTTCACGGGGCAGACGGATCTTTTCATACTCCGCCTTCTTCTGCAAAATGGCCATCCGTGTCTCCAAGTCCGGTGGTTGAATATCAGCAATTAACCCCATCGAAAAGCGCGAGCAGAGTCGTTCTTGCAAACGGGAAATCTGGTTAGGAGGCCGATCAGAGGCCAGCACAACCTGTTTACCGGCCTCATGCAGGGTATTGAACGTGTGGAAAAATTCCTCCTGGGTATATTCCTTACCCTCAATAAATTGAATATCATCCACCAGTAACACATCGACTTCGCGGTAAAGCTCCCGGAAGCTTTGCATATTGTCTCGCCGAATCGCCGTAATTAAGTCATTGGTGAACTGTTCTGTGGAAACATAAAAGACCCGTGAGGTGGGGCAAATTTCTAAGCGGTAGTGCCCAATCGCCTGCATTAAATGGGTTTTACCTAGGCCAACCCCACCACAAAGAAACAACGGGTTAAACTCACGCCCAGGGGACTCTGCCACAGCTAGGGAGGCAGCATGAGCCATGCGGTTGTTAGAGCCAACCACTAACCGCGAGAAGACATACTTTTGGTTAAGATCGCAACTGGGCCGAACCACACTCTTGGATGCCCTCTCAGGCTTAGCGACAGAGGGGAGAGGCAACTCTACTGGAGCCTCGGAGGGATTCCACAGCATCTCCAGATCATCAATCGTGCCATCCTCGCTGGCCACACTCTTAATCTGAATATCGACCGGAAAACCAAAAACATCATGGGCTACTTCGGTCATCGCACGAATATAGTACTTCTGTATCCATTTCCGTCCAAAGGGGTGGGGCGATCGCACGAATAGCTGGTTCCCCTGCATTTCCTCAAGGGTGGTGGTCTTAATCCAGGTTTCAAAGGTTGGTGGGCTAAGCCTTAGCTGTAGCCGCTCCAGCACCTCTGCCCACAATTTATCTAACGCTAACTTCGTTTCCACCGCAAACCTCTAGGGATAGCAAGACACAGGCTTAACTCAAAACAAACGATATCGATCGCACTGAGCGGCAGGTATCGAGTTTTGATCATTAATGCACCTAAGAATTTATAGCAGATTCGCTCTAGAAAAACTCGAGCAAATCACTACCAATAGAGCTTCCTCTGAAGAAGACACTCTACTATTAGTGGTCACCACAAAATCTCCACTCTCGCAAGAGTTGGCGGCTTACCTGGAGTAAATCTCTGTGCCAGTAGTCTATCTCACCTGGAGAAAGAGACGGAAAATCTTTTAGGTTTTTCAGGATTTGTTGATTTGGGCGAGTTCAGGGAGGCTAGCCTGAAGCTTCAGACAGTTGAGACCATCAACTTGTAAGGTATATTCAACCTGATCCATTAACCGATTCAAAATCAGCCAGCCGTAGCCGCCTTCCTGCAACGATTCTGGGTCGGGTTCATTGTAGTCTGATAGGTTATAGCCTTCCCCCTGATCCCAAATTTCTAGGGCAATATCCCGCCCCTGCAGTTCTAGACGAATCAATACTGGGATGTTGGGTTTATCCTTATGGGCATGACGCACTACATTGGAGTAAGCTTCGACCAAAACCAAACGCAGCCGATTCGATTGGCGTTGCCAATCTACGCGATCGCCCATCACAAGTTCCAGACTTCCCAGTAACCAATTTTCAACGACAGCCAAAAACTGTAAATCGCTGGGCACATGAAGTTCCGTTTTCATCAGCTACAGGACCTCCAGAGACAAAATGGTTTGGTCATCCTCTTGCATCATCGTTTGAGACCGAATACGAGACAACAAATTATTCAAATCAAAAGGGTTGGCTTCTTCCAGCAATAAGCGCCACAAGCCCTCCTGCTGGAGCATGGCACTCGAAAGCGGGATCCGGCTATGGCCATTGCCTTGGCCCTGATCAACCGTGGCTTCTGTAATGCCATCACTAGTTAACAACAACACCTCTCCAGGAGAAAGTTCCAGACTTCCCGCCGCCGCCTTCCAGTGGGGCAAAATTCCCAGAGGAATGCCTCTGACCTTCAGGTAGTTTGGTTCTGCTGCTCCGGCCTGAGCTGCCGCTCGACTTGACCACACGAGTGGGTAAATATGACCGGCGTTGGCATAGACAAGTTGGCGTGTGGCTGGGCTATAGCGAGCCAACACCATGGTAATAAAGCAGTTAGCACTGATCAGATCAGCAGAGAGGCTCTGGTTCAAATTTTGCATCACTAGATTTGGCTCAGGGGGGGACTCCTGAGCCAGCTCGCGCCGCAAAACCGAGATCGCGCTGGCCATAAATAAAGCCGCCGGAACACCTTTGCCAGAGACATCCCCCACAGCTAACCAAATATCACCCTGGGGATGGGTATAAACCTCAAAAAAGTCACCTCCCACCTCCCGGGCCGGGTAGCAACAGGCCTGTACTTTCATCCCATCCAACTCTGGCAAACGCTGCCGTAGCAAGTTGCCCTGAATCTGCCGCGCCACTTCTAGCTCGGCTCTCATTTGCTCAGCTTGTTGTTGAATGCGCTGATAGAGTCGGGCCTGGGATAGGGCTAGTGCAGCCTGTTCAACAATTCCCTGCAATAACTCAATTTCTTCCTCTGACCAGGGCGATAACTCAGATGAACGATAGAGACACAAAATCGCTAAAAATTCTTGCTGATAGGTTAAGGGGGCAACAATGGCAGAGACCGTATCGGGCGGTGTTTGAATCTTTTGGATTTGGCGACTGGCGATCGCTTGCTGTAACCACTCGCTAGGCGTCTCGGTCACCAGAGTGCTTGTACGCCCCTCTGCCTGATAGGTAAAGGCTTCTAAGGTGACTTCATTGGCCTCAACAGGATAGAGAACAGCCTCCGACGCGGCGAAATTAAGCCCCAGGGTTTCAGCAATCGTCTGCAACATGCTGCGATAGTCTAACGATTCCCGAATGGCTGTAGTCACTGTGTTGTAAAGGGATTCCCGCCGCAGCGCCCGTTGCAGTTCACGGGTACGTTGCTTAATTGCCCGGTAGGTTTCTGCCGCCTGATCCACGACTGCCTTTAATTGCTCATGGCTCCAGGGTTTAGTGATGTATTTAAACACCTTGCCTGCATTAATGGCTTCTACCAGGTCTTCGACATCTGTGTAACCGGTTAAAACAATCCGAATCGTATCTGGAAATCGATCCACCGTTTTGCTGAGAAACTCGGTTCCCAGCATTTCTGGCATCCGCTGGTCGGAGATGATGAGGGCCATTTCGCCCAGCTCATCTAGAATTTGCAACGCCGCGATCGCACTTTCGGCTTTAATGACCTCAAAATCTCGCCGAAAGGTGCGATAAAGCAGGTCGAGATTGTCGGGTTCATCATCGACAACCATGAGTCGCAGCTTTTTGCCTTTTCCCTCTGCCATGGGTTTCTCCAACACTTGTGGAACCACTCAATACCCCCCTACCAGTACTTCAACCCAGTCTAATTTAGAGCAGGGCGTTGCTCTACCAGTCAAGCTCTCAGTCTCAACCTGGACAAGGTTTTATTTCAATTCAGCTTAGCGACACAGTATCTTTTGGTTTCAGTCAAGGACCTCACAACTTCCACAGACTCAGAAAAGAGTCCTGAATTCAGGCTTTTCTCGATTTGTACGACCTTGAGTGACAGGGTGCCCCCAATTGGCTCAGTAACTTGGCGATTATCGCAAGGCGTTGGCAATTGAGGATGGCCTCCACGGTGTAAGGCGTTCTATCCATAATCTACCCATGATCTGGTGCAGTCAGTATTCGTTGCTGTTTCTAGTAAAACCGGGTAGAACCACAACTATCAGCAACCAAATCCCTACTAAAGAAAATACCCAAACCCTACGCTTGCATAACACGATCACCGTGGGTTCGTTGTCAGTATATTTGTATCTAAACCCAGTCCAGACCGCAACTGTCGGCTTTCTCACCGTCAAGGCTTCAGGTTAAGGCGCAGATAGGGTGTTAATAGTTAATAATCGTAGGGATTTCTCGGCTCTTCTACAGCGCTAAGCGCTGTTGCCTGGATCACCAATTGTCGTTTACCGGCTAGGGTTTCAGTCACCATTTGCCCCTCTACTTGCTGCCAGCTATCCGGTTTGTAGGCATCCCGACGTTGGCCCTCTGGTAACTTTACCGGTAAACTGACTGGGTAAGCATCCGCCGCACAGCAAGTAATAATAAACCGTGAAATCAACAAATAGTTTGGGCTAGTTTCCGGAGAATGCACGACGAAGCCTTTGACGCTGACGCGTTGGCCGGTGTAGGCATCGGGTTCAGGATAAACAGTGAGGGTCCGAACCCAATCGACAATCGAACGGTCTTCGGGCTTGACGGTGGCTCGAAAGGCTTGAGGTCTGACCCGCGTTACCGTTAAACCATCGGAGATGCCCCGCTCTAGGGCCGTCTGGCTGGCAAAGGCACGAGGAGAAACCAGCAGGCCGGCGATCGCCGTTCCCATCAGGAGCCATCGGCTCCAACCGGGAGGAAATAAACTCAGGTGGGGGCCGGAAGTACCCGCGAAGGGGTAGCGGATCACCAAAATAGCCCGAACTAGAGCCAATCCTAATAATACAAACCCGGCGGCAACGGTCAGCCAAAAATAGTTAGGGTGAATCAGCAGATATAGCTTCTCCGTCAGCCAGTATTTCAGAAATAGGAAACCCCAAGCGGCGATCGCGGCGGTATCTAGCCAGAGGGAACCATTTCTACGGCGAGTCATACGCTTTTGCTTAGCTCAAATAGAGGTTAACAAATAGGCTGAAGAGGAAGACCAGTTGTCCCGCCAGCATAAACAGGTAGAAGACTGCACGGGGCTTAAAGATCGACAGCATTAAACCAACGGCCTTAAGGTCGATCATCGGCCCAAATACTAGGAATGAAAGCAGCGATCCAGTAGTAAAGGTAGAGGCAAAGGAGAGGGCAAAAAAAGAATCAACCGTTGAGCAGATTGACACAATCGCAGCCAACAACATCATTGCCAAAATTGAGGTGACAGGGCCTTGCCCTAGGCTCAACACCACATCCCGGGGCGTAAATACTTGAATGGTCGCGGCGATCGCACTACCCAACACCAGCACCCCTCCGAGTTCGCGTAACTCCTGCATCATATTTTCGAGCAAAAGGTAGAGCTTATTGGTCAGGGGCTGATTGACCATACTCAAGCTAGCGGCACTAGCAATTTGCAAATCGGCGACGGTCAGGCGATCGCTCTTCTTCGATGCTCCCAGCCAGTAGGTGCCAGAGCGCAGCAACGATGGCTCACCCGCCCGCTCTTCTGGCAACAATGGCATTGCCCGGGCCACATTTGGCTGCAAAAAAGGGCGCAGGTTCGATTGGGTGCTAAAAACCCATCCAATCACTGTAGCGATCGTCAACGAAAACGCAATTCTTAAAAAGACCACCTCTGGCTGATCGCGAAAGGCGATCCAGGTGGCCCAAAACACAATTGGATTAATCGTGGGAGCCGCCAACAAAAAGCCAATAGCCACAGGCGAAGGTACACCCTGCATCAAGAGACGGCGGGCAACTGGCACATTCCCGCACTCACAAACCGGAAACAAAAATCCAACACAACTCCCTGCCAAAGCGCCTAAAAAGGGATTTTTAGGCAACCACCGGAGTAAAAAACGCTCTTCTACAAAAAACAACAAAATACTCGAAAACATCACCCCTAACAGCAGGAAGGGCATCGCCTCAACCAGCAGGCTGAGAAAGAGCGTAAAAGCATTATTCAGGCGAGTTAGATCCATGGGTATCACAGGCAGGGTCTACAGGGCCGTCGTTGGCTCGGCCTGTAAATTCGTGTTAGATAGGTCAGCCGAGGAGGATGCAGCCCCATAAGTCACCTCCTCAACAGACCCCGCTTCTCCCAGAGGCTTGGGCATACCATCATTTAGGGTAACAACGACTCCGCCAGCATTCCCTGCTCGCAAGACAATCTGTTGATCCGCTTCCCAAGACTGCTGTGCCCCTTCTTGCAAGACGCCTTCATATTGCATCTTGCCATCGGCAACAACCCTTAACCAAGACTGCGAAACCAGTTTCACTTCAACCCGCACCGACTTTCCAGATCGCTCTTTCGCAATGAAATTTTGGCGATCCGTGCGCTCCTCTGGCAAAGCAAGGTGAGAGGTATGGTTGGAAGAAGGCACTCTAGGAACTAATAAACTCGTGGGCTGAGAAATTCCCATCTGTTGTTGATAAAACGGCTGGGTGAGAAGCCGAGACAGACTGGTAACAGCAGCAATGACAAGCGCCGTGTAAAACAAATACAGATGTAGCGGTTGCAATTGGGGAAACCCCAAAATGGTAAAGATTGAAGGGGACTTTCTTTCTTGAGGGCGATGAGAAAAGTTCAGCCTAACTTGGCTGGGGTCAATGCTGAGCACCTCTGCATACCGCCGCAAGAAGCCTTGAATATAAACCGGCTCAGGCAGTTGTTTGAGATCGGCAAATTCCAGAGCTTTTAAGGTTCTCACAGGGATGTGGGTTTTAGCCGCTACATCTTCGTAGGATAAGTGCTGTTCTTGGCGAACGTTTTGCAAAAAACATCCGAGAGTAGCCAACTGCTCTACTAGTCCCTGTTCTGCTTGTGGATTTTGGCTAAACATCAACAACCTCCTCGCGCGCCCCAGACTTTTGTCTTTGATCGTAGGTCAATTGCTTCAAAGAATTAACCTCTGCCCAGCCTAATGTTCGATATTGTCCACTGGGTAAGAAACGATGATTGGCTACTCGCAGAGAGATCGGGCCGATCGCCGTTCGATGCAAGCGCAGTACTGGGTGCCCCAATCGCTCAGCAACTCGCCGAATTTGACGATTGCGTCCTTCATATAGAGTAATCTCCAACAACGTCCGTTGAATGCCTACTCGTCGCCGCTCTTTTACCTCTGCAGGCAGGGTTAACTGCCCATCTAACTCAACCCCGGTGCGCCACTGATGCAAAATTGTCTCTGAAGGAACTCCATTCACCCATGCTAGATAAGTTTTAGGCACATGATAGCGGGGATGCGTCAGCAAAAAGGTCAATTCACCATCGTTTGTTAGTAGTAATGCCCCTGTAGAGTCAGCGTCTAGCCGACCAACAGGGTGAATTCCATGCCCCTGTCGCAACGCCATCGGCAGTAAATCTACCACAGTCCGACGAGATTGTGGATCGTGGCAGGTTGAAACGTAACCCACAGGCTTATTCAGCAAAAGATAAACCAAGTTGGGACGTTGCTCTGGCTGGACGAGACGCCGATCAACTTCAATCCGATCGCAGTTGGGATCGACCTTTTGCCCTAGATGGGCCGTCATCCCATTGAGACGAACCCTGCCGTCTAAAATCATTTGCTCAGCTTGCCGACGCGAAGCGATCCCCCACTGAGATAAAACTTTTTGTAATCGCTCTGCCATAGCAAGGAGAACGGGATTTGCTCCCATTTCAGGCTACGAAACCACAATCGCTGAGAACAGACAATCAACTTGGCTGAACCAAAACCTATCCTTAGCGTATCGTTTAGTGTAACATTCTCTTCAAATAACCGAAAGTTTCACCTGGATCGAAACGATTCCTCCTGTCTGAAACTAGTCATTAGGCGTTTGCTTCTCGCTGGGGATCTTCGTCAGCCAGCGTTCCCGCCGGTAAACGAATTTGAATCCAGGCTCCTCCTGTCTCAGGGTGATTGTGCGCTTGTACCGTACCACCATGGCTTTCGACAATTTGGCGAACAATGGCTAGCCCTAGCCCACTCCCAGTTGTTGGCACCTGTGTTTCTCCTAGGGGCCAATCGGGCGATCGCTGACGGGCAGGATCAGCCCGATAGAATCGCTCAAACACATGGGGAAGCGTGCCTTCAGGGAAGCCTTCCCCCTGATCAATCACGTCAAGCTGGATGAGTTTTTCCTGATGAGCCGTCGACACAACTGGCGTCAGGCGCACCTGAATGACGGTTCCGGGTGGACTGTATTTAATGCTGTTATCCAATAGGTTGAGCACCACCCGATGAAGTCGAGTGCCATCGGCGGGCAGCAGCAATTTGGCAGGGCCATCATAGGCTAGGGTTAGCTGCTTGCGACGAGCCAGGGGTTCAAGACTGAGCCAAGCAGAATGGATTAACTTTGGCAAATCAACGGGCGTGAGGCTTAGCGTTGGTTTCTGTGCCCCTTCTAAATGGCTGAGTTCCAGCAGATCCTGAACCAGATGGCTCAACCGAATAGTTTCTTGTAGGAGCCGGTGAACCCAATTGCGTAAGGGCGGTTCGAGGCGAGGATACAGGGTTTCAGCCACCAGACGAATAGAAGTGAGGGGAGTTTTCAGTTCATGGGCGACATCCGAAGTCCAGCGATCGCGCTGCTGGGCTAAGGTTACCAGTTCCTGCCGATCTTCTAAAAAGATACCGACCTTACCATTGGCTAAAGGCACACCATGCCCCCGGAGAGGGCGCGACTTGAGTTGAGCTAACCGCACTTGCTCACTCGCTACGGGATGAAGCACCCAATCTGTTTGGCAATGAGTTTGAGTGTCACGGGTCTGTTGAATCAAATGGTCTAACTCGTAGGAACGCACCACCTCCAGCAACAGTCGGGGTGGTGGCGGAGTCAGCGTGCCAAATTCTCCCCGGTTGATTTCTAACAGAGTGCAGGCGCGCAGGTTGCACCAGAGGAGTTGGTTGTCTTCATCCACTTCAATAAACCCAATTGGAGCTGCCTGCAAAAGCTGCTTTAATTCGGTGGCTTCGACTTTGCAGGGCGATCGCGCGATCGCAGCTTTCCCTTTTTGCTCCAGCAAGGGCAACGAACGCGCCTCCAGATTCTCCAGTTGCAGCCGCCGTTGCAGGAGTTGAAACCGGCGCACAACCTGTAGGTGATACCACCCTAACAAAGCAAATCCAATTCCTAAACCTAATAGAAAAGCTGTAGTGATGCTCACGACGGCAAAACCACCTTGCTGTTCGCCTAAACGGTCTGATTCCATGCAGCATAACCTGCAATCGTCAGCGCATGACAAGTGCGAACCGATGGAATTGAGCAGATGTCGCTTCAGATACCGATCAACGCTTGAGAGAGACTTCTAGGCCATGATCAACTCCGCTTTAACAACCGAGTCAGCCTGAAGGCTCTTCTGGAATTAGGAAAATAGACAACCTGGTCTAGCCAAAGCGGTAGCCAAAGCCCCTCACGGTCACCAAATACTCTGGGTTACTAGGGTCGATTTCCATCTTTTCTCGCAACCAGCGAATATGAACATCCACGGTTTTGCTGTCTCCAATAAAATCGGGGCCCCAAATCCTCTCTAGAAGCTGCTCCCGTGACCAGACACGGCGAGGATAACTCATAAACAGCTCCAGAATTTTAAACTCTTTAGGAGAAAAGTTCACTTCTTCGCCTCGAATTACAACACGACACTCTTGAGGATAGAGGATAATATCCCGAAACTTAAGGCTCTGCTGCTCTGGCTGGGCCTGGAAGTTATGCTGGCGACGGAGCAAAGCACGGCAGCGAGCCACTAACTCTCGCATCCCAAAGGGCTTGGTCAGGTAGTCATCGGCCCCCACCTCTAGACCCACAACCCGATCTGTTTCACTCCCTTTGGCACTCAGCATCAAAATCGGGACAATGTTGCCTTCGCGGCGAATCAGCCGACACAAGTCTAGGCCGTTGATGTAAGGCAGCATTAAGTCTAAAATAATCAAATCAAAGGGCTGACTTGCTCCTAAGCCCATCGCCAGCGGGAGGGGTACTGGCAGTGTCTGGTTCGGGGTCGAACTATCCTCTGCCCAATGCATGAGGTTGAGTGCAGTTCGCCCATCGGTTACCCGAATCGCTTCAAATCCTTCATCTTGAAGAGCCAGGGCAATCGTTTCGCCAATCAGTTCTTCATCTTCAACGATTAAAACCCGACCAAGCTTCAGACTAGATACCTGGCGATTATCTTCAGAAACAAGTGTAGTTGGCATAGGGGTCGCTCGCAGCTTTCCAGGCAAATTTTACCATTTGCAGAAGTTTAGTATGGATTGATACTGTTAAAAGATTCTTTCGTATGCAGTTCCCTTTTAGAAGAACCAGATCGTAGAGGCCGCGACCGGCGTTAGCCTTAAGCACTCCAACATCAATAGGGATAGACGACTGCAATAGAAATTGGCCCATCGGGAAATTAGCGAATAAAGCAACTTACTCAGACAATGGTTGGGGCTGCTGTTTTAACAGTAGCGTGATTTCACAGGAGTTCAAGGGAAAATCTAGCAAAGTCATGGCCCTCTAACGCAGAATTTCCCCAAACAGAACGAGCCAGAGAGGGATCGTTAGCAGTAGCCCCAGGGTGCTAACGGCGATGCTGCTAGCAATCAAGTCGCGATCTAATTCATACTCTTCTGCCAGAATTAATCCAGCAAAGGCGCTGGGCATGCCTGCCATCAGTACCAGAGCAAGGCGAGGTTCACCACTTAAACCCAGTAAGCAGCAGCTCAAACCAACTAGGCCGGGGAGCAGAAGGATTTTGAGGCAACTGGGTAAGAGGGCGGCTTTTAGGCTTTGAATCCCTTGGAGTTGGCTTAGGCGCATGCCCATGAGTAAAAAGGCGGCAGGAATCACAAACCAAAGGGAAGCCTGGAGAAATTGTTCTGTGATTACTGGAAATGGCTGATGACGGGTGCTAAAACCCAGGATGAAGGCCCAGAGGGAAGGTACGGTTAAAACATCACGAAATTGTACCCAGCTATTGTTTTGGGCTTGCGCACGACCGAAGTAGCTCGCTAGCCATACGCCTAACCCATAGGTGCCAATCACATTATTCGTCACACTGTAAAAGACGGCCCAACCAAGATTAGACTCGCTGACCAGGGTCGGCACAATTCCCAGGCCAACGAAACCCGTATTACCAATCGTGGCCGCAATTAAGAAGCTACCCTGGGTCGGGCGTGGTGATGGGTTAGGGGAGCGGAGGAATAAAATATCCACTGATTGGGTGGCGAGGTGGCTCACCCCCTGGTGTTCTCGAGGGTGAGGATTGGCTTGCAAATCGCTGATTTGTTCAGATGGTGCGGATTCTGTGAGGCTTTCAGGCGGCGTTAATCCCTTGGCTACAGCAGCGGGGGTGTGGGCTGGTTGCCAGCCCATCTGAAGGGTTATACCAGCTAGCGTCACTCCCATCACGAGTGTCGCGATCGCAATCAGCGGCACCTGGGCGATCGCCTGGGAAAGATGAGTGTGGCGAGCTAAGGCAAAAACCTCCCAAGGTACCCCAAACCAATACAAACTTCGTCCCAGTAAACGCGGCAGGGGATCGGGAAAAAACCGCATCCGAATCAGAAAAAAGCCCAGCCCTGTCCAGAAAATCAGCGGGGCATAGGCATTAAAAAGAGTATCTGCCATTTTGCAAAAGGCTGGCCGGTTAACTTGCTTTAGGCCATTTCTATCAGAGAAAGCACTAGTAGAAGAAGGCACCCGTCTGGCTTTCCTCATTCCAACTGCTCTTCCAGCTCCCCTTGCCCCTACGAAAGGGGGATTGGGTAAGGGGGGACTTGAGCCTTCTTTCATGCTCCCATCAAGGGAGATGAAGATTGGCTGAGGCGAGTCCAGAAATTTCTGCTATTCAGCACCCCGTTGAATCGGGATTTGTGAAAGGCGATCGCGTCCAACTCATGGGCAGTTCTCTTAACACCCGGCCTTCGCCCAGCTTACCCTGAGGGCCAATAAACTCTACAATACCCTGCTAGAGAATATCCCAGTTTTGGATCAGCCATTTCCCATCTTTGCGAATCAGCTCGTAACGGACTCGCAAATTACTAGTATTCGAGCGATCCTGCTTGCCACCCACAAAGTAGGTCGTGGCTTCCTGCACATTTGTCATCACCGTCACCTGATCTGCCCCATCAGCCTGCTTCACCTCAGATACAGTGACCTCATGGGTGTAGGTGCGATGCCGATTATTTCGCTTCTCTTCACTAGAAAGCTGTCGCCACTCAGTTAACTTGCGACCTGTCAAAATCGTATCTAGCTTTTCAACAGCGTGATTGGGCCCCATCGCCGCCGCCTTCGCGGCCAACCAAGTATCAATCACCTGTTTAGCCGATTGGTTGTTTAGAATAGCCGGATTGACTGCAACGGAGGGGCTGGGAGAGGGAGAAGGCTGGACCGGCGAAGTCAGGGTTTCAGGAGGTTGGGGACGGCGTGACTCTGATTTTAGAGAGGAAGAGGCCCAACTACTGATTAACCGCGCTCCTAAGAAACCAGCGGCCAGAAAAGCTAGCACGACACCGAGGGGAAAGACCCAGCGAAGTCGCCCCCCTCGCTTAGAACGGCTTAGGCGACGCACTACCCGCCCTAAATCTCCTGTTGCAGGCGGTACGGTTGCGGCTTCTTCTGTCTTGACAGAGGCCGAGTCTTTGGGGCTGGTCGCGGTGCCAATGGCAGCCCCTTCCGTTGTCGGACTAACCCGCTCTGCTGTTGAAACCGCCACATGCCGACTAGAGCGAGCAGTGACATGGCTGCCGGCAGCACCCGCACCTGCTGCAATGCGGGCACGGGCAGCCGCAATCAAGGCATCGGCGTCTTCTGTACTCGAAACATATCCCTGCGCCTCTGGATGGGTAGAAACGGGATCAGAAGACGAACTAACGGCCCTTGCAGAACTGGCCAAGGGTGAAACGGTCGGTGCTGGAGGCTCAAAAGAGGCAGGGGTGTTGGCTAAAGTCTCCAAGTATTGCTGTACGCTGAGATCAGCGAAGTAATCTTTGAGGGACACGGGTCGCTGAGCTAAATCCGCAAAGTGGGGAAAGACCTCTTCCTGTAGCCAACGCTCAGTGTAAAGGCACAACCCTGGCAGCAGATCGGGCGAGCCTTGAGAATGGTCGCGAATAAAGGCAATCGGTTCTTGCTCTTGGCTGAATTCCAGAGATCGATTTGCGGCTTCGGGCTGTCCTAGAAGAAGGTGACAAACCGCCTGCTCTAGATAAACATCCTGGCGGTTGCTCAGTCGTTGCAACAACTGGTGCGATCGCTGCACTAAGCTTGGCTCGTGCTCAGCAAAGCCTCTAGCCAGCAAAGCATAAACGGCCAAATAGGTCGCCACCGCCGATGGCCGCCGAGCCTCTTCTTCAAATAAGACCTGTTGCTCGGCAACCGTCATATAGCCCCGGAGCTGCTGAATAAAGCGAAGAAAATCATCTACCCCTAGGCCAGACTGATCATCGCCTGAACCATCAATACCACCGCGTTCTTGCAACATTTCCTGCAAGAGTTGCAACCCCATGTACCGACGCTCAACGCCAACCGCAGGTTGGGATAGGGTTTCTAAAATTCGATAGGGACGCAGCTTGTAGAGGTCAGACTGAATTTCTCCTCTCACTCCAGCAAACAATCCTTCGCGCAAGAGCAGTCGTTGACCAGTATCCAGAGCTTCGGCGGCATTCTCATACTGCCCTTGCTGCCACTGCTCGCGCCCTAACTCGAGACAAGAAAGGGCCACGGTTAACACAATATCTGGGTAAACCAGCGCGGGGTCGCCATACTGCCCATCCTTGAGGGTATGGCTTCCCCCAGTTAAAAAGGGCCGCCCTAGCCGCAGTACCAGCTCATATTCACCCAATTCTTGAAGTAATAATAAAGCCCCGACAAAATGCTGATCGTCAATCTCAATTTGAGGCGTAACGGCTTCACCCGTTCGTGCAGTTAGGGCACCTTGCTCTTGGGAGGGCGCTTCAGCAGCAGGCTCAGCCTCGTAGGTATTCGCCAAAAAGGCCTGATCGTATGCAGACCGCTGTTCAGGATTTGACAAGACGTGGTAAGCCTGGTCTAAAACCGCTTTACGAGCAGCGATGGCCGTATCAGAATATTCCTGACGGGGCAATTGCAGGGAGCGATCGCGATGGGCCTGCTGCAACTGGTGAGTGGTTGCTTGCAGCGGCAAGCCTAGGATGCGGTAGTAATCGAGCGGAATGAACACGGTGCGCTTCCCCAAGGGTGAGCAATGCGGTTAAGCTATGGTAACGGATCAAGTTGAAAACAGAGCACCCGTCTTACAATTTCTAATGCTATTTCTAACGCTTATTAAAAGGTAGAGGTTAGTAGCCTAACCTAGTTCTGCAAAAACGTCCGAACAGTAATATTCTTTTTAGAAGCTTAGATTAAAAGCTTAGCTTTTTTTCTGCGAATCAGTATATTAAGGCAACATCCATCTCTAGGGTAATCATGGTACAAGAGCGCACACTCCCAGTTTTACAAACAACTCCTGCCCAGATCAGTCGTGAAAAAGGGTTGGTGTTTTATGAAGATATGGTACTGGGGCGAACCTTCGAGGACAAATGTGCCGAGATGTACTATCGCGGCAAGATGTTTGGCTTTGTTCATCTATACAACGGGCAAGAAGCCGTATCTACGGGCTTTATCAAGTGTCTCCGCCAGATGGAAGACTATGTTTGCAGCACCTATCGTGATCACGTCCATGCGCTTAGTTGTGGAGTGCCCGCTCGGGAAGTGATGGCCGAGCTGTTTGGGAAGGAAACGGGTTGTAGTCGTGGGCGGGGTGGCTCCATGCACCTATTTTCGGCAAAGTACAACTTATTGGGAGGATTTGCTTTTATTGGAGAGGGCATTCCTGTGGCAACGGGGGCCGCTTTCCAGACCAAGTATCGGCGAGAGGTGATGCAAGACGCCGCTGCCGATCAGGTGACGATCGCCTTCTTTGGAGATGGCACCACGAACAATGGTCAGTTTTTTGAATGTCTGAATATGGCAGCGCTGTGGAAGCTGCCCATCATTTTTGTTGTGGAGAATAATAAGTGGGCGATTGGCATGGCCCATGAGCGAGCCACCTCCCAACCCGAAATTTACAAGAAAGCCAGTGTTTTTGGGATGCCAGGGTATGAAGTGGATGGGATGGATGTCCTTGCTGTGCACTCCATTGCCTTAGAAGCCGTGGCACGGGCGCGGGCTAATGAAGGCCCAACCCTGGTGGAGTGCCTCACCTATCGCTTTCGAGGGCATTCCCTGGCCGATCCTGACGAGTTACGATCAAAGGCTGAAAAAGATACCTGGATGGCGCGAGATCCCATCAAGAAATTAGCATCTCACTTACTAGAGCAAGGCCTGGCCACCCCGGAGGAACTCACGGCTATCGACAAGAAAGTTCAGGCGGTGATTGAAGATGCGGTCAAATTTGCCCTGGAAAGCCCAGAACCCGATCCGAAGGATCTTTATAAGTATGTATTTGCTGAAGATGAGTAGGGGAGTGGGAGAGTGAGGTCGCTGGAGCGGGTTGGGTGATCGGATGAACGAAGGTAAAAGGGTTCTCTCTTGTAGTACATTTGTACGATTTCGGGTATATTTTTGACTAAGCGGGCTTGATCAATTCCCACGAATTGCCTAAACTGCCCACTTAAGCCCCGAGGAGCTTGCTATGAGTGTTGAGCACACGACCCAGTTAATTCAGTTGATTCTCAACTCTGTCCTGATGCTGGTGGGGTGTGCGCTGGTATTGGGACGTGTTGGCAGCCGCTGTGATGCGGTTGAAGTTCGCTTGAAGGGGGTAAAGCACCGTTGCTTGGGGCTGATGGATGATCGCAGCGTGCGCAGTGGGGTAATGGCCCAAACTAGAAAGCACATGCGCCAGTTGCAGTCGCGCCTGCGTTTGTTGCATTGGGGTTTGCTTGCTGCCCACTATGCCTTGTTGTTTGCGATCGCCAGTACATTGATGCTGGCTTGCCGTACGTTGATTCATTTTGAGTGGTTGATTCCGGTTTCTCTCGCAACCTTTAATCTAGGCATTTTGGCGCTAATGCTGGCTGTGGGGTGCGTCCTCGTCGATGTCCACTATGCTCAGCGATCGCTGATGGAGGAGATTCAGACTTTCCTGGGTGCCCACTGGTTACGGGAGACCGCCCCAACCACCTCGCCTCCTTCAACGGTTCCACTGCTTCCTGGTGTGCTCTCGCACAGCAAACCGTCTCTGCGGGCATAACGTCGCAAGACCAGTGCGTCTAGTAGGCAAAGGCATTAGTCCAGTTCCCCTTGTCCCTTTCTTGAATGCCTGTTAGGGCTATACCCTTCTCTCAGAGTAGGAAAGAGTAGAGTAAGAAAGAGCTTCGATTTGGCTCTCCTGCTCCCTTCGTGGGAGACGGGGTATAGCATTGGCAGGCCACGCAAGGGGGATGAGGATGGCTGAGGCCAGTCCAGAAATTTTTGCCTTGCTGTACCAGAAGAACCGGCAACAATCTTCGAGGCGTTTTTAGAAGCCTATTTGGTGGTAGCCCTGATGGCTCCGGTTGCGATGATAGGGACAAAACCCTCTCTCTACAAGTTGTGGCAGGCATCGGTTGGGTAAGGCTTCGGCTGGGTGAAGCCTACAGTGGTGGACGTGGCTGATCTCCTTGTGGTCTTAACCACCGGACACTTTTCAAACGCCCGCTTAAACCGATTGCGCTGGAGCAACCTGGTTTCTATTCTAACTCGGTTGGAGCAATGACCTTAACCTTGCCACTCGTGGGTTCGCGTACAATCCAGGCCGAGCTTTCATCCACGGCGTTAAGATCGTCGGCTAAGCAAAAGTAAATCTTGCCTGTGCGGGTCTCGACAATAAAGTCTGCCTTGGGTGAAGTTGAAACCTTGAAGCCGCGATCGCGGAGGCAAAACATTGCCCACCCTTTCAGCGTTTGTTGGGTGGGGTCAAAGCGCAGGGAGGCAGTTTGCAGGGCTTCTTCAATAATTTTGTAAACATCCATCGGGGGTTCGTATAACGCTCCCTATTCAGCTTATGACGGCATGGCGCTTAACCTAAACCGTTTTGGATTTTGGATGGGTAGTGAGCGGGCCAAACAATCTACATTTTGGCTAGCTACCGCCCTGCAATGCCAAATATGCAATCGGATAGGCTATCAGTTGGATCCTCTGTATCCTTTATTTCAATCGATATAAGTTGAGCATCGATGACCGTTTCAAGGCTTCATGGGAATCCTCCGTCAGTTAGCCTCAGGGTTTTACCACCACCCACTGAGTAATCGGTGCCAGAGCCTTCCAGCCCAGGAACTTACCAACGGGTTCAGCCCGCTGGATGCCGATTCGGATCAGGTCACCGCCCCAGATTTGCTGCCATTGAAACAACTGCTGCTCGCCTTCGACGGTAACGGCATTTGCGGCTAGCCGACCGCCTGAACGCAGGGCCTGCCAGCAGGTTTCAAATAAACCAGGAGTGGTGATCCCGCCGCCAATAAAAACAGCATCGGGGGCGGGCAATTCCTTTAAAGCCATGGGGGCACTGCCTGCAACAATTTTGAGCTGAGGAGTGCCCAGGGCGATGGCATTGTCAGCAATGAACTGAAGTCGGGTGGGGTGTTGCTCAATCGCGATCGCCTGACACCGGCGATCGCAGCGGAGCCACTCGATTCCAATAGAGCCGCAGCCTGCCCCCACATCCCAAAGCAGTTGCCCAGGATAGGGAGCCAGCGCAGAGAGGGTCACTGCTCGCACCGCTCGCTTCGTGAGTTGCCCATCATGGTGAAAAGCCGCATCTGGCAGCCCAGGCACCCGGGAAATAGGGGGCACAGCCGTAGCGTTTGAGGCTATGCAGGTCACCGCGATGGTGTTGAGATCTGCCAGATCCGTTACCGACCAAGCCGCCGCCGTTGCCGTCATGATTCGTTCCTTAGACCCTCCCATGTGTTCTAAAACCGTGATCAGACTGTTACCATAGCCTTGCTGGGTCAAGCGCTCGGCCACCAGTGCCGGAGTGAATTGGTCAGCACTTAGAATCAACAGCCGCGCCCCCGGATACAACACTCCATTTAAGAGAGCCGGATCTCGACCGCAGAGGCTCAAGGTTTCTACCTCTGGAAGCGACCAGCCCAAACGCGCACAGGCCAAGCTAAAAGCCGAAGGAGCCGGCACGATCGTCATTTCCTCAATTGGGATAGAGCGACTCAGCGTTGCCCCGATGCCGTAGCACATGGGATCACCGCTGGCCAAAACGCAAATACTCTGGCCGCGTCGCCGCAGAATTTGGTCAACTGAATCTGAAATTGGAGAAGACCAGCACCAGCACTCTTGGTGGGGATCGGGGGATAGCATTGCCAGATGCCGTGCTCCTCCCACGAGTATGTGGGCTTGTTTGATCAGCGATCGCCCGGCTGAACTCACCCCCGCCAAGCCATCTTCGCCGATGCCCACAATTGATAACCACTTTTGCCCAAACATTCGACGGTTCATGTCTTAAGAAAGATTTGAAGAATAAAAATGGTCTCCCCGCTCCATGCTATGCTGCTGTGACTTGAGGTTGGGAAAATCCGGTGAGATTCCGGTACTGTGCCGCAACTGTAATGGAATAGTAGGTTTTAACATTTGGATGCTGTCTTGCAATTAGGTCAGTCAGAGCGGCTCCAAATCACCCCTCTAAAATGCCTGAGTCAGAATGCCAGCTTCAAGGGTGTCTGTGGGGCACAAATCGAGCAGTTTCCCTGCGTCGCACAGGGAAGGAGGAACAGTGAATTGGCTGGCTGATGCGCGTAGTTGTCCGGGAGTATTTTATGGCACCGTGGCCCAAGATGGGTTTTTAATCCGTCTCCGCACACCGGCAGGGCTACTGAGTTGTTTGCAAATGCGGGCGATCGCCCAACTGGTTGAGTCTTGGGGGATTGATAGCGTCCAAATTACCAATCGAGCCAATCTACAAGTTCGAGGGGTGCAGACCGCTCCGAGTCAGGAAACGCTTCAAACTCTGCAAATGCTGGGGTTAGCGGCTCAAGTGCCAGAACTGGATCCGCTGCGGAATCTGATGACCAGCCCCACAGCGGGTATTGATCCCCAGGAGTGGGTTGATACCCGACCACTGGTACGGGCGATTGATGCCTATCTTCAGGCACATCCGGAATTGGCGGTCTTATCCCCTAAGTTCAGCATTGGAATAGATGGCGGTGGCCGGGTTGGCATTGGCTGCCGTTCTCCTGTTGCCTGGGAACATCGCTATAACGATATTCAACTCTCTGCAATGAGGCTCGACGCTTCTGCCAGCGCCTTGACGGGCCTAGCTCCAGGGTTGTATTGGCGATTGGCGCTAGCGGTCGATAAAAGATTACAGGATACGTCAGTGTGGATCGCCTCTAACCAATGTCTGCCCGTTGTTGCCGCTTTAACCCAAGTGTATCGCGCTGACATCGCGACTCACCCCCCGACAGAAAAGCCCCCTCGCCTGCCACACCTTTTACACGACTGGGGCATGGCCGACTACCTGCACCGGGCGAGCCAACACTTAGGCTATCCCTTAAAAGCCGTGACCGACTTCCCGGAATTGCCTGCCAGTCAACCCTATGCGCACTTGGGCGTACATCCCCAGCGGCAGGCAGGGTTATGTTACCTGGGGGTCAGCCCTGTTTTAGGGCGGTTGACGACCTCGCAAATGCTGGAGCTAGCCCAGCTCGCTGACACCTTTGGTCGGGGTGAACTGCGGCTCACGCCCTGGCAAACTCTGGTGTTGCCCCATATTCCTAGCGATCGCGTTAGGGATGTGGGATCTCACCTGGTTGCCTTAGGACTGGCTGAATCGGAGGATCTCTCCACCAGCATGCCAGCAATTGTTGCCTGTGCGGGTAAACCCGGTTGCAGCAAGGCAGCTACCCAAACCCAAACCCATGGGTACATTTTAGCCCGATCCTTAAACCAACAACAGATGCTGGATGCTCCCATTAACATTCACCTGACGGGCTGTCCTAAGTCCTGCGCGCAGCCCAGCCCGGCCCAAGTTACCCTGTTAGGAACCCTGATTGAGCGGCCAGAAAGCCAGGTAGAAGGCTACCATGTTTATTGGAGAGATGCTTATGATTCATTGCAGCAGTGGTTAGGTGAGTTTCCTTTTACAGAAATTCCAGCACTGGTTGCACAGCTTGTGTCACTCTACCAGCAGCGTCGCCAGATATCTTATCAAGTGTTGCAAGAGGTACTCCAGCAGAATGTTGCAATAGGAGAAAAAGCTGATTTTCAAGATTATCGGGATTGGGGGTAGCAGTACTTTTTACAGATAGCTCTAGTGATGGTTAATTTTTCGCTTTACGTTTTAGATTTTTAGTCATAGAACTTCCATCCGTTCATGGTTTAGTGTTTTGGTTGATCTTCTGAATCCTATAAAAATGCCAGTTTTTCGTCCCATTATCTTTTATAAACGCGCTGTTCTCTATGATCGACTATCTCCGCAATGGTGATGACATCTACCGCAAATCCTTTGCGATAATTCGAGCTGAGGCGGCGCTCGACCACCTGCCGCCGGATCTGGCTTTTGTGGCGGTGCGGTTGATTCACGCCTGTGGCATGACTGATATTGTGGCTGATTTAGTGGCGGCTCCAGAAGCCGTCTCGGCAGGGCGCAGGGCACTGGCTACTGGGGCACCGATTTTTTGCGATGCCCAGATGGTTGCCGATGGCATTACCCGCCAGCGCCTGCCCGCGAATAATGAGGTGATTTGTACGCTCAATCAGGAATTGGTGCCAGAGATTGCCCAGCGGATTGAGAATACACGCTCAGCGGCGGCTGTGGAGTTGTGGCGATCGCGGATGGCAGGTGCGGTTGTAGCGATTGGTAATGCCCCGACGGCTCTGTTTCGCCTGTTAGAAGTGTTGGACGAGGGGGCACCGAAACCGGCGCTGATTTTGGGGTTTCCTGTTGGGTTTGTGGGAGCTGCCGAATCCAAGGCCGAACTGGCTGCTAACAGTCGAGGCGTACCGTTTATTACCTTGCAGGGGCGACGCGGCGGCAGTGCGATCGCGGCGGCAGCAGTCAATGCCCTAGCGAAGGAGAGTGAATTGTAGATAGACAGCCATTCACCTGCAATTAGCCCCTGCTCAATCCAACTCAAAAAACTTGCGTCAGCATCCCATAGGACATTTTCATGACTGAAGAATATGCGCCCCAGCCCATTGGACGACTTTACGGTTTAGGGATTGGGCCAGGGGATCCGGAGTTACTCACGCTCAAAGCCCATCGAATTTTGACTGCCGTGCCTGTGATTGCCTATCCAACGATGGAAAACGGCAAAGTTTTGGCACGGGCGATCGTGGCTGGCTTTATTCGCCCTCACCAGATTGAGATTCCGATGCCGTTGCCCTTTAGTGTTGAGCGTTCCTCCCAGCCCTATTATGATAGGGCCGCAGAGAAGATTGCTCACTACCTGAATGCAGGGCAGGATGTGGCAGTGCTGTGTGAGGGTGACCCGATGCTCTATGGCTCGTTTATGTATTTATTTCAGCGATTAGCGAGGCAATTCCCAACCGAGGTGGTGCCGGGAATTTCTTCTACCCTGGCCAGTGCTGCTATGCTAGGGGCACCCATTACCTTTCGTAATGATGTGTTGAGTATTTTACCTGCAACTTTGGATGCGGCCAACCTGCGCGATCGCCTCGTCGGTGTTGATGCCGCCATCATTATCAAGCTGGGCCGCCATTTTGCCAAAGTTCGGGGAGTTTTAGAGCAGTTAGGTTTACTCAACCGTGCCCTCTATATCGAAAGAGCGACTCAACCCAATCAGCGCATTCTTCCTATTACTGAAGTGGATCCAACCAAAGTCCCCTACTGGTCGTTGATTTTAATTCCGAGCCAAACCCAGCCGCAGTAAACTCGACCCTCAAAATTGAGAACTCTTAATAGCCGACATCCAGTCTTCCCCCTCATCCGTATTACTTAGGGTTTTTGTGGCATTCCTATGGTTTTAGTGAGTTCTGATGGGGCAAAACCGTTAAGGACGGCTGGTTTAGAGACGGTTGCGGTGATTATTCCAGTCCGCAATGAAGCAACGACAATTGGACAGGTGATTCAGGCGTTGCGATCGTTGGGGTTAGATCAGGTGTGGGTTGTCGATAATGGCAGTAGCGATGGCAGTGGCGCGATCGCAGCGGTGGCAGGGGCACAGGTGATTAGAGAACCGGTTGCTGGTTATGGCCGGGCTTGTTGGCGAGGGCTACAAAACTTGCCACCGACCATTGATTGGGTTTTGTTTTGTGATGGGGATGGCAGCGACGACCTGAGTCAATTGCCTCAATTCTTTGATCGTACTGCAACCGCTGACTTAATCTTGGGCAATCGGTGCGCGACCCAAGCAGGGCGGGCTTGCCTGACGACGGTGCAGCGCTATGGCAACGGGCTGGCAACGGGCTTGATTTTCCTGGGTTGGGGGCATCGTTATCGGGATTTAGGGCCACTGCGGTTGATTCGCCGAAAGGCCCTGGATCGTATGCAAGTGCGCGATCGCGGCTTTGGCTGGACGGTTGAAATGCAAGTGCGCGCTATTGAATGTGGTTTGCGCATTTGTGAGTTGCCGGTTAACTATTACCGACGGCAGGGGGGGCGTTCCAAAATTTCAGGCACGATTTGGGGGAGTCTTCAGGCTGGGGTGATTATTTGCAGCACTCTGGCTCGGCTTTACTGGCGTAAGTTATGGCGGTGAGTCTGGCTGGAGAAGTTTCTGCTCAAAAGACTCTTGACCAATAGACTACCACAGAGACACGGAGGGCACCGAGATCTAGCTCTGGGGTCAGGTTTCAGGTGGATAAAATCCTTATTTCTGTGTACCATGGGGCCTCTACGATACCAAAATCACCCATCCAAAATTCAAAGTAATATAACCTCTGGTTTGTAACCTACGAGGGGAGGTGATCTGGTGCTTGTTCGCGGTTGAGCAGAGGGTCTTTGGGGATGGAGGCTATACCCTGCAAGATTGAGCCAAGGCAGCGGATCACGATGACTGGAAATCCAATCATTAGGAATGTTTCTTTGAATGCTGTATGCGTATCACCATCAACGCTGGCGTTATCGGCCTTGGTTGGCGGCCCTTTTGCTATTGGTCGGTGCTTTTTCGCTCCGTTCTCTGGGGGAGTTTAGTTCGATACAAACCCTGCATTCGTTTTGGTGGGGAGTTGGCGTAATGGGGGCTGGCTTTGTGCTCTCCTGGAGTTTGCAAATAGTACCGGCCTCCTGGTTTTGGGGGGTGGCGATCGCCACTCGTCTGTTCCTTTTAGCCATGACCCCAGGCGATGATATCTGGCGCTACCTCTGGGAAGGGTTGATCCAAAATCAGGGGTTTAGTCCCTACCACTTTGCCCCTAATTCTCCTGTGCTAGAACCTTACCGGACTGAATGGTGGAGTCAGATCAACCATCCAGATGTGTCAGCGATTTACCCCCCTCTAACACAGTTGGGCTTTCGGTTGCTGGCCGCGATCGCCCCGACAGTGGTTACCTTTAAGCTGGCCTTTGTCGGTGCAGACTTGCTGGTATGCGGGCTGCTTAGCCAGGGCTTGGGCAACCCTAGGGCGACCCTCTATGCCTGGAACCCCGCTGTCATCTACACCTTTGCTGGGGGAGGCCACTACGATAGTTGGTTTATTTTACCGTTGGTGTTGGCTTGGCGGCTGGCCGAGAAGCCGCCAGTAATGGCCCAGGGGCAAGGATCATCGAGCTTGACTGAAGCTTGTATTGCCCTGCTAGTGGGGTTAAGCATTGCAATTAAGTGGGTGTCGCTACCCATCCTGGGGTGGCTGGTTTGGCGATCGCTGCACCGCCCCAACTTTGACTGGGCAAATCTGCTTTGGGGGGGCCGCACGCTGCTCTGTGGCTTAATGCCGATATTGCTGAGTCCACTCCCCTTTTGCCAGAGGGGTACCTGTCCGCTGATTCCGACCGAATCGACCTTTGTCGCTTATGGTCGCAGTGCTGAATTGATTCCTCACTTGGTCGCTCAGTGGTGGCCTGCCTCCCTCCAAGCTAATTGGATCTATGGGTTTCCCCTGGGGTTATTTGTGCTCTGGTTGCTGCTACGAGCCATAAACTTCTTGCAATTCGTGCAGTGGTATTTTTTTGCCTTACTACTTATTAGCCCAATTGTCCACTTCTGGTATTTTGTCTGGTTGATTCCCTTTGCAGTACCCTGCCAAAATTGGGGAGCGCGGTTGATTAGTCTTTCAGCCTTTGTTTACTTCGTGCTGCCCCTGCGTGTTCCCGACTGGCGCTTAACCCCACAAGAGCGCTGGTTTTTATGGCTGCCGTTTGGCTTGGGCTGGCTGTGGACGATTTGGCAAACTATCCCGCGATTTCCCCAAAAACACTGACATCCCCATTCCTCCCAGTTAGGGTCAAGCAGCGATTAGTTGAGAAAACACAGGTTTCAGCGGTTTCTCATAGTTCCTTCAGGGGAGATTCACCCGGTCAGGCTAAAACCTAATAACAGGGATTGTTGTCGCGAACCTAGTGCAAATAGTCATGCCATTTTAGACCTTGGATTGCTGATTTTGGCTAGCTGCGGCCTTGCAGTGCTAAGCGTTTAATGGGTTATCTGCCGCGTTCTTGGTTGCAATTGGTATCAGGTCGGCTCGAATGGCCCTCATCCAAACTGGGCTTATCTGCGTATTCCCTCTAGTTCTAGGCAATCAGTGCTTTCCTCCTATGCTGAAACTTAAACCCCTCGCTTTGATCGGGGCGATCGCCCTGCTATCAAGCTGCTCGCATGGGCGACCCCAAAACCCAACGCAGTCATCGGCAGGCGCACTGACGACAATGGCCTCCTCAAGCCAATCTTTTCGCTATGATGACTACGCTACCGTGTTACGCACCTACGTAAATGCTCAGGGTCTGGTCAATTATGAGGCGTTGCAGGCCAATCCGGCCAAACTAAAAACCTTTGTGATGGCCCTGGGGGAAGTCACCCCCGAAACCTATCACCGTTGGACAGAACCTGAAAAAATCGCCTTCTTAATCAATGCCTACAATGCCATTACCCTGGCCTCAATTATTGAACAGCAGCCCCTCAAGTCCAGCATTAAGGACATTTGGGGAGTGTGGAACCTGAAAACCCACAAGGTCGCCGGGCAATCTAAAACCTTGGACAACATTGAGCACCAGATACTCCGCAAAGAATTTAACGAACCCCGAATTCATGCGGCGCTTGTTTGTGCGGCTATCAGTTGCCCACCCTTGCGACCAGAGCCTTACACCGCCGCCCAGCTCAACACCCAGCTTGATGACCAGGTACAGAACTGGTTGGCAAGCCCCCATGGTCTCAAAATTGACCGGGAGAAAAATCGAGTCGCTATTTCGGCCATTTTTAAGTGGTTTGGGGAAGATTGGCAGCCTCGCTTTAGTGCAACAGAAAAGTTTACAGGCAGTGATAAAGAGCGGGCGGTGCTCAATTTTATGAGCCATTACCTGAATCCTGCTGATCGGGAATACCTGGCCCAGGGAAATTACAAAATCGATTACCTCAATTACAACTGGTCGCTCAATCGTCAGTAGGGCAAACCCACTATGGTTAGTCATCGATCCAAGAAACGCCGTCTTAAGGTGCCGCTGGCTCTGCTGTTGGGTTTAGCGGCTGGTCTGGCGATCGCTCTGTATCCATCAACCGTTCAACCTATTTTGCACGCTGGCCTTCGGGCGATCGCGCAAATGGGCTGTTGGAGCGGAGTTGCTTATATTCTGCTGTATAACCTAGCAACACTTTGTCTGCTGCCTGGTTCGCTATTGTCCTTTGGCGGTGGCGTGCTGTTTGGCCTAGGTTGGGGGTTAGTCTATGTGCTAGTGGCTTCACTACTCGGCGCAACATTTGCCTTTTGGATTGGGCGCTACGTTGCTCAAACCTGGGTTCATCACAAGCTTAAACAGTTCCCCCAGTTTCGAGCATTGAATGCAGCAGTAAGCTGTGAGGGTTGCAAAATCGTGTTGCTGACCCGCCTCTCTCCCCTGTTTCCCTTTAACTTGCTGAACTACGCCTTTGGAGTCACCCAGATTTCCTTAAAAGATTATATGATTGGCTCCCTTGGTATTCTTCCAGGCACGATTATGTATGTCTATGCTGGCTCCCTTGCAGGAGATTTGACATTGCTCAGCTCCAATCCCCCCACGCTGGCAATGATGCCCTCGACACTTTGGCTAGGGCAATGGGGGCTACGATTACTCGGCTTTGCAGCCACCATTGCGGCCACGGTTTATACAACCCGCTTGGCACAAAAGTATCTGACACAGAATGGCCTGGCTCATGAACCTTGCCATCCTCTTTCCTATCATTCCAAAAAAAATCTATGAGCTATCTTGAAACCACGGCTAAATTCTATGCTGAAGCAGCTGAAATACCTCAAGAAGGTCTCTGCTGCATTCAATCTCCCCCCTTACAATTACCCGGTTTAAATATCCCTGAGATCATGTACCAGATGAACTACGGTTGTGGTACAACGGTGCATGCCGCAGAGTTATATGGCAATCCTACCGTTCTCTACATTGGTGTTGGTGGTGGTTTAGAGGCCTTGCAATTTGCCTACTTCTGTCGTCAACCGAGGGCCGTGATTGCGGTAGACCCCGTTGAGGAGATGCGATTAGCTGCAATGCGCAATCTGCAACAGGCTGCGACAGAAAATCCCTGGTTTGATCCAGCCTTTGTGCACATTCTGGGCGGTGATGCCTTTGCTTTGCCTGTCCCCGATCAATCTGTGGATGTTGTTGCCCAAAATTGCCTGTTCAACATCTTTGAGCCAGTGGACTTGCAACGCGCACTGCAAGAAGCCCGCAGGGTGCTTAAACCCGGTGGCCGCTTAATTATGAGCGACCCGATCGCCACGCGCCCAATTCCGCTGCACTTACAAAATGATGAACGGCTGCGAGCCATGTGTCTATCAGGGGCGTTGACCTATGAGGAATATATTCAGCAATTAGTCGATGCAGGCTTTGGCCAGGTAGAAATTCGTGCCCGTCGCCCCTATCGCCTGCTCGATACCCAAACCTATGGGTTAGCAGCGCCCCTATTACTCGAAAGTTTAGGCTCTGTCTGCTTTAAGACCCCCATCCCCGAAGATGGTGCCTGCATTTTTACCGGCAAAACAGCCATCTATACCGGCGCAGAATCATTGTTAGATGACCATGCTGGTCACATTCTACAACGGGGCATTCCTTCTGCCGTTTGTGACAAAACAGCAGCAAAACTTGCCTTACAATTTCCGGGCGAGGTAGTCATTACAAACTCTACCTGGCATTACACTGGCGGCGGTTGTTGCTAATGTTTCTGTCGAAATACTTTGATGGGTCGCAGCTCTTCAAAATCCAACTCTAACCTTATTTCCGTCTCATCTCCATCTCATCTGCGAAAATCAATCTTCAACTAATATCAAGCTGCATTCGTATTAGTAAGAACACATCTTAAACCAGCGGTGACACCCATGCAAAAGCCATACCTCACTAGCAAAAGCCTGCTGCGCTGGGGCAAATTGTTAGGAATCGGGGCGATCGCCCTGCTCTTTTCCGCTTCTCCCGCCTTTGCCCAGACCTCCCCATCCGCCAGCGGACTTAATCCGCAAGAATGGTTACGCAATGCTCTGCAATGGGTAGATAGCTTAGGTGCCGTTGGAGGACTGGTATTTGTTGCCCTCTATATTCTTGCAACTGTGGCCTTCTTGCCCGGATCAATTTTGACCTTGGGAGCAGGGGTTGTTTTTGGGGTATTCCTTGGCTCCCTTTATGTGTTTATTGGGGCCACACTAGGAGCCACGGCAGCTTTTTGGGTAGGGCGTTACCTGGCGCGGGGTTGGGTCAGTCGCAAGATTGAGCATAACACCAGCTTTCGCGCCATTGACCGTGCAGTTGCCGGTGATGGCTTCAAAATTGTCTTGCTCACGCGCCTTTCACCGATCTTTCCCTTTAACTTACTCAATTATGCCTTTGGTATTACGGGGGTTTCTTTGAAAGACTACTTTCTCGGCTCTATTGGTATGCTACCTGGAACCCTCATGTATGTCTATATTGGTTCTCTAGCAGGTAGCCTGGCCCGAATTGGCACTGGCGACCAACCCACAAATCCAACCCTGGAATGGGCAATCCGCATCTTTGGTTTTGTCGCAACAGTGGTGGTGACAGTGTATGTGACGCGCATTGCCCGCAAGGCTCTCAGCGATCGCATCCAACCGGCTGACGCAGAAGTCAGTGGCATCGATCAATAATTAACATCTCCTCTGACGACGAACCTTCTCTAATACCTTACGCCCCACTGTCCCTCTTTTATCTGTTCTGATTATGAATACTCATTCCTTTGCCCCGGTAACGCTCCCCCCTATGGATCGCTACAATCAGGAATTGCTGGCTCACGTACATCCCCCTGATTGGATGAACCCCCGACCAGCAGAGCAATACGACTTAGTAGTGATTGGTGCGGGCACGGCAGGGCTGGTAGTGGCCGCAGGGGCCGCAGGATTAAACCTGGGTCTTAAAGTGGCGCTGATCGAACGGCACCTGATGGGGGGCGACTGTCTGAATGTGGGCTGTGTCCCTTCTAAATGTCTGATTCGCTCATCGCGGGTTGTGGCCGACATGCGCGATACCGAAGCGTTTGGCATCAAACCTGCAACCAACATTGAGGTAGATTTTGCTGCTGTGATGCAGCGTCTGCGCCGACTGCGCGCGGGGATTAGCCATCACGACTCGGCAGCCCGCTTTCAAAACCTTGGGGTCGATGTCTTTCTTGGTGAAGGGGCCTTTCGCTCCAGCAACTCGATTGAAGTTGCTGGAAATCTACTGCGCTTTAAGAAGGCAGTGATTGCAACGGGGGCGCGGGCGGTGCGACCTCAAATCCCCGGTCTGGCTGAGGCTGGGTTTTTGACGAATGAGACCGTTTTTTCTCTGACTGAGCGGCCTAATCGGTTGGCGGTGATCGGTGGCGGGCCGATTGGCTGCGAATTGGCTCAGGCCTTTCACCGCTTAGGTGCAGAGGTGGTACTTTTTCACAAAAATGCCCACCTGCTGGATCGAGAGGATCAAGACGCGGCAGAGATTGTGCAACAAGCTCTGGTGGCGGAGGGCATGCAACTGGTACTGAATAGCCAGATTGACTATGTGGAAGCGACGCCAGCAGGCAAGTTGATCCACTTCACCAGCAATGGCCAGGCGGGTGCGGTGGTCGTCGATGAAATTTTAGCTGGCGCAGGGCGGGCACCCAATATTGAGGGCTTGAACCTGGAACTGGTGGGAGTAGAAGCCGACTCGCGGCGGGGTGTCATTGTCAATGATTATTTGCAAACAGCCAACCCCAATATCTATGCGGCGGGGGATATTTGTATGAATTGGAAGTTTACCCATGCCGCCGATGCCGCCGCTCGGATTGTGATTAAAAATGCCTTGTTTTCTCCCTTTGCGCTGGGGCGCTATAAGCTTAGTAGCTTGGTGATGCCCTGGGTGACCTATACCGATCCGGAAGTTGCCCATGTGGGCCTCTATGAACGGGAGGCACGGGCACAGGGGCTTGCCATTAATACGATTCACATTCCCTTTGACAAGGTGGATCGGGCGATCGCCGATGGAGAAACAAATGGATTTCTCAAAATCCACCATCAGCAGGGGTCGGACGAAATTTTGGGAGCCACCATTGTGGCTCGGCATGCGGGGGAAATGATCAGCGAGGTGACCACAGCGATTGTCCACAAAATTGGGCTGAGCAAACTTTCGAGTGTGATTCACCCTTACCCTACCCAGGCAGAATGCATCAAAAAAGCAGCGGATGCCTATCGTCGTACCCTGCTTACACCCCGCACTCAAAAGCTATTGAAGGTGTTGACTAAGCTGGCCTGATATTTTTGCTTTTTTGTTGTTTGTTGAGATCATGATATACCCATGGTAACTAGCCCAAAGGCAACGCCTTCCCTGCGATCGCGCCATGCCCTCTTAGCCACAACACAAGCTCAAATTGATACCCTGGATGCCCTCATCTTGTCCCAGGAAAATTTTGACACCATCCTAGAGCGTTATGGCTGGCAGCCATTGACACCTGCCCAGTTGGATATTTTTCAGATCAATCTCGGTAAGTTGTGTAACATGAGCTGCCGTCACTGCCATGTAGATGCTGGCCCAGACCGCAAAGAATCCATGGATCGAGAAACCATCGAAGCTTGCTTACAGGCCCTGGATCGCACCACCGCCCATACAGTTGATCTGACAGGTGGTGCACCCGAACTCAACCCCCACTTTCGTTATCTGGTCGATCAGTGCGTTGCCCGCGGCAAGCATGTGATTGACCGTTGTAACTTGACGGTGCTCCTGCTCCCGACAATGACTGATCTGCCAGCCTGGTTTGCGGAGCGGGGAGTCGAAGTCGTTTGTTCTCTGCCCCACTACCGTCGGCGCAATACCGATGCCCAACGGGGAGATGGCACCTTTGAGCAGTCCATCGCAGCGCTCAAACGCTTAAATGCCGTCGGCTATGGGCAGGGTTCTCCGCATCGGGTGCTTACCCTGGTGAGTAATCCCGTAGGGGCGTTTCTGGCCGCCAATCAGCAGCAGCTAGAACGGGAATGGAAAAGCGGCTTACTCAAAAATCATGGGATTACCTTCGATCGCCTGATTACCCTCAATAACATGCCGATCGCCCGTTACCTCGAGTGGCTAGAACAATCTGGGAATCTGCAAGCCTACATGGAGCGACTGGTAAATGCTTTTAACCCGGCCACTATCAGCGGATTGATGTGTCGAAACACACTCTCCGTCGGTTGGGATGGGAGGTTGTTTGACTGCGACTTTAACCAAATGCTGGATTTAGAACTCCGCTATCCCCAGGGCAATCGCCCCCATATTCGTAACTTTGACCCAGCCCTCTGGTCTCAGCGGCAGATTGTGACCAGACGTCACTGCTTTGGCTGCACCGCCGGGGCCGGTAGCTCCTGCGGGGGTTCCCTGGTAGAGCGCTAACCTGCTATTGGCTTTGGTATTGTTCTTATTGGAAATCTCCTCAGTTCTTTGCACTAACTCAAACTTCCCAAATTTCATACTTCCCAAATGGATGGCCTAATTCCTGAAGGGAATCAGCTCTTTTTAGGGAGAAACAATCGGGAGTAAGCTAGCAGGCGTTGCAGAATGAGAATATAAAATCAGGTGAGACCAATGCAGCGTCCCGAGTGGTCGTTCTGGTTTGCGACCAACTCAAAACCGACACCAAAGGGGCTTTCTACAAGGTCTTTGAGCCTCACAAAGTACGTCCAGTTCGTGCAGCACCTTCAGTTTTGTTATATCCCTAAGCATGGCAGTTGGCTCAACACTGCTGCAAATGAGTTGAGTTCACTTACGCGCCAGTGTGTTGCAGACCAACGTTTTGGTGATACTGAGGCCCTACAAAGGCAGCAGCAGCTTGGTCAACGGATAGGAACAACAGGCAACGCGGGGTTGATTAGCAGATGAGGATTGGTGATACTCGCTGTAAACTCACCTCTGCTTACCCTAAAACTATGCTGTGACAATACACTAGCCTAAGGACTTCGGGAGGGACGCCAATCTGGATTTTTCAACTACATACACCTGACGCAATCTGTTAGAGGGTACGGATACCTTGGCTTCAGAAAACGCTAGGATTGGAGTCACAAATTTTAGACCCTTTTGCTTCCTTACCTACAAAGCTGGCTTCATCCCTTGATCGATAAAGTCTTTTTCAAACGGGTAATTGGTTTTTCCCATGCGACGATGAAGCCGTTCGCCATCAACCACCACCTCACCTTTGTGCGATTTAACATCGATCACAGATGCCTTGCCTTTAGGTGAGATACACACAATATCAGCGTCACCGAGTCTATAGCCTAAACGCATACCAAACTTGATAGGCCATCCTTCGTACTCAAGTTGAGACAACTCCCTACCAGTATCTTCTTCTCCTTTAGCACCCTGGGCAGCATGAGCTGCCCGTTTCCAGTAATACACCCCATTAGCGACTAGCAACAAGGCAAGAACTAAGAAGAATACATATAAAGATCGGGGGAAAGCGGAGCGAAAGCTGTTTTTGAAGCGGAAGTGAGGCATTCAAAGAGCTGAGGACTGGCTCAAACAACCTAATCAAGATAAATGGCAAGCAACCGACCAACACTGCTAAGGCAAAAGAGTAGATTGCCCGTATTCGCCTTTTGAGTTCCAGTTCACGTATGTTTTGGCCTGCCCGACGATGTCGTTTCAACATAAGCCCTTAGTTAAAGAGTGAAAGTGCAGATTGCTATTCGATTAACGCACGACTACGTGAGTTACAAATGATCTCATAGGCATCATGAAGTTGCATCATCTGCTCATTTAAAAATTTAATAAATTCTGGAGGAAGTCCATAATGATTTGACCGATCTGGATGGAAATCCATACATTTTTTGCGATAGGCATGTTTGACATCCGAGTCACTCATGGCTTCATCGCAGCCTAGAAGCTCATAGGCTTTCTGTAAACTCATCTTAGCTTTTACGAAGCTATCGATTGTTCCAGGTTGTAGCCGAAGAATACTTTCTGCTTCAAGCAGCATCACTCTTTCTCTATCTGAGACATCACCATCCGCAGACGCAATACCACATAAAAGTGCGAAAAATGAGCTGCCTATTTCTGGATCATAATGGATAATTTCAGCAAGTTGGTGGAGATACTCGCTTACACTTACATCATTTCTTTTATGAATTCTTCAATTCTCTGAATTTCTTCTTTCGTCACTTGTCCATTAGCTTTTGCAATTTTTCCTAGACTTGCGAACAGGCAAACAAAGTAAGCAACTCCTATTTGTTCTTCCTAAGATGGTTCGTCGTTGCTGTCAGATAAATCATTGCTATCTGCTTGCAGAGCAGGGGAAGAATCGAAAAGTGCATCTCCAAGCGCAACACCAATACCTGCACCAATTGATCCGCCCAGAACTGCACCAACACCGCCTAATATGACTTTCCCCCACATAAGCTTGTAACCTCATAACTGCGAAGTTGTACTTTTGGCAACTAGAGTTCCCAAGTTCACAGCTAGGATAACTACTGCTCGTACTGACTTTTCTTTCTAAATTCCGCCGAGTGCATCCCAGTTTCGTAACCTACCCTGCGGGAAGCAAGCTATACCTTAAGTCTCTCGCAAGGAGGCAAAGGGAACTTAACCCGGCTCTCTTTCTCACCAAATGGGCGAAGGAGGATAGCCCTGACGGACAAGCAGGGGGATGTAGGAGCTTTGCTCTTCCCACAGGGTGGGGCAACTTGCAGCATGAGCTGCATCCAATTCCGCTTAACACTCCGCAGCAGGGTCTTTAGGCAGAATCAGGGTTGTACATCACATCCTCTGAGAGGATGTATACTGAAATATTGCCTGCATCACACCTAAATCGGAGTACTTTATAGAAATCTGTGGGGCTATCTACCCGAGTTCGGGATTTACAAAGCTTTTAAGGGTTTTGGCGCTTATTTCTAGACGACTTTAATCTATAGTCCTAAGGGGGAGACTGCCGCAAAATTGAAGATCATCCGGCAATTCTAGCCCTAAGAGGCGTCAATTGGTTTTGCTGTTGCCAGTGATGCAGGTCAGCTAGGGCGCGATCGCGATATTGCCCGTAGCGTTCTTGCTTGTTGCGAACCCGGTAGGGCAACTCTGGCAAAATCCCAAAGTTTGGTGGCATCGGTTGAAAGTGTTTGGGGGCCGCTGAGCTAATAAAATCAAACAAAGCTCCCATCATCGTTGTAACAGGCAGGGTCAGCGGGGGTTGGCCTAACACCAGGCGAGCCGCGTTGGTGCCCGCTAACCAACCCCCAGCCGTAGCTGCTGTATAGCCCTCGGTTCCGACCAATTGACCAGCCGCCAGTAGAGTTGACCGCTGCTTAAATTGCAGGGTGGGCCAGAGCAGTTCTGGAGCATTGATAAAGGTGTTGCGATGCATCACCCCCATGCGCACAAACTCGGCATTTTCCAGGCCGGGAATCAAGCGAAAGACTCGCTTTTGTTCACCCCAGCGAAGATTAGTTTGAAAGCCTACCATGTTCCACAATTGGCCAGCCTTATCCTCTTGGCGTAACTGCACCACGGCGTAGGGGCGTTTATCTCGATTGGCCGGGTCTTTATGATTGCCGTGGCGCGGGTCAAACAGGCCGACCGGCTTGAGCGGCCCGTAGCGCATCGTCTCTTCACCTCGACGTGCCATCTCTTCGATGGGCAGGCAGGCTTCAAAAAACTTGGCAGTTTCTCGCTCAAAGTCCTTCAGTTCTGCCTGCTCGGCCTGACATAGCGCTTGCCAAAAGTGGAGATATTCCGCCTTGGTCATGGGACAGTTGAGGTAAGCTGCTTCGCCTTTGTCATAACGGGAGGCGAGAAAAGCAACCTCGTAGTTAATCGACTCTCCCACGACAATAGGGCTGGCTGCGTCAAAAAAGCTCATGTATTCCATGCCGGTGAACTGCCGCAGGGAGTCGGCCAGGGCTGGACTGGTCAGGGGGCCACTCGTGAGGACGACAATCCCTTCGGGGGGAAGGTGGGTCACCTCATCTCGGCATAACTCAATTAGGGGATGGTTGGAGAGGGTTTGGGTCAGGGCCTGGCTAAAATGGCCCCGATCCACGGCAAGGGCACCCCCCGCTGGGACAGCGTGGGCATCTGCGGTATGAATAATGATGGAGCCGAGATGCCGCAATTCTTCATGGAGTAAGCCAGAGGCGCGATCGCTCGCCATCGCCCCAAAAGAATTGCTGCACACCAGCTCGGCCAGTTGGTCGGTATGGTGGGCAGGGCTAAGGCGTGACGCGGCCAGATCCCGCATTTCATGCAAAATCACAGGAATTCCTACCTGGGCGATTTGCCAGGCTGCCTCGGTGCCTGCCAGGCCACCGCCAATGACATGGATGGGTTGCTGCTCAGTCATGAATTTGGGTGAATTGTTGCAACCCTAGAATAGCGCGTTGTACTGAGAGAAGAGGGCGAAGGGCAAAAAGAGCGCGCGAGGCACAGACATTCAATACCGGTCTGTAGATGCTGTCGGATGTGCCAATCTATGATTTCTGTCGAGAGAAGAGTGAAGCCTGGTCTTGACCACAGGGAGTGTCTAAAAGTTCCTGAAAGAGCCTGATATGTAAGGATTTGAGATATTTTTTTGTGACCAACTGTGAAACTGCCACACGCAATCAGAAATCATCCGGACTGTTTGCTGGACAGGGTGGACAGGCAAAGGTAGACACTTCCAGGTTGCCCCCTGCGAGATTGTCTAGTCCTTTAACCAACACACTGAAAGCAATGAATCTGAAATCAGTTTTGGTTGCATTGGCAACGGTTTCCCTCAGTTCTGTGAATGTTTTTCCACTGGCCCAGGCAGCGACCCTATTTAGCAAGGTGGAGGTTGATCCCAGTCGCTTTGTCGCGGTGGCTTCTCCCTACGCCAATGGTAGCCAGCACCAGCTTCTGATTATTGAGCAAATAGCAAATACGCGTTCTTGCTGGCGTGAAAGTGGCTCCTATCCAACGGTTGTTGATCCGTTGTTGACCCAGTTTGACTTTACGGGTGTCTGTGGTCGCAGTATCGATAGTAATGGCTATTCGATTCGGATGGCCGATCAAGATTTGGGTTGGCAATACAGCCTGCGTGTGGTCGAGCGTGGGGGAGAATTACGGTTGGTGGGTGTTTCTACGATGAATCGTAATTTGCCGGAGTTACAAATTGGGCGAGCTTACGGCACCACTCGCGGGTTTGCCAAACTCTTCTTAAATCCAGGTTGGCGAATGACTAAGCGGGTTTATAATGGTCAGGCTTTGGGCCATGTTTACCTGACCAATGATGCACCCCTGTCTGCGGTGGCGATCGCTACGGTTCCAGAAAATCCTGCCCCGGTGGTGCGTCCGCTGCCCCCTGTCGAACGGCCTGCAACTCCTGCCCCGGTGCGCCCCCTGCCACCCACTTCAGAGCGCCCCCGGCCTTTGCCTGCTCCAGCACCCGTCCATCCACGCCCGCTGCCAGTGCCACCGAGGGTAACGCCAACTCCAGCCCCGGCACCACGGCCCGCTCCCACCCCATCGCGAATCAATCCAGGAGACTATGTGGTGCCAACGGTGGTGATTGATGAGTGATAGCCAAGGGCCGCTTTGGTCAGAAAGCTGAGGCCAAAACCCAATACTTAACCGCTAATGCTGGGTCGGTTTTCTGACTCGCCGTTGCGACGTTTCTCATGACAACGGCCATTGATGCAATGGGGCTAGGCGAGTGGTCTGAATAAGTCGATGGGCAGCATGAGTGGCGAGTTGCACTACAACTTGACTCAATGCTCCACGTCCCAGTGTGAGGAGGTCTGAGGGGCGTCGGTTGTCGGAGCGATGGGTCAGGTGTAGCCATCGCCGCGGGATTGAGGTCGGAGTGCAGGAATTTTACCTCTATGAACTCAGCAACCTAGGCATAGCGATAAAGTGGCGTTCTGAGATAATCTGTCAAAGAAGCTGTATGCAAATTTAAGTCTTGCGACGTTGCAGGATGCGTTTTGCTAAAAGTCTGATTGTCCTCTTTACGTTGCTGCTGCCTGTTTTGCTCCTGTTCACTAGATTGGTTATCCAATGCCTCGATTTCTCCATGTTGCCGATATTCACTTGGGCTATGACCGATATGACAATCCAGAGCGAACCAAGGATTTTTTCTTTGCTTTTCAGGATGTGATTGAGCGCTATGCGATCGCTGAGGCAGTTGACTTTGTTGTTATTGCTGGCGACTTATTTGAACATCGTACCCTGCAACCCAACATCTTGAACCAGGCTCAGGTGTGCCTGCAAATGTTGCAAGAGGCCCACATTCCTGTGCTGGCCATTGAAGGTAATCATGACAATCGTCCCTATGGGGTCAAAACCAGTTGGCTACGTTATCTGGCCGATTGGGGCTTACTCCTTTTGTTAGAACCGACTAGCAGCGAGACTGGAGATCTCATCTACTGTCCCTGGGATGCGGCGGAGAAACGCGGCGGATACATTGACCTGGCCTGTGGGGTTAGGGTGTTAGGTTCCCAGTGGTATGGCGCTTCGGCTCCCAAGGCGATCGCCACTCTGGCAGAGGCCATTCGGCGCTTACCCACCCCGCCTGCCTATACGGTGATGTTATTTCACCATGGGCTAGAAGGGCAAATCGCCCGCTACGAGGGCGCACTCCGCTATCGCGATCTCCTGCCCCTCAAACAAGTAGGGGTTGATTATTTAGCCTTGGGCCATATTCACAAAAACTATGCGGAAGAGGGATGGATTTTCAACCCTGGTTCTCTGGAAGCCAACAATATTGAGGAATCTGGCTATGACCGAGGAGCCTATCTGGTCACGCTGAATGAGCAAGGCATTCAAGCCGAATTAAAGCAAGCCTATCAACAACGTGCAATTTTGCGGTTACGCTTGGTCGCAAAAGGGCGAGAAACCCAGGAGGAAATAGTAGCAGCGGCGATCGCAACAGTGCAAACGGCCATTCAAACGGGACAGCTTGTGCCTGCGACGCAACCGATTGTGGAGCTACGCATTGAAGGGGTCGTCGGCTTTGATCGCCTAGAACTGAACACCCGTCAACTGCAAGAACACCTGCAAGAATTGAGCCAGGCGTTGGTTTTTCTCCTGCGGTTTAATGCAGAAAGCTTAGAGTACGCCTCCCCCTTGGCGGAGGAGGCCAGTCGTCTGCAAGTAGAGCAAGAGGTCTTTACCGATCTGCTGACTGCCCACAACACCTATAAAAAGCAGGCGCAGAAGCTGGCCCAGGGGTTAATTGAGTTAAAGAATCAGCAAATTCAGGGATACCCAGAAGCTGAGATGTATGCTTTTGTCGAAACCCTGTTGCATACGCCAGAAGCAAGCTGAAGAGACGGGCTAGTGAAACTAGCTCTTTGGGGGCGGCGCAACCCCCTGACATAAGGGACTCGCCGGAAAATAACCGCCCCCTATGCGGGCTTTCTTCCTTTGGGATCTGGCTCTCGTTTTTTGGCATTCTGCGAAACGACGGCGCGCAGCCCTCGACAGCAGTGTGGCCCATGATTCACTGGCAGATCCCTGGCCACCAATGTCGTCGGTTATGCAGAAAGGTCGGGCTTTCGCATCAAAATTGTCATCCGATTGGGGTAGATTGGGTATATTTTGGGGTAACTGGCACAACTCTCTGAGCGTTAAGTTTAAAAGCTACTCTTAAAAAGTATTGCCATTGCCACCGGATTGCAGATGGGGTGCAAGGGGGAAACCCCTAGCTGGGGGCAACGCCCTCACACTCCCTGAGCCTCTTATAGACTCGGCAACTTGGCGATAACTATCACTGAGTCAGTCGTCAGAAACATCTTGAAAGTTATCTAGCAGATCCAACTCGCTTCCATGAGCCAATCGGAAGATTCCCAGATTCTCTTTAGCCAGGGGCATGTCCTACGAAAATTAGGGCATTTTGACAGCGCGATCGCGAAGTATGATCGCGCCCTTGAGGCAAAACCTTACGATTACAAGCTCTGGAGTAGTCGGGGCTACGCCCTGGAAGGAGCCGGGCGCTATGAGGAGGCAGCGAAAAGTTTTGATCAGGCGATTTCTTTGCGGGGTAACTATGCGGCGGCCTGGCAAGGTCGGGGAATTGCTCTGGCAAAACTTTCTTACTACGAAGAAGCCCTGGATAGCTTTGACCGGGCATTAAAGTTACAACCGCAAGATTATCGCGCCTGGATGAACCACGGCAAAGCCTTGATGAATTTGTGTCGTTATCGGGATGCGATCGCCAGTTTTGAGCGGGTTTTAGACCTCAAGTCAGACAGCTATAAAGCTTGGTACAACAAGGCTGTGATCCAATCTTGTCTGAACAAGTATACCGAAGCCCTTGTTAGCCTTGATCACTGTCTGCTGATTAAGCCAACCTGTCACTATGCTTGGAACTATCGTGGTATGGTGCAGGCTAAATTGTCTGAGTTTACAGCGGCCTTAGAAAGTTTTGATCGCTCCCTCAAGTTGAAAAGTAATAATCCCAATGCCTGGTATGGTCGGGCCTGTTGCTTTGCGCTACAGGGCATGGCAGACTTAGCCGTTGAAAATCTACAACGGGCTATTACCTTTAGCCCTTACCTGTGCAAAGTGATGGCAAATAGCGACATCAACTTTCAGCAAATCCGAGGCGATCGCCGTTTTCAGGCACTGCTCGATAGTCAGGCTGGTTAGGCTTAACCAGGTACTACGGTATGCTTGCTGGCCAATTTGGGGTATCTTCAAGGCGCAGTTCCATCGGGCAGCCGCACCATGACCTATGACTTCTCACCCCTCCACTCTTCCCTGGCCGGGGGCCTGATCGTCTCCTGTCAGGCTCCTGTAGACTCTCCCTTGCATGCACCTGCGGTGATTGCGGCTATGGCCGAGGCCGCAGTCAACCAGGGAGCAGTTGCTGTCAGGATTGATACTCCCGCCCATGTTGCTGCTGTTCGACAGCGGGTTACGGTTCCCATTATTGGCCTCTGGAAACAGGTGATTCCTGGGTTTGAGGTGTATATTACCCCCCAGTTTCACCATGCCACTGCTATTGCTGAGGCCGGAGCCGATATTCTAGCGATCGATGCCACCCAGCGCGATCGCCCGGGAGGAGAAACCATGACCGCATTAATTGAGCGCATTCATCAGGAACTAGGGAAGCCCGTCATGGCCGATATTGATACCCTGGCTAATGCGATCGCGGCAGCTCAGGCCGGAGCTGATATCCTGGGCACAACCCTGTATGGGTATACCCGCGAAACAAACGGGCAATCTCCTCCTGGCTTTGATCTCCTGGCCGCCATGGTAAAAGAACTGGATGCCTTTCTCATTTGCGAAGGCGGGATTGCCACGCCAACCATGGCTCGCCAGGCGTTAGAACTGGGTGCAGATGCTGTTGTCGTTGGCACAGCCATCACTGGAATTGACCAGCAAGTTAAAACCTATCGGGCGGCGATAGAGCGTAGTCTTTAAAGGGGCGTGCAAAGTGCCCGGTGGTCAAAACCGCGCCTCGATCAGTCGAGTCTGCCGCATTCGTTGATGTAGCAGTTGTTTCAACCGCTCAATGCCCAGATTCTGTCAGTCAGGGGCATCGGAGAAAGGGAATTTTTCTACATTTGGTTGCCTAGCGATCGCTCAGCTCGCTAGATTGACTCAGACTATGTCATTGATCGCGATCGAGAATGGTCATTTGTGAACCACTAACAGTAATAATGTCTCCATTGCTATAATAGTAAAATACCCTTGATGCCGGAATCGTATCCAGGGCTACAGTCAGTTGAGTTTTGGCTAAATCTAAGGCCACAGTATAGAGCAGTGCTGTTCAAAATCCTGATTATTTTGCATACCCTGGGAGCCACTGTCTGGACAGGCGGACATCTAGTACTTGCGGTCACAGTGCTACCTCAAGCCTGGAAAAACCGCGATCCTAATCCTATCCATCAGTTTGAAGAACACTTCGAGGGCTTCGGAGTCGCCGCGCTATTGCTCCAAGTCATTACCGGATTATGGCTCACCGGAATTTACTTCCCAGGATGGCAGACCTTTTGGACATTGGATTCGGTCGTATCTCGCTACGTTGGCATCAAACTAGGTTTACTGGTCGCGACGCTAACTTTAGCTATTCATGCCCGGTTTTTCATCATTCCCAACTTAACGAAAGAAACCCTCAATTCTCTGGCTATCCATATCTTGGGTGTCACCACACTAGCGGTTCTATTTGTCATTTTAGGAGCCGGAATTCGCGTGGGCGGTTTCTCCTAAACTGACTCAGATCATCAAATTGAGCAGAGGGCAGATGGCTAGAACAGGCTTTACCCATACCGAGGATTCTCCCTCAGATAGGTGCCTGTAAAACTTGCAGCTTACAGTAAGCAAGCTTTTTACTATCTAGCCGACTGCTCAGGTACCCTCTAAGTCTCGTCAACGATTTTGCCACGAAACACTACATAGTTGTAGATGTTGTAGGACAAAACGACAGGAATCAGAAACCCAATAAATGTCAGCATAAACACAAGCGAACTTGGTGCGGCGGCTGCCTGATAAATCGTTATGCTGGGAGGAATAATGTTTGGGAAAATCACGAATCCCAAACCAATGAAGGAAAGAGCAAAAACCAGAAATGTATAAATCAATGGAGTACTTTCCTCACGCCGGCTTAGGCTTCGCAGCAACAATCCAACCAATAAAAGCCCAAAAACTGGAATAAGAGCAAAGATATAAATCAGGGGCGCTGTGAACAATTGCGTTCGGGCTTGTTCAGAAATCAGGGGAGTACTGATAGTAATAAACAATGCACCGACTAAAGTTGTCCACGTAGCGATCGTTGCAGTCTTATAGTGAGTTTTCTGTAATTCTCCTGTAGTTTTCAAAATCAAATATGTAGAGCCAATCAGAACATACCCTTGGATTAAAGTCAGAGCAACAATAACAGATCGCCAAGTTAACCAGTCCCAAATTCCACCGGCAAAATGTCCAGCTTCATCCACTTTAATCCCTTCAAAGACGCTACCCAAGGCAAATCCTTGCCCTAATGCTGCTAGAAAGCTACCCACTCCAAATGCGATATTCCACACTAGTTTGCTATCTGCATTTTCTCGAAACTCAAACGAAACCGCTCGGAGAATCAAACCAACCACCATAATCACCGCAGGCAGATAGAGCGCATTTAAAATCGTCGCGTATGCTAAAGGAAATGCCCCAAATAAAGACCCTCCCATCAAAATCAACCAGGTTTCGTTTGCATCCCAAACATTGCCTAGACTGGTCATCAAAATACTGCGACGTTCTTCACTAGATGCGGTTAACGATAAGATACCGACTCCCAGGTCGAATCCATCTAACAAGACGTAAAGAAACAAGAACAATCCTAAAATGAAAAACCAAACTTGCGGCAAAAACTGTTGCAACGGCTGTAAAGGTTCCATACTTTCCGACTCTACTATTGCTGTGCTTCTACGGGACGGCGATCGCGCTCATGTTGAGCCGGTTGGATATTGATCTCACGTTGAGTGATCGTTCGAGGTGCAGGCAGTTCAAGGTTAGGGCCTCTGCGAATAATGCGACTGCCAAAATACAAAGCAGCAATGAAAAACACCACATACATACTTGTTAACCCTAGCAATGAGAATAAGACTTCTCCTGCGGGTAGATGAGATGCAGAGTCAACGGTTCGTAGCTCCCCATAAACGATCCAGGGCTGTCGCCCCACGCAACGGACGATCCAACCCGTTTCAACAGCAATGTAACCGAGGGGAGCCGCAAAAACCCAAGCACTCATGAGCCATTTTTGTTGAGAAATTGTGTTCGCTGATAGTTTGCCACGCAGCCATTGTATGACGCTCGTTCCCATCAATCCGGCTAGAAATAAGCCGATCGCCACCATGATTCGGAATGAGTAGTAAATCAAACCCACCATGTGGGGACGGTTTTGGGGTGCCCATTCTTTTAAGCCTTGAACAGGTTGATCCAGTTTTGGTTTGAGTTCAAGCAGGTAACTCAACGCACCAGGAATCTTAACCTCCCACTCATTTCGTTCTGCCTTATCGTTTGGTAACGCCACAAGGCTCCAGTCGGCAGATTGCCCAGCAGGAACCGTTTCCCACTGGGCCTCCATTGCTGCGAGTTTGGCCGGCTGATAGTGGTAAACTTGCTCCGCGCTCAAATGCCCGATGAAGATTTGTAGGGGAGCAATGGCGATCGCAATCGCTAAGACGACTTTAAGTGATCGTGAAAAAAAATCAGTCTGACGTTGATTGATAATGTACCAAGCACTAATACCACCGATTACAAACAAAGACGTTTCTAGCGTTGCAAAGAACATATGGAGGAAGCTATTCACCATGAATGGATTGGCGATCGCTTTGAAGTAGTCTTCAACAACAAACTTTCCATTCACAAAAGTTCCACCCGCCGGGGTTTGCAACCAAGAATTTGCCGATAAAATCCAGAAAGTTGAAAGATTTGCTCCAAATGCGACCAAAATAGTTGAAATCCAGTGAACAATGGGGGGAACTCTATCCCAGCCAAACAGCATGATGCCCAGAAAACTGGCTTCTAGCATAAATGCCATGGTGCCTTCAAAACCCAGGACAGTTCCGAAGAAATCTCCAACTGACTCAGAGAACGGCGCCCAGTTTAAGCCAAATTGAAAAGCCATTGGTAAGCCAGAGGCAACGCCAATCCCAAAGTTGAGGACATATAGCTTCGACCAAAAGCGGGCATGATGGTAGTAATCTAGGTTCCGAGTTTTCAGCCATAGCCCTTCAATCACGACCAAATAGATCGCCATACCTGTCGTCAAAACAGGCCACAGCATATGAAAGATTGCTGTCAGTGCAAACTGTATCCGAGACAACGCAACTGTATCTGAAAAAAATTCTGGCATATCAGAAACTTAAGACAGGGTTTAGAACACATTACAAACGTACTAGCTTCTTAACATTAATTTTTGGGTTGATGCAAGCGACACACGGTCAGACCGGCTGAAATTAAAGGTTTACTTCGGGATCGCAGACTGCAACTGGAGATATCTAGATATCTCAATAAATATCTAAAAGTGAACCCGTTTTAGTCTTTCGCCTTAGAAAAGGCGATCGCAAAGCCCCCACCGATAACTTGAGACAGCCTGACGGCATAACGCAGTGGCCGCTAACAACGCTAAGTCAATCTTAAATCGGCTCAACGAACTGGCTGATCTTACTTGTGTCCGTTGTGACAAGGATGTCTTTGAGCTTCGAGAAATAGCCCTGCCAGAGCATTGAGGCTGGCTTTTGGATGCACACTAGGCATCAGATAGAGGAGAAACGGATATTTCTTGGATATTAGCGCTCATGATAGAATCAACCTAATTAATACATATATATTAGAAGCAAAGCATTTCTAGTCTGGAATATGTATTGCGGCAAACCCCGATACTTTTGAAATGCTCAAAACAAAACGACACGATGCAAGCCTTAATCTCTATCTTGATAAGTCTCATGGGAGAGCAAAGTATATTCTTAGAGGCTTATTTGGTGAGACAGTAGATTTAGATGCGGATAATAAAGAGCTAGAGAGCAATAATGATAAAGTAATAGAGTTACAAACGATACTCTTGACGAGTGTTTTAGAAGATCAGAATACACCAAGTGTCATTGATTACTTATCCATTCATGTAGAGGGTGTAGAAGAGCGAGTATTGTCCGGACTTAACTTTGACAAATACACTTTTAGAGTTATCGCTATAGAGAGGCCAGTTGAGTCTCTTCAAGAGCTTCTCAAAGACCATGGTTACATTCTAATAAAAGAGATCCCTGGACTAGATTGCTTCTATATTCACCATACTTTTCTAAGCGAATATGTGAACAATATCTTTGAATTCTATAATAACATTTAACAAATAAAAACATTTAACAATACACTGGAGGTGACTCTTCATAGCGCATCTCAACTATTCGTCAGAGGGCTGGTGAACGTCGATGGAACGTTCCGATAACACTCAGAAATTTTTGGGGGAAGACTTAGTGGACGGGGTCGAGTCCATATCAAAGCGACTGCTTTAGGCGTTCACCCCACGGATATACAGACAAAGTTCTCGGCTGAGGATTTTTAAGGGGAATCTTTTAATAGCAGTAGCGGCTAATAGCAGTAGCGGCCATCCCTGGCTTTTGAGTGGTACTCACCCTGGCGCAGATGTCCCAACAGGGTAGAGACGATCACGCAGCGTTTGAGGGTTGTTGTGTTTTTGACAGCTAGGGTCACCCGTCCGAGCTGGCCGTTGGTGTGCCCGCGATGATTAAACTCAGCTCTATAGATGTTTCGAGCTTTGCGTAAAGTCGTTTCTTTGTCGTCTAGCTCAATTCTGGAATCCAGCGTTTGCCATTGCGCTGCACTGGGTGGATTGGCTTTAGGGTGGATTGCCCACTGGGTCTTATCGCCCAATAATCGAAAGCTAACTTGCCAGGTAACTTTTTGCCGTCGCGCGTTTTCCCGAGCTTCTTGCATGGCCTGGTAGACCTGATTATGAGCGGCACTTAAACGAGCGCGATGCAACAGGGCTACCCAAGAGGGGGCCAGAATTGCAGCTAAAATACCAACGATCAACATCACAACAATCCACTCTAGCAGTGTGTAACCGGAGGAGGACTGCGATCGCCCCCATTGATACCTGACTTCCATTACCTACCTGCGCCCTGAGTTCGACTACCAAGCTTGATTGGCCTAGAGTGCCCTATCAGCAGATGGGCTAGCGTTTAAAGTAAAAAAGGTACATAAATCGTATAATTTAGATACATTGCTTTACGTTTTGGCGGGTGGGAGCAGAAGTCAGGTTGTTCGCTCTGCTGATTTGGGCACTCCTGAGCATTACATAGACATCACAAGCTAGCTGCTAGAAAGGGGCACTTGATTCTTTTGTCTGTAGTCTGCTGCCTTTTGCTAAAGGAATGGCATGATGGTAAGACGCATTTCACGGTTAAGAAAGACACATGGGTAAGGGCAAACTAATCGTCTTAACTGGGCCAAGTGGCGTTGGCAAGGGAACGCTACTGCGATCGCTGCTGGCAAACCATCCGGAACTTTATCTCTCTGTATCGGCAACCACCCGATCTCCTCGTCCGGGTGAGATCAACGGACGCGATTACTTTTTCGTTAGTCGCAGTGAATTCGAGCGTATGGTAGCCAATGGTGAATTGTTGGAATGGGCCGAATTTGCTGGAAACTACTATGGCACTCCTCGTGCTGCCGTTGAGGCTCAGATTGCTGCGGAGAAGTGGGTTGTTCTTGAAATTGAGTTGAATGGGGCACGACAAGTCCGCAAAACCTTTCCAGAGGCCAAGTTGATTTTCGTGTTGCCGCCTTCCTTGGCCGAATTGGAGCAACGGATTCGAGGCCGAAACCAGGACAGCGAAGCCGCGATCACTCAGCGTCTCCTGAGGGCGCGAGAAGAGGTGGCGGCAGCAGATGAATTTGATTTACAAGTTGTTAACGATAACCTGGAACGGGCGGTCATGGAGATTGAGCACCAGTTATTTACACCTGCGGCTTGTTAGGCTGGGGCAAGGGTTAAATTCAATACGGCAAGCCAATCACACCCGTGCTCGCAACGAGAACCAGGGTGACCTCAAGCCAGCGGGTCTCCCTGTCATCAGCGAACAGGGACGTGATTAAGTTGCAAATCTCTAAATTTCTACTTGTTGCCGTGGGTAGGGCAGGGTGGAGCCGTAATCGAACGATCTAACCAGCCTACTGCCTGCTGCAACCGGGGCAGGGCCTCTTCTGGCTGCTCCTTAAGCAGGAAAACCAGCGCGGCGATCGCCTGTTCCTTGGCGCGAGCACTCCGATTAGACTTAAGGCGATGCCAATCGGTTTCAGCGATCGCCAATTTCTCAACTAATGCCTGAGCCAATTCCAGCGCTGGATATTGCTGCAACAACTGGGTATTTGGGGCAGCAACACCTGCCGACTCAGGCTGAACAGGGGCGTTTAACATAGGCAGAAGATTCAGAGAAAAGTTCAGTTTGCAGGTTCAGTCTATTCTTACTCTACTCCTTCTAAACCAGACTGATGACCGCCCCAAAAAATCACCTAGGGAGTTGCAGTGGCAGCTCTTCCCTAGAAATCGTCTTAAACGATGGTTGCCGAATGTCTGGTGGTAAAAACCGCAACTTCATGAGTCGAGTCCACTGCCGCAGACTGAAACTAACCGGAGCCTTGTCGCACCTGCGCAGGCAGGTTTTGTCCATAGAGTCGTGACCTTGACCATAGTCGCCAAGGCTACCGGGTAGCTGACCGCGAGAAACATCCGGATGGGATCGGGGGTCACGAGTCTGGTAAATTAGCAGATGCTTGAATAGGGTCGCTATGCCTGTGCTACTCAAACCTGATCAAACTCGCCGAGCTGCGGGAGGCTTACTCGCCGCTCTTATGCCTTGCCTGGTAGCCGGTACCGCTGCCTTCAGCCGATCGCCTGCGATCGCCCAACTCTTACCTGTGCCTGCTCCCATTGCGCCAACGCCCAGCCCAACGCCCATTTTTCAACGGCCTCTGACAGCCGTGCCGACTCCAGCCAACTTGGGAATGGATGCCCAAATTTGGGGAGAGCAAGGCTTTAGCCATGATCGTTCGGCTCTCTTAGCCGCCATTGACCATAGCCTGCGTTATCTCAACACCGCCAAAGCTGCCAACGATTATCGCCAATTGGCTCTGCCAGGGATCACCCGCGAACGAGTGCGGCGCAGTTTAGTCCGATTTCGTCAACTCGTTGTTAGCAGCCGCTCAGCTAGCCAATTGCAGAGAGCCGTTGAGCAGGAGTTTGTGCTCTATCAAGCGGCGGGTAAAGATGGATGGGGCACAGTGAATTTTACAGGTTACTTTGAGCCAGTGCATCAAGCCAGTCGGGTGCCCACGGCAGAATTCCGCTATCCCATTTTTCGGTTGCCCCATCAGTTTGCCCAGTGGCGACAGCCTCACCCAACCCGCTTGGAGTTAGAAGGAGCCGATGGCTTGCAGTATGGTAAGGGGTTGTTGCGTGGGGCAGAATTGGTCTGGTTGCGCGATCGCCTGGATGCTTTTCTCATTCAGGTGCAAGGGTCAGCGCGGTTGCAACTCACCGACGGCAGTACAATGAGCTTTGGTTTTGCTGGCCATACTAACTATCCTTACACTGGGGTTGGGCGGGAGTTGGTGAAAGCAGGCAAATTTAGTCTGGAGGAACTAACTTTGCCCAAGCTGTTGCAATACTTCCGCGATCATCCAGCCGATATGGATGTTTATTTGCCCCGAAACCAGCGGTTTGTGTTCTTTCGTCCGACCGGAGGCGCACCGGCTACAGGGAGTATTGGCGTACCAGTTGTGGGCGATCGCTCCATTGCCACCGATAAAAAACTGTTTCCCCCTGGAGGTTTGGCGCTGATCCAAACCCGTCTGCCCTACCCTGCGGGCAATGGTACCTACGAGCAGCGTCTAGTGACACGCTATATGCTCGATCACGATACAGGCAGTGCTATCAAGGGTGCCGGTCGAGTCGATATATTTACCGGTACCGGCCAAGTTGCTGGCGATCGCGCAGGGCTAATTAACGCGCAGGGCCAGCTTTACTACCTCTTACTGAAGCCATAACACCAAAATAGCCAGCAACTCACATCTACCGAGTTTTAGAATAGGCAACAAAAAGTAAGATGCACGCTTGAACATTGATCAAAGTCGAAAGGCGTCCTGTGACAATACTGTGGACAGTTTTCGTGAGAAAGCTGAAAACCCTCGCCCAGGAATTTTTGCTGGTAGAAATCTTTGAATATCCGGTAGCCGGAGCCATGAAACGCGGCGACTATCGTCATCACTTCGCTGACGCTCAACCGGGACTGATAGCCTTTCGGCTGGCTATCGCCCGGCAGTTGCTCACTTGCTTGTTCACAGAGCCGCTCAAACTCGCGGTAGAAGTCGTCAATGTCGCAAAAGCTCTAGGTCAGCTTGAGGTGGGCTAGACTCAAAGACCTAGCTGAGGTGTTGAGAATTCAATACTTTGAGCGTAACTCTCAGCCTTTCTTTCCGCACTCTATTCCTTGTCGCACTCACGTCTAAAGTACAAGAACGGACAGAGAAGCTGAGCGTCCACCACTAGAATGAGTGTTGCTTACGCTCAGCTCGACTCGCTTATCCGGGTTTCACAATGTAAGGAGAGGCGATCGCGCCGGCCTTACCCGCCTGCACCAGACCTTGATAAACCATTGCCGCGACCTCGGCTCGGCTCGCATTTCGATTGGGGTTCAGCAACTTCACGTTAGGGTAACTCACCACAATTTGCTTTTGGGTTGTCGCGGCTACTGCGGGCTGGGCCGCCGCGACAATGCTGGCCCGGTCATCGTAGACGCTGAGCACACTGACATCCGCAGCAGGAAGACTGAGCCCGCTTGCCAGGGAAAGCAGAATTTGCAGCCGTAGGACATTCTGGTTAGGCTGAAAGGTGCCGTCTGGGAAGCCCGAAATAAAGCCACCCCGATAGGCTTTCTCGATATAGGGCTTGGCCCAAAAGCTATCAGCCACATCAGGAAACCGAATCGGCTCCCGCTTTGGAGGCGGGTCGTATGCATTGGCAATGATTGTGGCATACTGAGCCCGATTCATGGTCAGTTCTGGACGAAACGTTCCATCCTCAAATCCGCTGACCAAGTTCATCGTGGCCAGCGCTTGAATGAAACCCGCTGCCCAATGCCCAACAATGTCTGTAAACAGATAAATAGGCAACTCAGGCACAACGATGTAAGGAGAGGTGATGGCTGTGACCTTATTGAGTGCAACCAATGCCTGGTAAACCAGGGCAGACACTTCTGCCCGTGTGATTTCGCGCATCGGATCCAACTGACGCACATCCGGGTAGTTGACCACCATGCGTTTTTGGGTGGCGGTGGCGACCCGCTCCGAAGCATAGGGGGGAATTTGGGCGCGATCGCTATAGATCAGCAAATTATCCGATATGCCCCCCGTGAATCCTAAACCACTCACGAGCGCGACGAGTGCCTGAACACGGGTAAGAAACTGGTTTGGGCGAAAGGTGCCATCTGGAAAGCCTGAAATAAAGCCCATCTGATTTGCTTTGCGAATCGCCAGAGCCGCCCAAAAATTATCTGGAACATCTGGGAAATTGGCGATCGGTTGCCGATTCGGTAGCTCAAAAGCATTGGCAATCATGGCAGCAAATTGGGCACGAGTCAAAGAATCCTGGGGCTTAAACGTATTGTCTGGGAAGCCACTAATCACTTTTTTATCTACCAGCCCCTTGATAAAACCTTCGGCCCAATGCCCCTTGGTATCGCTGAATCCGGCCTCTGGGTTGGGGGTCGGTGGGGGTGGTTCTGGGGTCGGCGGTGGCTGCGGTGTTGGCTCCGGCGTAGGGTTGGGAGACGGCGGCGGCATCTCGTTTGCCAGAAACTCCACCAGCCCACGTACTCGCCGGGGATTGATTTGGTTGCCGACAGAAATGAGGGTGACTGATGTATCATTCGCTAGGTCAATGTCTCCATTGCTGCGCAGAATATTGCCCCCTGGATCTTGGGTTTGCCCCAGATCGGGGAGAGCTTGCTGAGTGACAGAGATGCCTTCCTCCCGATTGCCCTCCACCACGTTATTGCGCAAAACGGGGCGGCAAGAGCGATTGAGCACCAGACCAATCCGATTTTGCGTCACTCGATTTTCTGAAATCAGGGGAGCGGCATCATCACTAATAGCAATCCCAAAGCCGGTCTGTTCACAGACATTCCCACGCCACTCCCCCTTGCTATTGCGCACGATGGTAAAACCACTGGCGCTATTTTGTTTGGCCACATTGTTAAGCACCACTGGGCTGGCATTTCCAGTGGCAAATACGCCCTCCCGCTTGTTATTGATAAAAGTATTGTTGGCAATAATCGGGTTAGCTGACTCTACCCAGACGCCTGTCCCTCGCACTGCTGGGTTAGTCACAGTCACACCCCGGAGTTGGGCGTTTGTGCGCAGTTGAAAAGTTACTTCCTGATTGGCAAACGTGGGGCTGGGAAATTTGCCGCTACCGGTCACCAAAATGCCACTGCCCTTGGTAGCTTCATTCCCAATCACGGTGACCCCACTGGGCACCGTGAGGGGAAATACCTCGCCGCTGGCGGCGCTGTAGGTTCCTGGTAAAAGCTGAATGGTGTCGTTTGCTTTTGCCTGTTGCAGCGCGCGGGTAATTGTTTTGAACGGGGCCGCTTGAGTGCCAGCGGCATCGTCATTGCCATTCGTAGGGTTGACATAATAAAGCATGGGCAAAACCTTGTAAATCTGAATCCAGGTCCTTAACGGAGCGGTGCCTGTGGGAAAATGACAGGCTTCGCGTCGGACTTGGTTTTAGCACACAGCAATTTTTACCGATTTCCTGAGTTTGGGATGGATGGCAGATCCCCCATCTCTGAGAGTCTATGCTGGCCGACAATTGAAGCTGTAACAATGTGTGAACTAAATCAGAATCGCTGGGAAACGCGTGAGAGGGCTGTTTCATTGCTGCGATCGCTGCACTAGGAGAAAAGCCCGATAAAATAAATGGGACACTTGCAATGCTGACAATTCGTTCAGTTTGCGGCTGAGGGCAGAAGCGTGGTTTTATTTGTCATTATCTGCAACTTGGTGATCGGGTTGATGTGCCTGTTATCGGCCTGGCAGTTGGTCAAGTTACGCCGCAGGCTCGCGCGCGCCAGTCTGGTGATGGATTGCGTTGAGCGCCGTATCCAACGTGTTTTGCATCCGGCTCCAGCTTATATTTTGCGGGGGCAAGCAGGAACCCAGTATATGCGTGAGCAGTATCAACGGTTAAGCTGGCAACTGGCCCAGGTGCAGCAGTTAATGGGTTTGTTTGGATTGGGACGTTGGCTCTGGCTGCGCAGTCGGCGCCACCCAAAGGCTAATCTGGCGCGATCGCGACGCCCTGAGTGACCCACTGAGCGCACTCAATTGAGCGCTGACCGCATTGAGCAATGGCAGCATGCCGACTGCAAAATGAAACGAACTTGCTTGGTTCGCACGGCGTTCCCGCAGGGTAAGTTAGAGTTGGACTATCACCGCCGCATCAAATATCTGAAATGGCGATCGGCGAGCTAAGGAGATCACTATGTCAGACAACCGTTCTGGGGCTTTTTGGGGTGGAGTATTACTGGGAGCCGCTGTTGGAGCAATCACTGGGATTTTAATGGCACCCCGCGCAGGACGCGAAACTCGACAGATTCTCAAGAAATCGGCAGATGCTCTGCCAGAGTTAGCGGAAGACCTCTCGAGTTCGATGCAAATTCAGGCTGATCGACTGTCTGAGACGGCTGTGCGCAATTGGGACAGTACCCTCTCACGGCTCAAGGATGCAATTTCAGTGGGCATCGAAGCCAGCCAGCGAGAGCGCCAAAATCTGGAGGCGATAGAATCCGTTGTTTCTCGTGAAAAGCGTGAAAAGAATGTGGACTGAGTTTTCAACCAAGCACCCTCATAAGTTATTGTGACTGACCCTTTGTTCTGGCTGGTTTTATCCTTTCTATTTGTCACCGTTAGCCTGACGCTGGTGCTGGCAGTGGCAATTCCTGCTTTGCGAGAAATTGCTCGTGCGGCTCGGAGTGCCGAAAAGTTGTTTGATACCCTGGCCCGCGAGTTTCCCCCCACTCTAGAGTCAATCCGCCTGACGGGGATAGAAATTAGTGACCTAACGGATGATATGAGTCAGGGGATCCAGAGTGCGGGGCACGTTGTCAAACAGGTGGATGAAAGTCTGACCAATGTCCGACAGCAGGCCCGCAAGGTGCAGCAGGGAACTCGCAGCCTAGCGGTAGGGTTAAGAGCCGCTTGGAGAGCCTTCTCTAAAGCGCAAAAGCCAGCCAACACTCGCCGGACTCCTGAACGATTGCCTCCAGCCCGGCCTGAATTGAACTTGACGGAACGCCCTGCTCGCGCTGACTTAGACGAACACTCCTACCGAGTTGAAACGTCTGACCCGCTTCTCCTCGAAGATGCTTACCCAAAACCTCAGTATGACTTGGTGACAGCGGAAGAGTTTGTGCATTTGAGCGATCGTGATCGAGCCTATGCCCCTGCGTCTCCCATCAATCATCCTCTATCAGAGCGCTCAGTCCTGCCCTCTGGTGAAGAGTCGGGACAAGCTCGCTAGAAGGTTGCCCCTCCTAATTAGCCTGCTCCTAGCGCTGGACAGGAAATAGAGAACCGGAACCAAGGTCAAAAAAGCCGCATGGCACAGGGTGTAAACACAAACCCTAGCCCCCATGGCAAGAGCTACACATCAGGTGGGGATCGCCCGTATGTAGTCATCACTACCTGATTAAAGCTGGTGTGCAGAAGAATAACCCTTGACCGGGGGCAGCCCCTCGATGCCCTCTTGACTCCCAGTTGGCTAAGTGACCTGGCAATAGCGATATAGGCAAGCTGAATAGAGTGAATAGAGCCATTGCCGTGGTGCCCATCGGGACAGCGAGTCAGAAAGCCGACCTAGCATAGGCGGTTGCTCACCGAATTTTGTTTTCAGCTTTCTGACCAAAGCTATATCACCTAAACATTAAAGCGAAATAGCATCACGTCTCCTTCCTGAACTAGGTAGTCCTTGCCTTCACTGCGCACCAAGCCTTTCTCCTTGGCACTGCTCATTGAACCTGCCGCTACCAGATCGGCATAGGCAACTGTTTCCGCTCGAATAAAGCCGCGCTCAAAATCGGTATGGATTACCCCTGCTGCCTGAGGAGCCAGCATTCCGGCCTTGATTGTCCAGGCGCGGGTTTCCTTCGGCCCTGTAGTGAAATAGGTTCGCAGCCCTAGCAGAGCATAAGTTGCCCGAATCAGAGATTTTAGTCCGCCCTCCTGTACACCCAGAGATTCGAGAAAGTCCGCTCGCTCTGCCGCCGATAATTCAATCAGCTCAGACTCTACCTGGGCTGACACTACCACCACCTGGGCATTTTCGGGGGCAGCCAGTTGCCGTACCTGTTCCACCCAGGGATTTCCAGTGGCCAAATCGTCTTCTGAAACGTTAGCTGCGTAGATGACAGGTTTGTTGGTTAACAGACCTAGGGGCTTGACAGCTAGGCTTTCTTCCTCGGTCAGTGGCACTAGTCGAGCGGGTTTACCCTCATTTAAGGTGGGCAGCAGCTTTTCTAGGGCCTCGACTTCTGCCTGCAATTCCTTGTTGCCCCGCGCCTGTTTGCGGGCGCGCTCCAGGCGTTTTTCTACTTGTCCCAAATCGGCCAGGGCTAGTTCTAGATTAATAATTTCGATATCTCGTACCGGGTCAACGGAACCCGCAACATGAATGATGTCATCGTTCTCGAAACAACGAACAACATGGATAATTGCATCGACTTCCCGAATATTGGCCAGAAACTGGTTACCCAACCCTTCACCCTGGCTGGCACCCTTGACTAATCCAGCAATATCCACAAATTCAACCCGTGCTGGAATGATTTCCACCGAACCGGAGATATTGGCTAGGACTTGCAAGCGCTCATCGGGAACGGCGACGACTCCCACATTTGGTTCAATGGTGCAGAAGGGGAAGTTGGCAGCCTGAGCTTTTGCATTGGCAACAACCGCGTTGAATAGGGTGGACTTTCCTACGTTGGGAAGTCCTACAATCCCGGCTCTTAGCATGGGCGTCTTGGTACCGATTGGTAAGTAATGAATCAAGCCGATTTTACCGAATCCTGACGGGCGATCGCGGCTCTCTCTAGATTTTGCTAGAAGAATTCGGCACGATGCTATGCGTCAAGGGCTGCTCCCGCTTTGCCAGTCACCAGTACTGGTGGGGCTGCTGCCATCATCCCGCTCCACCGAATGACCTAACCGGGGCCTCTACCGGATCCACGAACAGGAGTAGTCCTGTTCTTTACCAGACGGGTCGAACGCCTGGTGGTAAAATTGCTCCATGCAACTCTGCCTGATTTAGCTTGGCTCCGGTCAGGTCAGCATGGCTCAAATCTGCAAACAGCAGTGTCACCCGGGTGAGATTTGCGAATTGGAGATTGGCCCTGACAAGATTGACCCCGCTCAAATCGGCTGCTTGTAAATCGGCATTGGTTAGGTTAGCCTGACTTAAATTAGCCAGACTGATGTTGCTTCCTTGTAAGTCTGCCGCTGCTAAGTTAGCCCCACTCAAGTCAGCTTCTCTTAAATTTGCTGTCCGCAGGCGCGCCTGGCGTAAATTAGCCTGACGCAGATCCATCATTGCCAGGTTGACTTTTTCGAGATTGCAACCGGGGCATTGGCGAGTGAGGCGCAGACGAATTAGTTGCACCCGTGGCCATTGGCTCAACCAAAGAACTAGGAGTAAAAGTCCACCGATAATTGCTGTCCTTCCATAAGGCCGCATGCGATCGCTCCTCCGAATCTTGCAAAAATGGTTAGGAACGCTATCCTGGCGATCAGGGTTAAGTCTCATTGGCTATCATTGGAGGCGAGCAACATTGACGCGCTGGTTGATTCAGGCGATCGCCCTGACATTACTGTGCATCAGTTTACTGATGTGTGGGCCTAACGCTGTAGCTGCGGCTGAGAGCCTAGCAGCACCGCCTACCCTTCAAGAAATCAGCCTGCCACGCCCAGAGCTTGACCCAGACACGATCCCCTCAGAAAAGGTCAGCCAGTTTGTGCAGGCCTGCGTTCAGGTGGTCGCCTTGGTCGAGCGGCGCGAAGCAGAACTGCAAGCTGCCGAGACAGATGCCGATTCCCTGCGCATTCAGCAAGAAATTGAAGCAGAGGCTCTAGCAATCATTCAAGCCGCTGGGCTAACTCGTCAAGAATATATTCAACTTCTAGGGTTGGCCAACACGGATGCTGAATTTGGAGAACAGGTTGCGATTTTGATTCAAGAGGCAGCTAAGTGACAACCATCCACTCAGGGAAGCGATTGGGTGGAGATGGGTTTCGCCTTGGAGGTCACCGCTTTTAGGCGGGTAAAGGGAGGGCGCAACCAACACCACAGGCACCCTGCGGTTCCGCACGCCAGATCGTTTAATCTGACTGCATCTATATTTAGGGCCATCTTTATCAGATGCCTACTGCATAGAGTACGACTTTGAAATCAGGCTCGTAAAATTATCTTGCATAAAGTGACTTGAGTGGTTAAATAGGGAGAGATAAACTGGAAAAAGCTTGAGTAATTCTACTTACTCAAGTAAAGCCCTATTTTTGTATTCTGCATGACTCCTAGCATTGCCTCAGTCTCCCAGTCTGACCTGCTGCAACGGCGTAGGTCACTACGGCAGCAACGCCGATTGCGCCTGCTTAAAGGGATCTGGCGTTTGCTGATGCTAACTGGTTTGGGTGTAGCCCTGGTGGAAATAATTCGCTCTCCTATTTGGGTAATTCGTCGCCCAGAGCAAGTTGAGGTGAAAGGCAGTCGCTATATTCAGGTCGAGGCTGTGCGATCGCTCTTACCCATCGCCTATCCCCAGTCGCTCTGGCAGGTTGAACCTGAGGCGATCGCCAATCAAGTGAAAGCAAGACTTCCCATTCAGGCAATCACCGTCAGTCGGCAGCTCTTTCCACCGGGGCTAACCGTACAACTCGCAGAGCCTGATTTTGTTGCATTAGCGGTTCCAATCGGAAACAACGCAACAGAAAACTTAGGGTTATTAGACGAAACTGGGAACTGGGTCGCCCTGGCGAAGTACACCGTCATTGATCCCAACTTTAAGCAGCCCAAACTAAAGATTATTGGTAATCCAGAACAATATCGTCCCTATTGGCCCAAACTCTATCAGGCCTGCCGTACCAGCCCAATCAAAATTCTTGAAATTCACTGGAGTGATCCCAACAATCTCTTGCTCGAGACCGAGTTAGGCCGCGTTCGGATTGGAGCCTACAGTCCCACTCAGTTTCAGCAGCAATTAGTTCTCTTGAGTAAGATGAAGCATCTACCAGAGCAATTGAAGCAGCAACCGATTGGAGCAATCGACATTAGTGATCCTGAAAATCCAACCATCCAAGCCGCTAAACCTAAAAACCTCCTAAAATCTGAGCCACAATCACCTAAAAAGAAACACAGTTATGATTAACCCAGTGGCGGTGAGTTTGTTTCGTTACGTGTATCTCGCCTGAGCTTTTGCCATGTTTGCCGTTATTATTTAGTTTTCTCAAAATATTTTTTATATAATTCAGCAGCATAATCTAATCGGTCTTAAACAAGAGTTTAGGGATTGAAAGTAACCAAATTCGCTGATTTTGACGTTTATTGGCCAGGTGGTCGCTACTCCAATGACACTTGAAAACAACACTAAACATAACACCTTCAACGGTTCTTCCACAGACGCTCCCTCAAACTTTGCCAACACAGCGGATACTGTCAATCCTTGCACCCACTCTGGAATACACTTGAGTCAACCCTTACAACCCAATAGTATGGCTGGAGAAGAGCTAAAGCGTGGTGAAATCGTGCCCAGCAGTGTGGCGAGAATTAAGGTGATCGGCGTCGGTGGCGGTGGCGGTAATGCAGTGAACCGCATGATTGCCAGCAACCTCTCTGGAGTAGAATTTTGGACGATTAATACAGATGCCCAGGCGCTGGCTCAAGCATCGGCTCCAAATCGCTTGCAGATGGGCCAAAAGCTAACCCGTGGGCTAGGTGCCGGGGGTAACCCAGCCATTGGGCAGAAGGCGGCTGAAGAGTCACGAGATGAGATTGCAGCAGCCCTCGATGGAGCCGATCTTGTCTTTATCACGGCGGGAATGGGCGGCGGCACCGGTACAGGGGCAGCGCCGGTAGTCGCAGAAGTCGCAAAGGAAATTGGTGCGCTCACAGTTGGGGTGGTGACACGGCCCTTCACGTTTGAGGGCAGACGGCGGACGCAGCAAGCAGAAGAGGGGACAGCGGCGCTACAGACCAGTGTTGATACGCTGATTGTGATTCCTAATGACCGGTTGCTTTCGGTGATTTCCGAACAGACTCCAGTACAGGAAGCTTTTCGCACAGCAGATGATATCCTACGTCAGGGGGTGCAGGGCATCTCGGATATCATCACCATCCCAGGGTTAGTCAATGTAGACTTTGCTGATGTTAGGGCTGTTATGGCTGATGCTGGCTCTGCTTTGATGGGGATTGGCATTGGGTCTGGTAAGTCGCGGGCACGGGAAGCCGCATTAGCCTCAATTTCATCACCACTGTTGGAGTCTTCAATTGATGGCGCTCGCGGCGTCGTTTTTAACATTACAGGCGGGTCAGATCTGACCTTACATGAAGTCAATGCCGCTGCGGAAATCATCTACGAGGTCGTTGATCCCAATGCCAATATTATTTTCGGAGCAGTCATTGACGATCGCCTCCAGGGAGAAATTCGTATTACAGTGATTGCCACTGGTTTTAGTGGTGATGTTTTACCTGCCCCAACGTCGATTGGGGTGCATCGGCCTACGAGTGTGCCATCTGTCGCTACTCCGCCCGCGCCTACAACTCCAACGATGGATCCTCGGACGGGTAGGCCCATGGGTTTAGATATCCCAGAGTTTCTCCAGCGTCGCCGGAACCCACGGTAGGCATCTGTCGCGAGATGGCGTCTAAAAATTAATCGAACCACCCACCAAGTAAGCAACGGTCATTTATTCACCAGCAAAAAGTTGTCTTTGCCAATGGGTTTAGCCACCCTATGGATGGCGTCGTAGGTGGTCTAGGGGTCGCTTTCTCTTGATCAAGCAGTCTTTTAGGAGAGTGTGCTCGATCGCAGTTGCTCTCATAGAGATATGCCTTAAAAACTTATTGGCAAGTGGATGTCAAGTTTCTTAAGTCCGATGTTTTATAAAACGTACTGGCGCTGAAACTGTTTGTGAGGCATTTGATGAACTGAGGTCGCTAGTAACTTCTCATCCATCAAGCCAGCCAAGGAGGTGGCTCCATGGCGCAAAGAGGAATGGCACAATAAACGCACAATAAACAGAGAGAGCGTCGCAATGAGGAGAGTGGCCGTATTTGGTAATGCTGGAGGGGGTAAGTCAACTCTGAGCAAGAAACTATCGGAAGTAACTGGATTACCACTTTACGTTTTAGAGTAAGATCAAATATCAATCAGGAGGGATTGAAGTTTCGCAGGAAGACTATAGGCGCGCTCATGGGGACATTTTGTCTACCGATCAATGGATCATTGACGGGTTTGGTTGTATGGTAACCCTTTGGGGAACGGCTGGATCAGGCAGATACGTTGGTTTTTGTTGATCTACCGCTATACCTCCATTTTTGGTTGGTCACTAAACGATGGGTTACAGGTTACTTTAAACCACCAGAGGGCTGGCCGGAGAAAAGTCCAATATTGAAAAGTTCGCTAAGTAGCTATCGTGTTCTCTGGTTGTGCCATAGGTATCTAACTCCAAAGTATCGCGCTTATATTGAACAGGTTCGAGATAACAAAAGGATTTACCATCTCCGGTCGATTCGACAGATTCGACAATTTTTGGAATTCATTCAAAATGAGACTAACCTTTAACATTGAGATTGAAGGCGGCAAGTCTGCCTAAACAACTAAACAACTCAGTTAGGGCGGTCTGCTACCATGCATTGGCATGCATGGACAGGGCAGCTATAGCCGTCCCCTGTTTTTGATGGCGACGGCAAATCAGAAGGCTTACCTAGCATGGGCGGTTGAGGAATTAGTCTTGCCCTAAGGAATCTGGACGTTAATGACGCACTACAAGGCTGTTGGCAGCTTTGACCGCGCTTAGCCCGCTCACTGGTATGTTATTTTTTGGCGAGTCCTTCCGCTTTTTGACCAAAGCGATAGAACTTGTAGGACTTACTTGTAGGACTTAACCGTGAATCATCCCATCTTCCAGATAGGTAATCCGATCAGCTGCATCCACCAGGCGGGGATCATGGGTCACAATTAATACAGTGCGCCCGGCATTTTTGGCTAATTGGCGTAACAACTCGATTACGGCATGCCCACTTTGAGAATCGAGAGAGGCCGTCGGTTCATCAGCCATGATGATATGGGGATCACCGGCCAAAGCACGGGCGATCGCCACTCGTTGCTTTTGTCCACCGGAGAGATCCTTAGGCAGATGATGCATACGGTCAGCTAAACCCACCTGCTCTAGCAACTCAATGGCTACCTGGCGACGAGCCTGTAGCCCACGCAAGCCTTTGACCTTCAAGGCGACTTCTACATTTTCAGCAGCAGTCAAGGCTGGAAACAGATTAAACCCCTGGAAGATAAAACCGACATTTTTAAGCCGAAACTTCGCTAGTTGGTTACGGGTCATGCCAGTAATCTCTTGCCCCATTAGGAAAACTTTCCCTGCCGTTGGGGTTAAAATCCCTCCCAGAATAGAGAGCAAGGTGGTCTTGCCCGATCCAGAAGGCCCCATTAGCAGTTGCACATCCCCTTTTTGAATTTCTAGATCAATCCCCCGCAATACAGCATAGGGTTCTGCCCCAGAGTCATACACCATTTCTACACCACTCGCAACAACCGCCATTGAGTTACGAAAACTAGAAATCAGCGGGGTAGAAGCAGCGTAAGAACCGTTAAAAATCGATTGAGTGGGTCTTGTTTGAGAAAGTGTCATTCTTTATTTATCAGGTGAGGCATTGTTAAGTTGATGGCGCGAGGAGTGAACAAATCAAAGCGGAACAGGAGTAAACCGGTAGCTACCTACAACATAAGTCTATTTATCACCATTCACTCTCTTCCATCCGTATATCCGTATGTATGACCTCAACAGATGACGGGTTGATTCAGGATCGAAGGAGGTTCCTTTCTATAGTTTAGTGGAGAATTTTTATGACGATTCTCGGCTGTTTCGACGGGTTTGCGGTTGCTCGTTAAGCCTTGAAAACAATTGCAGGGTCTACGTGGGTGACTTTTTGGATAGCAAATAAGGCCGAACCAACGCACATGACTATCGTGATCCCTAAAATACCCCCGGCGATCGCTGGAGTAATCAAAATCAAAATCCCCTTTGTTGCCATCGTCCAGGAGCCTAGCCCCAAACACAACACCATACTGGGAAGATAACCAAGAACCGCCATCCAAAGTGCTTGCTCCGTAATTACACGGTAGATTACCCAATCTGACGCGCCCATTGCCTTTAAAGTTCCGAATTCTCTCAGGTGATCCGATACGGAAGCGTAGAGGATTTGACTGACGACAACGACCCCAACAATAAACCCAACGGCAGCCCCTAATCCTAAGACAAAACCGACCCCTGTCCGCCTGAGCCAAAAGCTGCGGGTAATTTCTGCCATCTCTGCGTTGGTCACCACTCGCGTATCCGGTAGAGCGGCTTCAATCTGTTGGCGTAACTGCTCCAGGTTCTGATCAGGCTTGGCTTTCAGTAAAACAAAGCTAATCGGATCGGCTAGGGAAATCGGTTCAGGAGCCTTAGGTGGGGTGCTAGAGGCAGAGTTTTGGTTGTAGGGGTCTTCTAAGGCTGTGAGGCATTCGGTGGCCCCCGCTCGAATGCGACAGCGAATCGTTGTGCCTGTCTTAGTGTAGGCACTGGCGGTTTCTAGAGAGGTAAATAAAATGGCTCCAGAGACAATCGAGCTGGTGTTTTTGGTAATGCCTACGAGGCGGGCTGGTAAGCTGCCAACCAGCCCGCGATCGCCAATTTCGTGGAGATCTAGGGTATTGAGATTGGCTCGGTCGGCAATAAAGGTATAGGGTGTTTTCAGATCCCCCACTTCCCCGGCCACCAGTTGCCATTGGGTAAAAAAGGCCCCCCCCGGTTGAAACCCGTAGACCCTGGCGACCGTGGTTTGGCCCTTCGGCGTTTGCCACAATACCTGGCGAATGGCGAGGGGATCGGCATACGCGACCCCTTCCATCTCCCGCACTTGGAGAAGCCGTTGCAGAGGAATGGGGGGACTGACTTCTAGTTGCTGCATGCGCTTAGAGCTAACCCAAAGGTCAGCCCCTGACTGGTCAATTAACTGCCCTGTAGACTGAACAAAGCCATTCAATATTCCTGTTTGAATGGTGACTAGGCTCACTGCAAACATAATCCCGGCTTGGGCGACTAAAAACCGCGGAACGTCTTCAAATAAATTTTTGCGGGCGATAGAAGCCATTAGGTTTGTCCTGCGCTGCCTTTATCTTACGGGTTTGATCTGAGTCGACTTAGAATCGGGATTGATCGCCGTAACCATAAGAAACCTGATGACGGCGAGTCAAAAAGTCTGCTTAGCATTGGTGATTGAGCGCTTGGTTTGCTCCTCGGCTGTCTGACCAGCACTATTTCTCTAGGACGATAAATCGGGTGCTAAAGCGTCTGTCTGAGGTTAGCTACCCATGGCACCGCGTGTCACCCCAAGCTGGTTTTGCAATTTCAACGCTCGCCACAGTTGAGTGCCAGTGATTTGGCCCTGTAAGAGTTGTTGATAACAGTGCAGTGTTTTCTGCACTTGGGCGGGCGTTTCATTAACAAACTCTAATCGCAGATGGCGCACTCCCGCTTCAACCAATTGGTGCAGGTACTCAGCGCCCGTCTGGGCAATGCCGTTGAAGACTGTATTCCGACAACCCGCATCGGCCTGGAGAATATGTGCCACCCCGGCGCGATCGCGCAGTTGTACCTGATGCTGCTCACAGGGTCGCCCGCAGTTGGTGAAATCATTGCCCTCTGAGAGAAATGCACAGAAAACGCAGTGCTCCATATGAAACATCGGCATGTGCTGATGAATCGTCACCTCTAACCAGTTTGTCGGAGTGTGCGCCAGTAGATCTTTGAGCTGGTGAATATTCAGATCGTAGGATGCCGTTAACCGTTCCAGGTCAAACTGCTGCTTAAAGTAACTAGCTGTCAGGGCGTTGGTAATATTTAACGAAAAGTCGCCGATGCAGCGATCCGCCGCAAAAAAAGCCAGATGGTCATAATTTCTGACGAGATAGCCATCGGCCTGGCAGGCTCGCACCTGTTCTAAAATCCAGGTTTCGCCCGGTTTGCTGATCCGAGGTGGAGCCACCCACAGGGTGATTGTCGGATCAGCCTGGCGCACCTGTTGCACCGCTAGCTTGTACCGGCGGGGATCTTCTAACTCACAGTAGAGGGTACGGCAACCCGCGGCGATCGCAGCGGCTAACTGCTCCAGGTTGCGCACCAGCACGACCAATTCGGGTTGAACGTCAGATAGAGTGAGTGGTGCATCCGGTAAAAGATCGCGATAGCTGACAGAGTCTCGGAGTTGCCAGGAACGCGGCTGGGCCAGTAACTGCTCTAAACCCGTGACGAGTGCGCGCCGCATCCGATTGATTTCGCTGACTGGCAACAGGCTTTCGCCGTGCAGGCGATTCACCAACGCCCCCAGCCGAAAAGGCGTATTTCCCAACCGACCAAACTGGGCTTGCAGACTAGCTGTGGTCAGGGGCTGTTGCCGGGCGGCAATCAAGGGCATCTCCGACTCGACCGTAAAGGAATGGCCCTCTGGAGTCAGGGCGATCGCCCCCATTGGGGTTCCTACCTGACCCCAAACTTCGATGGTGATGGGTCGTTGAAACCGGGGAGTTTCGCCCGCATAGGTCTGGCGCAGTTGCCGATCCAGTTCGGGATCGCTGGTTTTCCAAAGGCGGTCACCGACCCGGATCTGCCGTCCATCAATCGCGCCTCGACCAAAGGTTAATCGCGCGGCCTGACTCTGTTGCTCTACCTGATAGACCCGTCCGCCCTGCTCCTTACCAGTCGAGAATGGCGCCTCAAAGACAATGCCATCCCCTGGTTTAATGGGGGCCTGGACCTGCACCGTGACGCGATCGCCCTGAATTCGTAAAACCTTTCCCAGATAGACCCCCCGTTTTTTGGCAAAGCGGGCATGTACCAGGGCTTGATTATCAATCCCATTTAACCAGCCCGTGTATAGCCCCCGCGAAAATGCCATCTCAAGCTGGTATCGAGCCTCTGGGCTGTGGGGCAAGGCCGTATGCGCAGAAGCAAGCTCATCCCTTGCAAGGCTTAGTCCTGACAACTGATCCAGGGCTTGCCGATAAACCCGCGTCACATTTGCGACATATTCAGGTGTTTTTAGCCTGCCTTCAATTTTGAGGCACTGTACTCCTGTGGCTACGATTTCGGAGAGCAGAGGCAACCCGGCCAAATCCTGGGGACTTAAGAGATAGTGGCGATCGCCTAGATCCACCCGCTGGCCATCGGCAATGAGATCATAGGGCATGCGGCAGGCTTGAGCGCATTCGCCCCGATTGGCTGATCGCCCTCCTAGGGATTCACTCGTGAGGCACTGCCCAGAATAGGCGACACAGAGTGCCCCATGGACGAATATCTCCAGGGGCAAAGAAATTCCGCGATCGCCCAACTGCCGCTGAATTTTCTGAATCTCTTGAAGGGAGCATTCTCGTGCCAAAACCACAAGCTGACAGCCCAAATGACTGGCAAACTCTACCCCAGCGGCGCTGGTGATTGTCATCTGGGTAGAGGCATGAATCGGGAAATCAGGCGACAAATGGCGGATCAGTTGACAAAGACCAACATCCTGCACGATCGCAGCATCCACCCCAGCAGCGATTAAACAGCGCAAATAGGTCTCTACCTCGGCCAACTCCGCCTGAAAGATCAGCGTATTGAGCGTCACATACCCCTTGACTCCTCGGCCATGTAGCCATGGCATTAGTTTGGGTAAATCTGCTTGGGTAAAGTTTTCTGCCCGCATCCGCGCATTGAAGCGCTCTAGCCCAAAGTAGATGGCATCTGCACCATTTTCAACCGCTGCCCGGGCGCATTCCCAACTGCCGGCTGGCGCTAATAACTCTGGTAGACGCAATGGCTGCACTAGCGTTGTATCGCTTAAGACCGTAGCCGTCATCGTAGCCGGTGCCTCCATCTTTGGCATTCTTTCTTGACTGTCGCCATTATTTCACTCCAGAAAGGCTACCCAGCCCTTAAAATTTGGGGTAGAACCATCTATGCTTAACATCGTTCACTATGACAGCGATATTAATGGCGATTGTCATCATCCATTTTAATTATGCCGCTCCTATTTCCCCTTGACCTTGCGTTCCAATTTACTTCGCCTGGCCCTACCCTATTTGAGCGGGGGCCTTTGGCGATTCGCTGGTACGGGGTACTGATTGCTACTGCTGTCCTCCTGGGGGTAAACCTCTCTCAGTTTTTGGCCCTGCGGCGTAAAGTGAACCCTGATTGGATCAGTGATTTAGCAATTTGGCTGGTGATTGCGGCCATTCCTGCTGCCAGGCTATATTACATTGCGTTTGAATGGAAGCGCTATGCCCAACAACCGGGAGAGATTTTCGCCATCTGGCATGGAGGCATTGCGATTCACGGGGCGATTTTGGGCGGGCTATTGGCTACCTTGATTTTTGCCCGCTGGCGGCAAATTTCGTTCTGGCAGCTAGCGGATCTGGTTGCGCCCTCGCTGATTTTGGGGCAAGCTATTGGCCGCTGGGGCAATTTCTTTAACTCTGAAGCCTTCGGTGCCCCGACCGATTTACCCTGGCGGTTATTGATTCCAGTGGGCAGTCGCCCTCCGGGTTATGAGACGATCGCCTATTACCATCCTACATTCCTCTATGAGTCGCTCTGGAATTTGGCAGTCTTTACGCTATTGATTGTTCTGTTTTTTCGTGACCAAAAAGGGAAACCTCCGCTAAAGACAGGTACCTTGTTTTTAACCTACCTGATTGCCTATGGCTGTGGCCGCTTTTGGATCGAGAGCCTCCGCATGGATAGTCTAATGTTGGGGCCTCTGCGCGTGGCCCAGGTCGTTAGTCTGGTGCAAGTGGGTCTGGGGGGTTTGGGCCTCTTCTGGCTGTACCAGTGGCAACGGGCACTCCCCGATATTGTGAAGCAGAATTCGACGCCAACCAACCCAGAAAGTTCTCAAAAGAATCGCTAAGATTAAAGGCCGATACTTAAGTCTGCTAAATGAGTACCTTGTTGAGAATGGCGAATAATCTCTGTCACTTCCGACAAAGTTGTACTGTTTGCCAGCAGATAGGGCGATCGCCAATTGTGATTGGACAAGGAAAAGGAAATCTAGGATGCCCCAGTGGAAGGTATCAACCGAGTTTAGTTTTGAGGCCGCCCACTTTATTCGTGATTATGATGGCCCCTGTGGACGGATGCATGGGCATAGCTACCGGGTGCGCGTGGAAGCCACCGCCTCTCAGCTCTACGCCTCTGAGTTTTGCCCCCATCCGGTGATGGTGGCTGATTTTCGCACCCTACGTTGGGCCAAGCGGGATGTTCTCAAGGGGGGGTTAGATCATTGTGTGTTGAATGAGGTTTTGCCAGAGGGGTATGAAACCACCGCAGAGATGATTGCGCAGTATATTTACGACAAAACTAAAAAGCAGCTACCTGATGGGGTACGGCTGAAGGTTAGTGTTTCTGAAACGGCGAACTCTTGGGCCGAGTATGAAGATGACTGAGCCAATGCCCAATTTTATACACTGGCAAACGAGCGAGGCTATTGCCCAGGTGCCTGAAAGGGTTTCGCTACCGGTTGTTGAAACCTTTCATTCCATTCAGGGGGAGGGGCTATGGGTAGGATGCAGTGCTTTTTTTATTCGCCTGGCGGGTTGCGATGTCGGTTGTCCCTGGTGTGACACAAAGCATTCTTGGGATAGGCAACGCTACCCCCAGCGGGCGATCGCCGATTTAGTGGCAGAAGCAGCCGCCAGTCATCCTACCTTTGTAGTGATTACAGGGGGAGAACCCCTACAGCATGATCTGACCCACCTCACTCAAGCACTGCATAACGCCGACTTGCGATTGCACTTAGAAACTGCCGGTGCCCACCCTTTCAGTGGCCAGTTTGATTGGGTGACTCTATCCCCAAAGCCATTTAAGCCCCCCCACCCCGATCTTTACAGCCAGGCCAACGAGCTGAAAGTAGTGATTCAGACGGTGACCGACTTTGAGTGGGCTGAACAGCAGGCTAAGCTGGTGCAGCCCTCTGTGGTGAAATTACTCCAACCAGAGTGGACAACCCCTGACAGCCTGAAGTTAGTTTACGCCTATGTGCGCCAGCACCCCCGATGGCGCATCAGTTTGCAAACCCACAAGTTCATGCATGTGCGTTAGGCATTACCGTGAACCAGCGCGTGGCGTCTGCCCTCACGGTTTTTACGAGCGGTCAGGCCCGCGCCAGAATCTATCCTTTACAGATTCTGTTCAAAAAATGGCTGCTTTTGTGTCCAGGACTATGAAAACGCCCTGACATAAGCTAATAATGGTTATTAGGGAGTATTCATAATCTTTTAAAAGTTGGGGGAATGTTGGTATGGACATTGACTTCCGCATTGCAATTGTTTTGCTGCCGATTATTGCCGCTGCCAGTTGGGCTGTCTACAACATTGGGCAGGCAGCTTTGACGCAGGTGCGAAACTTTATCGCAAAAGAGTAATCTGACTTATCAATTCGTTTTTTCATTAGCCGACGGCTCTAGGGGAGTGGTCGGCTTTACTCTTTTACTGCGATTGTTTTTAACGTTTGCCCTGACTGATCAATGATTCTGATCGATAGTTCCCCTGCTCAACATAGCTTTTAAGTTCCCAGGTCATGCGCCGCATACCTTCTTGTTCATCTCGACGAATTAGGGGAAAAATGACCCGGGTTAAGAAGCCAGAAAAGATTTCGCGTTGAATGTAGTAAGTGCGATCGCTGCCCAGGTCTTGTAGCTCAAACGTCTGTACTACTTTCAAGCCCGGTATGGTTGTGACCCATTGCAAATAGTGTCCTGGCTCAACCCGTGTGACCAGCGGTGAGAATTCTGTGTCCTTCTCGCCAGCAATCCGACGGGTCGCTAGTAGAACTCTGGCCCCAGGTTGCAAGGGTTGGCGCGGGTCACAATCGTAGAGATAAGTATTCCAGTATTTCCAGGTATCTTTTCGTACAAGGGCTTGCCAGACTTGCAGCTTCGGTGCATTAATTTCAATTTCAGCGTAAAGACTGGGCATAAAAGATTAAAGAGATAGTGAATCGTCGCTCTACCAATCAGACAAGTAGTAATTGGTGTGGCTTAGTACAATTGTGGGTCTATGCTTCCCTTAAGCTAAACCTCGTCCAAGTCCAGATTAGACGCTTTACCTATGGGAACCCTATGGGCTTTGGGTCGATTTGGATTAAAGCACTGCGTTGCCTTCCTTCTCCTCTTCATTCATCCCATTTTCATTAAATCCCTCTCACCTCGACTGCAAAAGACGCCATGACTGACCTGACCCCCAACTCCAGCTTTAGTTTGACCATTCGCTTTCAACTGCCTAACCGTCCAGGGATGCTTGCTACAGTGACCCAGGCTATTTCAACTTTGGGGGGGAATCTGGGGCAAATTGATTTGATTGAGCAAACGCGCCAGATTTCAGTGCGAGATATTACCGTTGATGCCGCAAGTACGGAGCATGCCGAGACCATTGTAGAAGCGGTTAAAGGACTGTCTGACATTAAGGTGATCAACGTTTATGATCGCACGTTCACCCTCCATCGAGGGGGCAAGATCTCTGTTGAGAGCCGGATTCCTCTGCGGGGACAGGCCGATTTGGCCATGGCTTACACCCCAGGGGTCGGTCGTATTTGCAGCGCGATCGCTCAAGACCCAGAACTGGTTCATACCCTCACGATTAAGCAAAATACCGTTGCGATCGTCACGGATGGCAGCGCTGTTCTGGGTTTGGGTAATCTAGGCCCGGAAGCGGCTTTACCGGTGATGGAAGGAAAAGCGATGTTGTTTAAGGAGTTTGGCAAACTCGATGCCTTTCCAATCTGTCTGGCGACTCAAAATACTGATGAAATTGTAGAAACCGTGAAGCGCATCGCCCCTGTCTTTGGAGGGGTAAATTTGGAGGATATTGCCGCACCCCGCTGCTTTGAAATTGAAGCGAGATTGCAACGAGAATTGGATATCCCTGTGTTTCATGATGACCAGCACGGAACGGCAATCGTTTCTCTGGCCGCGTTGATGAATGCCCTCAAGCTCGTGCATAAGGCCCTTGATCAGGTCACGATTGTGATTAGCGGAGCCGGGGCGGCGGGGGTCGCGATCGCCCGCCTCTTGCAAAAAGCAGGGGCCAGTCAAATTTTGATGTGCGATTCTCGTGGCATCCTCTCGACCCAGCGCTCTGATCTGAACGAGCAAAAGCAAGCGTTTGCCGTTGAAAAAAGTGGCTCCTTGGCCGATGCCCTTATAGGGGCCGATGTATTTCTGGGGGTAAGTGCGCCAGGGGTACTCACCCCCGAAATGGTGCGAGCGATGGCGGCTGACCGGATTGTCTTTGCTATGGCGAATCCGATTCCTGAAATTCAACCGGAACTAATTACCCAAGATGTGGCTGTTATGGCTACGGGAAGAAGCGACTATCCCAACCAGATTAATAACGTCCTGGCTTTTCCTGGCATGTTTCGAGGTGCCCTTGATTGTCGAGCCGCCACGTTTACAACGCGGATGTTTTTAGAAGCGGCTGAGGCGATCGCCTCCTTGGTGAAGCCAGCGGAGTTGACCCCAGAATTTGTCATTCCCTCTGTGTTTGATGACCGAGTCGCCCCCACGGTCGCCGCTGCTGTACAACATGCCGCACGGCAGGATGGAGTGGCGCGGGCTTAATGATTCATTGAAAAAAGTGGGTTGACCCAGTGTAGAGGTTGCTCCAACGAACGGCATCCTTAGAGTTCTCTAAGCACAGATGATTCCGCATTGGTCGAAGCTATCGGATGACGCACACCGCCCCTTTAGCATTTTGGGAACCGCCGCCCATTAAAGCAGCCCAGAGAAACAAACGCCATCTCCAAAAAATCGCCTCAGAGGGCGTTTGAACGGTATCTGGTGGTTAAACCCGCAAGGATAGAGTCCAAGTCTGTGGCAGTGGACTACACCCCACCGGAGCCTGCCGTCACTAGCGGAGCCGGGTTTTGTCTGTATCGCTGCGACTTGGGTCGTCAGGGCTACTGGGGGATGAGCTTTTAAAACAGCCTTGAAACCGTCTACACTAGATTGGGAGTCTACACTTTAGGAGAAACCCATGACCGCAACGCAACTGTCGGCCCGAGATTTCTTTCGCTCTGCCTACGAAAATCGCTACACCTGGGATAGCAACTTTCCAGGTTATACGGCAGATGTCACCTACAAGCGGGGTGATCAGGTGTTTACAGGTCAGTTGAAAATTGGCAAAGACTTGTCCGCTGAGGTGACCGGGGTTACCGATGAGGAGGCTAAAAAAGCGATTCATGGGCAAGCCTGGGAAGTCGCCATTCATCGTGTGCGCCGTAGCTTTGAGCAAACCCATGGCAACAATACCTTTGCCTATGGCGAAACCGACCCAGATGGTGCAGTAGAAATTATTGTGGGCGGAAAGTCTGAGGGCGATCGCTACAAGGTTCGCAACAACGAGGTTAGCCTAGTGCATCGTCACATCCACGGCGTTGTGGTGACGATTCATACCTTTAGCAGCCACGATACTGGCGAAGGCTATTTGTCTCACCGGTATGACTCGGTTTATCACGACCCCAAAACCGGCGAGCAAAAGGGGGGTAAAAGCGAGTTTGAAGATGACTATGAAAAAGTCGGAGGTTACTTTATTTTGAATCGCCGCATCATTCAGTCGGATGATGCCACCCAACCCCAGCAAGAGTTCATCTTTTCTAATATTCAACTGTTATCTCAAGAGTGATGGGTGCTCAAGAGTGATGGGTGCTCCAGTCAATTATCAACTAGTCAATTAACTGTGAGTCAGCTTCTTTCCATCATGACCGCCTAGTGATGATGGAAAGTTTACACTCCTTGAAGAGTGAGAAATTGTCCCAATTTTTGAGTCGAAGCACCCAGATCAGTTGCCAGCAGCTGGATCGATAACTGGTGCAGGCTCCGGCGCAGGTGGTAGGGGTTCTGGCGCAGGTGGTAGGGGTTCTGGGGCAGGCGGGGCGGGAGGCTCAACAACCGGCTCTGGTGGCGGTGCCGCAGGAGCCTCATTGCTTGGAGCAGAGGGTTGAGAGGCCGGTTCCCTACTGGGTGAGCGTGACGGGATTTCAGCAGGGCCGCTGCTAGAGTCATTGAAACGTCTTGACCGCCCAGAGCCACCATCCGTCTGCTCATTACCGGTTAAATCGTGGGAACGGCGGGGGCGATAGGGTTGAGCCTTAATGCTACCCTTACGGCCTTCAATTTGGGGCAAGTCAGGAAACTTCTCAACGGGCAAATCCTGCACAACAAAGCGCATAAATTGACGCCAGGTTTCAGCCGCTGAGCTGCTTGCGCCATAGGTAGGGTCGTTATTGTCGTTTCCCAGCCAAACCCCCGCCACCAGCTGGGGGATGTAGCCAATAAACCAGAGGTCGCGGGCTTGGTCGGTTGTACCAGTCTTACCCGCTACGGGGCGACCGATCTGAGCACTGGCACCGGTACCACTACGAACCACTTCTTCCATCATCCAGGTGGCGATCGCCGCACTGACGGGGTCAACCGCTGGCCGTGGTTGAAAGTGACTCTGATAGATGGCTTCGCCCTTACGATTCACAACCCGGAGAACGCCATGGGGTTCAATATACTTGCCTTGATTGGCTAGGGTGCCATAGGCCGACGTAATTTCCAGTAAATTCACTTCTGAAGCTCCCAGGGCCAAGGAATAGGCCGGCACCAGCTTCGATTTAATCCCCATTTCTTTAGCGAGCTTGACGACCGGGTCAAAACCCACGTCAATCAACAGCTTAACAGAGACCACATTGACCGAATTCGTCAGCGCCTGATTCAGGGTCATCCAGCCACTATTCCGACGGTTATAGTTTTCGGGTTTATAGCCATCCACATAGTAGGGCGCGTCTAAATAGGAAGATTGGGGGGATTTGCCAGTGGCGATCGCCGCTGTGTAGAGAATTCCCTTAAATACAGAACCGGGTTGCCGCTGAGCTTGCGTTGCCCGATTAAATTGAGTGTTGTTATCTGCTCCCCCAACCATGGCCCGGATCTCACCGGTTTTAGGGTCAATCGCCACCAAGGATCCTTGGCTAAAGTTTTCGTAGATACCAATATTCCGAACAGTGTCTTGAATCGCTCGCTCTGCATGCTTCTGCCACTTAGGATTTAACGAGGTTTCGATAACTAACCCCCCGCGCTGAATATCCTCCTCTGAAATCCGCTGGTTTAGCTCCTGGTTAAGGATGTAACTGGTGAAGTAGGGCGTGTCGCTGTAGAACTTGCGCGGTAGCTTAGGATTCAGTCGGAGTGGCTCAACTTTGGCTCTGGCCGCCTCCGCAGGGGTGATAAATTCAGCCTCTTCCATGCGCTCCAGCACAATGTTTCGCCGCATCTGGGCCGCCTTTGGATTCACAAGCGGCGAGTAGGTGCTGGGTGCAGGGGGTAAACCCGCAATTGTCGCCACTTCGGAAAGAGTGAGTTGCTCCACGGTCTTGCCGAAGTAAACCCAAGCTGCATCAGCCACACCGTAGGCATTCGAACCAAGAAAAACCAGATTTAAATACTGCTCCAGAATTTGTTCCTTGGTCAGCTTCTCTTCGATTGTCTGGGCCAAAACGGCCTCCCGAAGCTTACGCCAGAGGCTGCGCTCTTGGTCAAGATACACTACTCGTGAAAGCTGCTGGGTAATTGTGCTGCCACCCTCTACTGTTTGCCGTGCAATCAAATTCGTCCAAATGGCACGAGCAATCGAACGATAATCGACTCCATGATGTTGATAAAAGCGCCGATCTTCAGCGGCGATAAATGCTTGAATAACTTGCTGCGGAATTTGTTTGTACTCTAAGCGCTCACGGGTTGCTGGCCCTTTGTGGTATAAGACCGTGCCATCCACTGCTTTAATCGTCAAAGTGCCATCGCGGCGAAAGGTCAAAATATCAGAAGTGTCTGGCAGGGTCTTCTCAATTTCGCGGTAACCATAGACAGTGGCAGCGCCTGCCCCTGCTGCCAAAAAAGCCAGCCAAAAGGCCACTTGTCGGTAGAGGGGTTGTTGCCGATAGGTACGACTTGCCTGAGTAATCAGCCGGCTAAAACCTCTCAGGACACTAGGTATAGTGGCCTTCGACGCTTTCCGTGGTCGCGGTTTTTTAGGAGGCCGACCCTGACCGTTGCTAAAGTTGGGTACCCCTCCGTCAGTACCAAACTCGGCATTAGATCCTAACGGCTGCGTTGGTTTATCCTTAACCTCAAAGGGTTGCTCAGAAAAGCCCTTTGGGGATTGCTCTGCAATACTCTTCAGCCGCGAAAGAAAGTTGTCCACTTTGGAGCCTCACCCCACCCAAGACCACGTCCTACATTGTAAAGTGCGATCGCGTACTCTCTTGCGAAAGATTAAAGTAATGCGAACTCCGCTATAACCTAGCATCATTTCAGCCAAAACTGGCAAGCTTTTGCAAGGAAACCTCAAGGCCAGCCAAAAAGCAGATTTTAGCTAGCAGGAAATCAACCATTTCGACCGGCCTCACACTCATCCTCCCGCATGCCCCAGCGCTAAGGCTGTGACCAGCATCCCCAAGACTAGAAAGGGCTGGGCACTCGCCTGATACTTGACATCATTTTTGAGTGGATCGCGCAAAAAATACATATCCTGAAAAGTGATTTGAGGAATCACAAGCAACAGCAGGATTGCGGCGTAGAGGTTTTGACGAATTCCCATCAGGTAACCAGCCACCCCAATTTGAAAGACATCGATCATGAGCACACACAGCCAGGCGGCGGCTGTTATCCCAAACATGACGGGAAAGGATTTTAAGCCAAACTGGCGATCGCCCTCGACGCTTTTAAAGTCATTCACAATGGCAATGCCCAATCCGGCCAAACTGTAAAACAGGGTCAGCACTACAATTTGCCAGGTTAAGTCACCAAAGAGGGCATGCCCTGCCCACCAGGGCAAGGCGATGTAGCTAGCACCTAGGGCATAGTTTCCTAGCCAGCCATTTTGTTTGAGCTTCAAGGGCGGCGCAGAATAAATATAAGCCAGAAAACAACCGCCCAAGGTTAAGGCCGTCAGCGTCGGAAAGGCATGCTCTGCCCAACGATCTAGCAGATACGCCACGACAACCCCTGCCCCCAGCAATACAAAAATCTGGGTCACTACTTGGGGCAGGGAAATCGCCCCTGAAGGAATCGGGCGATAGGGTTCATTGATAGCATCAATTTCTCGGTCGTACAACTCATTCACTGTTTGGGTGTAGCCCGTCAGGAGCGGCCCCGCCATCAACATGCAGGCGGCGGCAATCAAGACATTCTCCAAGCTCCAGGTGTAGTTGCCAGAAGAAGCTGCCCCGCAAACTACCCCCCAAATCAGAGGAATCCAGGTAATTGGCTTCATCAACTGCAAGCGAATCTTCCAGATCGAGCTGCCACCAGCGGTCGCGTCTTTCATCCCCAAAACCTGGCGTAATTGGGCAGAACGCTTTTCCTCCGTTATGATAGGAGGCTCCGCTGAGGCCGGAGCCGTTGATTCGGGTGGAACAGGGGAGAGATTATCAGCCATAGGATTCACTCAAAGGAAATGATCAGAAAACCGTCCTGAAATTTGGCCCCTTTCACGGATTTACCCCGCAAGGCCTCTGGTAAAAAGACATTGCGGCGTTGATCTCCTGCCTCGATGGTAATTTCAGGGCCGTATTGGGTCAGCTTGACTTGCTTTTTATCAAACCCCGGCAAAAACAAGCTGACCTTTTGTTCCGCCACATTCACCGCAATGGGTCGGGGCATTTGGGCCGCTGCACTAAAGTCAGGCAATGCGTCTATCAGAGGTTGCCAATCGTTGACAACCTGCGTTGGCACAGGTGTCAGGGGTAGAGGCGCAAAGGTTTGGCCCAGGATAGCGGGATCGCTGGCCTGATTCAAAATCACTCCGCCTACGGTGACACCAACTTGCTGGGCACTACCCCAGAGATGCTGAGCAGTGGCGATCGCTGCGGCATCAGGGGTCGTGACTAGGTAAGCCGCCACCCGATCCGGGTCGGCGATCGCCTGCCGCCCTTGCTCCAGCCAGTTCGTTGCCTGTTGGGTCATCGGCTGATTAAAAATATCACCTGACCAACTGACATTTAAGACCGCACTGGCGATCGGTTGCAAAAACGGCGAGAGAGTTTTGCCCAGGTCAGAGTCTGCAAACACCTGCCGAAAACGGCGCGTGTACCAGCCCATGATTTCTGGCATCCCTAGCATCCGCAGGGTAGCCTTCCCGCCAAGACCGTCCAGAATAATGACCTCATACTGACCACTGGCATCATATTGCCGCAGGGCATTCAGAGCCAGTGCTTCATCCATACCCGGTAGAACCCCCAGTTCCTGACCAAACACTTCTTTGAAGAAGGGGGTGCGGAGATACTGAGCTTCAAGTTGCTTCAGCTCTTCCCAACTGCGCTCTAATAAAGTTGCGGTCTGGAGTTGAACGACCCAAAGTTTGGGAGCGATTTCCCGTACCTCTGCTGAAACGGCTTCACCCAGGGAAATCGCAAACCCTGGGCCACTGTCTTGACTCACCAACAAGACCGATTTGCCCTGATGCGCAAGGCGCTTGGCGGCGGCGATCGCAAGAGTGGTTCGCCCTACCCCGCCCTTACCTAAAAAGGTCAAAATCAGCGCCATTTCTAATGTCTCTCCATGAGTCTGGGCAATTGGCTATAGCTTAGACCACCTCTACTTCATCGGCAAAGAACCAGATGGCCGCCTGGTCTTCAAACTGCACCAGCACGCCAACACCACTGCCATCCGTCATCTTAAAATCTTGAATCACTCCGATTTGCCCTAACCGTTTGGCAACTGACTCAGAAACGCGATCGCGAATACGTCGCACTTGTACTGTTTGACCGACTTCCATCTCCACTCCAAAAGAATACAGGCCAGAAATCAGTGTAACAGCGTCATGTACCTGATTTAGCCAGCGAAGCCACAGAATCCTGGAGATTTCATGGCGCCGCCACTTCCCACCATAAACGAATGCCGTCGCTACCGGCACTGATCACCGCCTGCCCGCCCAGGGCAAAAACGCCCTGAACCCGCCCATACGCAGAGGCGCGTATCCCTCCTAAAAAGCGCCGGGAACGCATCTGCCAAAAGTAAAGAGTGCCGCCGTTCGTAGTCAGTAGGGTTTGCCCATCAGGGCTAAGGGCCAGGGTAGTCACGCGAGAACGAATCACCTGGACGGGCTGCCCCGTCGGCACTTGCCACCATTGGAGGGCAGGGCCGCCACCGACCAGCCACTGATGGTCAGGGGTAAAGGTCAGTTGGCTAATCGGGGCCAGGTTTTCCGGTTGATCAATCCATTGCTGATTCGTCTTTTGCCAGAGTTGTAGGGAATCGCCTGCGATCGCCAACCATTGGCCATCAGAACTGAGAGCAAAGGCCTGGATCGCCCCCTCCCCCTGAATTTGTTGCAACCGCTGCGTCGTCAGATCCCAAACATGTACTCCTCCAACACTGACTGTGCCATCTGCCCAATGGAGAAACCGGCTGGCACTCAGCAGCGATCGCCCATCCGGACTAAAGCTGAGCTGAGTCATTCGCCCCGATGGCAGGGTCGCAATCGTTTTACTGGTTTCCAGATCCCACAGGCGAATCGTTTGGTCTAAACTGCTACTCGCTAGTGTTGGGGAGTTTCCTTTGCTCGGCAGTTCCGGAGCCAATCCACGCTTGGGGTGAAACGCCAAAGACGACACCCAATGGTGATGCCCTCGTAACACCTGAATCCGTCTCGCTTGAGTCAAATCCCACAGGTGAATCTGGTCGCGATAGGCGCTAGCCAGCAGGGTGCCATCGGGGCTAATGGCGATCGCCGTCACTGCTTGCCGAAATAACCACCGAGATTGGTGCAAACAACGGGAACCTGCCACTTGACCAAAGAAACACTGGGATTCTGCGGCAGGAGGCACCACCATCTGATGCATCAAAGGGTAGAAGCCGATGCCAAACATCAGGACTGCCACCAGAAACACTCGTAGAAATGGCTGACCCCACAGCTCTCCCATAGATTACCCCCCTGCCAGAGAGATAGGGCCAGCCCGCAACCGTTGAAACAACTGGGCTACTTTGGCTAGATCTTTATCACCAGGAGCGCGCTCCACCCCACTTGAGAGGTCAATACCCTGGGGCCGAACCTCTGCTAAGGCCGTCAATACATTATCCGGTGTCAGTCCACCAGCTAACAGCCAGGGACATTGGGGTTGAAAGCGCCTCAAGCCTGGCCAATCAAGAGTTTGCCCAGTACCTCCAGCCACCTGGGGGTGATACGCATCGAGCAATAGGGTATCCACAATGGATGCATAAATTGCAGCCTGGGATAGAGCCTCTAAACTGCGAATGCGTAGGGCTTTAATCCGCTCGACATGGGGAAACTGCTGCTGTAATTGTTGGCAAAACTCAGGAGTTTCTTCCCCATGGAGTTGCACGCCGTTTAACTTTCCCATCTGAATTGTTCGGGCAATCACAGAAAGGGGCGCGTTGACAAAGACCCCAATACGTTGCACTTTTGAGTGGGCCTCTGGCTCAGAAGCTAGAGCCGTTGCCATCTCGCCAATTTGCTCAGGGGTGACAAATCGGGGGGATGACTCAACACAGATAAAGCCCAAATCTGTTGCACCCAGTCGCGCGATCGCCTGAGCCTGATGTGGCCGGGTAATCCCGCAAATTTTGACTCGTAGGCTTGTCCCCATGAATGGTTGCCGCAATGAACAATACGCCACATAAAACGATGGACGGCGGCCAGCCAGTTGCGATTGGCTAGCGTTCCTATTTTGTATCAAAAAATCAAAGACCTTTAACTCTTAAAACAAAATCTAGAGTATTGCGTAGGAAAGATTTTCAGCCTTCGTATAATCCTGATGCAGTTTCTGCTGGGTCATCGGCTCAAGGCGATCGCCCGGTTGCCTAGACTCTTGGGGGTAGGGGGTGTGTAGGGCGCTGCCCCCAGGCAGGGGTTTCACCGCTGCACCTCATCCTCAATCAGTTGGCGACGACCAATCAGAGATTGCCCATGGCTTCAGAGCAGAGCCAATTGCTTAACAAAACAAATAATCACAGAGGAGATAAACGTGTTAGATACGACCCTTTTACTCACCGTTGCCAAAACCGCCAGTTGGTCACCCAGCGTCGGGTTAATCATGGTGCTTTGCAATTTATTTGCGATCGCGATCGGTCGCTTTGCGATTAAAAACAAGGGCGTTGGCCCTAGCTTGCCCATTGAACTTCCCGACCCCTTTGGTGGAGAGTTTGGCCTACCAGAACTATTAGCAACCGCTAGTTTTGGGCACCTCCTGGGGGCTGGAGTCATTCTCGGCCTGGGCAACGCGGGCATCCTATAATCCCAAGAGGATGCAGAGGCGCTGCTTTTGCCAAAACGTGGCAAAGCTCCGGATATATCATCCGGAAAATTTTGCCGAATTGAAGCGAGCCACTGGAGGAGAGGGTTTCGCAAATCCCAGAAGGCGCTCTGCCAATGTGCTGGCTAAACCCTCTTCTGCCTTAACCTCCTAGCACTATTGCTAGTACAGCAAGGCGGAAATTTCTGGACTCGTCTAAGCCACCCGTATCCCCTTTTCTTGAATGCCCGCCAGGGCTATGCCCTTGCTTCTATCGAGGTGGCAGGGAAGATCGAAGCCCTTCTCCTGCGTTGGGAGAGGGGTGGGGGTGAGGGCAGACCGACCGATGGCTTCGTCTACCTAGGTTGTTTAATACACCTAGGGGAAGAGGTTGTGGGGGGTTGACCCCAGCCAGAGGTTCCACCCCCCACCCTGCGCTCAATCAGTTGGCTACAGCTACATTTCATCTCTCTCAACGGGCAAAGCCAGACCGAGAATCTTCCATGGCGCGCGCTGCGATGACATCGGCTCCAGCACAAGGTTTACGACCGTCGTCGCCATGAAAAACATCGCAACGGCAAGTCAAAAAGCCGACCCAGCAGTGGCGGTTGAGCACCTAGTTGGATTCTAAGCTGATTGACCAAAGCAACACTCTCCAAAAGCGTTTGTATTTTTAGAGATAAGCTAAGATAAAAGCGTGAGCTGCTATCGTAGTTTCCGTCAGGAATACACAGCAAGGGTACAGAGGTGGCCGAGGTTTTTAGTTGAGATTAGAGGGGTAGCCAGTTCACAAGCACTTTCCTGCTTTATAGAGCGCCATTCATTTCATCATATTTGTTATTCGGCTGAGGAGTATTTGGGCTAATGCAGCAACAGGGAACCGGTGGTGATTTCAGCAGGGGGCAACGTTAATGCAGCAGGCTGAACGTCCAGAGAACGCAAACATTTCGAAGAATGTTGTGTCTTTGCCGAATGCTCAGCCGACTTCAAATCCTGACCTTGCTCATCGGTTCTCTGACGACCAATCTGCCTTGCGTTCTCAGGTGCTGGCGTGGTTAGCTGACAATCTGCCTCAATCTCGGTTAGAGCATATTCTTCGAGTTGAGGAATGGGCGATCGCCCTAGCCGATCATCATGGCTTACCTGTGGCAAAGGCGGCCCAGGCGGGTCTAATGCACGATCTGGCCAAATACTTTCCCCCTCACAAGCTTCTGGAAATAGCCAGTCGCGAAGGGCTGGTGCTTGACCCTGTTGATCAGGTTAACCCTCATTTGCTCCATGCAAGGGTAGGAGCGATTGTGGCACGGGAGCAGTTTGGGGTTCGCGACGAGCAAGTGTTGAATGCGATTCGTAACCATACGCTGGGGCATCCCACGATGGATGCCCTTAGTTGTGTTGTGTTTTTGGCGGATAGCCTGGAACCGGGTCGAGGCGATACTGCTGACCTGCAACACTTGCGGGCACTCAGCCGTGTTGATCTGGCTACGGCGGTCTGGCAAACCTGTGATCATACGCTGCGTTATCTCTTGGCCAAGCACCAGCTAATTCATCCTCAGGCGATTGCAACTCGCAATGCTTTTCTTCAAATGGCGAAACGAAAACCAAAGGTGAACCGTGACTCTTACCAGGGAGATCACGCTTGATTTGTTCAAATCCTCCCTGGCTGCTCTTATCTCTAAAGGAACAAAAACTGCATGACCAACACATCCAACCTTTCAACTCTGACTTCAACCAGTCGGCTGGCCATTGAACCCGATATTCTGAATTGGGCAGACCCAACGGTGCAATTGGTGAAACAGGTCGTCGTCGCAGCAGATGAGCGAAAGGGCGGAAACATTGTGGTTCTCAGGGTGGCGGAGGTTTCGACCCTGGCTGATTACTTTGTTCTGATTACTGGCTTTTCGCGAGTGCAGGTCAGGGCGATCGCCCGCACGATTGAAGACCAGATTGAAGATACCCTCCAGCGTCGGCCTCGCCGGCTGGAAGGATTAAGTGAGAGCAGTTGGGTGCTGATTGACTATGAAGACGTGGTGGTTCATATCCAGATGCCCCAGGAACGAGAGTTTTACAATCTGGAAGCCTTTTGGGGGCATGCCCAATCTTTACCGGCTGATTTGTTTTTGGTTTAGGCATGGCTACACCTCTCCAGGCGCAATGCCATGGGCACCTATGAGGGGTCGGGTTTTCAGCAACCACCCACCTAAACCTTACCCGTAAACCTTACGCGTCTGGCTTTTAAATGATTTCATTGCCAGTAATACGGGCTAAGGTTAGGACGAAATTCGGCAGTGGCATTCCTAGCTGGAGCCAGAATCACCCATCATCCCATTTCACGCAAGTGCCCTAACGCACTTGCATAGCTTTATACTTAACGTCTGGAACTTCTGGGCATCCATGAACCTTTAAATACTCTGAATCATTTCAGATCCAGGAGGCCAGCTTCTTTGAGCTTAGGGTTAAACCGAATCTCCTCTTGCACACCTCTGGCCTGGAGAACCGCCAGAATATCCGCCTCAACCCGGCGGGCCACCTGTTTTAGCAATTTGCTCTGGGTTAGCTCGTCTACAGCCTCAGCGTAAGCCGTTTGTTCCGTTGGTGTCATTTGCTGCTTCACATCCAGCGGCTGGCTCCAAAGGTTGGCTTCAGTGCCATTGCCTGCTGGGAGGGTGCCATTTTCAGCAATCCATGCGGCTCGAATGGCTTCCAGTTGGTTACGGTCAGGTCGCTCAATGGTTTGTACCTTTAGCCAGTGACAGGCAGCAGGTCGGCGCACTAAATGCTGCCGCAGGCTGAGCAGCACATCCCGTGAATAGCCCACATATTGGAGGGTCGATGTGCCATCAAAAATAGCGTAGACCCCGACCTTACCCTGGAGGGTACCCGGCAATTTGCCTGCGGCATCTAGGTAGGGGATTGCCGTCAGGCTCTGGAGGGGGGGAATTGCTGCACCAGAAGTCATTGTTATACCAGCTTTGTCTTAGGAAACCCTATTGTAGGCTGATTATTGTAATGGGCTGGGTTGAGTTTAGGGCTGGGCGGGGGGTGTAGTATCGGCTAGCTTTTGGCCCAGGCGCGGTTCGGTGCCAGCTAGCAATCGTTGAATATTTGCCCAATGTCGCCAAATCACGTAGGTTCCTCCGGCGATCGCAAACAGGAGATAGGGCAACGGTTGCTGTAAGCCGACCATCAGCAGCGACACCGCGATCGCCCCGGTGATCGAGCTAGCAGAAACAATTCGCGTCAGGGCCAAAACCACCAGAAAGACTGTCAGCGTTCCTAGTCCAACGATCCAATTCATGGCTAGTAAGACTCCTAGACTGGTGGCAACAGATTTGCCCCCGGTAAAATTCAAAAAAATTGACTTGCTGTGCCCCAGCAACACTGCAATACCAGCAAAAGCAGTCAGCCAGGGTTGCCAGGAGGAAAAATCCACACCGGCTGGAATCAAGGCTTGAAAACCGTCAAAGCTACCCGGAAGCTGCGTTAGCGCGATCGCCCCAACCCCTTTGAGAATATCGACCAGCAGCACCACCAGCGCCGGCCCCTTGCCCAGGGTACGCAAGACGTTGGTTGCTCCGGTAGAACCCGACCCATGCTCGCGAATATCGATGCCCTGCAAGAGCTTGCCAGCCCAATAGCCTGGAGCCAATGAACCAAGTAAATAGGCAACAACAAGAATCAATCCATTGAAAGCAAGCCAGATCAGCATAGAAGAAAAAGAAGAGAACGCCTTAAGAACAGGGTATGGGCTAACCGTCATTCTGGCCAGTGTTGGCCATTATTATCCCTGTTTCATGCCCCTGCACCAAGCTCCTCCGGTCTTGCCTCTTACCTAATCTACCGCTAGACCGCCATCCCCACTTGATTGAGGATGGAGTGCAGGAGGTGGAGCTCCTTAACTGAGGGCAGCGCCCTCACACACCCCTTCCCCCCAGGTTCTAAGCAACCGGGCGATCGCGATATTCCTAAATACACTCAATATTCCTAAATACATTCCTTCAAAACATTCCTTCAAACCCACCAAAGTCGAAGAGCTTGCATAGCGTACTCAAACAAAAAGGGAGGCGTGATCACCTCCCTCTAAGCCCATTCAACTTTAGGAAATTCCCAAGGCTAGGAGTTTACCTCGTCAGGACAGGGTGGAAAAAGATTACATCCACTAATCTACTAATCCACTAATGAAGTCAGAACTGAGCACATCCCAGTTTCGTAATCCACCCTGCGGGAAGCAAGCTACACCCTCAATCCCGCTACCAAGGAAGATGAGGAACCTTGAATCCAGTCCCCCGTCCATTTTGGGAGTAGACCACAGGGCGTACACAGCAGGGGTATTTCCCTGAAGGGCATTTAAGCAAGAGGAATGAAGCGCTCCGCGCTTCCTGCAACGTTGGGCAACTTACAAAAGTGAGATACACCCTGTCGTCAGAACTTCCTTACTGCAAGCGCTTTGAGTTTCCCGCAGGGTACAGTGGCCTTGAGTTTCACAAGTGTCACTAGGCCGCTACCTTCAACTTGCCCACCATCCCAGCGGTACGGTGAGGCGCACAGTAGTAGGTATACTCCCCTGCAGGAGCATCCTTAGGAATGGTAACTTCAAAACCTTGACCAGGGCTCATTTCCATCTGTTGGTGAGAGAGGGCCTTTGCCAGAGCTTTATCTTGGCCAGGAATGGCTTTATCATCAAATACAACGTTATGAGGAGGCACCTTATTTATCACAAACTTAACGGTGTCACCTGGCTTGACGGTTGCTTCAGCCGGCACAAACTGGAGCATGCCATTGTCAGCACCCATTTTGATCGTGATGGTTTCAGCAGCAGCGGGGGCCATAGCGGCAAAAAGCGTACCTACGACCAGCACTACAGCAAACACAGCTAGTTGGAGGCTTTTGATCAAAGACTTAACCTGTTTCATGATGGTTTAATGGACTCATCTATTCAGCTTCATCTTTGATCTTACAACCAAACTACGACATCATGTCGTAGTTCCAGGTTAGGATTGCCGCCTGACCTCCTGCAAAAGCCATTTATCGACGGGTTGGCCATCTCGACGATGCAACTCAACCTCCACTACGAGAACTTTGCCGGAGCCTGGGGGGGCAGGCTTTTGATGAAACGAAATCTCGTAGTCTGTCGGGTCTTGAGAATGATCTCGCAACCATTCCTGCACTTTGGTTAAGGCAAAAAAAGACTGCCCTTGCTCAAACATCCGGGTAATTTGCATTTGCAGTGTGTAGGGGTTATAGCGTGGCATGGGCCAAATCTCCATATGGGCGGTTGAGCACTGGGTTTTGTCCTAAGCTTGCTGACCAAAGTAGTGGCTAGGCAGACTTTTCTGAATTTACCTGTCATTATTCTGCTATGCCTGAAGCATCCATTACTTTTGACTGCTGATGGTTTAGTCTCTGCGTTATCGTTCCCTATGATTGAACTGCTTGCTGTTTTATCAGCCTCTGCGGCAGCTGGGATGCGAATTGCCCTGCCTTTGCTAGTGATTGGGTTGCTCTATGGCGAAGACTTGTGGTCTAAGGTGCCGCTGCTTTCCCATGTTTCTCCACCGTTGCTGATGGGCGTGCTAGTAGCGTGGTCTTTGGGAGAGTTGATTTTTTCCAAAGATCGCCTGGGGCGGCGGTTTGTACAAACGGTGCAATTGGTTTTTAGTCCTTTTGTTGGAGCCATTATGGGAATTGCTGTTGCCCAGGCAACCGGAATTCCAGACTGGTTAGTGGGGTTATTGGGAGCGATTGGGGGATTGTTGGCATTAGTGCTACAACTGGTGCAATTGGGTTGGTTATTCCGCCTGCGAAATATCCCGCTCTGGGTGATTTTTTTGCAGGATGTGCTTTGTGTTTTGCTTGTGTTGTTTGCCCTGGATGCGCCCAGCCAAGGTGGACTGATAGCTCTGGTGCTGCTGTGGCTGGCAATTCGCAGTTCTAAGGAGTGGCACCGCTGGTATGCGGCCCAGGCAACGGCTGGCGATCGCTCCAACCCCCGCCACCATAAACGAGACCCCGACTAATGACTCCTTCTCTGCGCGTCTATTTTTTGCTGTTGTTGGGTGCCGTGGTGGGGATAGGGGGTGCCACGGTTGGGAGCAGCCTGGTTTCTCCCCGGTTTTTGACAATCGCCCTCTGGCTGATGCTGGGGTACGATGCCCTCGTGCTCTTCCTAGCCGTTTTGGATGGGTGGCAGCTTCGCCGTTACAAAGTCGTGGTTGAGCGAGAAGTACAACCACGACTTTCGATCGGGCGAGAGAACCTGGTCAAGTTAATGGTTAAAACGGGAGCGCAGCCTGCGATCGTCCACATTCGAGATCATGCCCCAGCTAGCTTTGGCATTCACCCAGAACAGCATCAGCGATCGCTCCTAGCGCATTACAGCGAGACCCTATCCTACACCGTATTTCCCAATCGCCGAGGGAGCTATACTTGGGGCAATCTCTACGTGCGCCAGCTTGGGCAATGGGGGCTAGTTTGGCACACTTGGCAGATACCTGCGCAGCAAACGGTCGCCGTTTACCCAGATTTGATTGGGCTGCGAGAACTCTCGATTAAATTGACATTGCAAACCAGTGGGAATCTCAAGCGTCTGCGGCAGCTTGGCATGGGGACTGAATTTGCTGAATTAAGAGACTACGCTCTGGGAGACGACCCCCGCCTCATTGACTGGAAAGCGACCGCCCGGTGCGATAGCACCGGAAGCGGGGAATCCACCCGACTTTTAGTGCGTGTGTTAGAGCCAGAGCAGGAGCAAACCCTGGTCATTCTGCTGGATCGGGGCCGCTTGATGACAGCTCAGGTGCAGGGCCTGAGCCGGTTTGATTGGGGGTTGAATGCAGGTCTGGCACTTGCTTTGACTGCCCTCAGCCGGGGCGATCGCGTCGGGTTTGGTGTGTTTGACCGCCAGATGTACGGTTGGGTGCCCCCCGAACGAGGACAGACCCACCTCACAAAGTTAATCGAACGGCTCACCCCAGTGCAGCCGGAGTTATTAGAGCCAGACTACCTGGGGGCTGTAACGACAGCGGCAATGCAACAAACCCGGCGGGCGTTGGTTGTGCTGATTACTGAAGTCATCGATACTACAGCGTCGGTCGAGTTATTGTCTGCCATGGGCCGGCTAGCTCCGCGGCATTTACCCTTTTGTGTGACCCTACGAGACCGACAGGTGGATCGGCAGGCCGAAATAGAAACCTGCGACATTGACCTAGCCTACACTCGCGCCGTTGCCCTGGATTTGTTAGAGCAACGCCAACTGGCCCTTAGCCAGTTACAGCAAAAGGGGGTTCTGGTGTTAGATGCCCCAGCAAACCAAGTCAGTCAACTGCTTGTGGATCGATACCTCTTACTCAAAGCGCGAAATCGACTTTAAGAGGACGTTTGACCTAACTAGATGTTGGCTGGCTTACCTGCATTCAAGGTTTCTGGCTGAGTGTTGACCAGTAGCCGAGCTTCTTCCTGATTGAGTTGGGTTTGCAGCCACTCAATTTCGCCCTGTAGTAGCGCGGTGATATAGGTCAATACCTCCGTCTGGTAAACCCCTGCACAATCGGGGTAAACGCATTCTTTTTCTTGCAGTCGCAACTGGCTCAACATGAGACGGTGGCGCAGTAATTTAATCCGTTCTTCTGGTTCTAGCTGTCCAAAGAAAAAAAACTTGATGAAAAAGCGCGATCGCGAATTCACCCAGCTTTCTTGGGGGTGCTCCATCATCCGCTGCCGCCAGGCGGATTTTCCCGCTGCGGTAATACGATACATTTTGCGGCTAGACGGGATCTCCCCTGCATCGATAGAGCAAGCCTCTACCAGCCCCCGCTGCTCCAACCGCCTCAGTAGGGGATAAATCGTACCGAAATTGACACTAATACAACCACCCATAAACTTCTCAAGTTGTTGCTTGAGACGGTAGCCGTGCAAGGGTTCCTGATGGAGCAACCCGAGAGCAGCAAGTTCTATCATTTACTTATATCAATCTGATATATCAATCTATTGCATCAATCTTACCATTCGGTTATGATTATGAAGTAAATCTTTAATTTTTGTCTCCGTCGTCGGGGGGAGTAGCCGCTACGTAATTTCCCCAATAGTTTGCTCGTTTGCATCTCACTCATCCTCAGGAAACATTCATGTCTGGTTCCCTTCCTTCCTCTCCAGATTCGGGTGATGTAGAACAGCCTCAGTCGCTTGCTTCACCGCTTGAAACCCGCAGTGATCCACCTAGTCCCCAGCGTTTGGGGTTCTCTCCTCGGCGCTTTGTTGCCTTTGGTGGCATCCTCTTAGCCCTAGTTGGTTTAGGTTTTGGCGTGCGCTGGTTTTTAGTTAGTCGGGCGAATGCTCAGAGGGGGCCTGGGGGCATGATGGGGGACATGCCGCCCGGAATCCCCGTCTCCCTTGAGACTACAAGAACCCAGCCAGTTTTAGAGTTTTCTGACTTTGTCGGTTCGTTAGAGTCGCGCTTGTCAGCCCCACTGCGCCCAGAGTTGGCCGGTCGGATCAGTAATATCTATGTGCAGGCGGGCGATCGCGTAACAGCAGGTACACCCATCATTCAACTGCGCCCAGAGAAGCGGCTGGCGGAGTTGGCAAGTGTTGAGGCAGGGGTGCAGTCGGCGCGATCAGCCCGGGATAATGCCCGGTTTCAGTTAGATGCCGTCCGGCAGGAGCGGATTGCCCGCGCGGCTGATGTAGATTTGCAGAATAAAGAATATCGTCGCATTTCGAGTCTGGTATCTCAGGGAGCGTTGCCCAAGCAGCAGCTCGATCAGGTCGAAAGTGCCCGCAGCAATGCGGTGGCCCAGCTCCGGGTAATTGAAGAACGGATTAATGCTGCCACAGCCAGTCTGGCCAGTGCGGAGTCTGAGTTGAACCGGGCGCAGGCAAATGCCAATCTGGCCAGTGAAGAACTCAGCGAAACGACAGTTGTTGCCCCCTTTGATGGCGTTGTGGGGGATATCCCTGTCAAGCTAGGGCAGGTTGTGAACAGCAGTGATACGCTCACAACGTTGACCCAAAATGACTTTTTAGATTTGCGGATCTCTGTGCCCTTAGAGCAGGCCACCGATTTGCGCATGAGCCAGCGGGTAGAACTGCTAGACCGTAGTGGCAAACGCCTTAGTGCTGGACGCATTACCTTTATTTCTCCAGAGGTGGATAGGCGCGCCCAAAGTGTGACAGCGAAGGCAACGTTTGAGAATCGTGATGGTCGTCTGCGATCGGGGCAGTTTGTGCGTGCGCGCGTGATTTGGAAGGAGCAACCAGGAGTCCTAGTTCCCACTGCTTCGATTTCTCGCTTAGGCGGCGAGACCTTCGTTTTTGTAGCTCAGCCGCTGGATGATACCTGCAAAGAGCGCCTAGCCAAAGCGCCACGCATGGGGCCACCTGGGATGCCCGCCCCGCCGCCACCAGAGTTGGTCGCTCGTCAACGCCCGGTGAAACTGGGTCGCATTCAAGATAACCGCTATCAGGTGTTAGAGGGGTTGAAGCCAGAAGAAAAGGTTGTTGTTTCTGGCATTTTGAATTTGTCTGAATGTGCCGCGATTTTGCCAAATCCTGCTCCGAATGCTGGTAGGCCACTACCGCAGTCAGGGGGTTAAGCGCAGGAATGTCAATTTGTTCGCATGGATCTCTTTGAAACCTCACCGGTCAATCAATGGTGCTGCGATCGCCAGAATCAAGCTTCCAGCGCCCCAGATTTTTCAAAAATTTAGGGATTTTTACTACCTGTCATTAGGGGTATTACCCTGCGGTCTGATTCAGCCCTTTTTTTGCCTCTTTGCTATGTTCTCTGAATTTTTTATTCGTCGTCCGGTTTTCTCGATTGTTGCGGCGATCGTGGTGTTATTGGCAGGCTTAGTTTCGATTCCAGCCCTGCCGATTGCCCAGTTCCCTCAAATTGCCCCAACCCAAATTAATGTCACCTCTAACTACAGGGGTGCCAGTGCAGAAGTGGTTGAGAACACCGTTACCACCATCCTAGAGCGCCAGATTAACGGCAGTGAAGGGCTGCGTTATATGACCTCCAGTAGCAGTAATGATGGAACTTCCAGCATCACTGTGACCTTTGACTCCTCCCGGAATAAAGACATTGCCGCGGTGGATGTGCAAAATCGCGTCTCGGCAGCAGAGTCGCAGCTACCAGAGCCGGTACAGCGCACCGGAGTACAGGTCTCTAAACAGACAACGGGCATTTTGCTGGGGATGGGCCTGTTCGCTGAGAATGGTGAGTATGACAGTATCTTTCTGAGTAACTACGCCGACCTCTACATTGCGGATGCCCTGAAGCGGGTGAAAGGGGTGGGTAATGTCTTAATTTTTGGTGAACGGCGTTATTCGATGCGACTCTGGTTAGATCCTCGTCGCCTGGCCAGCCGTAACCTGACCGTGCAGGATGTGACGAGTGCGCTGCGAGCACAAAACTTGCAAGTGGGAGCAGGGCGGTTAGGACAACAGCCCTCGCCAGAGGATCAGCTGTATCAGATTGACTTGCAAGCGATTGGGCGGCTTAGAGAACCTGCAGAGTTTGAAGAAATTGTGATTAAAACCGAGGCGGGCGGCGCTCTGATTCGGCTGCGGGATATAGGGCGAGCTGAATTGGGAGCTGAAAACTACAGTACCTTTCTGCGCTTTCGTGGCAAGGATGCGGTTGGTTTGGGGATTGTGCAATTGCCGGGCAGTAATGCGCTGGATACGGCTCGCGGGGTCAAGGCGGAAATGCAGCGGCTGGCACGCAGCTTCCCTCCAGGGATGAACTACCAGGTGGCTTTTGACACCACGAATTATGTGGAGCAGTCCATGCGGGAGGTGGTCAATACCCTGATCCAGGCAGTATTGCTGGTCGTACTGGTCATCTTCTTATTTTTGCAAGACTGGCGCACCACCCTGGTACCTGTGGTGACTATCCCGCTGGCGCTGATTGGCACCTTTGCCTTTGTCCGGCTTTTTGGATTTTCGATCAATAGCCTGACTCTGTTTGGCTTGACTCTGGCCACGGGCTTGGTCGTGGATGATGCGATCGTCATTGTTGAGAATGTGACACGCCTGATGCAAGATAAGGGGATGCATCCTGTGCAGGCTGCGATCGCCTCCATGCGCGAGCTATTTGGTGCGGTGATTGCCACCTCCCTTGTGTTAATGGCCGTGTTCGTGCCAGTGGCCTTTTTCCCAGGTACAACTGGTGCCCTGTATCAGCAGTTTGCCCTGACTATTGCCTTCTCGGTGCTGATTTCGACGTTTCTAGCCATCACCCTCACCCCCGCCCTCTGTGCCATGCTGTTTCGCCCAGAGCAACAGCCCCCCCGCTGGTTAGCCCCCTTCTTTAACCGGTTTAACCGGTTTTTAGATGGAATGCGGCTTAGATATCAAAGTTTTTTGCGCATCCTGACGCGCCTTAGGTGGTTGGTTTTAGGTTTCTTTGTGGTCGCTCTGGCGGCTACGGGCTTCCTCTATACCTTCGTGCCCCAAGCGTTTTTACCGGATGAAGATCAGGGCTACTTTATTACGATTGTCCAGGCCCCCGAAGGGGTTTCGCTCAACTACACAAGTCGGGTAATGGGCCAAGTTGAGGAAATTTTGCTGAATCAGCAGGAGTTTCCCGAAGTGGTCGCAACCTTCGCTGTGGGCGGCTTTAGCTTCAGTGGCAGTACGGCCAATCAGGGGTTGATCTTTACGACCCTCAAGCCCTGGGATGAACGCAAACGTCCTGATCAATCGGCTCAGGCTATTATTGGCAAAGCCTTTGGTAAGGTCATGGGCATCACCGATGCCCGAGTTTTGCCCCTGAACCCCCCCGCCATTCAGGGGTTAGGAACCTTTGGTGGCTTTACCTTTCAGCTTCAGGATCGGCGGGGCACTAATGATTTGCCCTCACTTCTAGAAGCCTCTGGACGGTTTATCGGAGCTGCTAACCAAACGCCGGGGTTAATGCGGGTGTTTACAACGTTCTCGGCCAGCACTCCTCAATTTACGGTAGAGGTGAATCGAGATCTGGCGAATGCCCTGCAAGTGCCCGTTGATGATATTTTCAATACCCTCCAGACAGCCCTTGGTTCTCAATATGTGAATGACTTCAACCTCGGACAGCGCAGCTACCGGGTCTATGTACAGGCAGATAAGCAGTATCGCTCAAAGCCGGAGGATATTGACAGCCTCTATGTCCGGTCGGAACTGGGCGAAATGATTCCCCTGACCAATTTGGTGACTTTAACTCCCAGTGTGGGTGCCCAGACGATTAATCATTTTAATCTCTTCCGGGCGATCGAAATTACAGGCTCACCTACCCCAGGAGTGAGTTCGGGGCGGGCGCTGCAAACGATGCAGCAATTAGCGGAACGCATTTTGCCCCCTGGCTTTAGCTATGAGTGGGCGGGTACCGCTTTGGAGGAGATTGAATCGGGTGGTCAGGCTCCCTTTATTTTTGGTTTGGGGATTGTTTTTGTATTTCTGGTACTTGCCGCCCAGTATGAAAACTTTATTGACCCCCTGATTATTCTGCTGGCAGTTCCCCTGGCGGTCTTAGGCGCATTACTGGCCCAGTTTCTGCGTGGTTTTAGCAATGATGTTTACTGCCAGGTGGGGTTAGTGATGTTGATTGGTTTAGCGAGTAAGAACTCGATTTTGATTGTCGAGTTTGCCAATCAACTGCGGGCGACAGGGTTGCCTGTTGCCAAGGCGGCGGTAGAAGCTTCTCAAGAGCGACTTCGCCCAATTTTGATGACCGCCTTCTCTACCCTGCTGGGAATTTACCCGCTCACAGTGGCGACGGGGGCTGGGGCAGGAAGTCGCCAATCTCTAGGGACTGCGGTTTTTGGTGGTATGTTGATTGCCACGTTTTTGAGCTTATTTGTGGTGCCAATTCTTTACATTGTGATTATCAGTGGGCGCGATCGCCTGCTGCGCCGCAAACCGAATCAGTCTACTAACGCAGTGAATGGTTAGGAGGAGAGCAATCGGGTTTCCGTGCGTCCTTCATAGTACATCTTGAACTGCTTTGGGTGCATTTTCCGTCTTGTATTCATACCATGGATTTCCGCGACGTTGCTGCATCTGGATAGGAATCACCCAATTTGCCCTCACCTTAGCCCTCATTCCTTCGTGAAGCTGCCGATTGCCGCTTGGCGGTGTTAATAACGATAACGTCTCCCAGGGCGTTTGCGTAGCCGCCGGAAGATCAAAAACAGCAGGATCACTAGGATGGCAGCAGTTAGGATCAGTAGCAAGATTGCCACAATTGACAGCATCGAAGAGCTAGCTAACTTCCCAGTGGAAACAGCCACACTGCCAACCGGCCCCGCTGCCACGGTAGAGGCCACCCCTCTCACCCCCATGAAGGCTTCTGTCCCAGCAGCAATGCCACCCCCCGCGATCGCGGCTAGGCTCCAACGAAACAATGGGTCAAGGTTGCTGGTAACCGTTGCCGTCAAGATAGTGCCAGCAATAGCCGCAGCAGGCACCTCAATCATATCCATGAAGTTAGCGACCACCGGCACAAAGTAGACTAGCACTTCTATCACCGCAGCGATCGCAAAGGCAACCATCGCATCCCGTGACCCCAAGGCCATTTCAGGAGCTAGTTGTAGCTTGCCTAAGTTGGCAGCTATTGCCATCGCCAAAAAGGGAATCAGAATGCGAAAACCTGCGGCAGCACTTAAACCTAAGCCAATCGCCACATGTCAATTGAAGATGATTTCGGGGTTGGAGGGAGTGGAACCCCCCGCCTAGGTGCGCAGCCCCACTCTGGTCTAATTCCTAATTACAGTTAATTAAGGCTACCTACTTAGGAATCAGTCGGTACCGATCACTGGGGTTGCATGGCACTTTTGCCCTCACCCTAAGTCCCTCTTACAACCCCCCGTTTTCGGGGTGCAAGGGGGGGAAGAGGAACTTTGAAATGGCTCGGTTCCCCTTCTCCCAGGCTGAAGAAGGGGCTGGGGGATGAGGCCTGCAAAGGTGACAGGCCCTTGTTCACTGGACTATGCCTGCTCGGTTCGACTGCCCATTAAATAGAGCAATGCCATCCGCACCGCCACGCCACTCGTCACCTGCTGGGAAATCAGGCTGAAGCGGGGGTCATCCATCAAGTCAGAGCTAATCTCTACCCCGCGGTTGACTGGGCCAGGGTGTAACACTTTCACATCAGGATGGCAGTATTTCAGGCGATCGCGGGTGATGCCAAACTGTTGATGATATTCCCGCAGGCTGGGAAGAAGATGGTGTGTCATGCGTTCCTTTTGCAGGCGCAACGTCATAACAAAGTCGGCGTTTTCTAGGGCTGGCTCTAAGGCCCAGTGCAGAAATAGGCGACGAGTCAACGTCTGCGCCTCGGCAACTGGCTCACTGCCCATAGGCCCGGAAATCGCACTGGGGATTGCAGCACTTGGGGTAACAAAATCAGCAAATAACTTGGGCAAAAGAGTCGGAGGGGCTGCTAAATGCACCTCCGCCCCGCTAGCCGTTAGGCTCCAGATATTTGAACGAGCCACCCGCGAGTGCAAAATATCCCCCACAATCGCGATTTTTTTGTCCTGTAACTGCTCTAAACGTGGATGCTCCTGATCTAACAGTGTCGTTATCGTGAACAGATCTAGCAGCGCCTGGGAAGGATGCTCGTGTTGCCCGTCGCCCGCATTTAGCACCCCCACTGACACCCCCATCCGATCCATTTCTGCCGCGATCGCCTGCGGTACCCCGGCCTCTCGGTGACGAATCACCATCATATCGGTGCCCATGGCCAGATAGGTTTTTGCCGTGTCTAAAATAGTCTCTCCCTTCGTTAGGGAAGAAGAACCTGGCGCAAAGTTCAAAATATCAGCAGAGAGCCGCTTAGCCGCCAGTTCAAAGCTGCTGCGCGTGCGTGTCGATGGCTCAAAAAACAAGTTTGTCACCACCTGCCCCTGCAAGGTCGGCACCTTTTTAGTGCGTCGCGATAATACCTCTCGAAAGCTATTAGCCGTTTGCAGAACCACGTTATATTCTGCAGGGGTAAAATCTGCCAGCGATAGGATATGACGACGAGTCCAAGAAATTGCCATAGGTCAAGTCACCAACGGTCTGCCCACCTTGTTATACCTACTTTTGCTATGGCTGAGACAGATGCAACCACATTTGTCGGGCCATCACCGTAGAAACGGGGGTGCCCCGACAAACCTGACAAAGAAATTACGCTCCACCGAAACCCCTGCGGCCACACTGCCCCCATTCTATCCGGGCGCTTTGCGAAACTCCCCTCCTACAGGGGAGTTGCCTAGAGCATTTTGCGAAACGCCCATTCAGAAGAGGTGCCTAACTGCCAGTGCAATAGCTCTTAAACTCTTGATCCACCTGCTTGATATCAGTACTGAGCTGGTTCAGACTGGTGTAAGCCCCTTGCATTTCATCCAGGTTACCTTTTAGCTTTTCAGCCCCCGCTCGGGTACCATCAAAACTGCCCATCTTTTCCAGGGCACCGACCATTTTCTTCAGGTTGTCACTGCTTTGGGCGAAGGCGGCCACATATTGCTTCTGCATCCCAACAAGCTTTTCATCCTGAAGAGAAACATCCCTCACTTCCTTAGTCAGCTGATCCCACTCTGTAATTAACCCTCTAAAATTTTTACTGGTATCTGCAATTGCACTCTTAAAGCCCTTTAGCCCCTGCTCCTTGCTGGCAGTCTGCATCCGGGTTTGAAAGGTTTGCCCCTCTTGCTGAAACTTATTGCCTAATTGCACACCTTTTTGAAAGGTCTGGGACAACTTGTTACATTGCGCTACTTTACTGGGGCCACAACCCGCTAGCAACATGCCAAGACCAAAACCCAGAAGCACTTTAGAAGTAGGGAAAAAATAAGTCATAAGTTCACCAAATCATTTGCCATAGCTGCACTCCAAGACAAACAGCGCTCATCCCAGAGATGACTACAAAACTTTTAGTTGCTGGATTGAACCACCAACACCGGAATCAGCCCCTGAGTTGTTCTGCACAGATGAAAGAATTTTTTGGGCGCGGGTCAGATTTTCGGTCATTTCAGATTTAGGAAAAGGGAAACCCGCTTTTGAATTTGCTCCGACCAACCCCTGCTTTCTCGTTTTGTCAGTAGGGTTAGGTCACCACACTGAGCGATACCCCACTAGCGCGTCTGATTACCAGGTTAACAGCCCGCTCTGATGCAAAATCAAAAATGATTCTTACAGTCGTTGCAGTGCGGTCAGAACCATTGATGGCAATCTGGCCTAACCCAAAAGAAAATTCGCCTGGATAAACCAGCGTTAAGCTCGTCTAAGAAGATGTTTTAGCCCATCTCCTAGTAGCTCTGACGACTCAAGTTGCGGCGATATTGACAAAACCCTGCCTTCATAGGCTACAGAAGGCTCTGGTTGGGTTAAGTCTGCATAGATGGACTAAGACTGAGTAGTATCGTTGCGGTTTTAACCGTCGGACATTTTTCAAACGCTCTCTAAGTCTGAAATGAAAGGTTTGCCTGGGGAAAACCGGCAGGTTTCGGTCTGGATTTGGCTGAAGACACAAAATTTCGCCGAGTTTTACGCTATTCGCAACGAGTGATGACAAAATGGTGTACATCTATTGGCTTTTTGAGTACCCAAATTGCGGGAGAGTCAGCAGACTAGCAGGCGCGATCGCTCCTAGGTGACTATTCGCTATTAAAGTACGGCTAGAGCAGGTGTCGCTGCTGGTAAAACCTTCGAGAATCGCGACTGCTAACGGTTAAGTAATAGAATTTAGGGTAAAGGAAGACGCGCTACATGGAATTTTCGATTGCCGAACTATTGACTAATTTTATTGATGACAAACTGCTAGCTCCTAAAGTTTTAGAGAAAAAACTGGAATGTAATGACGAAGCGAGTCTGAGACGGCTGCAAATTGCCTTGGACGCGCTAGAAAAGATTGGCCTTCTCGAAAAAGATCGAGGCCGCTATCGCCGTATACCGCAGGAAGGGCTGGTGGAAGGGCGTTTACGCTGCTCTAGTAAAGGGTTTTGCTTTGCGATCCAAGATACTGATGGGGTCGAAGACGTTTATATCCCGCCAAGTCAGTTGAACAATGCTTGGAATGGCGATCGCGTTCTTGTCAAGGTCACTAAGGAGGGTAACCAAAAACGTAGCCCTGAGGGAGAAGTCAAGCTAATTCTGGAGCGTTCAAACCCTTCGGTACTGGCAAAAGTGATGCCGACTGAGAAAGGCGAGTATTTTGCAAAGCCCCTGGATGACCGACTCCGGTTTCAGTTGGCTCTGCAACCCAATGGCATTGAACCAGCACAGGCCCTGAATCAGCTTGTCCACATTGAGGTTTTGCGCTATCCACTGGGTAAAAATCCCCCCATTGGCCGGATTGCCAAAATATTAGGTAAAGATAGCGCCATTTCAGAAATTGATATTGTTTGCTGCAAGTATGACTTGCCCCAGGGTTTTCCGGCCACTGTGCAGGAAGCGGTTAAGGGGCTGCCCACTAAAATCAGCAAAGCAGAAATTAAGAATCGGCTTGACCTGCGCAAGATTCCGACGTTTACATTAAAGCCAGACGCCACTGGTATCGATAGTCTCGATGATGCCATCACCCTAGAGCAGACAGAAGAGGGCAACTGGCGTTTGGGCATTCATATTGCCGATGTCGCCTATTACGTGACTGCCGATTCATCGATTGACCGAGAAGCCAGAAAACGAGGCACCTCTGTTTATTTAGGGGATCTGGTCATCCCAATGTTGCCGGATGAGATCACCAATGATCTTTGTTCTTTTCAAGTTGGGAAAGACCGTCTTGCCGTGTCAGTGCTGGTTTTACTAGATTCTGAAGGCCAGGTGCTGGAGTACGAAATTCACCCAACGGTGGTGAACGTTGACTATCAGTTGAGCTACGAGCAAGCCCATGCTATTTTAGAGCGCCCAGACACCCAAAAGCCTGATGCCGCCATTGCCTCCTTTGCCGATATCTTCGCCACCTTGGATCAGTTGGTACGGCTGAGCCAGGCTTTGCGCGAGCAACGTCACCAGCGCGGAGCTTTTGAGCTAAACCTTCCTGATCGCTCCCTGAGCACCTCTCCCAACAACTCTGAGGGAAGCCAGGTGAGCTTTCGTCCGAAGTTTCACTATGACGACGAAGGGGCGCTCAGTGCCATTGTCGAGTTACCCTCGGAACCCATTCACACCATGATTGTGGAGTTGATGGTGCTGGCCAATCAGTTGGTTGCTGCCCATCTTAGGGCTTTAGAGGTGCCCTGCATTTATCGAGTTCACCCGTCGCCCAACCCTAAGGACGTTGAGGAACTGACCAAGCTCGTGCTGAATATGGGCATTGAGTTGCACATGGATGAGTCGGAAGGGGTGCATCCCCGTGACTACCGCCGCTTTACCCAGAAATTTGCCGAGTCAGATGCCGAGCGAGTGTTAACCTATCTGCTGCTCGAAACGCTTAAACCTGCGGCCTACAGCCTGGAACCCAAGGCGCATTTTGGTTTGGCTCTAGACCAGGGTTATACCCACTTTACCTCGCCAGTCAGGCGTTATCCCGATCTGTTGGTGCAACGGGTGCTCCACGCGGTGTTTGAGCATGGCCGCGATCGCAAGTCGGTGCGTTCTAAGGAATCGGTCAATCTTTGCCATAGTTCCTGCCATGGCAACATTGCCTGGAACGTTTTACCGCCAGAAATTCACCAGGAACTTGAGCGGTATTTTGGCTCTGTGGTGATTCATCTGAGTGAGCGAGAAAAGGTTGCCAAAGAAGCAGAGGATGACCTAGACGAACTCCGCAAGGTGCAATTAATGCGAGAACGCACGGGCGAAATTTTCCATGGTCTGATTATTGGGGTGCAATCCTACGGGTTGTTTGTGGAATTGGAGGAATTGCTAGTTGAGGGGCTGGTGCATGTCAGCTCTTTAAAGGATGATTGGTATGAATATCGCTCGCGCCAACAAACGCTGGTCGGGCGCAAAAACCGTAAACAATACCGTCTTGGAGATCGCATCGAAGTTCAGGTAAAGGAAGTCGATTATTATCGTCAGCAAATTGATCTGGTTGCTTTGAGTGCCGGCAGTGAAGCAACTGAAGAAATCAATCTGGATGAGCACCAAGAACGGCCAGTTCTCCTTCTCAATGATGAGGATGAAACCGAAATGGCACCTGACTTAGAGGATATATTGTCGGATACTGATGAGCTGGATGAAAGCGATGATCTGGTTGTAGGAAACCTGGACAATGAAGATGGCGTGGACGATGAAGATAATCTAGACAATGAAGATGACATGGATGATGAAGAACTAAATGACTTGAGTGATGAAGGTCTGGATGACGATGAGTTAGATGACGACGAGCTAGATGATGACGAGCTAGATGAATAAATCCAGCTCTGAATTGACAGATGGTTAAACTATGGAAGCAGAAGTTGGTTTTTTTATCTTTGTCTGCTTGTTGGCTTTCTATCTAGCCGGAAACCTCGGTGCAAACGATGTCGCCAATTCCATGGGCACTTCTGTGGGTTCAGGGGCTGTTAGTTTGCGGCAAGCGCTGGTGATAGCTGGAGGGTTGGAGTTCTTAGGGGCCGTTGGGTTTGGTCAAAACGTGGCTCAAAAGCTGGCAGCAGGAGTGGTGAATCTGGGGCTATTCATAGAACATCCGCGAATTTTGTTACTGGGGATGCTGGCTGTTCTTCTGACGGTGGGCACTTGGCTGAATCTAGCTACTGTTTTTGGCTTGCCGGTTTCCTCGTCCTACGCTGTTGTGGGGGCGCTGGCAGGCTTTGGTGCGTTGGCAGCGGGCAGACAGGCGGTGCATTGGCCAAGTCTCGGTTTTATTTCCCTGACCTGGGTGTTGACGCCGGTAGCCAGTGGAGCGATCGCGGCACTCTTTTATCACCTGATTTATCAAGGTATTTTGGCTCAACCCAATGCTTTGCAGTACCTAGAAGAATGGACTCCCTGGCTCAGCGCAGGGGTATGCACTGTATTTGGTGTGTTGATTTTACCCCCCCTCAGCCAACCCATGACCCAATTTTTTGGCGATCGCCTGCACTGGCCGATACCTTCTCAAAACATTGCCCTGATTGTGTTGGGTACTGCCACAATTGGGATGACGTTGACCACCCTACAATGGCTTACCCAGCAGCAAAACCTGATTTCACCCACCGAGCAACACCCCCTGATAGAGCGTAGCTTTGCCCGTTGGCAAGTGTTAAGTGCCTGTGGTGTCGCTTTTGCCCACGGCTCCAATGATGTGGGCAATGCCGTCGCTCCCCTAGCGGTCATTATCCAGATTCAAACGACTGGCAGGGTTCCCCTGACGGACTTGCAAGTCCCCCTCTGGATTTTGCTATTAGGGGGGGCCGGCATTGTTACCGGGCTAGCTATTGGTGGGGCCAGAGTCATTCGCACCATTGGGGAAGGAATATTATCGCTCCAAGCCAGTAGCGGCTTCTGTGCTGAGTTAGCTACTGCCATCACGGTTTTGCTGGCTTCTCGTCTAGGCTTTCCCGTATCGACTTCCCACGCGCTGGTGGGGGCTGTTGTTGGGATCGGTCTGGTGCAAACAGGTCAATTTGGGCCAGCACAACTGACCGGTCAATCGCTCCAGTGGGCAACCCTGGCGAGCATTGTCCTGGCCTGGAGTGGGACGATTCCACTAGCCGCTGCTTTGGGTGCGCTGATCTTTGGCCTGTTGGAGTTTGTTTGGGGCTAATCTACCCTGGTGGCCATTTGGCGATCGCTGTCGCTATATTTCTCATGCAGACAGTGCGGCAAAAGGCTGGCCCGGCATCGGGTTTTGCCCGAGGCTTTTAACCAAAGTTAACTTCTGCAAAATGCAGGTGCAAAACGCATGAAAACCCAAGTAGCCGAGGTGATAAAGTGGGCATCACCTCAAGAACGACTCCCCTTAGAACTGGTGACTTGGAACTGGCGACAGCAATCGAGAAACCGTTGGGCAATTTCAGGGGTTGCGCCCCAGTGTAAGTGCAAGTAGGAGGCATGGAGATTAGGCAAATGCCAAGCCTGGTCTAAGGGGGGTTGGGTAACTTTTGGGAAGAAACCGGCCTCTCCTGGAAGGGCTGAAGCCGGGGCAGAATCAAGCAGGCTGAGAGCGTCTTGGTTTTCCATCCCAATTCCTTCCCAGGTTAGCACTGGTGTTGATGGTGGCTGCGTCAGGTAGGAGCGATGAAACTCATGACCCCAGACAGACTGGCCGCGTGTGACGCTGGGAGAATGGCGTTGGGCGATCGCCCGTCGATAACCTAGGGTCAGTCTTTGCCCCATGCGGGCCTCGGTGGGTAGCACGCCCACCATGGGAAAGCACTGCCCCTCAAAGGTCGTAATCTGTTGACAGAGATACATCAGGCCACCACACTCGGCATAGGTTGGCATTCCAGCCAAAATCATGGCTTTTACGGCCTGTCGAGCGGCCCTGTTAGCCCCCAGTTGGGCGGCAAACATTTCGGGAAAACCACCCCCTAAATACAGACCCTGTATCCCCTCTGGTAGTTGGGCATCTTGCAACGGGCTCCAAAATACCAGTGTTGCCCCTAATTCTTGCAGCAGATCAAAATTGTCTGCATAGTAGAAGCTGAAGGCTGCATCCCAGGCGATCGCCACTTTCACCGGCGCAGAGGCACCAGATCGGTCTACCGCCTGAGTAGCCTCGCAGGGGCATAAACTATCGGCAGATTGAGGCTCACAGCCCCTTAACCCCCGATCTACTGTTGACCCATGACTAGCCCGTCGATCCTCAGCCTGACTTGGGGCAACGCACCGCCCCACTGGGGAAGCGGAAGGTTCCTCTCCCGGAGAAAAAGAGAAACCCTTCTGACCTGCTGGTGATTTTGAGTGGCTCTGTTCTAAGTGGCTCTCTTCTACCTGGAGTAGTGGCAGTAAGCGTTCCCAGTCAAAACTGGTGGTAGCCAGGTCTGTCAAGCGCTCTAAAAGATTCGGCCAGTGGCTGAACTCATTGGTGGGCACTAGACCGAGATGACGATCGGGAATCGTAATCTGGCTTTGCCGCCCCAAAATCCCCAAAATTGGCAGACCTAACGGTTCTAGAGCGGCCTTGAGCATGGCCCGATGGCGATCGCTCCCAACCCGATTGAGCAAAACTCCAGCCAGCTTGAGCCGAGGGTCGAAGGTACGATACCCCTGCACCAAGGCTGCTACCGAGTATGAAAAGCGGCTGCAATCCACTACCAACACAACTGGAATTTGCAAGAGGGCGGCCACATGGGCCGTGCTCCCCCAAATTACCGAGTCATTTGGGCTTGTCTGTTTCTTCGCTTGCTGAATCTCTGGCGCGGCCCCATCAAATAGCCCCATGACGCCTTCCACCAGGGCATAGGAAACGGTCTGAGTATGCTGATGAAAACACTGCCTGACATAGGACTCAGAGGTCAGAATCGGATCGAGATTACGGCAGGGGCGTCCGGTTACCTCCCGATGAAACATCGAATCAATATAGTCTGGCCCTACCTTAAACGATTGAACTGCTAAACCCTGCTTTTTTAAGTAAGCCAAAATCGCTAGAGTCAACGTTGTCTTGCCGACTCCACTGCGTTCTCCGGCGATTATTAAAGTCATAGGCGTTGCCTAACAAGTGGATGAACTGTTCTCATCACCCTTTCTTAAATGCCTGTTCTTAAATGCCTGTCATGGCAATGCCCTTCTCTCCGGTTGAGAGAAGGGGAGCCAAGACCGATCAAAGTCTCTCTCCCAATTTGGGAGAGGGATTTAGGATGAGGGCAAAAGTAACACGCACCCTAGGAGATGCTGCCAGCCCCGTCCCTAATGAAGCCGAAATTAAGCCGACTTCCGTAGGCGAAGGATTTTGACGGCAACCGCCAGACTCTCTTCGTACAATACCTCACGGCCATAGCGTTGAAGCTGCTGACTCAGCAGAAACTCCGCCTTTTGGTCATTGATTGCGGTTACCATTTCGGTACGAATTGCCTGGGCCGCACCTCCGGCTTCCATTCGCATACAACCTGTCGTCTCAGAGCACAGGATCGTACCACAATTTGCCTCGGTGTTAGTTGAGGCCAAGCGCAACCCAATCAAGTCGCCCACAATTTCCCCAGAGTCAGCCGTTGGAATCGCCGCCAGCTCTGCTTTGATTTCGCGCTGATGAGAATTTACAAATTGGACGTGTTTGAGTTCATAGACATCATTTTCTTCTGTGTAGGAAACCGGTTCCCAGCCTAAGCGACTGGCAATCCACCCCAGAAACATGAGGGCCTGGGCCGCATTTCCCTTTTCATAGTCAATCGTGACGCGATCAATTTCAGTAATGGCGACGCGCCGCTCTGGTGGATCAAAGGTCTCTGCGGTCAACTCTTGCCAGGGCAGTAAGCGATGCCAGTTCAAGTCGGCTACCGAAATTTCGGAGTCAATCAAATCCTGGATTTTGAGAAACTCTGATTCTGGATCGCTGAAGTAGGAGGAGTCCATGATTAGGCATTGGCATGCCGCAACGACCTTGCTAAACAGCTCTTGGTCAGGGTTAGGGGTTGCCTTCCACCAGAGAAACTTGGGCAAATTCTGAATGTAGAGCGAGACAACCAGATCCCCCACCCGGTTGAGCGCTTCCTTGGTGCCCCGCAAAGTAATGTATTCAGAGCAGATTAAGTGATCTCCAACGGTCTTTTGTACGGGGCAATAGGCCGATACTTCTGCGGTGACGCCCTTGTCTTCTCCTAAGTAGGGGCAAAGGGTAATAATTCGTCGAGGGTTTTGGGCGGCGATCGCGTCATTAATGCTAAATCCGCGCAGGTTTGGGTTGGTCACCTTCATCCTTTCTGGCGGTAGCTTTGCTACCTCTTCCCGCAGTTTGGCCAGTGTTTCTGGGTCAACCCGCCCAGTAATAGGTAGCCCATACTTGCGTTGAGCCTCATTCACAGCCGCCTTTGTGAGCGGGCCATGGATGCCATCCACCGGGCCAGTGTAAAACCCCAAAATAGCGAGCAACTGCTGAAATTCTTCTGGTTCGTAAACAACCATGCAAAAAGTCGATGCACGGGTCGCCACTAGACTGGCCATGTCGCCACTTTGGCTATTCCAGATAGAATTTAATTCTTCTTCAATTTCGTGCAGCGAAACATCCTTTGGCTTTTGGAGCGCAACAACGGGTGTCGTGGTCATAGGTCAATGCTGTGCTGTGGTTGTGAGTGAGATAACAAATGCAGGTCATTTCCGGCGATCGCTGGCATCCAGACACAAAGTTTATACCCGAGTTATTTTGATTCTAACTAGGGAGACTCAGAGCCGACGCCACTTTCGCCCATCGCGATTCAATAGTAGTTCGGCCTCCACTGGCCCCCAAGTACCCGCCTCATAGAGAGGAATACTCTCCGGGCGAGTAGGGGCGTCCCACACTTGCAGCAGAGGTGTCAAGATTCGCCAGGATGCCTCTACCTCATCTCCCCGGGTAAACAGGGTCTGGTCGCCCAACATACAATCCACCAGCAACCTCGCATAGGCATCAGTATTGGGCTGGCCAAAGGCCGTCTCATAGGCAAAATTCATATCCACAGGGCGGGTACGAAGTGAGCTACCCGGTGTCTTCACATCAAACCGCAGAGAGATCCCCTCATCAGGCTGTAACCGTAGCGCTAACACATTTGGATTCACCTGCTTAGCCGCTGATTGGAACATCAGAAAAGGAACATCCTTAAACTGAATAGCGATTTCTGAAACCTTTTTAGGCATCCGTTTGCCCGTGCGTAGATAGATCGGCACTCCCTGCCAGCGCCAGTTATCGATGTAAAACTTCAAGGCAGCATAGGTTGGTGTGGTGGAGTCAGGAGCGGCTCCTTCCTCTTCCCGATACCCTGGAATCGACTTGCCTTTCATCCAACCGGCCGTATATTGTCCCCGAATCGCAGAGTTGAGCAAATCCTCCAAATCGGCTAAGCGAGTGGCCTGTAGTACCTTAACCTTTTCACTACGAATGCTATCGGCATCCAGGGAGATGGGGGGTTCCATTGCAGTCAGGCAAAAAAGCTGCATCAGATGGTTTTGCACCATATCCCGAAGCGCGCCAGAGGTTTCATAGTAACCCGCACGCCCCTCTAGGCCTACGGTTTCCGCCACCGTGATTTGAATATGATCGACAAACTGGCGATTCCACAGGGGTTCAAAGATCGCATTGGCAAATCGAAATACCATCAAGTTTTGAACGGTTTCTTTGCCGAGATAGTGGTCAATCCGGTAAACCTGCTTTTCGTCGCAGGCTCTTTGCACAACCCGATTTAGGGCCTGAGCCGAGTTCAAATCTCGGCCAAAGGGTTTCTCAATCACCAGGCGTTGCTTTTTGGGATTTTCAATCATGCCTGCTGCTCCCAGTTGCAGAATCGCTTCGGCAAAAAAGCGGGGTGCGACCGAGAGGTAAAATACTCGATTGCCACGGGTATGGCGTTGCTCGTCTAGGTTCTCTAGAAAACCTTTGAGTCTTTGGTAACTGTCGGGGTTATCCATATCTGCCGAGCAATAGTACAACCCCTTTGCAAACTCATTCCAGGTTGCTTCATTCCCTAAACCACTGCCATATTGCTCAATCCCTTCGCGCATTTGCTCACGGAAGTAGTCGTGGCTCCAATCACGACGAGCAACGCCGACAATCGTAATTTCGGGTGGCAAACGACGCTCTCGCTTCATCTGGTAGAGCGCTGGCACTAGTTTGCGTTGGGTGAGATCACCAGAAGCACCAAAAATGACGAGGATTTGAGGCTCTGGAATGCGGTCTTGTTGAAGACCGACGCGGAATGGGTTTTCGATCAGGGCAACCATAGGCAATCCAAATCCAGTAGAGGGACTGTAAGGTGATGACTCAAACGGGTAGAGGTTGCGTTGTGGGAGGGGGTTGAAGCAAGCAAGGGAAATACCTAACTCTTGAGCACTTCTAGAAACATCTGGCCGCAGGCGATAACAAGGTTTAAAGTCAAATTCCTTGCCATTGGTAAGGGAAATCGCCTGAATGCGCACAGGATTGGATGGATGTGTGCTCTGATTGTAAGGGCGATAGCTATGTTGACTGTATCGTGTCTTACTCAGTCATCAATGTACCTTCCATCACTCTAAACGGGATTTTCAGTCTCAAAACAGACGAAGGACTCGGCTACCCTGGAGCGATCGCAGGGCATGCGCGGACTCTAACGCGCACCAGCCGAGGTTAGCAGAGGAATTGGAAGATTTCCTTAATATTTTGGGTTTTGCTTGGAGTTCTTCAAGAACGTCTAGCACTTCATTGGCTACATCTGGCTAAATAGCAAAAAACTCCCAGTCTGCGGCTCAGACTAGGAGTTTGCCTCTAAGCAGATTCTAGATGTCGGGGAGAGAAGCCTCAGGGTGCATTGCCCCTGAGATCGGAGCACAACTGAGGTCGCCGCGATCGCGACGGCACCCAAAAGACTATCTTCACAGGGTAGACAATACCGCCCGGGCTGCTTCCAGAGTCTTGTCAATATCTGCATCTGTATGGGCTAGGGAGGTGAAACCAGCCTCAAACTGGGAGGGTGCCAGATAAACCCCCCGCTCTAACATCCCCCGGTGGAAGCGGCTGAATTTTTGCAAGTCCGACTTTTTCGCATCTTCGTAGTTATGCACCGGCCCTGGATTAAAGAAAAAGCCAAACATGCCGCTGATCGAGCCGCCGCAGGCTGGATGCCCCGTTTCTTGAGCAATTTGCAACAGGCCATGAGCCAAGCGCTGGGTAATGCGTTCCAGATAATCGTAGGTGCCGGGTTGGCGCAGCAGTTCTAAAGTCTTGATCCCGGCGGTCATCGCCAGGGGATTGCCGGATAGCGTCCCGGCCTGGTACATGGGGCCAGCCGGGGCGACCATCTGCATAATGTCGCGCCGCCCCCCGTAGGCTCCTACTGGCAGACCACCGCCAATAATTTTACCTAGGGTGGTCAAATCAGGGGTGATCCCAAATTTTTCTTGAACACCCCCATAGGCAATCCGAAAGCCAGTCATGACTTCATCAAACACCAGCAAGGCGCCATGCTCTTGAGTTAACTCGCGCAAACCTGCTAAAAAGCCCGCATCGGGAGGAATAAACCCAGCATTGCCCACAATCGGTTCTAAGATCACGCCGGCAATTTGCGCTGGGTTTTCTTCAAACAATGCTTTCACGGCCTCCAGATTATTAAAAGGAGCGGTGAGCGTATTTGCCGTAACCGATTTAGGCACTCCTGGTGAATCGGGTAACCCCAGGGTCGCTACCCCAGACCCGGCCTTGACCAAAAACATGTCGGCATGGCCGTGGTAGCACCCCTCAAACTTGATCACCTTTTCCCGCCCGGTAAAAGCCCGCATCAGACGCAACACCGCCATACAGGCTTCTGTGCCGGAGTTAACAAAGCGAACCATCTCAATGCTGGGAACTGCATCAATCACCATTTCGGCCAGCACATTTTCTAACTGGCAGGGAGCACCAAAGCTCGTGCCTTTTTCCAGGGCCTCGTGAAGCGCTTTAATCACCTCAGGATGGGCATGACCGCAAATGGCAGGCCCCCAGGTGCCGATGTAGTCAATGTACTGGTTGCCATCGATGTCCCAGGCGTAGGCACCCTGTACCCGATCAAATACAATTGGCTGCCCACCTACCGACTTAAAGGCCCGCACGGGGGAACTCACTCCACCGGGCATCAGCTTTTGAGCAGCCGCAAAAACTTCTTCTGATTTTGTTGTCTTTAAACTAGTAGTAATCAATGTTGACTCCTTCAGGTTCTTTGGACTGAGGTGTTAAAAACTCAGGCTAACAAAAGGCATGAATGCCCTGTGGCGATTTGATTCTTTGCAATTATCCCATTGGGATGGGGTTTGTGTCATGGTTGGCACATGGCGATCGCCCATTCCTCCTTAAACCAGCCCTGATACTAGTACACCGCAGGGGCAAGTAGTCTATGGTTTAGGTTGCTTGAAACACAGACCTACTCAGCCGTATTTCTGGTGCCTGGTGCCTTCCGCAAGCAGTACTCGCCCTTTTGCTCAGGGACTGAGATAGCCTCATCTGCCCATACGGCAAAGCCCCATCGCCGAGCAGACGCTTGAGCCGCTAACGCTTGCAAAAAAATCTGAAAATCTGGAAGGCTTGATGGGTAAAGAATTCTCACCATTTTTCTAATTTGCTCAATGGTTCTTAAAAAATATTGAGGACTGAAATTCACTACATTGGAAAGGTATCAACTATCCGATCGAACAGCAGAGGATACCCCCCGTATGCACCTGAGTGAAATTACTCATCCGAACCAACTCCATGGCCTGTCAATCTACCAGCTTCAACAGATTGCTCGCCAAATTCGCGAAAAGCATCTAGAGACCGTTGCTGCCAGTGGCGGGCATCTTGGCCCCGGTCTAGGGGTTGTTGAGTTAACCCTCGCTCTTTACCAGACACTTGACTTAGACCACGACAAGGTAGTTTGGGATGTCGGACACCAGGCTTATCCTCACAAGCTGATTACAGGTCGTTACGATCGATTCCACACTCTGCGTCAGAAGGATGGAGTGGCCGGTTATCTCAAGCGGTGTGAAAGTAAGTTTGACCATTTTGGTGCAGGGCATGCATCCACCAGTATTTCGGCGGCGTTAGGGATGGCGATCGCCCGCGACCTCCAGGGTGAAAAATACAAAGTTGTCGCTGTAATTGGAGATGGTGCCCTCACCGGTGGCATGGCCCTGGAGGCGATCAACCATGCAGGGCACCTGCCCAAGACCAATCTGCTGGTCGTGCTCAATGATAACGAAATGTCGATTTCACCCAATGTTGGCGCGATTCCTCGCTACCTTAACAAGCTGCGCCTTAGCCCTCCGATGCAATTCCTTTCTGACAATCTCGAAGAGCAAATTAAGCACCTGCCCTTTGTGGGCGAGTCCTTCTCTCCTGAACTGGGTCGAATTAAGGAAGGGATGAAGCGGTTGGCTGTCCCCAAGGTGGGGGCAGTGTTTGAAGAACTAGGCTTTACCTACGTCGGCCCGGTGGATGGCCACAATTTAGAGGAGTTAATCCATACCTTCCAGCAGGCTCATAAGACACCGGGGCCAGTTTTAGTGCATGTGGCAACGATCAAGGGCAAAGGCTATGAAGTCGCCGAAAAAGACCAGGTTGGTTACCATGCACAATCGCCGTTTAATCTAGCGACAGGCAAAGCAATTCCCTCCAGCAAACCCAAGCCCCCCAGCTACTCAAAAGTGTTTGGCGAGACCCTCTCAACCCTTGCCGAAAATAACCCACGGGTGATTGGTATTACCGCTGCGATGGCCACTGGCACCGGCCTCGACATTTTGCAAAAGAGAGTCCCGAATCAATATATTGACGTGGGCATTGCCGAGCAACATGCTGTCACCCTGGCAGCAGGGTTGGCCTGCGAAGGCATGCGCCCGGTTGCAGCGATTTACTCCACCTTTTTACAGCGAGCCTTTGACCAGATTGTCCATGATGTCTGTATTCAAAACTTGCCAGTGTTTTTCTGCCTTGATCGCGCTGGCATCGTCGGAGCCGATGGCCCGACTCACCAGGGCATGTATGACATTGCCTATCTCCGCTGCATCCCCAATATGGTGCTAATGGCTCCCAAGGATGAAGCCGAACTCCAGCGCATGCTAGTAACCGGCATTCAGCACAATGGTCCGATTGCCATGCGCTACCCCAGAGGAAACGGCTATGGTGCGCCCCTCATGGAAGAAGGCTGGGAGCCGTTAGAAATTGGGAAAGGGGAAGTCCTTCGGCAGGGAGACGACATTCTACTGGTGGCCTATGGCTCCATGGTTTACCCGGCTTTACAAGTGGCAGAGATCTTGCATGAGCACAGTCTCGAAGCCACGGTGGTCAACGCTCGCTTTGCCAAACCCCTTGACACCGATTTGATTCTGCCGCTTGCTCAACAGATTGGTCGCGTCGTTACCCTAGAAGAAGGTTGTCTACCCGGCGGCTTTGGCTCGGCGATCGCCGAAGCCTTAATAGATGCAAATATCAGTGTGCCGGTCTACCGCATTGGTGTTCCCGATCGTCTTGTCGATCATGCAAAGCCCGATGAGTCGAAAGCGGATTTGGGCTTGACCCCACCTCAAATAGCAGAGCGGATTTTGCAAACCATCCAGAATGCAGCGATCGCTGCCACTCCCAGCCGTGCCTACTGACTGAATAATGAGAAACAGCCCAGTTAAATCGCCTCTCTAGAGACAGAGCCTCAAAACTGGTAAGTCGCTGGGCGCAACTCAATTGCAACTGATTTCGGGGGTAGAGGGGGTGGAACCTCTTACCTGGAGGCGCAGTCTCACTCTCCCCTACTTACCGCGAATTCGGGCTAAGTACTTATCATTTGCGTCTTCGTGGTGAGTTTGACAGATTATTACATTCCCTGATCCTGAGAGTTTTACCACAAAGGCAACATGGACATGAGCCAGTTCTAGAGGCTACTTTAGCCTTTAAATAAAAGCCGATCTTAAGTAAAAGCCGATCTCCTGTCAGTTCTGACGACTCAACGCAGCTATCTGGACAAAATCTTGCCTCCGCAGGTGATGGAAGGTTCCGATTGAGTGAAATTCGCCGCGGCAGACATGGCTGCTCTCGCCGTGTTTTTTGCCAGGCGCGGTTAACCGGCCTCCTGGCATTCCCTATATCTTTGTCGCGAAGCTTCAGATAGCAACTAGTCGAAGTCTCCATCGGGTGTTTAGCTAACAGTTAAAACAACTAACCCAACCTGGACTTAACTAAAGTTAATTAAAAGTCAACTAAACTATACGTAGAGTTTTCTCTTTTTAAGAATATTGGAAAGGTTTTCCAACAGGGCTACAACCTATCCAACCTTATTTTTCTTTATTTTTGCAGGTGTGTATTTTCCCTGATTAGCGACAAACTAACTGCAACCTCCGACCCTCCACCCGTTAAGCAGGCAACTAAAGTTGTACCCGGATAACCAAAGTCCACTTCTAAGGCATCGGTATATCAGAGTTTTTCCTAGCCTGCGAAGATGGATCTTGCGTGCCTGCCTGCGGTTTTAATTGATTAAATAATTTTATTTGACTAGAAGAAAAGACTTTCTAGTCATCTCAGTCAGCCAAATAACTGCCATATCTTTCAGTTAGGTTAACTCAGTGATATTTCGTAAGCATTCCTATCGTTGCGTTTTACCTTGCCACAACAATTGGCACATTTACTTATTAAGGTTACCCAGCCTTAGGGATAGAATTAGGTCACAGTTCATTTTTAAGGGGTGCCTATCATGTCAGCTAGAGCTGTGATGTTACCCGTTTTGCTGATTGTGCTTGAGTTTAACAGTGCTGCACTTGCCAACCAAGGCGATTTACCCGGCAGACGGCAGGGGGGGGGGACTCGCTATGCTGATCTTCCAGTCGTATTGTTCTAAGTAGCTTCTTTTAAGCAAAAAGTAGAAAATCAACAGTATCTATACCAATCGGGTAGGATTATACCTGCTGCATTCTAGCGGTGTCAGCAAGGTAGCCAAGTGAAGGCTATCTGCGATTAAAACCAACGCTCTCCCTTCATAAAATGCTTGAGTGCTCGTTGTACGGTTCCACTTGGCCATTCTAGGTTTGATCCACAACTGATTGCAATCTTAAGAAAATCTTACGCTCTTCCACCAGAATCCAATCAGGCAACTCACCACTTCGCTGAGGGCAGTTCGAGAAGGGTAAAAGTATAGCAGCTACACTCCCCCCTTACCGCACTGACTTTTACTCTCTCCTAGCTACTTCAAGTTTTCAGGAATTTTCTCTGGTACCACCCAGTAATAAACTGTTCTGCCAGAAACTTCCACAACTTTCTCAGGCTCCCAATCTCCCATGCTAAAGGCATGAGAGACAATGCGCGTTCCGGGTTTAAGTCGTTTCAAAAGCTGTGGACGCAAGCGGAGGTTCAAGCTTTCTAACAAATAAAGAGTGACAACCGTCGCTTCGCTAAAATCTGCTTGAAACAGATCTTGCTCAATAAATCGGACGCGATCTTCGACCCCGGCTTTTTTGGCATTTGCATTGGCTTCTCGAATCCGCTCTGGGTCAATATCAATCCCAACGCCCCGCGTCCCAAACTTTTGTGCAGCCGTAATTACAATCCGGCCATCTCCACTGCCCAAGTCATACAGAATATCGTCCTTGCCGACATTGGCTAACTCCAGCATTTTATCCACGACTGCGGGCGGAGTTGGAACATAGGGCACATCTAGATCAGTCGCCTGCGCGGTTGTGGTCAGGTCTAAGGGAGATTCCGCAACAGTTGGAGCCGTTTCTGCTACAGGGGACTCTGTCGAGGCTGTGCCCTTATTTCCAGAGCTGACGGCTTGTGAGCAGCCAGACGTTCCTATGGTGGTTAGGCCGACTCCTATAAGGGCAAGCATCAAGAGTTTCTTGGGTTGCATATCAGATTTTTCCTTCATGATGTTATTGGTCAATTTAGCTGGGGACTAAGCTCACTCACCTTGAACTGTGCAACCACTGAGCTAACAAATACAGCTTGAATGAGTCGAGTTAATATCCTTGTACTTGGTACTTGGCTCACCAGAGGGCGGGCCTGATTTGGCCCAAAACCGCTCTCATATCTTCCCTGTAAATTGTCTTAATGTTTCGCTGTTTCAGTGGGTTGCGATGAGTGCTCAGTAGAATAGGGCAACAAACCCTTAAGCATGATTCGCAGGACTGCGAGTAAATTTTGGGGTTATTGCCAACGGTGTGCAAGGAGGTTAAAGAACTTAGGCATGATGAAATCGCAGACGCGGGTTCAGAGGCTTTGCGAATAGATTGCACCTAAGTTCTGATGACTATTAACCTATAGTTTGAATGAATGAGCGGGTAGACTTCATCTACTAAAAGCATTAAAAGTAGTGCGAATGCAGCCCAGGGTTTAACTCAGGTTCTAGGAGCGGCTAGGTAACTCATGCTTGTGATTGGGCTAATCAGCAAGGCTATCTTCAGAGGATTCGCTGATTAAGCTTTTTGCGCATCTTTCGGGTGTCTCCCAATTTTGTACCTTACTTAAAGAGAGGCGGCTTGTCTACATCCTAAGTCGATCTTTTGCTCTAGGAAAGGGAGTTTGAATCGAGTATTTCTTCTATTACAGCGAGGGAAACTAAAGTCAGGACGGGATGCAGGGGGTGGTTCCTAGCCCTAAAAGCTTGATTAGGATTTGGCTAAAGCCTAGGGCTATTCGCAATTCAGCAAAGCCCCTTATTTTGGGGGTTGTTTGCGGCTTGCTAGTAAGACGGGGATGCCTGCAACGACGACGGCAACGCCTAGCAAGGCTCCAATTTTGGTGTAGTCCAGGCTGGAGTAGAGCAAGTAGCCACAGGCGGTACAAAATAACAGGGGGACGAGGGGGTAAAGGGGCACAGCAAAGGGCCGGGAACGATTTGGCTCGCGTAGTCGAAAGATGAATAGGGCGAGGCCACTGAGGAGAAAGAAAAACCAGAAAACGGGTGCTGTGTAATCGACCATGGTGCTGAACCCTTTGCGGGTCAGGGTGCCCAGAAAAACTAATGCTAGAGCGATCGCCCCCTGCAATAGCAGGGCAGCCATCGGTGCATTTGAGTGCGATCGCCAATTGCCCATAAATTGAAAGAGTGGCACGTCCTGGCCAAAAGCGTAGTTGGTTCGTGCTCCAGTAAAGATGGTGGCATTGACTGCGCCGAGGGCGGACACCGCTACCAGCAGACTAATGAGCCAGGCTCCCGGTGCTCCCAAGACTTGCCGCATTAAATCGGCGGCAACCGCTTGCGAGCTTGCCATTCCTGCTAGCCCTAAACCTTTGAGATAGGCAAGGTTAATGAGTAGGTAAGTAGCGGTAATGATACCGATGCTCCAGAGCAGCGATCGCACAATATTGCGTTCCCCATGGCGAATCTCAGCGGAAATGTAAGCAGCCTCATTCCAACCGCCATAGGAGAGTAAAACAAACACCATAGCCAGCCCAAAGGAATGCTTGGTCGGTGCTGCTGCTACTGCCGGGCCTGCCCCCGCCAGAAATAGCCCCATCCCAATCACCAACAACAAGCCTACAATCTTAGCAGCGGTCAGCCAATTTTGAGTCCATTTGCTTTGCTGCAATCCGATAACATTGAGGGTTGTGAATAAAATGATGGCTGTGGCTGCGTATAGGGATGTGGAAGCGGGGCCTAGGTTTAAAATTTGGCTGGCGTAATCACCAAATACAAAGGCAAGGAGCGCAATCGAACCGGTTTGGATCACTGCCATACGTGCCCAGGCAAATAAAAAGGCGGTAAATTCACCAAATGCCCGTTTGAGATAGTAATAATTTCCACCGGGATGGGGATAGGTGGTTGCTAATTCGGCATAACAGAGCGCTCCTACCAGTGAGATTCCACCGCCGAGTAGCCACGCTATTATTGCAGTCCTACTGCTATCAACATTGCCAGCAACTAAGGCAGGGGTTTCAAAGATACCGGCACCGATGACAATCCCTACAATAATGGCGATCGCATCGACTAAAGACAATGTCGGGCGAGGAGCCGCCACGGTTTCATTTATCGCTGGATTGACGAGACGGCTACCTTCTAGATGACTCATGACTCCAATTTGCAAACAACTGCACTCAAAGGGTGTCAGGTTTCAGGGAGCCGGTCAATCACCCCTAGGTAGAGGTATGGGTTTGGCAGCTTTGCCTAGGGTGTGGCTGGAAGGATTCAGCCTTGGCTAGGGCCAGGTTGATGGTTCTGCGGAAAAGGAACTGGTTGCACTCTGGCCCTGGTTGAAATTAGCTAGCATAGCTAGCGATCGCCCGCGTCAACAGGTGATAAAACCCTTCTACATCAATGGTTTCAACTAGATTGAGATTGGGGGCCGCCCCCATCACCTGCCAACGATCGACCACGCTACGTCCTAGGGTGAGTTCAGAAGTTGTCTCCACTGTCACAGCTACTGGTTGGGTTGTAAACAAGCTAGGTTCCATCAGGTAAGCGATCACACAGGGATCGTGCAGAGGCGCGCCGGCAAAGCCATAAATCGCCATGTCATGGCGGCTGTAGTGGGTCAGCAAATCAATCACGACTTGGCTCACGGCTGTATTCTGCTGGCGAATTGGGGCTAGCCGCTCTGGGGTGGCGATCGCCTGGTGAGTGATGTCTAGGGTCACAAGTGTGATCGGAATCCCCGCATGTAAAACAACATGAGCCGCATGGGGGTCCACATAAAAGTTAAACTCTGCCGAGGGTGTAATATTTCCCTGAGTAATGGCTCCCCCCATAATCACAAGCTGAGAAATTTTTTGTGCAATCGCAGGTTGTTGAATCAAGGCCACAGCGAGATTAGTTAACGGAGCTAGGGCCGCAATCCTAATGTCGCCCGCAGATTGCATTAAAGTATCGATTAAAAAGGGCACCGCATGGGGCGATTGCAGAGGCATCTGCGGATAGGGTAACGTCACCCCATCCAAGCCTGTTTTACCATGCACGGTTTCGGCGGTGATCAGGGGCCGTAGTAATGGGCGCGGGCAACCGGCATAAACCCCTGCCTGGGTTTGACCTGCCAGTTCACAAATGCGGCGGGCATTGGCCGTGGTCAAATCCAGGGAAACATTACCTGCCACTGTTGTAATTCCTAGAACCTGAACCTGAGTAAAAGGGGCCAGCGCCATTAGGAGGGCGATCGCATCATCGGTACCGGGGTCACAGTCAATTATTAGCTTTTGAGCCATCATGCATAATTACCTGGCAGGAAACACCGCGAATCATCCCTCGCTCAGACCGCCATTGCTAGCCCTTAGCCTGCAATTGGAGTCGTTGGGGCAATACCTCGAGCTGGTAGCCAGCTCCCCAAGGCAGGATTTTTAAGAAGACAAGCTGTTGCCCTGGCCTATCAAGCGCTGTTTTTACTCGCCAAATCGCGCTCTGATCGGCTGGTGTCTGACGCAGATGAGTCTGCAAGGCGATCGCGTCAAAGGCGCTGCCCAGAGCAGCTCGAACTTGCCACCAGTGAGAAAGCCCAGTGACCGATGTTGAGTTCGGTGCTGTCAGATTGGCCCCTAAAGCTTCGACCAATAGGGCGCAAATTTCTTCCACCCGTGGGCAATCGCCCTTTAACAGCATGGCTTCTTTCGGCAGAAGCAGTTGCCCCAGCCGCGGCTGCCACAACTCAAAACAAAAGCCAGAAGCAACAACAGTCGTTAGCTTCAGATTGTGGGCCAGACCGTAGGGGTTAGGGGCAACGGCCAATTCGTAGGGTAGGTAAAAATCTAAAGAAGACGTCATTATCGTTCCAAGGGGGCAAGGAGTCACAATCAGCAATTGCAAGCATTTGTGCCAGCTTTCCCTAAGATGGCTGTTTATTCGGCGACTGCCATCCCTTTTCTGTGAAGAGACCAGTAAGGGATCATCAAGCGGGCTTAAAATCTTTGTTTCGCCCTCTTCTATTTATAGAGTAGAGCAGTTCCCTGCTGAATTGGAAGTAGGTCAGAGGTCATAACACTGTGATTCACAGGAAAGGTTACAATAACTAGCTGGACTTAATTGCACCTGGGCGATACCGATGACTTCATCCCTCGAACCCCACACAACAACGAGGCAAACCGACATGATCATTCACCTAGCCCAACAAACCCGCACCGCCGCCCAACAATTGGCGGGTTTATCAGGAGACGTGAGAAATCAGGCATTAGCTGCGATCGCGGTTGCACTAGAAACCGCCAACGATGCAATTCTGGCAGCGAATCAGGCTGACTGCGAAACAGCCCGGGCAGAAGGCCTCTCCCCTGCATTACTGGCCCGCCTGCGGCTTGATTCTAGCAAGCTGAGCGGTGTGATTGCTGGAGTGCGTGACCTGATGCAATTGCCCGATCCCCTTGGTGCTGTGCAGTTACATCGAGCGCTGGATGAAGGGCTAGTGCTAACTCGTGTTACCTGCCCCCTCGGGGTTCTTGGGGTGATTTTTGAAGCGCGCCCCGATGCCGTTGTCCAAATTGCTAGTTTGGCGATTAAGTCGGGCAATGGGGTGATTCTCAAAGGGGGAAAAGAAGCGCGCCGATCTTGTGAGGCGATTGTGCAAGCCATTCACCAGGGGCTGGCTCAGTTAGACATTAGCCCAGCGGTCGTACAGTTGCTCACCACTCGGGCAGAGACCATGGCGTTGCTCCGGATTGACCAATGGGTCGATTTGATAATTCCGCGGGGTTCTAATTCCTTTGTGCGGTTTGTTCAAGAAAATACGCGGATTCCTGTGCTGGGCCACGCTGAGGGCATTTGTCATCTCTATGTAGATGCTGCCGCCGATTTAGAAAAAGCCGTCAAGATTGCGGTGGATGCAAAGACCCAATACCCCGCTGCCTGCAATGCCATTGAAACGCTGCTGGTGCATCGCGCGATCGCGTCAGATTTTTTGCCCCTCGTAGCCTCGGCTCTGCAAGCCAGAGGTGTTGAACTGCGGGGAGACGCGGCCAGTTGTGAACAACTCAATATTGCAGCGGCAACGGAAGCCGATTGGGCTACGGAATATAGCGATCTGATCTTAGCGATTAAGGTGGTTGATTCCTTAACGGCTGCGATCACTCACATTAATACTTACGGTTCTCGTCATACAGAGGCGATCGTCAGCGAAGACGCTACCGCTGCCGCCACTTTTATGGCACAGGTAGATGCCGCTGGAGTTTACCACAATTGCTCTACTCGCTTCGCCGACGGGTTTCGCTATGGGTTTGGCGCAGAAGTAGGGATTAGCACCCAAAAGCTTCCTCCCCGTGGCCCTGTGGGTCTGGAAGGGTTAATCACCTACAAATATCACCTGGTGGGTAACGGGCAAATTGTAGCTACCTATACGGGCGAAGCCGCTCGCCCTTTTACCCATCGAGATTTATAGCCAAGCCTAGTCCAGCTCAAAAACCGGTGATTTAGCCACAGGTCAACCTTAGCAGCTGTTTGAAAAGCCTATCTGCCAGTCGCTCTGACGACTCAGGTCGTGGCAATACAGAAAAAAACTTGCCTCCGCAGGTTACAGAAGGCGCCAGTTGGGTAAAGTCCGCGTCGGCACTAAACTTCTATCGCTGCGGTTTTCACCACCGGATATGTCTCAAACGCCTGCTTAGGATCTGATGCGGCTTACCGCCTAGCCACCTGATTGAAGACGGGGTACAGGTGTGGATCCCAATAGACTCAGCAACCGGGCGATCTCATAGAAGAAAATCCGTGAACCATTAACGGCTGGGGAACAAAATCAAGGGATGCCAACTGCGGCGTAGCAACTCTGCAGCAAAGCTAGGCCCTAGCAAGGGAAATTTTTTGGTTAACTCCCCCGAAGAAGTCACAATCGCACTCACATCTGCCATCTGGGCGGCATTCAAAATTTCTGTAATTGGGTCGCCTTGCCGCACCTCTACGGGATCCACCATCAAGTTAAGGGGGCTAAGATCCTGACGTACCTGCTCTAAAACACGATAAGCCTCTTGCACCCGAAACTCTACAGGTACGCCCCGAGTCATATCAACCACCCAGCAGAGATGCAAACGCTTAAGAGGAGAATGGCTATCTTGGGTCACCAGATTTTTAATCCGCTCAATAAATAACTGAGCCGTTTCACTATGATCGTAGGGAATCAAAAAGCAGCGAAATAGATGTTGACAGCGCAAAGCCAGCTCTTCTGAGGAGTAGGTCGCAATCAGTTGCGGACGCAAAACCATAATAGGAATCGAGACTTTCTGAAACACGTTCATTGCCGTGCTGCCAAACAGCTTCTCCGTCAATAGATTCCGCGTTGGCGTACCTAAAACCACCAAGTCCACATTTTCCTTATGGGCAATACGAGCAATCACCTCACTGGGCTTATCACCCGATTCAACCCGCACCTCCACATGCATGTGCTCGCCCTCATGGGCTAACGCCGGTTGTAGTTGCTCTTGAGCCTCCTTAATTTTCTTCACATTAGGAGTAGGAACAGACGCCTGCTCCAAAGCGACGACATGCAGAAAAGTCACCTGTTTGACGCCCGCTGCAATCAAATTTGGCACAAAGTGAATCAACCGATGGTTGGCATCAGCAAAATCTGTGCAAATCAGCAATCGTTGAAACATAGGGCTAGATTTCTCCCTCACAGCATGTCGTTGTTTGAAACGCTAGCACAGTTCTCGCTGTGAAAAAGATAGGCAAGCTCATTTTTGATTAATTTCTTGGCGGCGATCGCGCGCCTCTTGTACTGACTTAGATGACTGACTAAAATAGAGGCCAAGACAAATGCCCAACCAAACGCTTTCTGAAGTGGAGTTTCTACGGCCAAAATTCAAAACGGGATGGAGAGATTTCCCAAGCAAGATCGACTCTGTACTAACCCTCACCCAACGAATGAGCTTTTCCCCATAGAAGCAAGCAACGTTGCTGAATCTAGATGGGAATTACCTGATTAACCCTTACCCTCTCCCCAAGGGAGAGAGAACCAAATCTTGCCCTTCTCGCTCCTACTTAGAAGAAGGGCATAGTTCTGACGGGCATTCAAGAAAAGGGAATGAAGGCGATTCGTTCCGTCGCTAAGCAACAACAAGCAAGCCAATAGAGTAGAACGTGTGAAGTCCGCCCCCTTAGATACCCTAGGAATCTTGCACCTATTCGTGCTTTTTAGGTAGAAACTTGCACATCCCCACGGGGGATGTTGCCAACTAAATTCTACGCAACGGTATTCAGGAAGCCAGAGCAACTTCAACCATTTGCTGCAATTCGCCCTTCTGGTAAAGCTCAATTAAAATATCCGATCCACCAATAAATTCGCCGTTAATATACACCTGAGGAATCGTTGGCCAATTCGAGTATTCCTTAATGCCCTGGCGAATTTCGTAATCTTCCAGAACATCGAAGGTTTCATAGGGGACTCCCAACGCATTGAGAATCTGTACGACATTGTTTGAAAAGCCGCACTGGGGCATCAACTTGTTGCCTTTCATAAAAACCATTACCTTGCTGCCCTGAACCAGGCTATCAATCCGCTCTTTTACTTCTGGTGTCATAGTTTTACCGTCCATTAACAAACTTGCGATCGCTCAAAGATACCAGCCAGCCTAAACACCCTGGGCGGTCTCCCAGGCCTTTGGGGTATAAGTCTTGAGTGCCAAAGCATGGATAGCTTCGCTACTCATCGCTTGGCGCACAGCCGAATAAACAAGCTGATGCTGCTGCACCAGTCCTTTACCCTCAAACTGGGAAGAAATCACCGTTACCTGATAATGGTCTCCTCCCCCCGTCAGGTCTTGTACCTGCACCTGGGCATCTGGAAGAGACTCCCGAATCATCGTCTCAACCTGTTGCGGACTGACCATTCATCCTCCTTAACCACGAAAGCTTACGAATTCGTTAATAGTCTAACGCTTTCACCCAAAATCCAAAATCAATCGATTCACCAGTCAATAATTGATTATTCCTAATAGGTAGAGCGCTCTGCTGCGTGAGCCGCCGCAGAATTAAAAGCTCTGCCTAAGGCCCAAAGCTCGACCATTAGACCTGAAAGAGTCGTTCAAGCAATGAGACTTTAGCAGACTCAATACGTTGAGCGATCGGGCATCGGGTGTAGTCTTTGCCGGAGGCATCGCCTTTTCGACAAATCGATCCATCTTCAACTTAGCCGAACTCGGCGAGTAACCATCAGCGCAAAGCCGCTGGGGACGAATTCGACTGGCCTGTCCGGGGAAACGGAGAATCAACAAAGCCCATTTCAAACAACTGCTGATAGGCCTTTTGACCCAGTTCACGAGTTGGCTGTTGACTCCGAATAATTTGTACGAGTAAAGGAACGGCTAACTCTGGCTGATTTTGAGCCCGATGCACCAAAGCCAATTGGTAAGTGGATTCATCCCGCATCTGGGCGGCTTCCAAAGCCTTACGGCGATGGCCATCAGCAATGCGATTATCAATGCCTGAAAAGCTACCTGCTAACTCCTGATAAAAGTTAGAAAGCTGGTTGAAAACCTGACGGGCTTCCTGTAACTTTTTCGCCGCTAGGGCATAATTTTGAGCCGAAACGGCTCTACTCGCTTCTTCTAACAGTCGCTGCCCGCCCTGCATACTCAGTAAACTCGCATCCTGCGACATCGGGCGAACGATACTCGGATCATCTGGGCTAATCGGTTGCCCCTGCCCTCCCCTAGGACTCACACTCTGAGCTTGGGCACGAACTGGCTGCAAAATGGCTGAAGCCCCAACCAGCAATGAAGCCGCAATTACACTAGCAATGTAAACAGGATGAGAAAAACTGAAAGGTTTCATAGGGCTAGAGGTTGCATTTTTGAAAGGGAAAATGTGGCTACACTATACCAGCCTTAAACCAAGCATTTCCCATCTGTAAAACTTTATATCTGGGCTTGACAGGGTTTAACTTGAAGTTAGCCATAGCGTATCTTAACATCCCTTTTGGATGAATCTAATTGTTTAACAATTACGTCTCATATAAACGAGCTAGAAGTCTTATTTCATCAATGTTTCAAGATTAAGTTAGAGCCAATTTTATGGCTTGATGAACGAAAGAATGCGTTCGCTACGCCTTCATAGGATGCATCGATGGCCAATGTGGATTGGGCCATGAACAGCTTAGATAATTTTTTGAATAAAGACTAAAGCAGTCTAGAGTGTAACTGTTGGCTTCTACAGATCTAGCTTTGATCAGAGCACATAAGACGAAAGACGAAATTAGGTGCATTCCAGTTTCGTAGCCCACTCTGCGGGAAGCAAGCTACATCCTCAATTCCTTTCCCTCACCCCCGCAAACAGGGGCCAGGGGGTAGGGAGAGTTACGTTGAAGCCGGCTCCCCTTTGCCCAGTTTGGAAGAAGGGGTTAAAGATGAAGATCTGGGTGCTTGCCGCAGGGTGGAGCAGCTTGCAAAAGTGAGATGCACCCAATCCACGAGCCTCAGAGGCTTTATTGGGAATGCAATGGTTGCTGATGCCCATGGCATCGGCTGGGTGCTAGATCCAAATAGGCCAATGAAAGGGGTGTTTTTAGTCGCTCTCTATTAATTGCGAATATGTATCTCGTTGATTATGGCTATTTGGCACTGGTTGGCACCTTTTCAAGCAGTAATTTGGAGCGTTTGATCATTTCAGGTACGGGCACAGGGTAGTTACCTGTAAAACAGGCAGAGCAGAAATGATTAGGATCATTGTGGGTTGTTTCTAACATGCCACTCCAGCTTAGATATTGCAGAGAATCAACCTCAATTTGAACGGCAATTTCTTCTACTGACTTAGTCGCCGCAATCAGTTGTTCCTGATTGTCGGTGTCGATTCCATAAAAGCAGGGATGGGTGACCGGTGGCGAGGAAATTCTCATATGAACTTCGATCGCTCCAGCATCCCGTAAAGCCTTGACGATCTTGCGGCTGGTAGTGCCACGCACAATCGAGTCATCCACAATGACGATGCGCTTACCGGCTAAGACATCTTTCAGGGGGTTTAACTTCATGCGAATGCCCGATTCGCGCATGGTTTGAGTGGGTTGGATGAAGGTGCGCCCCACATACCGGTTTTTGATCAGGCCTTCTGCATAGGGGATGCCAGAAGCCTGGGAGTAGCCAATCGCCGCAGGAATGCCAGAGTCGGGAACTGGAATGACTAAATCGGCATCAGCTGGGGCTTCTGCGGCTAGGCGACGACCAATCCGCAGGCGATAGCTGTAAAGACTTTCACTGTCCATAACGCTATCAGGGCGAGCAAAATAAATCATTTCAAAGATGCAGAGCTTAGGCTGGGGGCGGTCGGTCCAGTGAAAGGAGGCCAGACCTTCCGACGTCACCCAGACTAGTTCTCCAGGTTCAACATCGCGCAAATACTCTGCACCGATAATATCTAACCCGCAGGTCTCAGAGGCCAGTACATATTGAATCGGGGTGTTGGGGTTAGAGCGGGATAAAGTTCCAATCACGAGGGGACGAATGCCGTTAGGGTCGCGCACCCCCATCATGCCATCGGGAGTCCCGATTACCAGGCTAAAGGCCCCCTGACAACGATTGAGGGCACTAATGGTACCTTCTAACCAGCTTTTACCCCGGTTGACCTCTTCGGCGATCGCTAGGGCAATTAACTCCGAGTCTGTTGTGCTGGAAAACTGATGGTTGGTTTCTTGCAGTTCTGCCCGCAGGTCTGGCGTATTGACCAGATTGCCATTGTGGGCCAAGGCCAGAGTCCCCAGTCGGGACTCGGCAAGGGCGGGCTGAGCATTGACTACCCGGCTTGAACCAGTTGTCGAGTAGCGTGTGTGCCCAACGGCTAAGTCTCCTGTTAGTTTCGCCAGAATGGCTTCATTAAACACCTGGGAGACTAACCCCATTTCCTTGTAGAGATGAACCTGATCGCCATCAAAGGTGGCAATTCCGGCTGATTCTTGACCACGATGCTGCAGTGCATAGAGACCAAAGTAGGCTAACTTGGCGACAATCTCGCCCGGTGCATATACTCCAAAAACTCCACAGGCTTCTTCCGGTTTGTCGGCAGGGAAATAGTCGGCATCCTCACTGGCTGAAGCGCTGGGCTGGGCAGCAGCGGGGTCTATGGTCGCAGCAGTTCGGGAAAACATGGGTGAGATCGGCTCCTGAAAAAGGGGTAGGTGAGCAGACAGATTCAGCAAAAGCGATACTGAAGCAAGCCTAGGACGATATCCTCAGCTTAAGCATGGCTTAATCTTCTCATTATCTATTCGGTACAAACAGGGGGGTAACCGTCTGATTTAGCTGGGGAATGATTCGGTTCGATCAGACTCAGCCGCTAGCCGGCGGGGAATCGCCTCCTGCCAGCGCTCTTTCATATCTGCTATCCTAACGCTTACTAAAACCTGCCCGTCAGCCGTCGTAATCTGTAGTCGATTGGTTGTGGAGTCAACCAGTCCTAGCTTTTGCCAGTCTTGCCCCAGATGGTGTTGTAAAAAGTTTTCCCAAACATCCTGCCGATTTGCCGAAACGGAAACTAAGATGCGTGCCCCTCCCTCGGCAAACAGATGATGATCCCAGCGGGTAAAGGCGATCGCACCATGAGTTTCAATGGCAGCTGCCGTCGGCTGAGCGATCGGCAACTGCACTTGCGCTCCCCAGCCACTGGCAAGGCAACTTTCAGCTAGCGCCAGCGCCACCCCTCCCTCTGAACAATCATGGGCCGAATGAATCCACCCCTGGCGAATACCCTCGCGGCAAACCGCCTGTACTCGCCGCTCTAGATCAAAATTAACAACTGGCGGCCTACCCGCTACCAAGCCGTGAATCACAGCGAGATACTCGGAGCCACCCAGGGTGACCAGGGTTTCGTTGAGATGATCGCGGTGGGAATCCAGCCTTAGCCCTAGCAGATAAATCATATCTCCAGGATTCTGCCAGGCCAGGCCGCAGGTTTTTGCCAGATCTGGCACAATACCCACCATGCCGACCACCGGAGTTGGGTAAATAGGCTGGGGGTTGCCCTCTGTATCTACCGTTTCGTTATATAGCGAGACGTTTCCCCCAGTCACAGGAGTCTTCAACTCGCGGCAAGCTTCGGCCAGACCACGGCAGGCTTCGGCCAGTTGCCAGTAACCCACTGGTTTTTCCGGGCTGCCAAAGTTCAAATTATCCGTAACGGCTACCGGGTCGGCACCGACACAACTGAGGTTCCGTGCTGCCTCGGCGACCGTTGCTTTAGCACCCTCGTAGGGGTTGAGGTAAACATAGCGAGCATTACAATCCACCGTAGCGGCAACTCCGGTCGTATAAGTTCCCGCCCCATGATTTGCCAGTTGGGGGCGAATACGCACGATCGCCGCATCCCCGCACCCCGGTAACAGCACAGTATTATTTTGTACCTGGTGGTCATACTGGCGATAAACCCACTGTTTTGAGGCAATGTTTGGGCTATCCAGGAGTTGTAACAGGATTTCTGTCCAACTTTTGGTCTCATTATTGATTTGAATGCCGGCCACTGAGCAGGGAGGCAGACTAGACTCTTGCCATTGCCAGGCTTGCTGGGCATAGGCAGGGGGTTCCTTTAGTAGCTCGCGCTGATAGAGGGGCGTATTATCAGCCAGAGCGGTGGCGGGCACATTCGCCGCCACTTCACCTTGAAATAGGATGCGCACAACTGGTTCTGCAATCACCTGACCTGCAATGACCGCATGCAAGCCCCACCGCTCAAAGATCTGGATTAACTCCTGCTCACGCCCTTTTACTGCCACAAACAGCATGCGCTCTTGGGATTCTGACAACAAGTATTCATAGGGCAGCATCCCTGTTTCCCGCACAGGAACCTTGTCTAGATCAAATTCAATCCCAACTCCACCCTTGGCCGCCATCTCTGCGGTAGAGCAGGTAATGCCCGCTGCACCCATATCTTGGGCCGCGACAACGGCTCCGGTTTTGAAGGCTTCCAGGCAGGCTTCAATCAGAGACTTTTCTAGGAAGGGATCTCCTACTTGGACGGCGGGACGATCGTCAATGGAAGCATCACTCAGCTCCGCACTGGCAAAACTAGCCCCGCCCATGCCATCACGACCAGTCGTAGAACCGACATATAGAACCGGGTTGCCGATACCCTGAGCGCCTGATTTAACAATTGTGGCAGTCTCCAGCAACCCTAGGGCCATCACATTGACGAGGGGATTGCCCCCATAGGCTGGATCAAAATAGACTTCACCGCCAATGGTGGGTACGCCAACGCAGTTACCGTAATGGGCAATGCCGGCCACTACTCCCGAAAATAAGCGGCGAGTGCGTGCCTCCTCAAGGGAGCCAAACCGCAAAGAATTGAGTAGGGCGATGGGGCGCGCTCCCATGGTGAAAATATCGCGCAAAATGCCCCCTACACCCGTGGCCGCTCCTTGAAACGGCTCGACCGCAGAAGGATGGTTATGAGACTCGATCTTAAAAGCCAGCCGGTGCCCATCCCCCAGGTCAATGACCCCCGCATTCTCACCGGGGCCGACAATGATGCGATCGCCCTTGGTGGGAAACTGCTTGAGTAAGGGGCGGGAATTTTTGTAGCAGCAATGTTCCGACCACATCACCCCAAACATCCCTAGCTCTGCTTTATTCGGATGGCGACCCAGCCGTTGCACAATCGCTTCATATTCTTCGGGTTTAATGCCTTCCGACGCAATCTCTTCGGCAGAAAACGGGGCAGACGCGAGGGCAGACATAACAAGGCTAATCGAAAGGACAGGCTATATTGTACTGGGAAATCTCGCTAATCTGATGCATTGCGGCGACATCCGTGGCCTTGCTGAAAACTCACCCCAGTGATCTCAGGCATTCTCTGAGGTGATAGCGATCGCCCCTGCACACAGGCGAGGTCACAGCTTTTCAGTGACTTGGGGCAAAGCACTTTAAGGCAGAATCGCACAAGCTAATCATAGGGTGATCTATTGCTTGAGATCTCTCTGCCATTGCGGTTCCCTGCTTACTTATGTTCCATCAGAACAACTCTGAAGGGTCTACAGCCCATCAAAATTTGGTTCCCATCAACTTTTTGATGTTGTAGTGCCTTATTCAGTTTAACCAGCAAACAACTTGTCACCAGTGTTCCCTGGAAAGCAACTATATCAGTCAATGATCGGTCAATGTGACATTTAATCGATGGGACGCAGTTGTCACCAACGTGAGCCACGGCTGCGCTGGCAATGACGCCAGCAAGCCAAGCTGCTTCCCAAATAGCTCCTAGATTCATACAAGCCATCAGATTGCGGCTAGTTCATGCTGCTTGGATCGAGATCTAGCATGGGTTCATCCTTCCGTTTAGTTTGGTCATCGAGGTCTTCGCAATATTTTGATGAACAAGCTGAATCACAGTGAGGGTAACGACTCCAGCGCTAAGTCGCTGCTGGAGAGCATCACCTGATTGAAAAATTTCACAGCGTCTCTGCATAACTTGACCTTCACCAAATGAAAGAACTATTAGCAACCTTGGTTAAAACGCTCTAAACGGTTTAGCTTTCCTCGCTGTTTAGCCGCTGCAAGAGTTGTTAGGAGCCTTACCTATCGTTGTTGGCAGTTGCCTGATTGATGCCACGGCCTTGCTGTTTTGTGGATTTGCGGGTTGGGTTGCAACCCCTCTGCATCTCCCCCTCGATGCCGATGTCTGGAGTTTTTGTTATGAACATGATTGCTTGCTCTACCGTACCAAACGTCAGTACAGTCGATCGCCCAGTCACTGATTTACCCGCCTTCCCAACCGCAGAGCGCCCTGTAATGCTGGTGCTTCAGCCTAGCGGAGACTTAAACCGTCACAATAGCTTGGCGTTTCAAACGGCGTTAGAAGCTTGCCTAAAACAGGTTAAGGAAGCAGTCGTAGTGGATCTACTCTGGGTAAACTCAATTGACTCTGATGGAATGACGGCGATTATCCAGGGATTACGAACGGCGATCGCTCTGGGTAAGATGCTCTCGTTTCAAGCTGGCAATCCGGCGCTGCAATTAGCTTTAGAAAGAGAGTCACGACGGCAGCGTCAGGTAACTCTTGGCACATGGAATGGCATGTTTGGGGCACAATTAGAAGCCTATTTAGATGGACTCAGGCATCTGCATGTGAATGATGACCCCAAGGCTGTTGAGGGCTAAGCGTAGTTGTTTCACAGCGCGACATGAAACGGGTTGCGTCTCGATCCTGCTCAGTCATGCCAGAAAACCAAAGTACTGTAAGCCTTCTAAAATACCCGCAGCGCAATGCCCCTTGGCTAGATAGCGATTGGAGCTAGGGTTGAGGTAATGCCACTCTAGTAGCTCTGGCATGGCGTTTCCAACAATAATGCCACGTTCAGGGCGTTCAACAAACATGGAGAGGTCGTTTCCCGAATCACCGCAGGCAATAGTGTGTTCTGGTGGAATCTCCAAATCTTGACGGACAAACCCCATGGCATTGCCCTTATTGGCCAAACGCGGCAATATATCTAGGTCTTTACCCCCGCTGTAGATGAGTTGCACATCTAGCCCGCGATTGCTCAGAGCGACTTCCAGGCGCGGCAAGACTTCTTTAGCGGCAGGGGCGGCCAGAAAATAGCTGATTTTGTAGGGGCGTTGTTCTGACTCTGGTTGGGGCACCAAATCGGCAAAGTGAGAAGCCACTGCCCGAATGACTTCCCGATCCCAGTGTTCTCCCAACTGAGCCGCCCATCTGGCATCAGGTTCAGCCTTACCCTGATAGTAAATCTCAGTTCCGACGGAGACAATCAACACGTCTGGCTCTAGCAGATTTTTTTCTTCGGCAAGCTGGCGATAGAGGGTCGGCGATCGCCCCGTTGAATAAATCAGACGAGTGCCATACTGCTGGCGATGGTCATGGATGTATTGGTTTAGCTCTTCGAGGGCAGAGTCTAGCCCAACCAAGGTATTGTCAAGGTCGGTGATTAGTAAAAACGGCTGCACAGCTTAGCAATAGTTAAAGGTCTAGATGCCCATCAGTTTACCGACGAATCCTCCTTTGTGCATCCCACCTTATTCATCGATCCCAGACCTCACCCCCGCAAAAAAGATCGGTAGACCTGTCGAGATCGCCTGAAACTGGCTAGTCTGTTCATCAGGTGATCGCTGTAGAAACTAAAGCTAGGGCGTGGGCATGCCCTCTTACCCATTAATGACCTTAGCAACTGGGCGATCGCTATATAATGCACCTGCAGGATTTTAGGAGGTTTGAAAATGCCTTTAATCAAGGTGCAAACGTCGGTTGCCCAGCCCGCTGAGCAGGAGGTGCAAGCGCTGCTCAAACAGCTTTCGAGCCGCTTAGCAAAGCATACGGGCAAGCCAGAATCCTATGTGATGACGGCTTTTGAGGCGAATGTGCCGATGACTTTTGGTGGTAGTTCTGACCCTGCCTGTTATGTAGAAGTTAAAAGCATAGGCAGCTTTACCCCGACTCAGACCAAAACCATGAGCGCAGATTTTTGCCAACAATTAAGTCAAGCTTTGGATGTACCTGCGAACCGCATCTACATTGAGTTTGCGGATGCGAAAGGAGCAATGTGGGGGTGGAACGGTTCAACGTTTGGGTAAAGCGAGTTTCCTGGATTCGCGACCTGCTCGAAGCGCGGATGTTCCTAGCGAGTTAAGACTGAGGATCAGAAATCGCTCCTAGAAAGAGCACTACTTTTGTCTGGTTATCTCGAATGGCAAACCAGAAGGGGCGGTTCACGATCATTTCAAAAGGTTCTGAGGGGGGTGGAGCGGAGGTCACACCAATGCGCACAGCGGTGGCAGCGGCAGCTTCTGTACCGGCCTCATCCACAGCGATGACGGCGACATGCTGTACTTGGTCGATTTTGGTTGAGACGGGGCTGAGTTGACCAAAAGTGGCCCGGTTCGCGTCAAAGGCAATTCCCATGCCCAGGGCAGAGAGGGCTGTTTTTAACTCGGTACTATACTGTTGCTTAAATCGGGGTAGGGTAATGGATCCCTGTCGCGGTCGCAATTGCTCTGTCCACTGTTGCCAATTTTCGGGGGTGAGGCGCTGTTCAAACGCGGCCAAAGTTTGATTGGGCTTGGGTAAAAAAACTAGCATACTCAGGCGGGCATTGTTGCCGTAGGGCAGACTAATGGCCTGGAATTCAGCGGTTTCTAGATAGGGGTAGCGCCCACCCCGAGACATCAGCGCATGCTTTTTCGCTTTGCCCGGAGTCACATAAAACGGGACTTCTTGGGTTGCCTCAGGCGGGAATGGATCTGTCCAGGCACCTTTGAAGTACAGCGTATTGATTAACACCATGACTTCATCGGGGTTGAGCTGGTCAATAATTTGCTTAATTTTGCCTCGTGTATTTTCATTCACCCAGTCATTGATGGTGTTAGGTGCTTGCCGATCGCCAAAATCTAGCGTGGCCACTTTTGCCCCGTAAAATTCTTGGTTGGTTTTGAGAAACTCTGGCTGAAAGGGAATACCCTGTCTGGCCCAAAGGGAATTGGCGATCGCTAACTCAACGGTTTTATCGGGATTTTCTAGAGAAGCCTTGAGGGCCGCATTTGCCTGATTCAACTCGGCAACACTCATGTCTTTCAATGACAGGGCCTCGGCCATGGCCTTTTGGGTGTCGCCAGTTGCTCCGTTATAGGTCATCGACAAAGCAAAGGCCACACTGGCGGGCGAAAGAAAGATATTTTCACCAATCGCTTGTTGCCGCAGTTTGCGAAACAGGTTAAGGCTAAAGCGGTTACTGGCATCAATTAGGCGACGATCCACGGCGGCCCTCCGAGCGCTAGGAGTAGAAGGGGTTTGGATGCTGGAGGCCGTTGGTTGGGGGCTGGCTTGAGCCAATTTGTCAGGAGCCTTCCAACAACCGACCAAACCCAGGACAATAAAACAAAGCAGTGCGATAGTGCTAAGCTGCGATCGCGCTTTCATTCTCTAACCTCACCTAACCCACCCAATATGTCACGTCTTCACCCAACTTGGGGCAAAAACCAGGAAAAAATTTGTCCTTGGCACCGGCTTCTCATCGCGGTAAGCTGGCTGATTTTGCTGATTGGCTGGTTGAGTTGGGGCAGCGCTAGTGCGAGTCCCCTGGCGCAACGGTTGGCGCAATTCCCTGACTGGCAGACGAAGCCTGCCGTTACTACGGCGACGGGTGAGATCCTCTATCCAGAATGGTTTGCTGGTAATTGGATGCTAACCAGCACGCTGGTAGACTTACAGGCTCCCCTGGCTCCTGAAGTGACAACCCCTGGCTATGAAACGAATCGGCAGTTCCTAAATCGCCCGATTCGTTGCCAGGTCAGGTTTGTGGCCCAAAATGCCCTCAACCGGCGGCGATCGCTATTGCCGGTTTTGTCCTTGCCGACACAATCCTTAGTGAAGGTACACATTGTGGCGGATCGGGCCTATAACGGGTTGAACTTGGCCCAGGCTTATCTAGGTGACCAAGTTTGGCGCGTTTGGGTTGACCCGCGAGATGCCACCCGTCTGATTACCAAATTTCGCGACAATCGCAAACTGTTCTCTACGGTGATCAGTCAAACCACAGAGCAGCCCGATGATAGCCACTTTTTAGCCTCCGAGTTGTTTCAGCAATTCTTGCAAAATCCCCAAAGGCCAGTAAAAAATGAGGTGGAAACAACGACATCCTACACTTACCACCCCAATGGCCAAATCACGGCTGACCAGATTACGGCGGTTTACTTGACACCCCCTCATCCGAAAGCTTATCTGTCGGGCGATCGCCCGGTCGCCCTTTACCGCTATCGCCTTGAACTCACGCCGATAAAGGGCTAAAACCCGGCCAGAAGCTTTTGACCTTCTGGTCATTACCCAAAAAATCTAGGCTCTATCGGATTCATCGAGGTGGTTCATCGAGTCAACCTCACGCTCCTTCAATGGCATCTGCATTACTATTAAATACTGCTGAATCTAGATTGGAATCATCCAATTTGCCATTTGAGGACAGACACAGCAGGCGATTGGGAGCAAGTCAATGTTGGTCATCAAGTAAAGAGGCTGTTTCTCCCTGAAAAGTTATCAAAGCTGTGACCCTTCTACGACCGCGTTCTAGTATCCTGAAGGGTGCTCTTCGCTAAATTTTTGTAATGCTTGACGCCAATCTGCCTCCCTTGATTCAGCAAATGCAGCAGCCGGGGTTTTATCCCCACTCGGTACAGGCACCGATTCAACTCCTCCAAACTCATATTTCCTATGTGTTTTTGACGGGGGAGTATGCCTACAAGGTGAAAAAGCCGCTCAATTTTGGCTTTCTCGATTACTCGACGCTGGCAAAGCGGCAGCACTTTTGCCAAGAGGAGCTACGGCTTAACCAACGAGGAGCGGCTGAAATTTATCTGGAGGTGTTGCCGATAACGCTGGTCGGCGATCGCTTCCAGTTAGGTGGCAGTGGCACCCCGGTAGAGTATGTAGTCAAAATGCGCCAGTTTCCCCAAGAAACCTTGCTCACCGCGCTCTATGATCGGGGGGAGTTAACTGAAGCCCTTCTCGAAAAACTGGCAAAGGTACTAGCTGACTTTCATCGCACTGCGGCCACAAATGAGTACATTCGTAGCTTTGGGGAGGTAGCCCAAATTCGTCAGGCGATCGACGAAAACTATGCGCAAACCGAGAAGTATGTGGGCGGGCCTCAAACCCAGGAGCAACTGGAGCAAACTCGCGCCTATACGAACCGCCTCTTTGCTGAGCGGCCAGAGATTTTTACCCAGCGGGTTGTGGCTGACCGCATCCGCGAATGCCATGGTGATGTCCATCTGCGCAATATTGCTTACTGGAATCAGCGGCTCTGGTTATTTGACTGCATTGAGTTTAACGAGTCGTTTCGGTTTGTCGATGTGATGTTCGACATTGCCTATATCGTGATGGATCTAGATGCCCGCGATCGCCCCGATTTGAGTAATCGCTTTCTCAACGCCTACCTGGAACAGAGCGGCGACTGGGAAGGATTGCAGGTTTTACCTCTATACCTGAGTCGGCAATCCTACGTACGGGCCAAAGTCACCTCCTTTTTGCTGGATGATCCCATCATTCCCGCCATGGTAAAACAGGAAGCAGTCCAAACTGCTGCGCGCTACTACCGCCTTGCCTGGGACTATACCCGTCCTCGTTCTGGGCAATTGTGGCTCATGGCCGGACTGTCGGGGGCTGGCAAAAGTACCACTGCTCGTTATCTAGCCAGCAAGATAGGGGCGATTCAAATTCGCTCGGATGCCGTGCGCAAGCACTTAGGCGGCATTCCGCTGGAGCACCGGGGCGGGAGTGACCTCTACACCCCTGAAATGACGCAAAAAACCTACGATCGCCTGCTAAAACTGGGTCTAACCCTAGCCCAAGAAGGCTATACAGTGCTGTTAGATGCCAAGTATGACCGTCAGAACCTGCGGCAAACTGCGATCACTCAAGCCGCAGCCCACCAAATTCCTTTACAAATTCTCCATTGCGACGCCCCACTAGAAGTTTTACAGCAGCGGCTGACCCAGCGAACTGGCGATATTGCTGATGCCACGGCTGATTTGTTGCCTAAACAAGTGATGGAGCCATTCACCGACAGCGAACAACCCTACGTTACTCGCGTGGATACCACCCAACTCATTGCTCCCCAGTTACAGTCAATACTTTCCTAAGAAAGGCCGTTTGATCACCGCAAACTTCGTGCCAAAGAGTTGCACACTGTCCTGAGGAATGTGGGTCAATCCACTGAAGGCCTTAGGGCTTTACCGCAAAAGCCCAGGAAACACAGAGCAATTCCTGTGCATCCTGGGTGTCTTTATGGTGAAGCTTCAGTTAGTCAGAGCCTCATTCCGAAGCTTTTTGCCTAAGGCGATCAGTTGCGGCGCAGCCCCGCCCTTTTCCCTCTACGCTTCTACGCTTCCCCTGTTTGATGCTCTTGCGGTTGCCAACGGGCATAGGGATGTCGAATGTCTACGATACAGAGATAGGGAAACTGGGCGTAGTAGCCCAAGCCCCCGCGCCACCAGGGATCGAGCAACCAGTAAAGCTGCTGAGCCGTATAACCAAGACTGTAGAAGGCGATCGCGTCACCTAGGGCAAAGCGATCAGCGGTTTCGCCCCCCAGTTCTTCACCCACGGGGCAATACCAGCAGACAATGGTGATAGGTTGATTGAGGCGATCGCGAATAAGTTGAATCGCTGCGGCCATTTCAACAATTTGGTCAACAGTAGCCTGATTGGGTGGCCAAAAAACACCCCCCCGCGTGGCATCGACCCAGAGAAAGTCTCCTCGAGGCACAATCGGTGCAAAAAGTTGTAAGTTGTCAGTCGTCCATTTAGGAAAGTCAGCGGTCGACACAGTTAAGGGCGAAATGGGGATGGTTGCCACCCGATGGTCATCGGTAGCCAGTTGCCTCAAGTCCGCCGCTAATGCCCATTGGGCTTGCTCCTGATCAGCAACCCCATACCAGCGCTGAGCCAGATGGAGCAGTGCTTGTCGTTGCTGAGGCCGGCCTCGATAAGCCAGAGGCAACTGCCGATAGAAATCCAGCAGTGCCCGGTCAATCAGAGCGGCGGCAGCGACCAGGTCTTCTGAGCTAGGAGAACGACTGGTGAGAATTGCGGGGTTGACTCCTAAAGCAATCGTAGCGTCGGCCCGATTGGGAAGTTGTTGCCATTGCTGAAATCCCTCTAAGAGGGCGGCTCGTTGCTCGCTACTACGGAGATAGTGTTGAGGAATCCGCTGCACCATGGCCAGCAGAGCCGGGTCAAGGCTGGCGAGATCGAAGGTTGGAGAAGAATCGCCGTGTAAATCAGCGATCGCGGCCTCTTGGGAGGTTAGTCGCCGCCACCGTTGCACCAACGTGAGTAGCGCCTGCCATTGATGGGGGTAGTTGGCATTGGTTTCAAGCCAAGTGTAAAGGGCTTGAAGCAGAGCCTGATCCAGTTCAAACCGCTCGATTGAGGGGGAATCAGGCACTAACTGGGCGATCGCCGCTGCCACCGTATCCTGCTTTTGCCAAATGCGTGCCGCTTCCAGCAACGCGGCTTGTTGATAGGGCAGAGAGAAATAGTAGGTTGGCACTTGACGCACAAACTGAAGTAAAGCTTTGGGCAAAAAGCTTTGATCCGTTGGAACCTCTAACCTATCGCAAAGTTGCTGATAGGTTTGGGTCAATGCTGCACCATCACAAGCTTCTAAGCGAGCAGCTGTTGGGTCACTAGCAGGCGCTAAAAAACCATCAGCAACAGCCTGCAAAAAGCCAATGGTATAGCGCCCTATCGCTACATCCCAGAGTTCTTTGCCCTTCCACCCAGTAACCGTCAATTGATTGGTTAAACACCGAATCGTATTCGCTGCAATCTCTACCTGATCAATAAAAGTACTAACCTGTGCCAAAGTAACCGAATGAGCAGGTGAAATCCCCAAACCTGTCTCGCCCTGCTCTAATTGTGGGTTGCCATGGGTCTGATGCAGGGCCGCCAGAATCGGGTAATGAATACCCGCTCGTTCAGCCGCCTGTCGATAGATAGCCTGGCGTTGGTTCGGAGTGAGTATTGTCATAGATAGGGGCTAACGAAACAATGCTAGGTTCTCTGTCGATTATGCTGTCTCAGGCTCCATTTCGGTCTGCTAGACGCAGTGCAACCTCAACAATTGCCCCCATCATCCCGCTGCTTTCTCTCCTTATCTTCCCCTTGACTCCGAGATGCCTTGACGTTCCCTCATCCGATTTACAAACAACCACGAGGAGAGCATAGCGTTACATCCTCCACCCCCCTTTCTCAAAATGGTCGAAGAAGAGCCGGATTCAGAGTCTCTCTCCCCAAAAGGAGAGAGATTTAGGATCTAGCTTACTTCCCGCAGGGTGGGTCACGAAACTAGGATGCACTTGGCTTCGTTACGTTGGCTCTGCTTTAAGCAAACTTACCTTGGCTCGATACAATAGCCGCGTACCCTGGCGATAGCCGACATAACGTACCCGCACCAATTCACCAGGGCTTGCATCTCCCTGGAGCAACTGGTGCTGTTGTGGGTCATAGGGCACCTCTTCACCCACTTGGGCGATCGCTGTAATTCCCCAACTGTCCAGCAATCGATTTAAGGGGCGCAAGAGCGGCAATAACTTCACGGCTGGAAAAGTAGGATCTTGCTCCGCTTGATACATGGCAGATGGTAAGGACAAGAGTAAAGACTCGAGAACCTGCACACTCTCTTCCTGAATCTCCTGCAAAAGCACCTGCCGTTGCTGAGCCAAGCGCTGCTCTAGTCGCTCATACTCCTGCCTTAGCGCTAACCCCTCTTGGATTTCACCCAGAAGAGAACGATTTCCCAGTTGCATTAGATCTACAACAGAAACCTGTAAAACCTGGCTCATTTTCTCCAGCGTTTCCAGACGGAGACGAGCAATATTTCCCGATCGCACATGGGCAATCGCAGTCCTTGACACCCCTGACTGCCGCTGGAGCGCTTTAAAACTGAAAAGACCTACCCGCTCCATCAAAGCTCGGAGTTGTAAAGCAGGATCAGGCGCAGAAGAACGAGCCATAGTGAAAACCAAAGCCAGACCAACTCCAGTCCAGAACCCCATAGGTTTTCCACCGGTAACAGGCTACCCCTAGCCAGGGTAAAACCTACCTGGAAACCCTTTTTGACAAGGTATCTATTGAAATTCTAAGCAAAACAGAAATCTCCCTACAAAACAGATAAGTTTGCGGAGACAGAGTCATCAACGTACCCTAAAAGGGGAAATCCCAAATCCTCCCGCTGTTTCAAGTAAATTTGAGCCACCTGGCGTGCCATCTGACGAATTTTACTAATGTAGCGAGTGCGCTCAGTCACAGAAATCACGCCTCGCGCATCCAGCAGGTTAAACGTATGAGAACACTTCAGTACCTGGTCAAAAGCTGGAAGTACCAAAGATCTTTCAAGTAAATGCAAAGCTTCTTGCTCATAAAGCTTGAACAAGGTGAGCAGCAAATCTGGACTGGATGCCTCAAAGTTATAGGCTGATCCTTCAATTTCCCCCTGAAGATAAATATCTCCATAAGTAATCTTGTCGTTCCAACGAATCTCAAAAATTGAATCAACCCCCTGCAAATACATAGTCAGGCGTTCTAGTCCGTAGGTGATCTCAATCGAGACAGGATAGCAGTCCAGCCCACCACACTGCTGGAAATAGGTAAACTGAGTCACCTCCATCCCGTCTAGCCAAACTTCCCAACCAACCCCCCAAGCCCCGACCGCTGCATCCTCCCAGTTATCTTCCACAAAACGAACATCATGATCCTCAGGCTGAATACCCAACGCCCTAAGAGAATCTAAGTAAATCTCCTGAATATCCGAGGGTGAGGGCTTAATCAAAACCTGAAATTGATAATAATGCTGCACTCGGTTAGGGTTTTCTCCATAGCGCCCATCCCCTGGACGTCGGCACGGCTCCACATAAGCGACAGCCCATGGCTCAGGGCCAATAGCGCGTAAAAAGGTATGTGGGCTTTTAGTCCCTGCACCCTTTTCAGTGTCATAGGGCTGCACAATTAAACAGCCCTGCTCTGCCCAAAACTGCTGCAATGTAGCAATCACCGATTGAAAATTCACTCCGATCCCTTCTCCTTCAAAATTCACAAGCCTCGTTCGATTCTTGCAGCCTCGGCAACACAAAGCTTGCACAAGTAGCCAAAAAATCCAAGTTGCAGAATTTTCTGTTTCTGCGCCCCATCATTCTCACCTAAAACACAGAAAGTCTCAGCATCAATCCATCAAAAATTCCAGCATGATTCCGTTAGAAACTAGATCATCTACCCAAGAATGGCATCCTAAACTCCTTACCCTGAGTTGCACACCCTCCTCTAATCGCGAAGAAGAGGTGAACTCACGTATTGCGAGAAAATTGATGAGGATAGGGGTTGACAGGGTGGGTGGGGGGTTGTTATTTTAGAAAAGCGCGATGAA
>CALIDI010000008.1 GCA_938023035.1 uncultured Leptolyngbyaceae cyanobacterium | reverse complement strand
GGTGACGAAGGTGGTGCCGGTCAGCCAGCCCCCCAGAGCCAAGTAGGCACAGGGAAACAGCAACAGGCCTGACCACCCGATAAAGACAAAACGGTCACGCTTGAGCCAGTCATCCAGGGCATCAAACCAGCCCCGTTGCTGGACGCGTCCGACTGCAATAGTCATGGCGCAAAACTCCGCAAAAATGAGTATAAGTACTTAGGTGATGTAAAGCTTTATTTCCATCTACTCCTGCCAGATTAATGGATATTTCCATTAAGCGACAAAAATGTAGGGAATGTTTACATTTCTTCACTTGAATCTCATTATACGGAGAACCGTCTGGTTTTACCAGAAAGAGATGCTTAAGTCTGAGTTTGTAAAAACTCTTGGACAACTTCTCTCACGTCACGCAACTCCCCTTCCACCTGGTAATTCAGATTTTGCATCGCTTCAGAAGAAATTTTGCCTGCCAATTCGGCGATCGCCCCTTGCAATTGCGGATACGTTTGCAAGGTTTCCCAACGGAAAATGGGCACCGCCTAATAGGGGGGAAAGTAGTGTTTGTCATCCTGCAAAACCACCAGTCCTAAGCGCGCAATCTGCCCATCGGTTGAGTTGCCCGCAATGAAATCCACCTTTTTTTGAGTTAAGGCGCGGTAGATTAACCCAAGATCCATCACTTCGGGGCTGTGGGCAAATTGCAGGTGATAGGTTTGCGCCAACCCAGGAAAGCCATCTTCCCGCTCCAGAAGCTCGTAGCCAAAACCTGCTCGCCATTGCGGTGCATACTGGGCAGCCTCAGAAAGGGTGGCAACCTGATAGCGTTGGGCATCTTCTCCCCGAATCACCATGGCAAAGGTATTTTCAAAGCCAAGGGAAGGCAGCACCTGCAAATTAAATTGGGTGGCATAGAGATCTGTTAGGCGTTGACGAGTTTCGGCGGCATCGGTTAATACGGGTTGTTGCAAATAGCCAACATAAGCGGTTCCCGTATACTCGACATAGCCGTCAATTTGCCCGTTGATCAGGGCTTTATGGGCCACAAAACCGACTAGTCGTCGCCGATCAACCTTCAACTGTGTACGACGTTCAATTTGCTGAGCTAGCAATTCTTGCAAAATGTCCTGCTCGGTGAAGCCCTTTGAGGCAATCACTAGGTCGGCCTGCTGCCCTGTTGGCGTATTGCCCCGACAGGCAACGGCCCCCAGGCAAACCACTGCTAGCAGAAACAAGATGAGCAATTGGCGGATGGTCATTTTGGGGTTCACGGTTGACCTCTACGATTGAGTCGCTTTTCCAGCCGGCCTAGGCCATAATCTGCCACTAGGGCGATCGCTGCGGCGGGCACCGCTCCTGCCAAAATCAGTTGGTCGTTCACTACAGAGATTCCTCGAAAAATCAGTTGCCCCAAACCACCAGCTCCAATCGCCGCTGCAATGGTCGCAACACCAATCGCAATCACCGTTGCCACCCGTAAACCCGCTAAAATCACCCCCGAGGCCAGGGGTAACTCCACCTGAGACAGCAATTGCCAGTCGGTCATGCCCATCCCCTGACCGGCTTCTCGCACTGCCGGGTCAATGTTGGTGATGCCTACGTAAGTATTACGAATAATCGGCAGAAAGGAGTAGAGCGTCAGGGTGACAATCGCCGGAATCGCACCAATGCCAGCAATCAGGGGGATCGGTAGCAGCAGCCCAAACAGGGCCAAACTGGGAATTGTTTGAAAAATATTGGCCAGCGCCAGAATCGGTTGACGCAGGCGGCGGTGACGGGTGATAACAATGCCCAGAGGAATGCCAATCAGAGTGGCGATCGCGATGGCACAGGCCACCAGTACTAAGTGCTCCCCCGTGCGGCGCAAAATTTCGCCCCCATAGCGAATCAAAAAGAAGTTCTGCATGGATGTAGTGCGATCCCTACCTGGAAGAAATGTCCAACTCTAAGGAATACAGATTAATCAAACAGATTAATCAAGTCGTAAAACGGATGCAAGAGCGCTCAGAATCGATCACCGCAGAGTCGCTTTGGGTTCTGTTTTTAGCATCATAAGTGCAAGGACTGAAAATCGTTAGGCTTGACCTCAGAGACCCGGATGGCACCGAGAGATGGCTCTGTGTTCTCTGCACCTCGTGGTCAGGTTATGAAATCCTTATTTCTAAGGGGTGAGGCTTAAGGCGTTGCTGCAATCGCTCCAGGTATTAAGAGGATGGCTACGGCTGTATATAGTCAGGACACTAGAGGAAACTTTCTATCTAGGGTTCTATTCTTCCCAGAGGGGATAGATTGAAACAATCGAACATCCTTCGACGGAAAGATTTTTGTCATTTGATTTGGGTTGAGGGTTGATTCCTCTGGTAGATGCCCAGCGTCAGTAACTCCGCAAAAATACGGATAGATTCACACCGGTAAGCTTGGATCAAAGCAATGTTCATTCACTGAGAGGCTCTATGAAGGGATTGAAAGGCAAAACTGCTTTGGTAACAGGGGCGGCCTCTGGCATTGGGCAGGCAATCGCGATTCGACTGGCGGAGGAGGGGTGTAACGTTGCCATTAACTACCGCAGCAGCCCGGAGGGAGCACAAGTCACCGAAGCCCAGGCGATGCAGCAAGCCTGTGGGCAGGCCGAAGCCTGTGGGGTGAGATCGCTCCTAGTGCGAGGGGATGTTTCTAAAGAAGCGGACATTTGCCAGATGGTGGCTACCACCATTGAAAAACTAGGCAATCTCGACATTCTCGTCAACAATGCCGGAATTCAGACTGAAACGCCTTCCCATGAGGTCACGGCTGAAGACTTTGACCGGATTATGGGAGTCAATCTGCGCGGGGCCTTTCTCTGCGCGCGGGAATCGATTAACCACTGGCTCACCCAAGGGCAAACCGGGGTGATTATCAACATCTCCAGCGTCCATGAAATCATTCCCCGCCCCCTCTATGTCACCTATGCAATCAGTAAGGGTGGCATGGAAAACATGACCAAGACCCTGGCGCTAGAATATGCAGCCCAGGGCATTCGGGTGAATGCGATCGCCCCTGGAGCCACGGTGACCCCAATCAACAAAGCCTGGATCGAAGACTTGGAAAAACAGGCGGCCGTCGAAAGCCATATTCCTATGGGGCGGGTAGGTACTTCTGCAGAAATGGCGGCGGCTGTTGCTTTTCTCGCTTCGGATGAGGCCGCTTACATCACTGGACAAACGTTATTTATTGATGGTGGTTTAACCCTCTACGCTGACTTTCGAGAAGCCTGGTCGGCCTAGTAAAAGCGGTTTACCGCTTGCTGCGAATGAGCTGCCAACAGCATGAATCAAACCAACCAAAAGTGATACCCACGAGGTAACCAATGACAGCAGAAGAAAAACGCCTGGCTGACGATCGCGATCGCACCGCCTACTGGCGACGCTGGGGGCCTTACTTGAGTGAACGCCAGTGGGGCACCGTGCGCGAAGACTATAGCCCTGACGGAGCAGCTTGGGACTATTTTCCTCATGACCATGCCCGCTCGCGGGCCTACCGCTGGGGGGAGGATGGCATTGCCGGAATTTCTGATAATCACCAACGGCTGTGCTTTGCGATCGCCCTCTGGAATGGGCAAGACCCCATTCTTAAAGAGCGTATTTTTGGGCTGACAGGGCCGCAGGGCAACCACGGGGAAGATGTCAAGGAGTACTACTTTTACCTGGACAATATCCCCTCCCACGCCTACATGAAGTATCTCTATAAATATCCTCAGGTGGCTTTTCCCTATGATCAGTTGGTCAGGGCCAATCAAGAACGGGGTTTTTATGATCCAGAATTTGAATTAGTAGATACAGGCATTTTTGATCGCAACGAATACTTTGATGTCTTTGTCGAGTATGCCAAGCAGACAGACGAGGATATTCTGATTCAGATTCGAGTGGTGAACCGAGCCAATACGGCCAAGCACTTACATGTGTTGCTGGAGTATCCGACTGGGTCAGGCCCACACCAGACCTTGCAGCAGGTGGCAGAGGCGATTGGTCAGCGGCTTTGCGGCATCTTTTTACGGAATCAAGCAGGCGATCGCCCTGTGCATGGGGGTCACTCTCTCTTCCAGACCGATCCCCATTGGCGCGACTTGCTTCTGTTCTATGAATATTTCCATGGAGATAACGGCGCGGGTATTGGCGCTAATCACCAAACCGGCTGGACTAGCTTGGTCGCCACTTTGCTGCACCAGCAATCTCAACGCTAAAATCCACAATCCTCAAAGCCCCATGAGTGTAACGGTCACCGCTATCCAAAATGTTCTTGCTGCCCGTGCCCGCCTGGGGGAGTGTCCCCTCTGGGATGCAGCCACTCAGGTGCTTTACTGGGTCGATATCTATAACCATCGGGTACATCAGTTTAATCCGGCTACAGGTCGAGATCGCAGTTTTGATGTCGGGGATGTGGTGAGCGCGATCGCTCTTACCGATGGGCCGCAACTTCTAATGGCGCTGGGTAATCGGCTCGCGCTGCTAGATCCCCAAACCGGCGCACAACAAACGCTGCACCAAGTGAAGTTTGCCTGCCCTGGTAGTCGCTTTAATGACGGCAAGTGCGATGTGCAAGGTCGGTTTTGGGTTGGTTCCCTTAGTCCAGAGCTGGGGCAAGCGGCTCTCTATCGCTATGATCCCGACGGTACCTGGCAGACCATGGAAACGGGGTTAACCATTGCCAATGGGTTGGGCTGGAGCCCAGCCGGAGACACCTTTTACTTGACCGATTCGCCCCGGAGACAAATTTTTGCCTACGCTTTTGATCGAGCCACAGGAAGCATTGGCGATCGCCAGGTATTAATCGATTTGGGCGATGAACCCGTAGAACCCGATGGATTAGCCGTTGATACCCAAGGTCATCTCTGGTCGGCCCTGTGGGATGGCTGGTGTGTTGTGCAGTTTGACCCAACCGGCCAGGAATTGCGACGGGTGCAGCTACCCGTGCAACGCCCCACCTGCCCGATTTTTGGAGGTAGCCACCTTACCGATTTGTACATCACCTCGGCCTCCATTGGGTTGAGTCAGACTGAAATTCAGGCCGGCTTTTATGCTGGCGATTTGTTTCGCCTACCAACCGATTGCCCTGGATTGCCAACCCATCGCTTTGGAATTTCCACTGGAGAAGCCCCATGAGACGCCTGCTAATGCACAGCCCCATTGCTGTGGCGCTTACCTGGATCAGCGCCTATCTGTTCGTTACCCTGTTTCCCCTGTTGCTGCTGTTGCTTCATCCCATGCCCGTAGAACGCGGATTCTGGGTAGAGTTTTCGGTGGCTTTGGGGTTTATTGGTCTGGCGCTGATGGTACTGCAATTTGTTTTAACGGCTCGTGTCAATCGCATTGAGTCCTCCTATGGCATTGATATTCTCTTGCAGTTTCATCGCTACAGTTCGGTCGTAGCACTGGTACTGGTGCTGGTGCATCCAGTCATGCTATTCATCACAAAGCCCGAAACCCTGCAATTGCTCAATTTTCCCCAGGCTCCTTGGCGGGCGCGACTGGCTGTACTGGGTACGGTGGCATTTCTGGCCATGGTGGTCACGACGATCTGGCGCAAGCCGCTGAAGATTGCCTACGAACCCTGGCGGGCTATGCATAGCTTGTTAGCGCTGCTGGCAGTGGGTTTGGGGTTTGGTCACGCCGTTGGGGTGGGTTATTATCTCAGCTTGTTTTGGAAACAGGTGCTCTGGGGTGGCCTGATCTTGGTAGCCCTCTGGCTGATTGTATATGTGCGTCTGGTAAAGCCCTGGCTGATGACAAAGCGCCCCTACGTTGTTGAGTCTGTTATGCCTCAGCGAGGCAATGTCTGGAGTCTGGTGCTGCGGCCCCTGGGCCATGAGGGCTTTACCTTTCAGCCGGGCCAGTTTGCCTGGTTAACCCTTGACATTACACCGCTGAGTATGCGAGAGCATCCTTTTTCCATGTCATCTAGTGGCGATCGCCCCGATCAGCTTGAATTTGGGATCAAGGCTCTAGGGGACTTTACCAGCCAGATCCAAACCGTGAAGCCGGGCACCAAAGCCTATTTGGATGGGCCTTACGGTGTGTTTACCACTGAACGCTACTGGAATAGTGCCGGCTTTGTCTTAATTGCTGGCGGAGTCGGGATTACACCCATTTACAGCATGTTGCTAACAGCAGCGGAGCGCCACGACGATCGCCCATTTCTGCTGATTTATGCTGCTCCCTCCTGGGAAGATGTGACCTATCGAGAGGCACTTGAAGCGCTGAAAGCAACCCTCGATCTGACAATCATCTATGTTTTGCGGAAAGCCGCAGAAGATTGGTCGGGTGAAACGGGCTATATTGACCGCGATCTGCTGGCACGACACATTCCCATTCACCGAGGTAGTCGTCAGTACTTTATCTGTGCAGCTCCCGCCATGATGGCAGCAGTAGAGCGGGCGTTGTTAGCGTTGGAAGTGCCCGTTACAAATATACACATGGAACACTTTAACCTGGCGTAATCAAGGAGGAGGAATGCGCTACACCATCATGCTACAACTGGTCGCGGCTACTACACTGGTGCTGGTGCTCGCTGCCGCGATCTTTGCCTGGCTGCAAAACCGACCCCGCCTAGAAGAAGCCGACAGCCCTCAGGTGACTATTTTGTTGACTGCAAAGGTGGGTTTATCGCCGTTTGGGCTTGGTAGACAATCCTTGCCATCTTAAAAAGGGCTGTGCTTGGCGACGGGGAGAGCATGGAACCTTTTCAGGCCCTCATCCCCCAGCCCCTTGCTCCCAACCTGGGAGCAAGGGGCCGAACCATCTCAAAGTCCCTCTTCCAAATTGGGAGAGGGATTAGAGCAAGCCGGGCATACCAGAAAAGGGTGAAGCCAAAAGTGACATGCACCCGGCGACGGGTATATCTGTGCCAGGCCGCATAAGCTGTGCTATATTGATGCTGATAGAAATTAATTTCGGTTGTGTAATTCGCTTTTTTCAAGTGTTTCTCCGAATTTAACTCTCTACAATTTCTTAGTTCTGGAGAAACTCCATGTCAATTTATGTTGGTAATCTGTCCTATCAGGTTACGCAAGAAGACCTCGAACATGCGTTCAAAGAGTATGGCACCGTTAATCGTGTGCAGTTGCCCACAGATCGTGAGACAGGTCGCGTTCGTGGTTTTGCTTTTGTCGAGATGGGGTCAGAAGCTGAAGAAGCCGCTGCGATTGAGGCTCTGGATGGAGCCGAATGGATGGGGCGAGATCTGAAAGTGAACAAAGCCAAGCCTCGTGAACAGCGCCCCGCTTCTGGTGGTGGCTGGGGAAATAACCGCCGTGGGGGCGATCGCCGTTATTAACGCTTGTTTGCTGACTCGTTACACAATCTTGAGTAAAGATTCAGCAAATGTCTTCAGCTTTGATTCAGTTAGGGAAGTGATCCCAAGTGACTTGTTATGGCTTTTCTAGCTGAATCAGCAAGTCTACCCTGGCTTTGGGTCGGCCCAAGGGGCTAACCCGGTGACATGCAGCGTTAAGTTTGCCCTGTTTCCGTAGTCCTTTGGGCTGAACGAAGCTAACATCAGTCAGTTTGTTGTTCAGCTAAGTGAAGGATGGAATAAATGGCTCAAGTGATTCTTGGAGAGAGCGAAGGAATTGAGTCGGCGTTACGTCGGTTCAAGCGTCAAGTTTCCAAGGCTGGCATTTTCCAAGATATGAGAAAGAATCGTCACTTTGAAACTCCTTTAGAGAAGGAAAAGCGGAAGGCGATCGCCAAGCAAAAGCAACGGAAGCGCCATTCACAGTCACGCTACTAGTTCCGGTGGTTTCTTGAGATAGCTCCCTGCTAGGTGAGTGCAGCGGTACTTGTGTCTTCTGAAGGAAGAAAGTCAACGGGCAGGCTGGGCAAAGTCGAAAGGAAAAACCCTGATTTAGAAATCTGATTGATACAGCTAGTTAATGATTTGATTGTAGTTCCGTGTTTGGGCCTGACAACTCTTGTTGACTGGCCCTAAAGCAGGTTGAGTTTGCGGACTGCGATTTTTCTAGTGAAAGAATTGAATCTGGACTTGCACAAAATTTAGATTTATTTAATGGATATGGATCTCACCAACTGAGGCGTGAGCTAGCCGTAGTTCTCGGAGCATGGCACACTTCTTAGCTTGGTGAGTTTGTGTGTGTTCTAAAATGTCAGCTACGACGCAGACAGCATGGAGCAAATGGGGGCCTTTGTTCAGCATGACATATCTAGCTCAGTGCCCCATGACTGCATCTGTGATTTCTGCACAGGAGGGCATTCCTTCCTTCGCCAGGGTTTCTAACACCTGGGTTGCCCAGATGACCGGGATATGGGTTCGCAGACCCAAAGAATTTCTTCTTGAACCTCTGCTAGCCGTTCAAAGCCACATTTTACTGCCAGGTTACCCCGCGAATCACAACCCCGCAACAGAGCCAGCGCATAACCATCAGCAGCGTATCGGGTAAGTTCTCGAAGCCTTGGCTTGTTTCAATTTTTAGCATAATAGCTGGCGCTTTCGAGCCTAAGCGCAGAAGTTCTTGCTGCAACAGCTCGACATCATGGGCAGTATTAGAAACGATAGTTCAATAGTATCAGTAAATTAGGCAATAAAGGCCAGATCCTGCAAATCCTAGGGGGCAGCGCTCCTAGGGGCAAGTGACTCTCTAGTAGGTTAATTCTCTTATCAGCCCAGAGATGACTGCCTCCCAGTCGCATCTGCGTAATACGGATCTGAACGTGTCTGGCTTCTATCTGCTCAATGACTCCACCAATTTTGCCATCATCAAACCAGATGGGTTTTTCCGGTTGCACATTATCAAATATCAAATACTTTATCAAATACTTCAGGAATAAGTGCAGCCAATCGTAGCCGGGGTCAAAAGCTGGCCGGTTGCTTATCCTGTACCTCTAGGGTGAAGTTTTAGATGAGATGGTAAGACTCTCATTTTTTAATTTTTGAAAAAATCGCTAAAGAGGTTTGGTTAGGAACCCTAAAGGTTGCACAGTTTATTGTGTTTGACATGCGTTTTATGGATAGATAAACGCTATTGCTAATCTTTTCATTTTATAATGACCGACTTCTTTTGATCTTCTTTAGAACCTCTGCTGTGTCATGGATACGGTATCTCATCTTCTGCCTAGCCGCTTGCTCGGCTCTGCTAATTCTGGCTATGGACCTGTCGCGATCGCGGAATTGCAGCAGCTTTTTCCTGATCTCACAACCCAGTTTCTTGAGCCTCAAGAGGTCTTCCAGTTTCAAACCCAAACACCTTTATCTGAGGTTTACCAGGTTTTGCACCAGCAGGAGCCGATCTTTTTGCGCCATGTGCAACCCATTGAGCAGGAGGTAGCGATTCAGCGTACCGAGACAGATTGTGCGATCGCCCCTGATTTGCTCAGTCAAGAAACCCGCTGGCAACCCGGAGAAAAGGTCGCAATCCAGGTGCGGCGAGTCAAGGGAGTCGAGTTTGCCTACACGGCTTATGGCATGAAAGCAGCGATCGATGAATTCCTAGTCCAACGCTTTGGCCTAGTACCAGTAGTACGGCAGGCCGACTGGGTGATTTCGCTTTACCTGACGATCGATCGTCTTTACCTAGGCCTCTCCCAGCCAGCCCACAATCTATCCGATTGGTCGGGGGGCATTATCCGCTTTCAAAAAGAGTTGGGTATGGTTTCTCGTGCCAAGTTCAAATTGCTCGAAGCTGAAACGCGCTTTCAGCTCGATCTGCACCAGTTTCATCAGGCTCTAGATGTGGGGGCCGCCCCCGGCGGCTGGACTTCTCTACTGCTAGAACGGGGGTTAGCCGTAACCGCGATCGACCCAGCTAATCTCCATCCTGCTTTGCAGGGGCATCCCCACCTTACCCATTTGGCGCAAAAGGCGGAGCACGTGACCTTGCCACTGGCTGCCTATGACTTGCTAGTCTGTGATATGAATTGGAGTCCCTATCAGACCGCCCACACAATTCGGCGGTTGTTGCCAGCTCTTAGGGCAGAGAGTATCGTGATTCTGACCGTGAAACTGTTGCACAAGAAACCGTTGCCCACAGTTAAGGAGGTACTGGCAATCTTGGCCAGTGAGCTGCAACTCCTTCACGCCAAGCAACTATTCCATAATCGGGATGAGGTAACGCTGATCCTGCGGAAGCCTTGACTTTGTTTAGATACCCGGCAATGGGATGGGTTAACTTTGAGGTTGGGAAAAGCGGTTTTGAGCTAGGCCAGATTCCCTGATTTCCTCAATGCACTTTTGTAGAAGCAGGTCGCTTGGTCGAGTTCCCATGCTGAAGGAAGCACCGGGCAAAATTCTGGTAAAACCACCTATGACCAGGAAGGATTTTGTCGCTCCACTGTGGAGAATGAGGAGGGTACTTCCGACTATCGAGAGGGCTGGCTCAAACCCAGCTATGGATTTGAGTAAGATGGTATGGTGTGCTATCGGGTGGGCAAAACCGGTCACAGCATTTGTTTTCGCCTTAATTGATGCTGGAGGGTATGGATGCTGGGGGGGCACTGTTGCGGCCGGTTGGTGCTTACGAAGGGGGCGCAACTGACTTCTACAGCCTGTTGAGGCGCTTCAATCCATTCTGATACGGGCATCTCAAAGCTTTATTCAGATTTCTTGCCAATCCAATGTCTATGCTGCTGCTGTCATCCACAACCAAGTCGTCTTTCTCTGCCCTGCTGCGACAGATCCTTTTCTGGTTGGCGGTAGCGGCCATTTGCCTGTTTTGCCTGGCTCCAATGCTGTGGCAGGTGCTGACTTCTTTTAAGCTGAATCAGGATATTGCGGCGTTGCCGAATGTCTATATTCCGACCCGTTTTACTCTGGCCCATTACATTGAACTGTTTACTCGCCGACCCTTCCTGCGCTATATCCTGAACAGTGCTATTGTGGCGATCGCCTCGACCCTAGTTTGTCTGGCCTTAGGCGCACCTGCGGCCTATGCACTAGCCCGGCTACGCCCTCTGGGAAGGCAATGGGTGCAGGCAGGAATTGTTTTGATCACGCTGTTCCCGGGCATTTTGTTATTACAAGGTTTGCTCGAGATGGTGCAGTGGTTGCGGTTGGGCAATAATTACCTGGCCTTGATTTTGCCTTACACTGCTATCAACCTGCCCTTAACAATTCTGGTACTCAAAAGCTTCTTTCAGCAGTTACCCAGAGATTTAGAAGATGCTGCGAAGATAGATGGTTACACCACTGGGCAAATGCTCGTGCAAATCGTTCTACCTCTGACTTTGCCAGCCCTGGTAACCACCGGGATTTTGACCTTTATTTTTGCGTGGAATGAGTTTATTTTTGCGCTCTCGTTCATCACTGAAGAAACGATGAAAACGATTCCGGTTGCTGCCGCCCAAATTGGGGGAACCACGGTGTTTGAAATTCCCTATGGGCCGATCGCGGCTGCTACGGTGGTCGGCACCCTGCCCCTGGTGGTGCTGGTGCTGCTATTTCAGCGCAAAATTGTGCAGGGTTTAACGGCAGGAGCCGTGAAGGGCTAAGTCTAGGCAGGCCTTAGGGGAAAGCGTGACTGCAGCAGTGGATGAATGGCTGACGTTACTAACTCTGGGTAAGAATCACCCAATCTAGATAAAAATCACCTAATCCAGAGTCACCCTATCCCTCTCTCGAAGGCATCGGGAACCGGATCTCTCACTCCTGTCTCCTATGGGGATAAGGGTATAGCCCTAACGGGCATCTAAGAAAGGGGGATAAGGGCAATTCATCCCTTCATTAAGCATTTCTTCTCTTGTAGGGATTACTCCTAGCCAAGGGCTTCACCAGCTAAGGGCTTCACCCCGGCAACCCTCTTTGCTCTTGCCTCTTTCCTCTCTTCTCTTGTAGGCATTGCCCCCCTGCCAAGGGTTCCCTTCTGAAGTATCAGACACTTCCCTTTAACCGATTGGTCAAGGCGATTTGATACCGCTATTCAGTAATCTCCGAGAGCACGCTTTACTGCCAGTACTGATAGGCCGCGTAAGCCAGTGTTACCACGCCGGTGACAATCGCTGACTCATCGACCTCAAACTGAGGATGGTGGAGGGGATAGTTCGGGCGATCGCGGTTGCCCACCCCTAAACGAAACATGCTGCCGGGCGCGTGTTGTAAGTAAACTGAGAAATCTTCAGCCCCAAGGGAGGGTTCCTGAATGATTTGTACCTGCTCAGCGCCCCAGGCTTCGGTGGCCGCCATCTCTAAGATGCGAGTCAAACGAAAGTCATTGATAACGGAGGGAACCCCACAGTGATATTTAATCTCGTACTTCGCTCCATAGGTCTGGCAAATGCCACCCACAATTTGCTCAACCCAAGCGGGTAGTTCTAGGCTGGTTTCTGGATGGAGCGATCGCACCGTGCCCAGTAGCCTCACCTGATCGGCAATCACATTTGATGCACGTCCCCCTTTGATTTGGCCAATGGTCAAAACCACTGGGCGGAGGGGGTTATGGGTACGGCTAATCGCCTGTTGCAAAGCGGTAATCACCTGGGCTGCGATCCAAATGGCATCAATCGCCTCATGGGGGCGCGCACCATGGCCAGACTCCCCTTGAATCAAAATTTCTAGATCATCCGCCGCCGCTGTTAAAACCCCATACCGGATCCCGACGACTCCAGCCGCGATCGATGGAAACACATGGACAGAAAAAATTCCAGAGACATCCTCCATTACCCCATCTTTGACCATCCAGGCGGCTCCCTGAGCAATTTCTTCCGCCGGCTGAAACAAAAAGCGAAGACGACCTGGCAGCACGTCTCGCAATTGGGCCCAAACCATTGCCGTACCTAGCCCCACGGTCGTATGAACATCGTGGCCACAGGCATGCATGATACCCGGATGACGGGACGCAAAAGCCAAATCCGTGCGTTCTTGAATTGGGAGTGCATCCATATCTGTGCGAATGGCTAGCAAACGGGTATCACTACCGTTGCCAAGCAACTCACCCACGACCCCGACTTTGCCAACCCCCTCTCTTACCTGTAATCCGCAAGAGGAGAGTACTCCTGCTACATAGGCTGCTGTTTGCTGTTCGTGACCGCTTAATTCAGGATGACTATGTAGATGGCGGCGAATTTCACTCAGCGTAGGAGCAAGACTCTTGGCCAGGTCTTTAATTTGGGTTAGCATGCAACGGACTGAAAAGGACTCATCTCTATGATATGGAATGCCTCAGCATAGGTCATAGGGGGAAGAGTGGAGCCTGCGGGGGAGGCCAGAAATTTAAACGACCCTAGGGGAAGAGCAAAGTCTGACAACATTCAGCATTCAAAAATTCACCCGATAGTCACTGGCTTCATCCCCTTCCCACTCACTCACTCCGTCCTATGTGTCCGTGCTGATGTCTTTTGTAAGGATCACCTAAAGTATAAGGATCACCTAAAGGGTCACCGTATAGGCATCTCGAATTCCCGAGACTTTCATGATCTCTGCCAGAATGTTGTCGGGTAGAGGATCGTCAATGCTCAACACCATCACGGCATCCCCTCTGACAATTTTGCGCCCGACTTGCATGCTGGCGATATTGACGTTGAAACTGCCCAGGAGCGAGCCAATTTTGCCAATAATGCCCGGCATATCACGGTGCAGGGTAAACAGCATGTAGCGATTAGGGGGCACATTCACAGGAAAATCATCCACACTGGTAATCCGGATTTCGGTGTCGCCGAGCAAAGCACCGCTGACGGAGTGTTCACCCAGGGAACCTTTTGCTGTTAGGTAGAGAGAACCCCCTGTGTAATCTTTAATGGAGGCATCGCGGGTTTCGATTACATGAATGCCCCGCTCTTTGGCTTCAATGCTAGCGTTTACATAATTAACCCGTTCTTGTAGAGCATTTGAGAGCAGCCCTTTCAAGGCCGCGACGACAATGGGTTGGCTCTGATTGGTGGCTAATTCTCCCTGCAATCGAATGTTGAGCGATTCCACGCGGCCACCGGCCAGCTGGCCAACTAGGTTACCTAACGTTTCGGCCAATTGGAGGTAGGGACGCAATTTCTCCAGTAGATCGGGGCGTAATCCTGGGATATTGACGGCCGATCGCGCGGGTAACCCAAGTAAAACATCTCGAATTTGTTCGGCTACATCCACGGCCACGTTAACCTGGGCTTCTTCTGTAGAAGCGCCCAAATGGGGAGTGAGGATTAATTCTTTGCCAAGCTCTTTTAGAGCCGATTCTCCCAGCGGTTCCTGTTCAAACACATCTAGGGCGGCCCCGGCCAACTGTCCCTGCTTTAAGGCGTTGTACAGAGCAGCTTCATCAATAATGCCACCCCGGGCACAGTTGATGATGCGAGCAGTGGGCTTCATCTTGGCGATCGCGGCGGCATTGATTAGATGGGTGGTTTCAGGAGTCTTGGGTAAGTGTAGGGTAATGTAATCGGCCTCTTGCAAGAGAATGTCCAACTCCACTAGGCGACAACTGAGCTGCTCTGCCCGTTCATGGGAGACATAGGGGTCATAGGCCAGTAACTTCATCCCCATTGCTCGGGCCACAGTGGCAACGTGGGCACCAATTTTACCGAGGCCAACAATCCCCAGGGTTTTTTTATAAACTTCGTTGCCGGTATAGCTTTTTCGATCCCACTGCCCTCGTTTGACTGATTGATTGGCTTCTGGGATGTAGCGTGACAGAGCCATCATCATCGCTAGGGTATGCTCGGCTGCGGCAATGGTGTTTCCTTCGGGAGAATTGACCACCACAATGCCTTTGCGCGTGGCCGCTGGCACATCGACATTATCAACTCCGACCCCTGCCCGACCAATAATTTTGAGATTACTACCAGCCTCGATCACCTGTTGGGTGACGCGCGTCCCTGAACGAATCATTAAGCCATCGTATTCAGGAATAATTCGAATCAGTTCTTCGGGTGGCAGACCTGTTTTGATATCAACCTGGGCAACCTGAGACAGAATATCAATACCGACCTGATCAATCGGGTCAGAAACGAGAACCTTAGGCATGGGATCAACTTCTCAGTAAAAAACAGCAGTGATTTTGGGAAACCACACGAAATCGGGCAGGTTTACCCATCCAGACTGTCTAGGTTACGCCATTTTGGGATGTCCTACAGCGAAACAACCCGGTTTTTTTAATTCGTCAAATGGAGGAAAATTTCTGGTGCAAGTCCTGTTTGGCTTGAGCCAGGGCTTCTGCCAGTTTGCTGGGATCTCGTCCGCCCGCTTGGGCGAGGTGGGGACGACCGCCGCCACCGCCCCCACAAATTTTGGCGATCGCCCCGACAAACTTGCCCGCCTGCAACCCCTGAGCTACTACTGCCGGACTAAAAGCTGCAACCAGACTGACCTTATCGGGTTCAGGGGTAGAACCCAATAGAACGGCCCCATTGGTCAGCTTTTGCTGAAGTTGTTCCGCCGCGGTTTTGAGGGATTCTGCATCAACCCCTTCCATCTGAGCGACTAAGATTTGAAACTCTCCCACGGTTTCTGCCTGGGTCAATAATTGGTCGGCTTTAGCCAAGGCGACTTGACTTTTCAGGGTAACCAGTTGTTTCTGGGTTGCTTTGAGTTCTTCTTGCAGTGCGGTGACCCGGTCTAACACCTCTTCGGGTTTGGCCTTAAATCGATCGCCCAATTCCTTGACGATGCTGTCGCGGAGGTTGAGGTACTCAAGCACTGCCGGGCCGGCGATCGCCTCAATCCGGCGAATCCCGGCGGCCACGCCCGACTCCGAGACAATCTTAAACAGGCCGATCTCGGCGGTATTGCTAACGTGGGTGCCACCGCACAATTCCATGGAGATGCCGGGCACATCCAGCACGCGCACCTCGCTGCCATATTTTTCACCAAACATGGCGATCGCTCCCTTAGCTTTAGCATCGGCCAGGGGCATCACAGTCGCCTGGGCGGGGTGAGCTTCGGCAATCCAGGTATTAATCAGCGTCTCAATTTGCGCGAGTTCTTCAGCAGTTAGGGCGCGGGGGCAATAAAAGTCAAACCGCAGCCGGTCAAAGGCTACTAGAGAACCAGCCTGGGAGATATTATCGTCGATGAGCTGTTTCAGTGCTGCTTGTAGGAGATGGGTCGCCGTATGGTTGGCCTGGGCGCGCCGACGGCAGGCTACATCAATTTGCGCCTTGATTTCATCCCCTACATGCAAAGTGCCCCGTTCCACCTTGCCAGCATGGACAAATAACCCGGCTTCTTTCTGCACATCTTCTACCCGCACCAGGGTTTGATCGCCAGAGAGGTAGCCGCGATCGCCGACCTGTCCCCCCGACTCGGCATAGAAGGGGGTTTGGTCTAGCACTATCTGCACCGTGCTCCCCGCCTCAGCGAGTGGTACCTGCCGACCGCCCATCACTAGCGCCTTTACCTGCGCCGTTGTCAAGGGTCGGGTATAGCCTTGAAACTCCGTGGGTTCCATTTCCATGGCCAACTGAGCCAGGATCCCCTGAGCCGTCAAGTCAATCGTTTCCCGAGCCGCCTGAGCGCGGCGGCGTTGCTCCTCCATGGCGGTTTCAAACCCGGCAACGTCTACGGTTAAGCCCTGCTCTGCAGCGATTTCTTCCGTTAGTTCTAGCGGAAAGCCATAGGTGTCGTAGAGAATAAAGGCCTTCTCTCCAGGAATCTGCCCACCCTGACCAATTTCCTCTACTAGCGTGGCCAGCTCTTTTTCACCAAATTCCAAGGTTTTCAGGAAGCGCACCTCTTCCCGTTGTAGGGCCACTTTGATGTTAAGAGCCATCTGGCGCACATGGGGATAGGCGGCTTCTGCTAAGGCGATCGCGGTTTCTGCTACTTGGGGCGTAAACTCGCGGTGAATGCCAATCAACCGCCCATAGCGAATCACTCGGCGAATCAGGCGGCGTAGCACATAGCCCCGCCCTTCATTGGAAACCGTAATGCCATCGGCAATCATGTGAACCACGGCCCGGGTATGGTCGCCAATAATTTTCAATGCGACCTTTGTGGGCGTATCGGCAGTAGCGTAGTCAATTCCTGCGATCGCTGCCGCTGCTTCAATAATCGGAAAAATCAAATCAGTTTCGTAGTTATTCGGCTTGCCCTGCAAAATTTGGGCCATCCGCTCTAACCCCATCCCCGTGTCAATATTTTTAGATTTCAACGGGGTTAGGTTGCCACTGGCATCCCGATTATATTGCATAAAAACCAGGTTATAGAACTCGATGAAGCGATGGTCATCTTCTAGATCAATTCCCTGATCGCCCAGTTCTGGCTTGAAGTCGTAATACAGCTCAGAGCAAGGCCCACAAGGCCCCGTTGGGCCAGACTCCCAAAAATTATCCGCCGCGCCCATCCGCTGAATCCGGGTGACCGGGAGGCCAATTTTGTCGCGCCAGATGGCAAAGGCTTCGTCATCGTCTTCAAACACACTCACTACCAGCCGCTCCGGTGGTAGCTGAAACACCTGGGTCGAAAGCTCCCAGGCCCAGGCGATAGCCTGACTTTTGAAATAATCTCCAAAGCTGAAGTTACCCAGCATCTCAAAAAAAGTGTGATGCCGTGCCGTTCGTCCCACATTCTCAATATCGTTAGTGCGAATGCACTTCTGAGAAGTCGTTGCCCTAGGAAACTCTGGCACCTCTTGCCCCAAAAAGATTGGCTTAAACGGCAACATTCCCGCGATCGTGAGCAGCACGGTCGGGTCTGTAGGTACCAGGGATGCGCTTGGCAACACCCGATGGCCTTTTGCCGCAAAAAAATCGAGAAAGGCTTGCCGAATCTCAGCACCAGTCTTTGGGGTACTCATGAGTAGGTTGCAACGTTACAAATTAGGAATTCATTTCTTCAATCATAAGCTAGGGAAGCCATGAAGGAGTGATGGAGTGCTCATGGCTGGAGTGGAGCGATGCGGTATCTCCATCTCGACTCAGAGGCCATAGCCTTGCAGGATTTCCTATGACCAAACTCGAGGTAGGCAGACCGGACGCTGCCAGGAGGTTTGTCGAATCATCTGCCAAACGGCGGTGAACCATTGCCGCGCCTCGGTTGAGGAATGCCCACGGTAACGGCATACCAAACCCAGGGGCAGCCGGGTGACTCCCCCTTCTCCGCGGGTGCCTGACCAGAGGTGTCGAGCTGTTGCTACCAGTTCGGGGGTGACTACCGGCCCAACCCAGGCAAAGGTACCGATGACCGGGAATCCCGCTAAACCGTGGGGGGAATGCAACCGGGTTGGATCGCCCGGCAGCCATTGTCGATCTAGCCAGAGGGGGCGATCGCCCTGCCAGACTTCGGTATGCGATCGCCAATCCCCGGCGACAAACGCTTCTCCTCTGGCGGTGCGGCCAAAGCGATGAATCTCCCAGCCCAGCCATTCAGCAGTGGGGGCTAAATCGACCCGCAGCGTTTGCCGATACAGGGCTTGGTTGAATATGATCGCCTCCTGGGGAAACCATTCCAGCCGGGTTTGGGCCGCAAGCTTGAGATGAATGGCCTGCTGCGCTTCTCTTCCATTGGAGCGATAGATTTTACTGGCAGCAGGAGTGGTCACCAGGGCCTGGGCCTGGGGCGCGAGTTGGATGGTCACGACTAAGCGATCGCCACCAACGATTCCCCCAGCCGTATGGAGCATCACCGTATGGCACACGGCTGGGCCTTCTGGATAAAACGGACGTTGGAGTTTGAGGGGTGCTTGGGCCTGACTGTGGCCAATTCGAGTTGCTCCCTCTTGCCAGTCATAGTGCAGCTCTAACCGACCCTGCCAGGATGGGGTATCCCCCGCTGGTGAATCGGGCCGACTCCCCTGCGTCAGAATCGTTGCTGCACTTTGCTGGAGAACCACAAGCACCTCTCAAGAATGGACAACCGGTTTGGATCTGGACAGGGTTTAGCGGTATTGCACCCGTGGATCCAGCAGCGCATAGGAAATATCAACCAATAGGTTAATTAGAACAAAGGCGATCGCCACAAATAAGACCCCACCCTGCACCACGGGATAGTCTCGCGCCAAAATACCTTCATAAATCCAAGAGCCAATCCCCGGCCAAGCAAAAATCGTTTCGGTTAAGATAGCGCCCCCTAACAACGTGCCAAACTGCAACCCACTGATCGTGACAACGGGTAGGAGGGCATTTTTCAGCGCATGGCGGCCAACCACCCAGAAGGCAGGCACGCCTTTGGCCCGTGCTGTGCGAATGTAATCTTGAGAAAGGGTTTCGACCATGGCACTACGGGTAATCCGAGCGATGATCGCCAGGGGAATGGTGCTGAGTGTGAGTGCAGGCAGGCAGAGATGGGAGAGGGCGTCGGCCAGGGCCAAGGGGTTACAGCGGAAAACAGCATCCACCACATACAAGCCTGTAAGGGGTTGTATCAAACTTGTATCGGTGCTGCGTCCCCCTGCTGGCAGCCATTGCAGATTAACCGCAAACAGATAAATCAGTAGCAGCCCCAGCCAGTAAACTGGCAACGACACCCCCAGCAGAGAGCCGGCCATCAGGCTCTGATCAAGCCAGTGATTTTTGTGGAGGGCGGCCAATATCCCAGCAGGAATGCCGACCAGCAGAGCGATCGCCATGGCCGCGAGCGCTAGCTCAAACGTGGCCGGGTAGCGACTATTCAATTCCTCAATGATTGGAATCCCACTGATTACACTGGTTCCCAAATCCAGCCGTAGTAGATGCTCTAAAAAGGCAAAGTATTGGACAAAGAGGGGGCGATTGAGGCCAAGTTGCTCGCGCAGGGCGGTGATTTGCTCAGGGGTTGCGGCTTCTCCTAACAAAACCACTGCTGGATCACCCGGAATCAGGCGCAGAAACAGAAATACGAACAGTGTCATGCCCAACAGCACCGGAACCAGGCCTAGCAATCGTTTCACAAGATAGATCCACACCAGAACAACCTAACCTAAATGAACAGAACTAACACCGTTAAGATTTTGAGGTTTGCTTGCGACTGATCCCCCATTTTCCTGCAAATGTTACTTTTCAGGTCAGACCAAAGACGATCTTGTTGCCCGATCGCGATCGCCACCGCCGCCGAAGCGGCTCCGCTTTGGTAGGATACAAACCAACAGCATTGCATAAATCGACGAAACAACGCGATGGCATGACTAATTACCTAGTTTCTCTGATTGTTGTCACGGCAACTTATGCCCTTTTCAGTTTAGGTTTAAACCTGCAATGGGGTTTAACCGGGCTGATTAACTTTGGGCATGTGGCCTCAATGACGCTGGGCGCTTATACAACCGTGCTGCTCAGTGCTCAGGCAGTACCGCTGCCGGTTGCGGTTTTCTGCGGTGCACTACTGGCCGCCCTCCTCGGCGTGCTGATTGGTTTTTTTACGCTGCGCCTGCGAGAAGATTATCTCTCGATTGTGACGATTGGGGTTTCTGAGGTGATTCGACTGGTGGCCTTAAACGAAGAATGGCTTACCCGTGGAGCCTTTGGGGTGCAAAATTTTCCCCTGCCTCTGGCCCAGTTTCGCCCAACCCTGTTTAGCCGCCTGGTGATGATTGGCATTTTGACACTGATTGCCATCTGGGCGATTGGGCGGGTTGTGCAGTGGTTACGGCAACGGTTTCAAAAGCTCAATGGGGCCATCGATGGCACGTTGATCGGAGTGGCTCTGCTGGGGTTGGGTGGTTTGTGGGTTTATTGGATTGCGGCCACATCCCTGTATCGCTTTAGTGACAATCCTGCCCGTAGTGGCTTAATGCTAATCTCAGTCGTGTTGACGGCGATCGCCTTTTGGATGTTAGAGCGCTTGGCCCATTCCCCCTGGGGGCGGATTCTTAAAGCTATTCGAGAAGATGAGGAGGTCGCAAAGGCACTGGGGAAGGATGTCTTTTGGTATAAGCAACAGTCACTGATGCTTGGCAATGCGATCGCGGCTGTCGCTGGCTCTCTATTGGCCTGGCAATTGACCAGTGTGTATCCAAGCACCTTTGAACCCCTGACGACTTTCTATGCCTGGATTATTGTGGTTTTAGGAGGTGCCGGAAACAATGCAGGCACCATTCTGGGTGCTGTGATTCTCTGGGCTTATTTCGAGGTGACGCGGTTTCTGCCCAACCTGGTTCAAGCCTTGCATAGCGCCGTGCCCCTGATTCCGCCAACCATTGACCCCGCCAGGGAAGGGGCCGTGCGGCTGATGTTTATTGGCTTACTGCTGATGCTGCTGATGATGCTCCGTCCTCAAGGGATTTTAGGCAAAAAGGAGGAACTCACCCTTGATCGATGAAATGTCTGAATCTACACAAACCCAGGCGGAACCTGCAGACTTCTCTGCGGCCAGATCGGAGAATCGATCGTTGTTGGCAGCTAGCGGCTTGGTGAAGCGGTTTGGCGGCCTGGTTGCTGTAGATCGGGCAACTATTGAGGTTGCCCAGGGCAGTATTACGGGGTTGATTGGGCCAAATGGGGCGGGCAAAACCACCCTGTTTAACCTGTTATCGAATTTTTTGCGCCCCGATGCTGGGGAAGTGCTGTTTGATGGCCACCCAATCCATCGGTTAGCCCCCCATCAAGTGGCCCATCAGGGCTTAGTGCGGACTTTTCAGGTGGCGCGGGTGTTATCGCGCCTGTCGGTGCTAGAAAATATGCTGCTAGCGACCCAACGCCAGACCGGCGAACAGTTTTGGAATGTCTGGCTGCGAGCAGGGCAAATCGCCAGGGAAGAACGGGCCGAACGCGATCGCGCCATGGAAATTTTGCACTCGGTTGGTCTGGCAGAAAAAGCCCACGACTATGCCGGTGGCCTTTCTGGCGGCCAACGTAAACTGTTAGAAATAGGACGGGCCTTAATGACCAATCCTAAACTGATCTTGCTGGATGAACCGGCGGCGGGAGTGAATCCGACGTTGATTAACCAGATCTGCGATCGCATCTTGCAGTGGAACCAGGCAGGGATGACCTTTCTGATCATCGAGCACAATATGGATGTGGTTATGTCTCTCTGCGATCGGGTCTGGGTCTTAGCCGAAGGGCGCAATCTGGCTGTGGGCAAGCCCCAGGAGATTCAGACCAATCCCCAGGTGTTAGAAGCTTATCTGGGCAAATAAGCCTGCCACGGGGGCAGTGTCGTCTATGACCGACTTTACCACCCTTGATCAAAAAATTACCCAGCTTAATCAGCGGCTCAAAGCCGCACAGATGGGACTGCAAATTGAGCGCCGCGGCCAAAAGTTAAACTTACGGGGCACCCTGCCCCCCCGACCTGGCAGCGATCGCCTCAAGCCGCATCAGCAACGCCTTAGCCTAGGAATTCCGGCCACACCCGCTGGCCTAAAGCAAGCAGAGCAGGAAGTCAAAATTATTGCTGCACAATTGCTCCAAAACCACTTTGATTGGCGCAATTATCATCACCGGCTAGGGCGGATCGACCGATTGGAATTGGCAGATAAAATTACGGCCTTTGGCGATTACTTTTTTGCCCAACCCCAGCGTCAGAGTCGCCCTGCTTCCACAAAAACGACCTGGGAAAGTGCCTATGAACCCTACCTGCGTCAATTAACGGCGATCGCCAACACCCACCCAAATCTGAGCCTGACAGAGGCCATTTATGCCACCATCAACGCCACAGATGTCAATGCTCGCAGTCGCCAGACCTGCTGCACCGCAATGGCAGCCTTTGCGGAGTTTCTGAACCTGCCGCTCCCCCTTGATCTGAAGACATTAACCGGTGGCTATGATCGCAGCCAGGCGACCCCCCGACAATTACCCTCTGACGAGTTAATTCTGGCCACTTGGGAGCAAATCCCCAACCCGGCCTGGCGCTTTGTCTACGGTCTCATGGCGACCTACGGTCTGCGCAACCATGAGGTCTTTTTTTGCGATCTTTCGAGCCTGCAACATACCCCAGAAGCAACGGTGCGGGTCCTAGCCACGACCAAAACGGGAGAGCACGAAGTCTGGCCCTTTTACCCCGCCTGGGTTGAAACCTTTCATCTAAAGGAGGGCCATCTACCGGCGATCCAAACTGATCTGGCCCACACGACCCTGCAACGGATTGGCCAACGGGTCACGGCCCAGTTCCGCCGCTACGGGGTGCCCTTTTCTCCCTACGACTTGCGCCATGCCTGGGCTGTACGCACCATTCACTTCGGCTTGCCCGATACTGTTGCCGCCAAAATGATGGGGCATTCTGTCGCCATTCATAACCGCACCTATCACCAATGGCTCACTCGCCGTGACCAACAACAGGCCGTAGCCGCCGCCCTCCAGCGCATGTATCGGATGCCCCCCAGCGATGCCATGCATGCGAACCAACCGCCAAAGGGATTGGATTAGACTAAGAAGGTAGAACTCAGGAAGTTGTCAGTGTTATGGATTGGAGTGCGGCCTTACCCACGTTTCTAATCACCCTGCGAGAGGGGGTAGAAGCGACCCTAGTGATTGGCTTAGTGTTGGCCTATCTTAGCAAGGCCAATCAAGTCGAGTTACAGCGTTGGGTCTATGGGGGCGCGATCGCGGGGGTGTTTGCCAGTCTGGTGGTCGGAGTTCTGTTAGCAGGGGTGCTGCCGACAGTACTGCTGGTTGACCCCCAGTACCGCCTGATTGTAAAACCCTTGTTGGAGGGGGTTTTTGGTGTGGCGGCGATCGCCCTTCTGAGCTGGATGCTGATTTGGATGACCCGGCAAGCCCGCCAGCTTAAAGCTGAAGTAGAGACCGCTGTTAGCGCCAGCTTGCAGAACCAAACCACGGCAGCTCGTGGCATTTTTACCCTGATTTTCTTCACCGTTTTACGCGAAGGGTTTGAAACCGTCTTGTTTTTAGCCGCCAACTTTCAGCAGGGCCTAACTGCTACGGTCGGTGCTCTGGGGGGTATTGGAGGCGCGGTTACCCTAGGCATCTTACTCTTCCGGTTGGGGGTCAAAATTAATCTGCGCCAGTTTTTTCAAGGGATGGGTATTTTACTCCTGCTGATTGTGGGAGGATTGGTCATTTCGGCACTGCACCATTTTGATGTGGCCCTTTACCGCTACGCCCAACTTCAGGGAACCCCGCTCTGCTTCTTTGGAGATTTAACACAACAGCCACCCGCCTGTTTTGTGGGGCCACTCCTCTGGGATACCAGCCATTGGTTACCCGCCCGTCAGTTTCCAGGAATCATTCTGCGGACTTTGTTTGGCTATACCGATCACCTGTTTCTGCTAGAGGCGGTTGCCTATGTCAGCTTTCTCTTGACAGTGGGGGGCTTTTACTTTTGGAGTTTGCGCGATCGCCGCGCCCCAAAATCTCAACAGCAACCAGCAGCGATCGCCCCTCAACCAGAGCCGTGAAAGCAATCAGGCCTATGAGCACCCAACGCTACTAAAGCGCTCATAGGGCAAATGTATTACTATGATCAGCATCCACCCCGTCCAAGCCCAGGTTCGTGACCGGGGGTGTAGGAAAAACAGCCGTCTCCAAGCAGGACTCGGCTTAACCGGGGTGACGGCCCTATCATCAGGTGCCTGAGAGGCACCGATCTGCGCCCCTATAGAACCGTGCAACAGCCCTCTGGTCAATTTAGTCATGCCATTTCTTGATTTGGCGGCATCATGGTGTTCAAGAGGCTGCCTTAGTCGTACTGTGGGTTCCTCTTGATTTAATGGCAAGCCCCGTTCAAGTTCCTCTATAGAAGAATTGCAGCATGGTTTTACTACTGACCGACGTTTTCTTGCTGCTGACCCAGGTTCTGCTATGGATCGTCGTTGGGTTAATCACCTGGTATGTAGTGCTCAAAGCGCTGCCCAGAGTGCTACTGGGCAAAATTGTGCTGGGGCTAATTCTGGTGATTCTGGGCTTAGCCTTTATTCGGGGGCCAATTGTGGATGGTGGAGTGCTGCCAGTCCTCTGGCGCATTATTTCTTTTCCACTGACCCCTTGGGGCCTGGGCCTGATTCTGCTTTATTTCTTGATCACTGGCAAGCTGAAGGGCTGGGTTAAGAACTTAGCTCTGGCAGGAGTGATTATTCTTGCTTTAAGTAGTGTGCCGATTCTTTCCTATTACTTGGCTCAAGAGTTAGAGCAAGAAGGGATTGAGGTCATTCAGGCGCAGCCTGCAACCCCCGCAGGAAGCCGGAGGGTGATTGTGCTCCTAGGGCAAAACACAACCCGGACTCAACTGCGCCCATTACAAGGGGTACCGCCCGAAGCTCCCCCCCCTCAAGAACGGGCATTAACGGCCGATCAGTTTCAAATCTTGTCCCGCTTACCCACACAACTGACCGAGCACGGCGATCGCCTCCTCTATGCCGGTCAACTTTATCAGCAAGAAGCCGCTGCGGGAACCAATCCCCTAATCATCATTAGCGCCGGGTCAAGAATCGATCGTAGACGCAAAGAGGGAGAAACTCGAGAAGCCGTTTCAGAGGCAGCAGATATTCGATCGTTTTTAGCTGGCTCCTACGGCGTGCCAGAGTCAGCAATGGTGATTGACGCCGACTCTTTTACCATTCGCCGGAGTGCTGAAAACGTCAAGCGCATTTTAGAAAATCCAGACAATCCGATTAACTTTGGCGGTCAAATCCTACTGGTTGGCTCCGCCTTAAATATGCACCGTGCCTATCTGACCTTTCGGCAGGTATTTGGGCCAGCTGTAACCATCTATGCGCGCCCTACCGACTTTTACACCTTACCATCGGCCAGTCGCCTGTCTCGGGTGGCGCAAGGTCGCGATCTGATTGAGCGCGAAGTGCAAGCTTCTGATTTTGTCCCGACGGCGGAAGGATTTTACATGAGTTCCCAGGCATTGACCGAGTACCTTAGCTCAATCTACTACTTTTTACGCGGCTGGCTGCGCCCTTTCTAAAGGGCCTTGTAGAATCAATCGCCTAGACCTGGTTGACCGACAATTTTACTGCCAAATCTTTTGCTCCACCCTGCGGGAAGAGCAAACCGCTACATCCCCCTTTTTTGAAGGCTCGTCAGGGCTATTCCCCTTCTCTCACCGGGAAAGAAGGAGAGCCAAGCTGAAGTCCCTTTCCCTGGTTAGGAGAAGGATTGAGGGTGAGGGCCAGAGCTGACCCGGTAGCAAGGGGGTTCAGCATTTTCACAAAAACTGTCCGAAGTATTTGTTTAAGAGAAAGCGCCAGACTTCGAGCGGGCCTAGCTGAGCAGCGCAGCCTCTATGGTTGTTCTGTTTTACGAACCTTAACTCACGCTCTACTTGACAGGCGCGGTGAATTCCACTAAGTTCCTTATTGGTAATAAATTTCAATAAAATGCGGAAGAAAGTTTTGCTTAATCGATAAAACTTTCATCTGCCTAAGCCTAGGAGAAAATTTGCAAGCAATGAAAGTCTCTCGTCGTTTATTTCTTGGAGCCGGTGCTGCCACGGCTGCGATCGCCTTGCATGAGTTAGTGAAGTCCAGAGAAGGAGTTGCTCAATCTACAAAAGTTCTCAATCTTTATTCGGCGCGTCATTACGATACCGACAATGCCCTGTACAAAAGTTTTGAGGCTAAAACCGGAGTCAAAGTTCGGCTGATCGAAGCCGATGCTGATAAGTTGATCGAACGGATTAAAAGCGAAGGAGCCAATAGTCCGGCGGATGTACTGATTACAGTAGATGCAGGACGACTCTGGCGTGCCCAAGAAGCAGGGATTTTGCAGCCGGTTAATTCGCGTTTGTTACGCATTGCGGTACCTGAAAACCTGCGGGAACCTGGGGGGCACTGGTTTGGCTTCTCGAAGCGGGCGCGGGTACTGATGTACAACAAAGACAAAGTCAATCCATCAGAACTAAGCACCTATGAGGATCTAGCCACCGGTAAGTGGAAAGGCCGGGTGATCTCGCGGTCTTCTAGCAGTGTGTACAACCAATCCTTGACGGGTTCAATCCTGGCAGCCCACGGGGAAAAGGAGACAATAAAGTGGATTCAAGGGTTAGTCAATAACTTTGCTCGCCAACCAGAGGGCAATGATACGGCTCAGATTCGGGCGGTTGCGTCAGGTGTTGCTGATGTTACCTTCGTGAACACTTATTATTTAGTGCGGTTAGCGAAATCAAGCAAGCCTGAAGATAAAGAAGTCGCTAGGAAGATTGGGATGTTTTTCCCAAATCAAACGGGGCCGGGTAAGTTAGGTCGAGGTGTGCATATTAACATCAGTGGTGGTGGTGTGGTCAAAACCTCGCGGAATCCGGAGTTGGCAGTAAAGTTTCTGGAACATTTGGTCAGCCGGGAAGCCCAAGAAATTTTTGCCAATGGCAATAATGAGTATCCGGTGCTCAAAGGGGTCAAGCTGGATCCTGTCCTGGCTAGCTATGGCACCGAATTTAGGGAAGATCGACTCAACGCCAGAATTTTTGGCGAAAATAATCAAGTCGCTCTGAAGTTAATGAATCAGGGTAACTGGGCCTGAGGAGTGGCAGAAGTCGGATGCTTCTATGTAAGTAGAGCTTTGGTCAGAAAGCTGAGGATACAACCCAGTGCTCGACCGCTGATGCTGGGTTGGCTTTCTGACTCGCGGTCACCATTGTGTTTATGGCGATCATGATCGCTAAGTGCAGTTAAGGACGATGGTAGCGGCGAAGGGAGAATCCCCTATCTGGGGACAGCGCTCCGACTTTCCTGCATAACAATGAATCGAGCCAATTTACCCAGGCACTTTCCAGACCAGAACCGACCCTCCTAGATAGCGACTGGAGCGCCGTCGGAGAGCGCGGCTAGCTGGATGTTGTTGCTGATGTGTCAAATCTCCCAAATAGGGAACTGATTAGTGTTTGGTTTGCTAAAGCCTCCTCAGAGGCTTTCGGGCTGTTGCCCAGAAACAACAGGGGCGATCGCGCTCAGCTTTAATTCTGGATGGTCACCCTCAACCTGATGCAAATTCCACTCGTTGCGAAACAGCAGTACCGGTCGGTTCCAGCCATCTTTGACTACAGAGGTATTAAACAGGCGACCGGCTTTCTCCAGTGCTTCCCAGCCGCCGGTTACCCAACGGGCAACGCTGTAGGGCAGCAAATCGAGATTGGTTTCTACCCCGTACTCATTCAACAAGCGAAACTGGACGACCTCAAACTGCAACTGCCCCACCGCCGCCAGAATGGGATCACGCTTGGCCTCATCCACCGAGTACATAATTTGAATCGCCCCTTCTTCTTGCAGTTCTGAAACACCCTTGCGGAACTGCTTGAACTTAGAAGGGTTGGGGTTTTTAAGATAGGCAAACAGCTCAGGAGAAAAACTGGGAATCCCTTCGTATTCAAGCTTTTTCCCAACATAGATAGTATCCCCAATGGCAAAGGTGCCAGGGTTGTTTAAGCCAATCACATCCCCCGGGTAGGCTTCATCAATCACTTCTCGGTCTTGGGCAAACAACTTTTGCGGGCGCGAGAGCCGCACTACCTTACCTGTGCGGGCATGGTTAACGACCATGTCTTTCTCAAACTTACCTGAGCAGACACGCACAAACGCGACGCGATCGCGGTGCTTGGGATCCATATTGGCCTGCAACTTAAAGACAAACCCCGAGAAATCTGCATAGGTGGGCGGAATCTCCCCCAAAGTGCTGGCATGGGGGGTTGGCTTGAGGGCGTAGTCAAGAAATGTTCGCAAAAACAGTTCGACCCCAAAATTGGTCATGGCACTGCCAAAAAAGACTGGCGTGAGCTGCCCCTGATGGATTAAATCCTGATCAAACTCGGAGCCAAGCCCTTCTAGCAGCTCCAACTCATCTTTGAACTGGTAGTAGAGGTCGCGTTCTAGTAGCGTCTCGATCCGAGGATCGCCCAAATCCACTACCGTATCTTTGGCTTCTTTAGAACCGTGACCGCTCCGTTCAAACAGGTGAATTTTTTGGCTGGGACGATCGTATACGCCCTTAAAGCGATCGCCCATGCCAATCGGGTAATTGACCGCATAGGTTTGCAAACCTAGTTCTTTTTCAATTTCATCCATTAACTCCAAAGGCTCTCGACCTGGGCGATCTAGCTTGTTGACAAAGGTGAAAATCGGTAAGCCCCGCAAGCGACAGACTTCGAATAACTTGCGAGTCTGCGGCTCTAACCCCTTTGCCGCATCAATCAGCATCACTGCATTATCGGCAGCGGCCAGAGTGCGGTAGGTATCTTCACTAAAGTCCTGGTGGCCGGGAGTATCCAGCAGATTAATCTGGCAGCCGCCATACTCAAATTGCAGCACCGTGGAAGTAATGGAGATCCCCCGCTGTTGCTCCATCGCCATCCAGTCAGAAGTAGCATGGCGCTGTGCTCGCCGCGCCTTCACTGCTCCGGCTTCGTGAATCGCCCCCCCATAGAGTAAAAGTTTTTCGGTGAGGGTGGTTTTACCAGCATCTGGGTGCGAGATGATCGCGAAATTTCGTCGCTTCTCAACGGCCTGCTCTAACTCTGCTGCGATTTCAGTGGACATGGACTGCCTGAGGGATGATTGCTCTAATACCCTAGTGTAGCAATATCGAGAAAGTCAGATCTATCGCTCTGAGACCCCACTTACTTGCGTATCGCGATCAAACTCACAACCCAAAGCGTTCCTTTCCTCCACTACAATGGGGCAAACCTTGAGGACTCTCTATGACAGCCGCTGCGATCGCTCCATCTTTTGACATTCTGCGCGGAGGTCTCCCCAATCTCTGTGGCCAAGAGGCCGAGATTCACCCGATTGTGAACCATCCAGATCCGATTTTTCTACCCGACTCAAACCTACGGTTAGAAGCAATCACCGCCGGGTTTGCCTGCGCTTTACATATGCATCAGCCCACTATTCCTGCGGGTTGGCAGGGTGGTTTAATCAGCCACTTGCAGTATATGTTTGAGCACCCCCATGAGGGCGATAACCACAATGCCGAGACTTTTGCCTGGTGCTACCGCCGCATGGGGGATTTTATTCCGGAACTGGTTCATAACGGCTGCAACCCTCGAATTATGCTGGATTACTCCGGCAATTTGCTGTGGGGATTTGTGCAGATGCAGCGCCACGATATTCTCGATAATTTGAAACGACTGGCTTGCGATCGCCAATATCAGCCCTATGTGGAATGGCTGGGAACCTGCTGGAGCCATGCCGTGATTCCTTCCACGCCCATTCCCGACATTAAATTGCAAATTCAGGCGTGGCAGCACTTTTTTGCAGCGCTGTTTGGGGTTGAGGCTTTGCGCCGGGTTAAGGGGTTTTCTCCCCCCGAGATGCATCTGCCTAACCATCCAGATACGTTGTATGAGTACATTAAGGCGCTCAAGGAGTGTGGCTACCGCTGGCTGCTGGTGCAAGAGCATACCGTTGAGCGGTTGGATGGCACCCCCCTACACCAGGCGGATAAATATCTGCCGAATCGCCTGATGGCTCGCAATTCTAAGGGCGAAACCATCTGCATGACCGCATTGATTAAAACCCAAGGGTCTGATACCAAGTTAGTGGCCCAGATGCAGCCTTACCACGAGGCCAAGAGCCGCAAACCGCACATTCTTGGCGATCGCGCCATCCCCAGTTGTGTCACCCAGATTGCTGATGGCGAAAATGGCGGGGTAATGATGAACGAATATCCCCGCGACTTTTTCTCACCCTGGTACGACATGACAGCCAATGGCCGCACAACCACCGGTGTGGTTGGCTTCAATGGCACCGAATACATCGAACTTCTGGAAGCCGCTGGAGTCACCTCTGAAGATTACCCCACTTGTCAGGCGGTGAACCAGCACCAAATCTGGCAAGTTGTCGCCCCTGATCAGGCGACTCCTGAAGCCGTTGAGGCCGCGATCGGCCAGCTCAAACAAACCAACCCCCGCTTTCACATGGAGGGTGCGTCTTGGACAAATAGCATCAGTTGGGTGAAAGGCTATGAAAATGTGTTAGAGCCAATGAACCAGCTTAGCGCCCAATTCCACGCAAAATATGACCCTCTGGTGGCGCAAGATCCTACCACTACCCAGCGCCAGGATTATCTGGAGGCACTGCTGCATACCCTATTGCTCGAAACCAGTTGTTTTCGCTATTGGGGGCAGGGCATTTGGACAGACTACGCCCGCCAGATCTACGAGCGCGGTCAGGTTCTTGTCAATTAACGGTTTGCTCAGAATCAGAAGGAGTGCATCCCAGTTTCGTCACCCATCCTGCGGGAAGCAAGCAACACCCTAGATCCCTCTCCCAAGGAGGGAAAGGGGCTTTGAATCTGGCTCCCCTGCGCGCACTTTGAGAGAAGGGGTATCGTCCTAACGGGCATACAAGCAAGGGGATGGAGTGCTTCACTCTTCCCGCGGGGTGGGGCAACTTGCAAAAGTGAAATACATCCCTTCGCCCCCAATGTACGAAGCAACCTGGCGATCGCAATATGAAGGTTCAGAGTTGAGGGTTCAGGACTGAAAGCCATTTTTCAAACGTCCCCTCAAGGCAAAGGCTAGGCGCTCAACTGAGCGTAAGCGACGGGTCTTGAGTGAAGGCGAAAGCAAACGAAGCCAGTCAGTAATTTCCTGGTCAGCAACCGCCTAAGCAGGATCCACCCAGCGCCCATCAGCTTTGATCAAGTTAATCAGTTGCTCAACCCCTTCTGATTCTGGAACCCGCCTAATTTCTTCCTTACCACGATAGAGGGCAATGTAACCTGCCTGTTTGCCTACATAGCCATAATCCGCATCGGCCATTTCTCCAGGGCCGTTGACGATGCAGCCCATGACTGCAATGTTAAGACCTGTCAGGTGGTTGGTAGCCTCTCGCACTTTATGGAGCACTTCTTCCAAATTAAATAAGGTGCGTCCGCAGGAGGGGCAAGCCACATACTCGACCATGGTGCGACGCAGCCCCAGGGCTTGCAGAATGCTGTAGCAAACAGGGATTTCTTTCTCAGGTGCTTCGGTTAGCGAAACTCGAATTGTGTCGCCAATCCCTTCAGCCAGCAGAGTGCCAATTCCTGTGGTTGACTTAATTCGGCCATACTCGCCATCCCCAGCTTCAGTAACCCCTAGGTGCAAAGGGTAATCCATCCCTAATTCATTCATCCGCTTGACCATGAGGCGATTGGCCGCTAGCATTACCGGCACACGGGAAGCTTTTAGGGAAATCACGATGTTGCGAAAGTCGAGAGATTCACAGATGCGGATAAATTCCAGAGCTGACTCTACCATGCCCTCTGGGGTGTCACCATAGGTGAACAGCATCCGCTCGGCTAGGGATCCATGATTTACCCCGATGCGCATCGCTTTGCCCTGATCTCTGAGGGAAACGACTAAAGGCTCTAGGGTTTCACGAATTTTGTCGCCGATTTCATCAAATTCAGCCTGGGTGTATTCGGTGCGATCGCTCTTGGGTTTCTCAAACACGTACAACCCTGGGTTAATCCGCACTTTATCGACATGCTTTGCCACTTCTAGTGCGATCTTCATGCCGTTGTGGTGTACATCGGCCACTAGGGGTACGGGTCGATAGGTCGCGAGGAGTTTTTGCTTAATTTCTGCTAGGGCGATCGCATGGGCAATACTTGGCACCGTGACCCGCACAATCTCACAGCCGATTTCGTGTAACCGTCGAATCGCGGCAACTGAAGCATCTGTATCCAGAGTGTCTTCGTTGATCATGGACTGTACTACTACCGGATGATCGCCGCCAATAGTGATGCTCCCCACAGCTACTGGGCGGGTTTTCCGACGCTGAATCGCCGGATCTGTTGAGATCAGATCCGATGGGGTTAGGGCAGATGGCTTAACAGCAGGGTTTGGCAGGGTTTGCATAAGAAGTCGGCAAAAAGCGAAAAGATCACGAGTTTACATGCTGCTTTCCAGATTGCCACAGGTAGTACCTTTTTGGGCTAAGAAGCGGTAAAGCCATGCCGAGGCGGTTCGTTGTCGCTAACGCCATGACGCGCCCTTTGGCTCCGTTTGGGGTATGCAACCGGTTCAGCATAACGCACTGTAACAGTTGTTAAAGAAATCCGCTCAGGGGTGATCGATTCCTAACAGAGCCAGCAAGAGGCCAAACCGTTTCTTTACAATAGGGCGAAGAGTGATTACCGGAATCAGCAAGCTGCCATGCCCTTTGAACCGTCCCATTCTGTTTGGATCTATGACACTACTCTGCGCGATGGCGCTCAACGGGAAGGGTTGTCTTTTTCGCTCGAAGATAAGATTCGCATTGCTCAACGCCTAGATCAGTTGGGGATCCCTTTCATTGAGGGGGGCTGGCCTGGTGCCAACCCCAAGGATGAGCAATTTTTTAAGTGGATGCAGGAAAACCCACTGACCCGGGCGGAGTTAGTGGCCTTTTGCTCAACCCGCCGCCCTGGTTTGACGGCCCAGGTCGATCCGCTTCTGAAACCGATCTTGGCCGCCGCAACCAACTGGGTGACCGTTTTTGGCAAATCATGGGATTTACATGTCACAGAAGGGTTAAAAACCACCCTAGCTGAAAATCTGGCGATGATTGAGGATACAATCGCCTACTTGCGTGCCCAGGGTCGCCGCGTGATTTACGACGCGGAGCACTGGTTTGATGGCTATAAACATAATCCAGCCTATGCCCTCGCGACTTTGAAGGCGGCGATCGCCGCTGGGGCTGAGTGGTTGACTCTCTGCGACACCAATGGTGGCACGCTTCCCCATGAAATTAGTTCGATTATGGCCGCCGTTCAGCAGTCGTTCGCTGAGGCGCGATCGCCGGGGCCAAGTCTGCGCTGGGGCATTCATACCCATAACGATGCTGAACTAGCCGTTGCAAATGCGATCGTGGCGATCGGCGAAGGTGCCCAAATGGTACAGGGTACTATCAACGGCTACGGCGAACGCTGCGGCAACGCCAACCTCTGTTCCCTAATCCCAACCCTGCAACTCAAACTCGGTTATTTCTGCTTGCAACCCACCGAATTAGCTCAGCTCACCGATGTAAGCCGGTTTGTCAGTGAAGTAGCCAACCTCGCCCCAGAGGATCACGCCCCCTTCGTAGGAGCTTCTGCCTTTGCCCACAAGGGAGGAATCCACGTCAGTGCCGTTGAGCGCAATCCCCTCACCTATGAGCACATCTGCCCCGAGCAGGTCGGCAACTATCGTCGCATCGTCATCTCTGACCAATCTGGGTTAAGTAACATTCTGGCAAAAGCCCAGACCTTTGGAATTGCGCTAGATAAACACAATCCCCAATGCCGTCAGATGCTCCAGCGGCTCAAGCAACTGGAAAGTGAAGGCTACCAATTTGAGGCGGCTGAAGCCAGTTTCGAGTTGCTCATGCGTGAAGCTTTGGGGCAGCGTCCCCAGTTTTTTGTCATTAAAGGCTTTCAGGTTCACTACGATGCCACACCGGGCAGCGGGCAACTTAAAACCACCTCCCTCGCAACCGTTAAACTAGCTGTCGATGGCATTGATATTCTGGAAGCCGCCGAAGGCAATGGGCCAGTCTCAGCCCTAGATGCCGCCCTGAGAAAAGCCTTAATCAACGTTTATCCAGAAATTAAAGACTTTCATTTGACCGACTACAAAGTGCGGATTCTAGACGGAACGGCGGGCACCTCTGCCAAAACCCGTGTTCTCGTTGAGTCCAGTAACGGCCATCAGCGTTGGGCAACGGTCGGTGTCTCTAGCAACATTCTAGAAGCCTCCTATCATGCTGTCGTAGAAGGGTTAGAGTATGGCCTATTGCTGCAACGATCAGCAAAATCAGCCCTTGAAACGGTCATTTAGCGAATGCTTAAGCCGCAATGGGGGACTTTAGCGCCAAAATAAACCATTCATTAGGACGACTGACTTAGCGCTCAGCAAGTGGGTAAAACACTTGGGTGAGGACTGCCATCCCTTAAGCTGAGATAAGTAAACTGAAATAAGAATTTTCCGTTTGTCGTTCACTTGATCATTTATTTAAAGTGTAAAGAACTGCATCAGTTTCCCTGTTTCTAGCGCAAGATTGATGACATGGGTAGCATCTAGGGAACTTTAAGAGTAGAAGCAACTTAGTCCAATTGTCCTATGTCAGTTTCAAAGCTTATCTCCACTCCGCTGTTTGCCCAAGCCAATCGGCCAACTCCCAAGACTGAGCAACCAGCTAATCAACCCGCTGGCAATCCTTTAGCAAGTGGCCAAGTATGGCCCTACGTTTCAGTTGGCTTAGCGATTGCGCTGCTGGCATTAGGAACTACCTCCTGGCTACAGGTCAAAAAGCTCCGTAAACAGGTGAAGTTTGAAACCCTCAAGAATCGAGAACTTCAGAAAAAGTTGAAGTATGCTGTCGAAACTATCGGCAAAATGGAGCGCAACCCTGATTTAATTCACTCTAGAGAGTTTAATCTAGACTATCTGCGCATGCGGATGGATGAGGAAGTGTTCCACTTTGCCATTTTGAATCAAATTAAGATTCGAGTTAAGGAAAAAATCAGTGTGGCTCTGCGTCCAACTCAAGCCAGCCAGGGAGAAATTGGAATTGCCAGCACCGGACGGCACATTGATGAAATCTTTGATGTGGAGTATGAGCCGGGTGACTTGCCGAAGGGTACTAAGCGCGTGCTTTTTCGCATTCAGATTAAAATCTTCAAGCTACCGACTCAGCCGACCTCTGTCACCATTAATCAGATTATTGATTGCATAGAAACGTTTCTCAACCCCTCCGCTGAGAATGAGTCTTGGCAACCCACCATTCAGGGCCGGATTGCTACCATGCACTGGGATCAAAAGGCAAAACCGACCCCTCTGCTTGTGCTAGAGCAAACTCAAGAAGGCTCCAATGTTACTTTCCGCACCAATCGTATGGCTCCGGCCAAAGCTTAGGGTGTATCGGAGCGCGACCACTTCAATTTGAAGTATTAATGAAGTACTCGAACATTGCTAGGGACTGAGTTGTGAGGGGCTGAGGCTCGTCAGGAGAATCTTGATAGAATACCGCCAGCCTCACAGATGTAGCACGACGCAAACAGGCTAGGACTGCCCTACAACATTGACAAACTGCTAGCTGGATGAAGCAGGCGGCTCAGAAACTGGCTCTATTGTTTCCTCTCTTTCTAGTTTCGGAACCGCTTCGTCAAGTTTCTCTGGTTTGTCAAGTTTCTCTGGGACGTGAGCTTCATTTACTTTGGGCAACAATTGCTGCTCTGCCCACTTCTGGCGATATAGCATTTCTAGCTCGTTCCCAGCCCGCCGAAACAATTTGACCTGGCCGAAGAGAAACGCTTGAAAGAGGCGATAGAAAGCCGCCGTGGCGATCGCCACAATCAGCCCGGTAGCCGTGCTAATCAAAGCTTCTCCAATGCCGGTTGTCACCCCGGCTGTAGAAGCTCGACCCAACTCTCCCAAACGAATGTTGCCAAGGGAAATAATCAAGCCGAGCACTGTGCCCAATAACCCCAACAATGGGGAAAGGGCAATCACCGCTTCCAAAATCTTATCGCCCCGCCGCATCAGAGAGAGTTCTTCATCTGCCGCTGACTCCAACGCTAGGCGAAAGACTTCAGGGTCGGGTTCCCGTAATTGCAGGGGACTGTAGAGAAATCGTCCAATCGGTTGCTCGTAGGAGCGTCTGGCCAGTTCCGTTGCGATGAGCCAGTCTCGTTGAGCCGCCTCTAGTACCTGGTTGGCGATCGCTTTTCCCTGAGTTAAAACATTAAACCAAAACCACAGCCGTTCAATGCTGGTACCAAGGGCCAAAATTGACAGCAGCAATAGGGGAATCATTGTTACCCCGCCCTTTTGAAAGATTTCGACGATGTTCACTCATTCTCTCCTACGCTCTTTCGGGTTCTTCATCCGTAACAGAAACATCTATCGCTACAGCGTCATGTAATTGAAGATGGGGTGCAGAAGTAGAACCCTTGGCTGCGGGCAGCGCCCATACACCCCCCTTAATCCCCCATCGCCGGAGCAGGCGATCGCGATAGAAACTTTGTCACAGCCATTTCTAAAGGAAAAATGTAGAAATCGTAGCCTCTGGCTAGACTCCCTTAAAAGGCTGTTTTACCTCCTGATCGCTGCCTCATACGCCGTCTCGTACCAAAACCTGCAATTCTACCATCCACAATAATGGGTGATTCAACACAGTATTGCTGCCCAGTGCTCTATTTTATCGCACCACGCAAATTTATTAGGACACTTAAATAATATAAGAGCACTATCTTTCTTAACTTTTGACGAAAAAATCAACCTAGCCTCTGTCCTAATCTTAGTTTGTAACTTCATAGAAAAACACCTAGCGGAACACACAGAGGTTTTGCGGCTGCCTGGGCGTCAACAAGAGCGGCTGCCAGAGATTCGTCACAATTGATCACAATTGAATCGTGAGTGCACTAGAATTCGATGCGTTTGTTATCCCCACTTTCAACCGATGATCCGTATAATTCTGATTAGGTAACGTTCCGTTACAGTTATTTCCAGCGAGTGGCGATCGTTGCCTGCGATACCCATGCTTGCCCCTTTGTCAGCACAGCCTTTTAGAGCGGAGAACACAGACCTATGGCAATGATTGAGACAAAAACAGAACCCATGGTACTCAACATGGGGCCTCATCATCCCTCCATGCATGGGGTTCTGCGGCTGATTGTCACTCTAGATGGTGAGAATGTTATTGATTGCGAACCAGTCATTGGTTACTTGCATCGGGGAATGGAAAAAATCGCCGAAAATCGCACGGTGGTAATGTACGTCCCCTATGTCAGCCGTTGGGATTATGCGGCGGGTATGTTCAACGAAGCGATTACCGTCAATGCTCCAGAAAAACTGGCGGGAATTGAGGTGCCCAAGCGAGCAAGCTACATTCGCGTCATTATGCTAGAGCTGAATCGGATTGCCAACCATCTCCTCTGGCTTGGCCCTTTTCTAGCAGACGTTGGTGCTCAAACGCCCTTCTTTTACATCTTCCGTGAGCGCGAGATGATTTATGACCTGTGGGAAGCGGCAACAGGCTACCGCATGGTCAACAACAACTACTGGCGTATTGGCGGAGTGGCGGCTGACTTACCCTATGGCTGGTTAGATAAGTGCTTAGATTTTTGCGATTACTTCCTACCCAAAGTGGATGAGTACGAAAAATTAATCACGAACAACCCCATCTTCCGGCGACGCATCGAAGGCATTGGTACGATTACCCGTGAAGAGGCAATTAATTGGGGCTTGTCGGGGCCGATGCTGCGCGGTTCTGGTGTGCAATGGGATCTGCGTAAGGTGGATCACTATGAGTGCTATGACGACTTTGATTGGGAAGTGCAGTGGGAAACCGCAGGAGATTGTTTTGCACGCTACCTAGTGCGTATTCGCGAAATGCGAGAGTCAGTGAAGATTATCCGCCAAGCAGTTAAGGGGATTCCTGGCGGTGCCTATGAAAACTTAGAAGCCAAGCGGATGATGGCTGGGGCTAAATCTGAGTGGGATGGTTTTGAGTTTCAGTACATTGGCAAGAAACTGGCTCCGACGTGGAAGATTCCTGCGGGTGAGAACTACGTCCGGCTAGAGAGTGGTAAAGGGGAGCTAGGTGCCTTTCTAATCGGTAGTGATCATGTTTTTCCCTGGCGATTTAAGGTGCGCGCCCCTGATTTCACTAACTTGCAGATTTTGCCCCAATTGCTACGTGGCATGAAGGTTGCTGACATTGTGGCAATTTTGGGTAGTATCGACGTGATTATGGGGTCGGTGGATCGCTAGAGAAGTCTGGTAACTGACCAAGTATCAGGATTAGAGTGGTTTTTCGTGAGAATTGTTTGTCTTGAGGAACTCAGGGGCCTAAAAAATCTGTCATTCTGCTAAGTTGGCTTAACTTGAGCCTCCAACTTTTGGTTTAGTAAGAGTACTAGTGCAAGCATTCGTGTGAATGCTTGTACTAGCAGTTCATCGCCAGAGGGATTACTGGAAACATTCATTCAGTTGCTTCCAGGGTTCATTTAAGGTGGGCTGACAATGATTTTGACAGGTTTAAGCCCGCCCTTGAGGCTGTTGATACAGCAAGGTAGACATTGCAGACATTTAAGTCTAGATTAGCCTAAGCCACCCGCGTCTTCTAGCTCCTTCTGCCATCAAGGGAGAAAGGGAATTCGGCTCGCAGCCTCTCTCCTGTTCTGGGAGTTGTGGATGGGGTTGGGAGTGGCCAGACGGATGCCTTCGTCTACTGGGTGATTAATCTTATCTGCGATCCTCAAAGATTTTGCTTAAGTTTTTAAGGTGCGATTTTTGCCAGGACGTCGATTACTGCTCTAGCGCGTGTTTTTGTGGGTGGTGCTGCTTGATCCATTTTAGGATTGGCTGCCCCCAAAGTAGGGCTATGACCGGTGGCAGGATGGTGGATAAAGCAGTGGCCATTCCCATAAGATTGTCTCCACTTCCTGTCCCATAGATGAGATTTGTCGATAGGCAAAAGGCTAAAGCTACCAGGGCAAAAAGCGGGGAACGGGTAAAGGTTAAGAGGGCGATCGCAAACAAAATCGATGGGTACCAGGACATAAGCCAGGGAGCACCAAACAGAAATAAAACAACAAGTACCCAACCTGCATCAGTAACTAGGTGCTCTTCCTCATAACTTGAACGAAAAAATAACCGCATCAATCGGCTGAGATAAAAAAACAGGAAAATCGCATAGCCAATTTGCTTAAGCAATGTCACAAGCGCAACTTTTGACTCGGCAGTAATGCCTAGCAATTTTTCAGCCCCTACACTGATCAAATGCTGCCAGGATCGAGCGGTTAGATAGGCTGTGGATTGATTGCTTAAACTTTTCCAGGCATCTAGTGTCGGCAACCATGTTTGACTTACAACAATTACAAACACTAAGCATCCCACTGTTGCAATTCCCAGTTCTTTCCAGCGACGCTGACGGATCAAGAAACCCGCGATTAACGGTAACCAAATAATCGGCAATGTCTTGGTCAAAAAACCAGCAAAAACCGCAAGAGAGGCGGCTACATAGCGACGTAGGAAAAAACATCCGATAAATACCAGAATACTGGTGCATAGGAACACATCTACATGGGCATCGATAACGCAAGCATTTACCAATGCTGGATTCAAGATGTAGGCCAGAGTTAGCTTAGTTTGGTGAGTCGAGGTTTTATAAAATCTCCAAATGAGAAAAGCATTCACACCATGGGTCAGTAGACAGAATAGTTTAAAGATATAAACTCCAACGATAGGATGAAGAAAAACACCCAGAGTTGTCAGAGTAAAAATCAACATTGAGACAGGGCCGTAGGTGGAAGTTGAATAAATCCATTCAACGTGGGGAGAAAGAACAGATGGATAAGTAATGGGTGGATTGAGATATGGATTAATTCCATGAAGGCTCATCCATCCATATTGTAGATAGCTGTAAATATCATTACTTAAGGGGTAAGCAAAGTAACTGAGCAGCAGAAACGGAAACACAATTTTTAGAAGCTTAAAGAAGCTAGAAAAATGCTGCTGTGGTTGTGACAACCAGACCAGATAAACAAGTATTAGAACAAGATAAATTGCATTGAAAAAAAGACGCGGAAACGAAAAACCTGAAAAGATGATTGCATTAAGCTTTTCCTGGCTGCTTTCCACGGTAAAAAAGGTAATGATTCCGGTTATAAACAGCATGAAGCAGCAAAAAGTTGTACTCGCTAGCGCTAAGAGGTAGAGAGCTTTTGAGGATTTCAAAAATGTATTGAGCATGATTGAGCCGCGATTGGCCGCTAAATGTAATTGAACTGACGGTAGTCAAATTTGTCTAAGCCTCAACCCAGGATTGTGCTTAGGAAAACCTTTGGGTTGAGCACTGGTGAATGAATCTTGGCCTGATCAACTTAGTAGAGTAGCCCCTCTGGTAGTGTCCTTATGTGAAAGACAGAGAAAAATAATCTCGAACCAGAAGACTGTTGCTGAAAAGCTTCTGGAAATGCCCGATGATGCTTTATTCTTTACTTTATTCTTTAAGGGATAGGACGACCACCCCTATAACTCCTAAAGTTTGGGTCTATCGGTTTTACTAGGCTTCTCAAGGTGAATGTTCACAAGCTTTTAAGGTTTTCAGTCCGTTGAACTGCTCTAAAAATGGGCGTTTCTGATTCAACTGATCGTAATTAGTCACCGCAGGAAGGTGGGGCTATTGCGAACGAGGCAAAAGTCGTTAGAGTAAGGGGCATGACGAGTCAGCCATCCTCAGACCTGAACCTGCCGGAGATCGACCCTGAAGAGAAAGGGGCGCGGTATTGGTACG
>CALIDI010000007.1 GCA_938023035.1 uncultured Leptolyngbyaceae cyanobacterium | reverse complement strand
AAGATAGTTATGCGGGCACAACTGCTTGAATATCAGTTTGACAAGCGCAGGAAATGACAGTAGCAGCTTAAACATTATTTTGTTTATTGGGGGCTAGAATACAATGTTCTGCCCTCATTTTTTGTATGTTGAGCTATCTTTAAACACTTCTGGTCGGATCAGTTTCGGGCAATGGCAGAATACGCCTCTGGGGAAGCTTATGAAAATCATGAGGACTTAGGTAATACAGAACCCGGAGATGGCAAACGGTTCAAAGGCCGGGGGTTAATTCAATTAACGGGGCGGGCCAATTATCGGCAATTCTCCCAGGCAATCGGGGAGGATTTTGTGGCCAACCCTACCCAGCTTGAGCAACTGCCCTACTGCGTTTTAGTCGCAGGCTGGTTTTGGCACGATCGCAACTTAAACCCCCTCGCCGATCAAGATGATGTGGTTGCGATCACGCGGAGAATTAACGGGGGCACCAATGGCTTAGAAGATCGAAAGGACTTTTTGCAAAAGGCAAAGGCTGTTTTAAACGGTTAAAGGATGTCTTGAGCGCCTATCCCCCGGTACCCTTGACGTCTCATGTTGTCGCAGTTTTGACCGCCGGATACGGTTCAAACGTCTTCTTAAGGCCATCAACCCAGGATGACCTATCGCCTTCTTTGCATTTCTCGCTGACGCATGGGCATAGCATCGATGGTGCGAAACAGGGTGGTTAAATGCACCGGGTGCGACGCTCGTTGTTTCTCCGTTCCATCCTTGCCAACTAAGATCACCGTAAACCGTTCTGGGGCGACACCCAACTGGCGGCGCAATTGGTTTGCCGCAGCGGCTGTGATGGGTTGCCCACTGGCTCGGCTTTCTCCAGAACTGAAGACTTCAATCAGTCGCATATCGCGATCGCGAATCTCTTGAATTTGGGCTTGCCACTGTTGCAGTTGTTGGCGGTAGGCCGGAGTTTGCTCAGAGGGGGCAAAGACCAAAACAGGCCGATAGCGCCACTGGTAGTCACTTAGGCGGAAGGCGATCGCCGGAGTCGGCACAGTGGATGCCATCTTAACCGCTGTATCTACTGGCTTTGCCATCTGCGGCACCCCTCCAGTAAGGTAATCGACGGAACCACTTCCCAGGCTTTGAGCTTGAAGTTTCTGAGGCTGGGCATTAGCCCCTAGCATCAACCCCAACGGCAGTAGGGATAACAAAGCTCCGGCGATTAAAATTCTTTGCATGGCTTTCATGGGCAAGAACACCCATATCCTATCGGTTGGCTTGTTTTTCTGCATTTAGCTAGAGAGCATGTCACCTTTGCAGGCCCTCATCCCCCAGCTTTTCCCCAACCTGGGAGAAGGGGCGCCAAGCCATCTCAAAGTCCCTCGCCAAAATTGGGAGAGGGGTTTAGGGTGAGGGCAAAACTGTCATGTATCCTGGAGCTATCGCTAGGCTACTGAGTCTATTCGGGATATAGGGAGCGTGGGGGCAGCGCGCCCAACCAGAGACGCTCCCCGTCCTCAATCGGGCAGCGATGGCTCCATGTGTCTATTTGCTTCCAATGTAGTGATACTTTGACTAGCCGGGATGTATCCCCGGGGTGGATGTATCCCCAGTATGAAAGATTAGGTCTCAGGGAAAAGCTGAAAGGGTTTGACAGCAGGAGAGTGACCAAACTGAGAAGGCTTGACCGCCTTTCACGAAGGATTCTGAGAGCAGATTTAAGATTTCTGTCAGATCTGTCTAACCCTGGCGATCGCCCCTATGGTGGAATTGTTCACTCGCTAGGTTCTACTGCTACTCTTCATGTCATCAACCTACCTGCGATCGCTGCTACTAACCGGCACTTTCAGCTTTGCGATGCCAACACTGCTGATTGGAGCTGTTATCCTTAGCTCGCTTCTCCTAGCACAAATTCCCTGGTTGTCACCCATCGGCCAGCTTGGTCTTGAGCATATCCTGACGTTTCTGGCTGTCTTTGGTAACGGTAGTGTACTCGAAGGAACGATAGTGATTGGCCTGGCCAGCAGCCTGGTCGGAGCGATGTTCGATGTGTTTGCATCCCATCGACACCAAAGCTAGTCTGCTACGCAGAAGGCCAGATGCAAACCTCTGAGAATGTTCGCTGGTAGGCTGGATTTTGAATCCAGCTTCTAGGGCGAGTCAAGTTGAGCCAAATTCTAGTGGATGGGGTGACCATTCGTAGGGTTTCCAGTCGCTTATTCCCATTACTATGAGACGTTGTGGGTGTTCGGGGTTTTGCTCCCTCCCGATAGAGACCGATAGAAACCTGGGCTTTCTTCCAGTAATGGTCATTCTGGCAGGGCCAGAGTATCCTGGGGATCAGCCGCTTGGATTTGCCTATGCGATCGCGTTCTTTTTATCATTTCGTTGCATTCTTTCTCATCTTTCTCTTGAGTTGGGGCGGCGTATCGTGGCCCGCTGCAGCTCTTACAGAAACGACAATGGCCCCGGCTTCGACCCAGGGTCAGTCAATTCAGCCCTATCTGGATCGGGTGATTCAGCGGGTGACAGAGTTTCGGCTGGAAAATGGCATGAAATTTATCGTGCTAGAACGCCACGAAGCCCCAGTGGTTTCTTTTTTAACTTACGCCGATGTCGGCGGAGTGGATGAACCCGAGGGTAAAACAGGAGTGGCTCACTTTTTAGAGCACATGGCCTTTAAGGGCACGAGTCAGATTGGCACGATCAATTTTGCCAAAGAAAAAGTGCTACTGAATCAGCTAGATGCGCTAGCAGAACAAATCAAAACGGCTCAAGCAAAGGGGCAAACTGCTGAGGCCGAAAAACTGTCCGCCCGATTGACCCAACTCGAAACGGAAGCAATGGCCCTAGTGCGCCAAAATGAATTTGGTCGCATTGTGGAGCAGGCGGGTGGAGTGGGCCTCAATGCTAATACCTCCGCCGAAGCAACTCGCTATTTCTACAGTTTCCCATCAAATAAACTAGAACTCTGGATGTCTTTAGAGTCGGAGCGGTTTCTCGATCCCGTATTCCGCGAGTTCTTTAAAGAGCAGCAGGTGATTTTAGAAGAGCGCCGCCTGCGCACAGATAACTCCCCAATTGGGCAATTGATTGAGGCTTACTTGGACAAGGCGTTTCAGGTTCATCCCTATCGTCGTCCGGTTATCGGCTATGACGAAGATATTCGCAATCTCACCCGTCAGGATATTCAAGATTTTTTCGATAGCCACTACATTCCTAGTAAGCTGACGGTGGCCATTGTCGGGGATGTGGATCCTCAAGAAGTGCGGCGGTTAGCCCAAATTTATTTTGGTCGTTATCGCGCCCGCCCCACGCCAAAAGAGAATATCCCCATTGAGCCACCCCAAGCCGCTCCCCGGGAGGTGACCCTAAAGTTGCGATCGCAGCCCTGGTACCTGGAGGGGTATCATCGCCCTGCCGTGACCCATCCAGACAATGTGGTCTACGACATGATCGCCAGCATTCTCAGCGATGGGCGCACCTCTCGACTCTACAAATCACTGGTCGAAGAGCAAAAAGTTGCCCTAACGGCCCAGGGGTTTACCGGTTTCCCTGGCAACAAATATCCCAATCTCATTCTGTTCTATGGGCTGACCGCACCGGGTCGCAGCGTCGAGGAACTGGGTCAGGCCCTCAATGCCGAAATTGAACGGCTGAAAACAGAACCCGTTTCGACCCAAGAGCTAGAGCGCGTCAAAAACCAGGCGCGGGCCAGTTTACTGCAATCGCTCAAATCCAATATGGGGATGGCCCAAGCCTTGCTAGAGTATGAGGTTAAGACCGGCAGTTGGCGCAATTTGTTTAAGGAGATCGAGCAGATTGAAGCAGTGACGGCGGCAGATATTCAGCGCGTTGCTAAAGCCACCTTCGTGCCAAGCAATCGCACAATTGGCCGCTTACTACCGCAGGAATAAGAAACGGCATTGATTACCCAGCACTTAGTGATATGAACCAAGCCAGAGAAAATCGCATGAATCCTCGTCGGCAGCAACTGATTAAGGTCGCTGTGATCGTCTTCTGTATGGTGGTCATTCCCATTGCCCTGTCTTTGCTGGTCTATCTCTTACCTGCGCTCAGCAAGATCCCCAACGATACCCCCAAACACTATACAGAATTGACCTTTCCACCCTTGCCAGAGGTGAAATTACCCGATTACACCCGCTTTCAACTGGCGAATGGTCTGACGGTGTATCTGGTTGAAGATCATGAGCTGCCTCTGGTGAGTGGTACAGCCTTAATCCGCACGGGCGATCGCCTAGAACCGGGCGACCAAGTGGGGTTAGCTCAACTCACAGGCACAGTGATGCGCTCTGGAGGAACGCGGCAACGCTCAGCCAGTGAACTCAATACCCTGCTCGAGCAACGGGCAGCCTCAGTAGAAACCAGTATCAGTCGAGCGACTGGAAGTGCGGGTTTCAATAGCCTGAGCGAAGATGCGGAAACGGTTTTGGGCATATTTGCTGAGGTGTTGCAGCAGCCGGCCTTTGCGGCGGATCAGGTGGTGTTGGCTAAAACTCAAATCAAGGGAACGATCGCGCGCCGCAATGACGACCCTAGCAGCATTGCCAATCGAGAATTTCGCAAATTGATCTATGGGGAGGCCAGTCCCTATGCCCGCACAGTGGAGTATGCCACATTGGATAATATCAGCCGGGCAGATTTGGTCAAGTTTCACCAGCGCTATTTTCATCCCGAAAATACACTCCTTGGCATTGTGGGCGATTTCGATACGGCCACTATGCGCCAATTAATAGAAACCCAGTTTGGTAATTGGCAACCGGCAAACCAGCCCCAACCACCCTTACCCCAAGTCACTCAGGCTAAAAGGGGGGGGATTTTTGTGGTGAATCAGCCCCAACTCACTCAAAGTACTATCTTGGTCGGACACTTGGGCGGCCTTGAGAATAGCCCTGATCATCCTGCCCTATCGGTAATGAATGAGGTGTTGAATGGTTTTGGCGGTAGACTGTTTAACGAAATTCGCACTCGCCAGGGGTTAGCCTACTCCGTCTATGCCTTTTGGAGTGCTCAGCCTGATTATCCAGGGGTGTTTATTGCCGGAGGTCAGACCCGATCGGAGGCAACGGTTCCCTTCATTCAAAGTACCCTTTCAGAAATTGAGCGGATTCGCCAGCAGGCGATCGCCCCAGAAGAACTGCAATACGCCAAAGATATTGTGCTCAACTCTTTTATCTTTAACTTTCAGGATCCAGCCCAAACGCTCAACCGCCTATTGCGCTACGCCTACTACAACTACCCAGAAGACTTTATCTTTCGCTATCGCCAGGGAGTCGAAGCTACTACTATCGCCGATGTGCAACGGGTAGCCCAAACTTACCTCAAACCCGAAAATCTCGTCACATTGGTGGTGGGTAACCAGGCTGAGATTCAACCACCCTTGAGCCAATTAGGGCAACAGGTCACGGCGATCGATGTGACGATTCCTCAACCCAGTAAGGGTTAGGTCCTTGATTAGGTGATTCTCTCAGTGCCGAATGGCCCCCATCCCCCAGCCCTTCTCCCAAATAGGGGAGAAGGGGGGCTAGATTCAAGTGCCGCTCCCAAACTGCGGAGGAGATTTGCGGTATCGCTTGCTTCCCGCAGGGTAAGTAAGCTGGGTAGTCACAATCCAGGGTTTTAACACTGGGAACTCGGCACATCTTTCGCGCTTACAAAGCGGTCACGGGCGATCGCCCGTAGTTGCTCTAAATCTTCCCGGCGAGAAATCGAGAGGGGAATGGTGCGCTTAATTTCAGCGATTAGCAAACGGTTATCCAGCGCCTGATTTAGATACAGGGCATGGTAAAGTGCCGCAATCACCACCTGCTCAATCTCCGCACCACTAAAGCCATCCGTCGCTTGTACCAGAGCAGGGATATCAAACTGCTCCGGGGCCTGTTTCCGCTTGAGCAGGTGAATCTTCAAAATGGTTTCGCGCTCCTGAGGGTCGGGCAAATCCACATAGAAAATTTCGTCAAAACGGCCTTTGCGTAGTAACTCTGGTGGTAACTGAAAAATATTATTAGCCGTTGCCACTACAAACACATCCTGAGATTTTTCTTGCATCCAGGTGAGAAAATAGCCAAACAACCGCCGACTCAAGCCACCATCAGAGTCGCCATTGTCACTGCCACTGAGAATTTTCTCAATTTCATCCAGCCACAGCACATTGGGAGCCATCGACTCAGCCATCGTAATTGCCCGTTGAAAATTCTTTTCTGACTCGCCTACATACTTATCGTAAATGCGGCTGGCATCCAGCTTTAGCAACGGTAGCTTCCACTCCTGGGCGATCGCCCGCGCTGCCAACGACTTACCGCAGCCCTGAATGCCGACAATCAAAATCCCACGGGGTGGTCGCAGATTCAAGGCTCTCGCCTGGGGCGTAAACCCCACCTGTGCTCGCAACAGCCAGTGTTTTAAGCCGGTAAATCCACCCCATTGCAGGGCATTCCCAGGGGTGGGGGGCAAATACTCCAGCACACCACTCTCCCGAATCACCTGAGCCTTACGTTCTAAAATCCGATCTACGTCATCGGGTGTCAGCTTCCCATCTACCAGCGCCGCATAGGCAATTACCTGACGAGCCTGTTTCAGAGTCATACCACTCAGCGCCTGCACCAGCGTCTGAATATCCTGACTCTGCAATTCAACCGGAATGCGATTTTTCACATTCAGGGTTCGCGCTACCTCCATAAATGTCTGGTGCAGCTCATCGCGACCTGGCAGTTTAAGGTCAAAGTAAACCGCATCGTGGGCAAGTTCTCTTGGTAGGGTCACTACATCACCGGTCATTACCAGAGCGCAGGTGCTGCGAGAAAACATTTGGGTCACCTCCCGCACCTTCCGCACGACTATCGGGTCACTCAGGTGTTTAGCAAAATCCTTCAGCCAGTACACCCCCTTCTGCGGCATCTCCTGGATATATTCCAGCATTTCCAGGGGGTCTGTGGTATTTTCATAGGCCGGTGGTTTTTGACTGCCAGCAGGGGCACACTCATCGACCCAGCGATGATTTGCTCCCCGCGATCGCATCAGCCCCAGGGTAATACTCCACTCAAACAGCGCCATTTTCATTTCCTGGGTAGCCGCCTGGAGGAGGCTATAAACCCGCTCTTCCTCCACCGTTTCCATCACAATGACCGGATGGAAAGAAAGCAACAGGGTTTGCAAAGCATGAACACTGGTAGAAAAAGACATGGAACGGGTCATGAGGTGACACATTTACTATGCCCATTTCTTCACCAGCAAACTCCTGTATTCCGTCAAGTCAAAAAATGACGTTACTGAACCTAGAGAGGAATCACCCAATTCATCCCTTTGTTCAGCAATGCCGAACAACTCTCTCTGCATCAGGCTTCTCAGAAGGCATCCACAATGCCTAGGCCACAAGTTCCTAACCCAAATCAAAGCAAAACCCCTGAAACCCTTAAGGCTTCAGGGATGTCGTCAAACACACATGCATTCGTCAGCTTTGCAATACGCCTTAGGCAACCGGCTGATCGACTTCATCCATATCAGTAACCACCGCTGGTTCATCCACTTCCCTAGGAATCAGAAGATTCAACAAAATCGCCGTCAGACCACCTGCCGAAATACCAGAAGAAAACACACTCTTCAATGCTGGCGGCAGCTGATCCACAATATCGGGCGTATAGGTAACACCTAAACCAATCGCTAGGGAGGTGCCAATAATAATCAATGCTCGCCGATCCAAATCAGTCTTGGCCAAAATGTTCAACCCAGCAAACACAATCGAGCCAAACATGATGATAGTCGCTCCACCCAACACAGGCTGGGGTAATGTCTGGAAAACTCCCGCCACAATTGGGAAAAGACCCAACAAAACCAGAATTCCAGCAATGAAGAACCCAACAAACCGACTACCCACACCCGTAATCTGAATCACACCATTATTCTGACTAAACGTTGTGTTGGGAAAGGTGTTAAAAACCGCTGCAATGAGAGAATTCACACCATCTCCAAGAACTCCACCCTTAATACGCCGCATGTAGGTCGCACCCTGCACAGGCTCCCCCGAAACCGCCGAAGTGGCCGTCAAGTCACCAATCGACTCGATAGTCGTAATCAGATAAAGCAATGCAAACGGGATAAAGGCACCAAAGTCAAACCCCATGCCATAGCGGAAGGGAATTGGCAAAGAAAACAAAGGCAAATTTTGAAGATTGCTAAAATTCACCATACCCAGGAAACTAGCCACAATGTAACCAATCACTAGACCCACCACCACAGAGGCCATTCGCACATAGGCATTGCGACTACAGTTGAGAATGATGATGATTAGCAACACCATCAGGGCAACTCCCAGATTCTGCATGGATCCAAACGTCCCCGCCTTCTGCGCAGGTACCCCCCCACCCATGCTAATTACACCAACCTTAATCAGCGTCAGACCGATGATCATTACAATAGTGCCAGTCACAAGGGGCGTGATAACTTTGCTAGCTAGATGCAAAAAGCGGCTCAAAAAGATTTCAATGAATGCACCAAAGAAACACAGCCCAAAAATCAAGGCAAAGGCCTGTTGAGTCGTACCCCCTCCCTTGGTGATAGCTATCCCCGTAGACAGAATTGGCCCCACGAAAGAAAAGCTGGTTCCCTGGATACTCAGCAAACCAGAGCCAATCGGGCCAATTCGCTTAGCCTGAATGAATGTAGTCACCCCAGATATAAAAAGAGACATACTGACGATGTAGCGCGTATCTTCAGGGGAAGCCCCGAGCGCGTTGCAAATAATTAGAGGAGGGGTAATAATCCCGACAAAGATTGCTAAAACATGCTGCAAGGCGACTAGAATAGCCTCCAGTACTGGTGGTTGATCCTCTAACCCATAGAGCAAGCCATGATTTTTAACGCCTGACTCGTCGCCTATCCCGATCTCTGAGCTTGTCATATCCAACGCCTATCACTCCAAAATACCTAACCGTGTTAGCGATAAAGACTTGCGGAAAAAACTACTAACACAGTTAATTTTTATGGAGACGAGTCTAGATAATCTCGATTATCTGATTAGTGCCTAAAGCTACAAGTTGCTAGATTGGCTCTGACACCTCATTGAAAACAAGAGTAGGCAGGGATCAAGGCAGATCAGTCGATTTGGTCAAATTAGAGAGGGCTGCGGTCTACGCACTTTGTCGTTGCTCAAAAAGTGATTTGAAGGAGCCGTATTCTGCCGTATTCTACAGCTCGCCAATCCTAAAATTACTGATTTGCTGTAGCCTGAATCTCTCTTGACGAAATCAGACATGAGAGTGACTGCTCACGAGAAACAACCGATTGGTATCTACGCTTACTCGGCTGAAATGTTAGCCTAGGACTTGTTCATAATGTGAGTATCGGTTGCCAATTTTGCCCTATGGATAGAGTAGCGGTAGGACTCTCAGGTGGAGTAGATAGCTCGGCGGCAGCGGCAATTTTGTGCGATCAGGGCTATCAGGTCGAGGGGATAACTCTGTGGTTGATGCGGGGAAAGGGTCAATGCTGCTCTGAAGGCATGGTCGATGCGGCGAAAATCTGTGAGCAATTGGGGATTCCCCACCATATCGTAGATATTCGGGATCATTTTCAGCAAAATATCGTGGATTATCTGGTGACGGGTTATAGCGATGGCATTACGCCACTCCCCTGTTCGCAGTGCAATCGGGCTGTAAAGTTTGGCCCTATGCTGGCTTATGCTCAGCAACAGCTAGGAATTGACTATATTGCGACGGGGCATTATGCCAGGATTCAGTTTGATTCTCAGAGCGGTCGGTATCAATTATTGAGAGCTGTGGATCGCAATAAGGATCAGTCCTACTTTCTCTATGACCTTCCCCAGGAGGTTTTAGCCCATGTGCTGTTTCCTTTGGGTGAAAAGTTGAAGCCTGAAACCCGTCAACTGGCCAGCGCTTTTCGCTTATCGACGGCAGAAAAGCCAGAAAGTCAAGATCTTTGCCTGGTGGAAGCAAACGGCTCTATGCGGGCTTTTTTGGATAAGTATCTGACTCCGCAAAAGGGCGAGATTGTTGATCAGCAGGGGAAGGTTTTGGGACAGCACGATGGTGTGCACCACTACACGATTGGGCAGCGTAAAGGTTTAGGAATTGCCCATAGCGAACCACTCTATGTGATTGGCTTGGATGCGAAGAATAATCGGGTGATTGTTGGCGATCGCACGGCGACCTTTACGCCTGCATGTACCGTACAGCGGGTAAATTGGGTGGCGATCGCAGAACCCAGCCACCCTATTCGCGTCGAGGTGCAGATTCGCTATCGATCGCTGGCTGTACCTGCAACCCTCACGCCGCTCACCGGAAATCGGGCTCACATCCAATTTGATCAGCCCCAAGCGAGTGTCACACCAGGTCAAGCGGCGGTATGGTATGACGGCGAGGTGCTAATCGGCGGAGGCGTGATTGAAAAGTTTGCCGAATTAGAAACCGGCAAAAGCGCTGGCTTGACTACCTAAGAGCGTGCTTCAATAAGCCCTCCTTAAGTTGTTGCCTAGCAGCCTCAGTCATCAGTCGGTCTGCCCTCACGCATACCCCTTTCCCAAAGCAGGAGAGGAGTTTCGATTATTTAGGAATTCCTCCTATCTTAATGTCCTTAACACACCCACTTTAAGACCTTCAAGACTATCAGTGCGTTACAGCTTCACCTAATACACCTTACGAAATTATTCAGTGCCAATCGCAAATCGGGATAACCAATCTGATAAGAATTCAACAAGTTATTCAAGACTTTCCAAGAAAATCAAGAAAATCAATGAGAAAATCGCCATGGCTCCTTACCCGCGATCGCAAGTAGCTTGAATTGTCCAATAACGCTCCAAAAACGTTGACGTATCACAGGCCTTTAGAAGCAGCTGCAAGGCATGCATCTTAATAAGAACTACGATCAATAGTAGAGTAGGTTTTCTAGCGTGAATGTCGATGCGGTCAAACCGAAGCGAGCTACTCATTCTTTATCAACCCTTTGAGCAGCTAGGCCTGTGTTTGCAGTGCTTGCCAGCGCTGTTGAATGTCAGCGATCACAAATACACTTGCAAAGGGAATTCCGGCCTGCTGATAAAGGGTCGCACCACCCTGCTGGCGATCAACCAGGGCAACAATGCGGTTCACCCGATACCCGACCTGCTGTAGGCGCTCGACTGCTTTCAACGCTGAGCCACCCGTTGTTACCACATCTTCTAAGACCGTGACTTGGCTGCCTGCGGGTAACTCTGGCCCCTCAATGTAGGCACGGGTACCATGGCCCTTGGCTTCTTTGCGAATGATCAGAGCTGCCAGCGATCGCCCATCCATGGCCGCAACGACACTCGCGGCCGTAACCAGAGGATCAGCCCCTAGGGTTAAACCCGCGACAGCAGCCGTCTCTGGCGGGATAAATGGTTGTAAAATCTGACCAACGGCCAACCCTCCCCAGGGGTGCAGGGTTACTTGCTTGCCATTGATGTAATAGCTTGAAGTTTGACCAGAACTCAATAAAAACTCACCTTCCTGATAAGCAACCTGACAAAAAAGGTCTAAAAGGTATTGGCGTAACCTATCAGGATCAAGGGTCGCGATCGCGGCAGGCGATTCTAAAAAGAAAGGTGGCGTTTTTGTCATAAAACCAAAAGGTTCTGAGTACAATGGGGCAGGTTAAGAATATTGAGGTTTCTAATAATTTGTGCAGGCGAAATTGGCTGGGTAGTAGAGGGCGATCGCAACTTAACCAAGTTTTTTGCTTTTGCCGATCCCAGTGCTTTGAGTGCAAATTATCCCTCACCATCTTAATCGTAAACCCCATTCAACGAATCCCGTAACTGAAGGAGTTGTGCTATGAATATGGGTCGCCTAACCCTTTGTGTCGGTTTTGCTGTCATGGTTGCGGCAACGGTCAAGGTTGACGTTATGCTGGCTCAAGCGGTAGAACCAGCCTCTGTCGATGGTGCAGGTAACCCAATTCTTTTAGATGAGCGTGATGTCCTCATCCCGTTGCAGCCAGGCACGATTCCCGCTGCATTCAACTCGGCTTTTTTCTCAAATGATCGCGACTATTACACGAATCGTAGCATTCTTCGTCAGCTTGATTATTTATCTGGCACCGGCATCTTAATTCGCAACGGTTTTCCAGAAAATGAAATCACTCGCGATGGCCGTGCTATTACGACTCTGTATCAAGAAGTGCTAGCCCGGCAGCTTTTTACAGGCCCGATTATTCGTACTCCTGACCTGCCCAGCCCCTTCACAACCTCTGTGCGAGATTTGCCGGCAACCCAAGCACCGCTACCTCCCACTGTTCGCCCGGCGCTCCCCCCTGTAATCGAAGAAGTACCTGCCACCCGCCCCAGTGTTACCCCCCCTGCCCGTGGCCCTGTGCCAGCGCTTTGGTAAGTTGATCGGCTGGCGGGCAAGTATCAACGAATTAAGGATCGTTTGTTAGGGAAGGGTCTGCGCCCTTCCCTTGTCTTGGTTACTGTGTATTTACACGTGTATCTACAAATCATTCAATCCGTCAATACAAGTAGACAAAGGCATCAGCCTGACCCTCACCTTTTTCTCGAATGCTCGTTAGGGCTATACCCCTCTCCCACTCTGGGAGCAGGACTTCGAAGATGCTTGTGGTACCAAATGCAATTGGATAAATTCAACGATTTGGGTCAGCCCTTGCTGGGTCTTGAGATTGGTCAATACAAAAGGTTTGTTGCCTCGCATTATTTTGGCATCCCGTTCCATAACGGCCAGATCAGCTCCGACATAGGGAGCTAAGTCAATTTTATTAATGACCAGTAGATCAGATTTTGTAATTCCTGGGCCGCCCTTACGAGGAATTTTGTCCCCTCCAGCTACATCAATCACATACAGGGTCAGGTCTACCAGTTCAGGGCTAAAGGTTGCCGCTAGGTTATCCCCCCCGCTTTCAACAAAGACAATATCCAGGTTTTGAAAGCGCTGCTCCAGACTTTCGATCGCCACTAAATTCATTGAGGCGTCTTCTCGAATCGCCGTATGGGGACATCCCCCCGTCTCTACTCCAACAATGCGATCGCGCTCCAAGGCCTGACTTCGCACTAAGAATTGGGCATCTTCCTGGGTGTAGATGTCATTGGTAACGACGGCTAAGTTGTACCGCTGCCGTAACGTTTTACAAAGAGCATCGACCAGCGCTGTTTTCCCAGAACCGACGGGTCCTGCAACACCAATGCGCAGAGTATTCATCTGATTGCCTCCGTGTCCCAGGTATTTAGTCTACCTGCTTCTAGGGACGGCGATCGTTTGATCTGAACGATTTTGGCAGGTTAACAGCTCGCAGAATAAGACTTGAGTCAGAGCGCAGTGTTCACTGCCTACAGACCTCTTAGCAGGGGATGGATGAAAGTGTTTACCCCATCTCTAAAATGCGCCGAGGAATTAAGGTAAATCGAAATAATGCAGGATTTTCATGACGATTGCTGTTATCACAATTTGCACGACAGTTTCGGCAGGGGTTTGCTTGTAGCCGTCGCTGCCTTCATGATTGGTCAATGCCTGAGCGCTCTGGGTGCAGACAAGTAAAGATAGAAAAACGGCACACAGACTGACTTTGAGAAGTTTAGAGGACATAGTGGCTAAAAAGCACAACAATCATCTTGTTCTGCCATTCTAAATTTGAATGGGCGAATTGTAGAAGGTTTTAACCTGCCTTTGCAGAAAATTTAAGTGGCTGCTTTTGGAGCCATTGCGTTACCCCTGCGGCGATCGCCTGTGCTAATCGGCGTTGTTCCTTGGGGTTAACAATCCATTCATATTCATCTGGGTTAATCATAAACCCCAACTCCAACAAGACAGAGGGGGCGATCGCCGGGCGCGTCAGCGCCAGATTGTTCCAATATACGCCATAGGAAGGGCGCTTCAGGGTTTGCACCAGGTAATGATGCAGGAATATGGCCAGGCCATGAGCTTGGGGGTGATACCAGAATATGCCAACGCCCTGGGTGCCAAGGGCATCACCACTGTCAGGCAAGGCATTGTAGTGCAGACTCAAGGTCAGTGTTGGCTGGGTTTGCTCAATCAGAGCAACGCGCTCCGCCAGCCCCACATCGACATCAGCCGTGCGGGTCATCACCACCGCTGCTCCCCGCTGTGCTAGCTCAGTTTGCAGTAATTGGGCGAGCGCGAGCGTAACCGCTTTCTCCGGGTAGCCCGTCGGGCCACGGGCACCTAAATCCTCTGAGCCACCATGGCCAGGATCCAGCAAGATCTTGCTGCCAGCGAGAGGCTGAGCGGAGTCTGTCAGGCTGGGTGGATGCCGCAGCCTGAGTACGAGACTAGTACCCTCATAGCGGAGTTGATACCCCCATTGTTGTCCCGATTTCAACCGAAAAATGTACTGTACCTGATCAGGTAGAATCGGCTGCCAATCGAGTCGGGCAATCACAGGGTCATCATCTAGACGAATAATGTCGGTTTGGGCAAGAGTGTTATAAAGCGTCAGAATGAACTCATCCTTTCCTTGTTGCACTTGTAGGGGCACAGGCACCTGCAAGGGAAAAATGATTTCGGTGGCGTTAGAACGCTGGTAAGCTCGCACGCTGCGAATAATGGAGCGAGGAGGAGCCGCAGCAGAACGAATTGTTAATTCGGTTTGACGAATCCAGCCGCCGTAATCGAGCCTTACCCACTCGCCCTCGTAGCCTGTAATGGCGGCCATCACTCCCTGGGGTAGGGGCGTCAGCCGCGCATAATCTGTACTAGGGCCTGTACGAGCTACGCCAGCCGGTACAGCAACTTGACCAACTCGCAAATCGCTAGGGGCCAGAATCTTGACTTGACCTGGGGCTGTTTGGCGCAGGGTCTGCCCCTTGAAGGTAAATTCATATTCAGGCTGGCCCAGATTTCCCGGTTGGGTGAAGCGGGTACAGCCCTGGTAAGCCGTGGCCGCGATCGCCTGGGGTTGATTTTGATCCATTAATACCGCCGCATTATCGGGTAACTTGGCTTGGGTCGGCAAAGGCTGAAGCAATATCGTTTCCCCTCCCAAGCGAGCCAGAACTTTTGTCTGCGGGGCGGCGATCGCCCGCAGGCAGACCCACTCACCCGGTAAATGCCCCACATCGACAGCCGGTGTCAACGAATCCTGACTAAAAACTTGCCCTGTCGGTACCGCTGATGAGGTTGAACGGCGCGTCACGACCGTGGTAATAGTTTGATCCTGATATTCCAAAACAAAGCGATTTTCCCCCACCTGTAACGGAAAACTGGGAGCAAAATGCCCGGCTGCATTCCGAGAAATCGGTTGTCCATTGACGGTAACATTGCCCTGGGGTGGAGCCGTCCCAATCAGGAAGATGCGATCGGCGATCGTGACATGGCTCAGTGGCGGGTAGGTCAAAACCAAGCCGGATGCAGTCTGATTTGACCAGACCGCTAGCCCCCAGGTTAGCCAAAACAGCAGCATCCACCCAACTATGGTCAATAGGGAATGCCGGACGCGCAACACCTTCATGCAACCGATGACTCACAAAACAGTAGGCAAATTATAGTGCTGGCGGCTGGAGTCGAACCAACGGGGCGTGAGGCAACAGGGCACAAGTTTCTCCTGAATCAGATTGCCCGAATCTCGGCAAAACTCGGTAAAGTAAAGGAGTGTTAACACTTCTCAGGAAAAGGCTACAACATTCATGCGTGTGATTTTGATGACGGGTAAGGGCGGGGTGGGCAAAACCTCGGTTGCGGCAGCGACAGGTTTACGCTGCGCTGAACTCGGCTACAAAACTCTGGTGCTGAGCACTGATCCAGCCCACTCCCTTGCTGATAGCTTTGACCTGGAACTGGGCCATGAACCTCGGCCCGTGCGCCCGAACCTTTGGGGAGCCGAGTTAGATGCCTTGATGGAGCTAGAAGGCAACTGGGGAGCCGTGAAGCGTTATATCACCCAGGTATTGCAAGCCCGCGGTTTAGAGGGCGTGCAGGCAGAAGAGTTGGCCATTTTACCAGGTATGGATGAAATCTTTGGCCTAGTGCGGATGAAACGCCACTATGATGAGGGCGAATATGATGTTCTGATCATTGATTCGGCCCCGACCGGAACGGCTCTTCGGCTGTTGAGTTTACCAGAGGTCGGCGGTTGGTACATGCGCCGATTTTACAAACCCTTTCAAGGGATTTCGGTCGCGCTGCGCCCTTTAGTCGAGCCGTTGTTTCGCCCGATCGCGGGTTTCTCCCTACCTGACAAAGAGGTGATGGATGCCCCTTACGAATTTTATGAACAAATCGAAGCCCTAGAGAAAGTGCTGACCGACCCCACCCAAACCTCGGTGCGGCTGGTGATGAACCCCGAAAAAATGGTGATCAAAGAATCCCTGCGCGCCCATGCTTACCTCAGTCTTTATAACGTCGCCACCGACCTAGTTGTTGCCAACCGGATTATTCCCGACTCGGTGAGTGACCCCTTCTTTCAACGTTGGAAAGAGCAACAGCAGAGCCATCGCCAGGAAATCCATGCAAACTTTACCCCCCTGCCGATTAAAGAGGTGCCCCTCTACTCCCAGGAGATGTGTGGGTTAGAGGCACTGGATCGGTTAAAGGAAACCCTTTTTCCAGAAAATGAAGACCCGGCCCAAATTTACTACAAAGAAACAACCTTGCGGGTAGTGCAGCAGCAGCAAGACTACAGTCTGGAGCTTTATCTGCCAGGGATTGCCAAAAATCAGATTGAACTCAGTAAAACCGGGGATGAACTCAATATCCGTATTGGTAACCATCGCCGTAACCTGGTACTGCCCCAAGCCCTGGCCTCACTGCAACCTGCCGGAGCCAAAATGGAGGAGGATTACCTCAAGATTCGCTTTGCCGCTGCGAAGTAGGAGGAGTTTTCGATTTTGAGGTGAGTAGCCAGTTCAGAATCCTTAGTGAAACGTTATCACTATTGCCAGGTTGCTAAGTTGATTGGCGGCTGAGGGGGGAGCTACCCCTGCACCCCGGCTTCAACCACGTCGCTATGGCTATTGAAACCGAGGTCGGTCTACAGGAGGTTGCAATGGTTCGTTTGGCACCCAGAAGTCAGGTCAACGGCTGGGCTAGGGCGATCGCCCATCAGGCCAGAGAATTTGGCCCTACGCCTCTGAAGGTGTTAGCCGGTCGCCTGCCTCCTGGTTTGCGGGGTTCCCTCTACCGCAATGGCCCTGCTTTCTTGCAACGAGCTGGGCAACGGGTTGCCCATTGGTTTGATGGGGATGGCGGCATTCTCGCAATTCATTTTGCAGAGCAGCAGGCCCAAGCATTGTATCGCTATGTCAAAACCCAGGGCTGGCAAGCCGAAGAAGCTGCCGGGCACTATTTCTTTGCAGGCTATGGCATGCTGCCGCCCGGTCATTGGCTCCAACGGTTTCATGCTCAATTAAAGAATGCTGCCAATACTTCGGTGCTGGCGCTCCCTGATCGCTTACTGGCCCTCTGGGAAGGGGGCCTGCCCCACGCCCTTAGCTTGGATAGTTTAGACACGCTGGGCCTGGATAATCTGGGGAACCTGGAACCTGTCGCCACCTACTCAGCCCATCCCAAATGCGATCCGCAGACTGGCGATATTTTCAACTTTGGGGTACGGTTTGGGCGACGAGCTACCCTTCACCTTTATCGCTGCGATCGTACAGGCACCCTACAGCAGCGATCGCAGATTTCCTTGTCAGGTCTTGCACCCCTCCACGACTTTGTACTGGCAGGCCGTTACCTGATTTTTTGTATTCCCCCCGTTCGGCTAAATGCCCTGGCTGTTCTGGCCCGGCTCACCAGCTATTGCGATGCGCTTGAGTGGCAACCCCAACAGGGAACCGAAATTTTGGTAGTGGATCGCGACTCGCTCCAAGTGGTCAGTCGGTTTTACACCGACCCCTGGTATCAGTGGCACTTTAGCAATGGCTATGAGTTGCCCGACGGGTCAGTGACTTTGGCGCTGGCCCGCTACCAAGATTTTCAAACCAATGAATTTTTGCGAGAGGTGCCCCAAGGCGAAATTCACACGATCGCACCCAGCCCTCTCTGGCAGCTTCGGCTCGATCCCCAACAGGGCAAGCTGCTCGAAAATACAGAAGTGCTGCCTCGCAGTTGCGAATTTCCCGTTGTACCTCCCGCCGAAGTAGGGCGACCCTGCCGCTACAGCTACCTCAGTCTGCGGCGGCAAACCCCCAACGCAGAGCGCGAACTGTTTGGCGCGATCGCCCGCTTTGATCATCACACCGGCCAATTAGATGAAGCCGATTGGGGCGGCTCCGGCTACCCCAGCGAGCCAATTTATGCCCCTGACGCCGATCAACCCCATCAAGGCTGGGTGCTCACAGTTGTTTACAATAGCACCACCCACACCAGCGAACTTTGGATTTTTGTCGCCGATCATCTCGCTGGCGAACCAGTGTGTCGGCTGGCTCTACCAGAGGTGATTCCTCCCGGATTCCATGGCACCTGGCAAGCAGCCCAGAGGTAAGTTAAATATCACTCAGCAAAAATATCAGCGGGGGTAGGCGATCCACACCATGCCGAACCTTCTCCATTAGTTTGGTAGTCCTAATGAATTGGAGGTAGGCAAGAATCGGGGCTGCGCCTCCAGGCAGGGGGATACATCCTCTCCCCTCGAAATCATCTTGCATTGAGTTGCACTCAGCTACTTAGCAGTCGATGAGATTGCTAGAACAATTAAACCTCCTGAAAGTTTTGATTAAGTTGTCTTTCAGTCCTAAACCCTTGAACTCTCATATCAGTTCCTTGTCCTATCACCCATCACGCCTACTCACTTGGCAACCCCTTAAAAATTTGAAAGCTCAGCAAGCAACCGGGATTTGTAACATAGTGCGAACCAAAGTTAAGACAGGAACTCAGGGTAACATCCTTTTTGGAGGGGGATCTCTTACACCTACTCTTTTACCCAAGCGCCTTAACACATTTGCGTAGTCCCATGAAAATGATACGGTGTGTGAAAAGTCGATCGCTAGGACAGTCAATAGGCAGACAATTGGGAACCCTTAACGTAGGGAAGATGGATAGTTGCCCACAAAAAATTTTGGTTGCTCAGAAGTCGGAAAGTTTTTTGCAGGGTCGTCTCTCTACGATAGTGCCTAAGTTAGCTCAAAGCGCTCATGTCTCGACATCTAGAACGCCTACTGCAAATTGATGCCCTACTCCGCTCAAAACAGCGCCATACCGCCGATAGTTTGGCAAAGGAACTGGAAATTAGCGAGAGAACGGTTCGGAATGACTTGAACTTTCTCCGCGATCGCTACGGTGCTCCTCTGGAATATACCCGGCAACAGGGTTATCACTATACCAACCCAGACTGGCGATTGCCCACCATCGCGTTGAGTAAGGGGGAACTGTTTGCGCTAACGGTGGGGGCCAGGATGCTGGAGATGATTTGCGCTCTGCGATCGCCCGATTAGCAGAACGGCTGCCAGAGCAAACCTGGGTAGACCTGCAACAATTGGCCGACGATCGCATTCTATTTCGCTCTGGGGCAGAAATCAACCTGGATCCGGAGATCTGGCACAAGCTAGAAGATGCCTGTCAGATGCACAAAACGGTGAATATGACCTATTACACCGCCAGCCGGGATGCGATTTCAACACGAAAGTTGGATCCCTATGTGCTGCATATCTATCGGGGCACCAATCCCTACGTCATTGGCTACTGCCATCAGCGCTAGGAGATTCGCTGGTTTCGGGTAGACCGAATTAAGCAGTTGGAAATTCGGAATCAGACATTTGTACCCGATCCTACGTTCGATGCCAGGGACCACCTGGAGATGATCTTTCAGCATGAGGCTGGAGGAATGCCACAAGGCGTTGAGCACTATAGTGATTGCCAAAATTTGGCAACCCTCTACTTGTTCCTAAACCTCTGATGCCACAAGGCGTTGAGCACGGACTACACTTCTGCCTGCCCTTTGCCCAAAATTGAGTTCCTAAACCTCTGATGCCACAAGGCGTTGAGCACTTAGTAATAATTGCCGTTTTGGTGGTTTCTGTTGCCAAGTTCCTAAACCTCTGATGCCACAAGGCGTTGAGCACTAGCTGTTGGCACTGTTCCTCGAGATTTCTTTGAATCTACTGGGATGTGGCATTGCTTGGAGTCCTAGCGATTGAAAGGCCTGCTGTTATGCTAGGTTCCACCTATGCCTACCTGAGGTTGGGGTTTGGGGGTTTGCAGATGACTAGCGTCTCTGTTAATAGGATGTGTTGAGCGATCGCCGTAACGCATTGTAGATACTTTATTTTCATGCAGATCCCTTGGTTTAGGAGGTTTCTCAGGAAGAGGTTACTCGTTGGCTTCGTTTTCTCTCGACTTCGCTCAAGGCAAGTTGCTTAGGCAGTCTATGCCTCGCGCGAAATCAAAGAATAGGTCTGGGTGAGTGGTGTTTTCTGGGAAGTTTGCTGGCTAGGCCGGATGCTTGATTTAGAGATGTTTGAATTCCGAGCTCCTACGTTCAAGTGTGCTGAGGTGCGTGGTCTGCCAGAGTTGAATTTGACGGTTAACTGATTACCGAAAGGTTGATTAGAGTTGAATTTCATTTTCTTCTGTGACTGTCTAAGTTTTCATCTTTTTGACAAATTTCTGACAAAATACGAGTCAATCACGGTGTTAGAAAGGTGATTACTTAGAAGACTTGAAATACAAATATGGTAGGGTTCTTCAATCTTGTAGGGCTTTGCCTTTTCCCTAGGGGATTTTGCATTTATGAAATGTGTTGGCGTGTGTGAGGAGTTATGAATCGGGTGACGCTTTCGAGGTTCTTTTCAACGGTCTTTGCGACAATAGGGTTATCTGCTTTAATGGCTTCTGTTTCTGCTTTGGCTGAGTCATTAGCAACAGACTCTCCCACTTTAGTGTCAGATGCTTTGCTACTGAATCAGCTAGATGATCAGGAGGCTGCTGCTGACACAGGGATGGAGCAGGTCACCTCGATTTCTCAGTTGACTGATGTTAAGCCTACGGACTGGGCTTTTCAGACACTGCAATCTTTGGTAGAGCGCTACGGCTGTATTGTGGGTTATCCCGATCGCACCTTTCGTGGCAGTCAGGCGATCGCCCGCTACGAGTTTGCAGCAGGTCTAAATGCCTGCTTAGATCGGATCAATGAATTGATTGCAGCCAGTACGGCTGATATGGTTAAAGTAGAGGATCTGGAAGCAATCAAAAAGCTGCAAGAGGAGTTTGCTACAGAATTGGCGGCCCTGCGGGGTCGAGTCGATGCCCTTGAAGCTCGCACAACCATTTTGGAAAAGCAGCCGTTTTCTACCACGACCAAGCTGAGTGTGCTGAGCTGGTTTAACCTGACCGGGGCCTGGAGTTCAGGCAATGTTCTATATGAGGGGGTTCCGGGAGCTGATGTCATATCTCGCTTTGCGGGTGCGCGCAATGCTGCCACAGGTGCCCCAATTGTCTTGACAAACCGGCGTGCCCAACCCACCGTTAGCTTTTTAACCTGGCTCACCTTCAACACCTCCTTTTCTGGTAAAGATACCCTGGTGACTCAATTTTCGGCGGGGAATGGGATTTCGCCAGCAAATCAGTTTGTCTCAGCAGGCTTTTTTAACGCCTATGGAGTTCCTTTTACGGATCAAACCGCAGGCCCGACTAATGGTGTAGCGGATATTGTGATTCATGATCTTTTCTACACCTTTCCGATTGGGGAGAACATCAAGGTAACGTTTGGGCCTCGAGTCAATTGGTATCGCTATTTTGATGCCAACCGATATACTTTCTTTTTAACGGGGGCGAGTAGTTTTGACTCAATTGGGAGCACCCAGAGTAATGAGATCGACCGGGGGTCGGGAGCAGTGGTAGAGTTCAATCTAGGGAAACAGTGGCGTTTGGCAGCGGCTTACTTAGGGGAGAACACCGAATTTTTGCCATCCCAGTTTGGCTTTAATACCGCTAGTGACCCTAATACAGGTCTATTCAAGGGCACAAACACTAGCACCGTTGAGTTAACGTATTCTCCCTCTGCCAGTGTCAATCTCCGGTTTTTGTATAATTACTCCCGGATTCAAGCTTACGGCGGGCAAGTAGGCGGGGCGATCGGTGAACCTATTCCCTATGGTTACCTAGATTCTGGAGTTCCCGGTGCTTCTGTGTTTGATCCCTTAACGGGACAAGTATCCAATGGAGGGTTGAGTTCTGCAACAGCAAATACGTTTGCGTTTAATTTTGATTGGGCCATCACACCGAAGTTTGGGGTGTTTGGACGTTATAACTATGCTGCGATCGCCCTAAACCCAATTGATGGCAAAGTTAGGGTGCAGTCATTTCAGGTAGGAGTTGGGTTTCCTGATCTGGGGAAACCTGGAGCGTTGGGCGTCATTACATTTTTGATGCCTACGGATATCATCCGTGGGCAACGATTTTATGCCTCTGGCGGGGGGGATGGCGGTACGATGTACGCCCTCGAAGCATCTTACTTCTTTCCCCTGAATAATAATATTGCTCTAGTGCCGGCCTTCTACACAATCTGGAATCCCAACAACTTTAGTAATAACCCGACGATCTTCGTCGGTAACCTGCGTGCTCAATTTAGCTTCTAATGGGGCAAGTAAAAAATTAAGCATCATAAACAGATGGGGACTCTTCACCCCAACAAAGTAGTGATTTCTAAGCCTGTTTGGGGAGCTTTCTACCAGACGAACTTGCCTACCCTGCTGCAAGAGAAAGAAATTACCCATCGGCTGATTACCGGGGGCACAACCGAGGTATGTGTAAACGACCCTGCGGGAAGCAAACGATCGCGGGTATGAGTGTCTCCTTATCGAAGACTGTACCGAAAGCTATTTTCCTAAATTTAAGGCGGCCACCCCGGCAATAGTGCCTGCTCAGGGCGCGAGCATCGGTTGGGCTGCCACCGCGGCCCAGGTAATTCAAGGACTAGAGGCATTAAGAGGGGTTTAATCTCTGCGTAAGCGAGTTTTGGGTCAAACTTTGCAGCATGGAATTCGGCGGGTAAATTGTATAGGTCGGTGGGGGTGCCCACAGCAATGGCTTAAAACTTTGAGAAGGTCGCGCGATCGCCTGAGAAAGTCAACATTGCTGATTTTCTGATAATCTCTAGCGAGGGATTTTGCTGAAAATCGCTAGATTTACTCCATATTAAAAGATTAAAAGCAGCAACTTGATTAAAGGGGCACTATGACAAATCGTAATGGCGTCATGATGCAGTATTTTCACTGGTACCTGCCCAGTGATGGTAACTTTTGGCAAGAGGTGGCAACCAACGCCCCAGATCTAGCTGCCGCCGGGATCACTGCTCTTTGGCTGCCACCAGCGTTTAAGGCCAGTAATGGCATTGAAGATGTAGGATATGGGGCCTACGACTTATTTGACTTGGGAGAATTTGATCAAAAGGGGAGTATCCGCACCAAATACGGGACCAAAGACCAATACTTAGCGGCTGTCAAGGCTGCTCAGCAGGCAGGATTACACGTCTACGCGGATGCGGTTTTTAACCATAAAAATGGAGCCGATGCAGCGGAAGAAATTGAGGCGGTTCCTGTTTCAGCCGATAACCGGACTCAGGCGACTGGTGAGACGCAAACCATCAAAGCCTGGACAGTCTTTAACTTTCCAGGTCGGGGAGAAAAATACTCATCGATGAAGTGGCGCTGGTGGCATTTTGACGGGGTAAATCACAATGTCCTAAAGCCCAATGATGCAACCATTTATCGTTTTAAGGGCAAGCAGTTTGACACACACGTCGATTTGCAACAAGGTAACTATGATTTTTTGATGGGCTGTGATCTGGATATTGACAACGCTGAAGTGAGGGCTGATCTCAAACTTTGGGGGAGGTGGATTCTAGATACCGTCGGGGTAGATGGGTTTCGTCTAGATGCTATCAAGCATATTAAGAGCACTTTTTTTAATGAATGGATCGATGATGTCGAGCGCCATACCCAGCGGAATCTGTTTATCGTGGGTGAATACTGGACAGAGAATATCGAAGCGCTGCATTGGTATATCAGCAGCACAGGGGGGCGGATGGCGCTGTTTGATGCGCCGCTGCACTACAACTTTTGCCGGGCTAGCCGGTCTGGCGAAGCCTACGACTTGCGGCAAATTCTCAAAGGCTCCCTAATGGAGCAGCAGCCAGCCTTAGCAGTCACTATCGTAGAAAATCATGATACGCAACCGCTGCAAGCTCTAGAGTCAGTCGTTGAAGCCTGGTTTAAACCCCTTGCCTATGCTTTGATTTTGTTGCGACGAGAGGGATATCCCTGTATTTTTTATGCGGACTATTACGGTGCCCACTATATTGACAAAGGCAGGAATGGAGCAGATCACGAGATCTGGATGCCATCTCACCGTTTCTTGATTGATTGTTTCCTCTATGCTCGTCAGCACTGCGCCTACGGAGAGCAGTATGACTACTTTGATCACCCCAGCACGATTGGCTGGACGCGCACGGGAGATCCGCAGCATCCTCGCTCAATGGCCGTACTCCTCAGTAACGGTAGCGATGGCTATAAGTGGATGGATACCGGAGCACCGAAGGCAGTGTTTTACGATATTACCCGCCACATTCAGGAGCCTGTAGTCACTAATGAATATGGCTGGGGTGAATTTCGCTGTAACGGTGGCTCGGTTTCGGTCTGGCTTGAAGCTCACTCCTGAGCTGGCGAGCAGACGTCACAACGAAACCCGCCCCTCATTGGCTACCTGACTAAATCTACGCTTTTATTAATCTGTCAACTTTGTCTGGGTAAGCCTGGAATAGAGAATCAAGGATGGTTTCAGGGTCTTTATCCCCAAAGTTATTCTTGACAGATCCCTAGGCTGCACTAACCTGACTAACCTGGGCTAGGGAATCAGGGCTGAGGTTTGGGTTGACCACCTGCCCGTCTTTGAACCAGATGATGCGGCGGGTGCAACGGGCTACATCTGGTTCGTGGGTTACCATGACAACGGTCATGCCGCTCTGGTTTAGCTCTGTGAAAATATTGAGAATTTCCTGGGTTGTGTGAGAGTCTAGCGCCCCAGTCGGTTCATCGGCTAGCAACATCACCGGACGATTGACGATCGCCCGCGCAATCGCCACCCGTTGCTGCTGCCCACCCGATAATTGGGTCGGTTTATTATGCAGCCGGTTGCCTAACCCTACCCGGTGCAGGGCTTCTGCAGCCCGTTCCTGGCGATCACGATCCGGCACACCGGCATACACCATAGGCAACATCACGTTTTCCATCGCCGTTAATTGAGAGAGTAAGTGAAACTGCTGAAAAACAAAGCCAATTTTGCGGTTGCGTACATGAGCTAGCGCTTCATCCGGGAGTTGAGCGACATTTTCTCCATCCAGGTAGTAACGGCCAGAGGTGGGACGATCTAAGCAACCAATAATATTCATCATGGTTGATTTTCCCGAACCCGAAGCACCCATAATGGAACAATACTCGCCCTGTTCAACGGTAAAGTTGACCCCTGCCAGGGCCTTAATTTCCGTTTCGCCAGAGCCATAAATTTTATAAACATCCTCAAGTCGGATGATGACGGAACTGGGCATAGGAGATTTGCCTAGAAAACCATGAATGATCCCATTCTAGTGAAGTTAGAAAAGCTTAGAGTGAGCCAGACCGTTGATACCAATCCCATCTATCGCCTGCATCGACAATGGATGCAAGTCGCCTTGAACCGGGCGATCGCAGCCGGGCATGCAGGAGAAGTCCCCGTCGGTGCGGTTTTGGTGGATGGAACAGGAGTCGCGATCGCTGAGGCAGAAAACCGCCGCGAACGGGATCATGACCCCACCGCCCACGCTGAAATCATTGCTCTGCGCCAGGCTGGTCAAATACTAAAAAACTGGCACCTAGAATCCTGTACCCTCTATGTCACCCTAGAACCTTGTCCGATGTGTGCTGGAGCCATCATCCTAGCGCGCCTAGGCACCCTAGTCTATGGAGCCGACGATCTGAAAGCGGGAGCCGTGCGCTCTGTGCTCAATCTACCCGATAGTGCAGCCTCCAATCATCGCCTTACAGTTCTGGGTGGCATTTTAGAAACACCCTGTCGTCAGATTTTACAAGCCTGGTTTCAGCAACGACGAGAATCGACAAAATCACCCTAAAGAGAGCTTCAGAAGCCAAAATTGAGCTGTATTCTTCCACATGACACCAATAAAACTGTCCCTTTGCTTGGGTCATCAGCGAAAGAGACCTCTACGGTGGAGATAGGAACTAAACTTCCCATAAAAAAAATCGATCTCCCAGGAGAGAATTCTGGATTTGGGAAAGATTTTGTCGCAGCCAGAACAGGCTTCCTTAGTTTGCCTGCCAGTTCTTAAGATGCAAGTCTCCAAGCGGGGTTGACCAGAGATTCGACTCTGATTGATCTTGGGCACGGTAAGACAACGTTAGAAAACCTACAGGCAGAAAAATAGAAGTCTTTAATCGGGGTATCAATGCTTAAAAGGTTTTATTACCTTGAGGTTTCTTCCCCTCTCCGTAGAAGCATTCGTAAACCGAGTTATTTTTTACACCAGTTGATGCAAAAAAGGTAGCCATTTTTCCGCTCACCCGTTAGGGTGATAGAGGTATTGCTATTTTTGCACTCACTGACCTGCATTTCAGTGATTTTGTTCCCTTTGTTTGACATATGTCACCGTTTAATTTCGCTATTCGCCGTGCCGCGGATTCTTCTGTTCAGGCGCGTCTACCACTCCCATCTTTAAAGTCGTTCTATCAACCCACGCCAAAACTGCATCCACCACAGACTGGGGAAACGCATTTATCATCTCAGCTAATCCCCTGGATGTTAAACCTAGCCTATCCCCTCGGATGCTATGGCTTACTGCCCTTTTATTTCAGGGGTTTGTCAGTGACGGGGCAAGAGCATTTACCCAAACGGGGGGGAGTGATTTTAGCCCCAACCCACCGATCCCGATGGGATGCTCTGATTGTGCCGTGGGCTGCTGGGTTTAGGGTCACGGGTCGGCACTTGCGGTTTATGGTGACTGCCGATGAAGTTGTGGGTTTGCAGGGCTGGTTTATTCGCCGAATGGGCGGCTTCCCAATCAATACCAAACACCCCAGTGTGGCCAGTCTCCGCTACGGCGTGGAATTGCTAGAGGCCGGTGAAGCAGTCGTCATTTTTCCAGAGGGAGATATTTACCCAGAACGGATGCCCCAACCTCTCAAACCAGGCTTAGCCCGGTTAGCATTAAAGGTGCAGTCTATGCATCCGGGGTTAGATCTTAAAATTGTCCCCTTGGCGATTAACTACAGTCACCCTAAGGTGCCTTGGCGAACCCGGGTTTCGGTTCACATTGGTGCCCCTTTGGAAGTTGCCGCTTATCAGCAAGAAGTGCCTAAAGTGGCGGCACACCACATCACTCAGGATTTGCAAGCTGCCTTAGCCCAACTGGTTAGGCAAGATTACCCCAGTCAGGTTGCCCAAGCGCTTCCGAGTTTGTCTTCATGATTCCTGATAATGGAGCACTCCCTATTTACCGGGCTGGCTAATACCCACTGCTTTTCTTCAGTGCCCCATTTCCATGTAACTAGGTGCTCCTGATTAATTTTAGGAAGAGAAGGGGAGTCTGTCACCTTTGCAGGCCCTCATCCCCTAGCCCTTTTCCCAGCCTGGGAGAAGGGGATCCGAGTCGTCTCAAAGTCCCTCTCCTAGGGGCCCCTGAACAGGGGCAGGGAGAGAGATTTAGGGTGAGGTTAAAAGTAACGTGCACCCAAGAGAAGATTGGGGGGATGCGCCCTCAGTTAGGGGGTTCTACCGAGAAATTCCAGTATTTCGTAGATTGTGGATTCGTTGCGCCCACAGACGGGGGGCTACCCTCTACCCTTGAAATTGTCTTCAGTTGCATGGCGCTTAGCTACTTATAAGGCGTCTGAAGATCCTGGATGTAATCAACTGGATGCAATCAACTAGAAAGCCTTGGAGCTTTCTCACGGAGGAGTGGAGAACACACCATCATTCTTGACTCTCGTCGGTTTTTGCTGGCTGGCCCTGGGATTTTGCCGGTTTTGACTACTTTTGCGACAGAGGGGGCGTTGAGGGGGTGAGCCAATAAGGAATATCTGCTCTTAGCGATCGCTTTATGGGAACTTTTGTATAGTTCAAGGAGAAAAACGGTCGCGATCCAAAGAAATGTGATAAAAGTCATAAAAATTGACAACGCTAGATCTAGCGATCGCCAAAGTTAAATCACACCTCTCCTGGATCGATACTTAGAAGACACTTTACTTTAAGAGTTTTTCCCTTAGATTTAAATAGATTTAAAGCACCCTTCCTGAAAAACAGGATCAACTCCTGCCCTGACAGGCATCTCACAACCAGTCATCTCACGAACAGGATCAAGCAGCATGAGTGAAGTTGAGAATCAAGGCCCTAACCTTCCTGAGTCTGACCCATCAGTTACGCTCAACCAACCTCAGGAACCTAATCCAGCCCAACCCATCGAGGTTACGGAAGCAAGTTGGCAAACGGTGGATTTTCCAAATGCTTTGAGTCTTGATGGTCTACCTCTAGCTAAACCCACCTCCCTAGAAAAGCTGGCTGCCAATCCTGGTGAGACCATTTTGACAACCCTACGGCAAGAAAACGCCGCGCTCCAACTTCACATCACTCAACTGGAGGAGCAGTTAGCTCAGTTCCAGGAGGGATCTCTTCAGGAAGCAAAAGAAACAACTCCTATTTCGAGCCTTTCCTTCGATTCGTCTCTGCCCGTGCAAATCCAGATCAGCCGACTATTTCAGGAATTAGCGCTCTCACATCAGGCAAATCAGCGCCAGCAAGTGGTAATTGAAACCCTGCAAGCAGAGTTAGAAAAAAGCCAAGCGCAACTGGCCGAAATGGAGCAAGCTCGTGCCCAGAGTCAGCAAGAATATGCCGCGCTCGAACGATTACGCCAGCAAGTCGAAGAAGAGTGCGGTGACCTGCGGATGCGCCTCCACCGCCAGCAGCAGCAAACTCTTCAGTTTAAAGTTGCGCTGGAGCGCGCCCTGGAAAGTGCGACCCCTTCAGTGGGCAATCCGGTTACTCTAGAGTCGCTGGAGTCAACGCCCAGCCTTGAAGCAACATCTCTTGGTAAAGTAACGAGCTTGCCTGTTCAGCCCTGGGCTTCCCCCCATCTTAAGGAAAATCGGTTTAATCAATCTTTGCTTAAGCCTTTGGTAAAGCTGTTAGATGCGGAGGCAGAGCCTGTGCTTTCCTTCCCGGCTAATCCCCGGTGCTCTGCCCATCACCCAAGCAGTGAGGCAGCAGGTGAATCTCAAGGAATAATGCCTCTCCCTGAAGTGGGCAGTGGAATGGAGCATGACTTTAGTTTGGAACCGTCTCAGGCCCCTGAAACCAAGCTATGGAGTGATCTGGCAAAGCTAATTGAAGTAGTTGTGCCAACGGCTGGGTCAGGAGAGTTATCGCATTCATCGTCTGAGGCGGTAGCGGCGGCCCACGAGTTCCCCTTGCAGGACAGCACCACCGATGGTGATGTACAGCCAACTGAACTTGTTGCAGCGCCAGCAGCTTCCCCAGTAGGATCCTCACATCGTTCAGAAGCGGCTGAGCACCTGCGTCGCATTGTTTCAGATGGGGTTATGAGCGCGTTGCCATTAACAAGTCCTCATCTTGAGCAGGCCTTTCCTTCTCCCACGCTGTATCCTGAGCGTCCTCCTAAAAAACGTCAATCCCTGGCAGCGGTTGAGTTACCCACCTTTCCCCGGAGAGGGGCTTCTTCTTAGTGCTGATGTTGATCGAAATTCTGATGTGCAGCACAATGCAAGTATGTTAAAGGTTTTGGCTGAATGGGAGGGAAAAGTCCCCAGCCATAGTTTCGCCCCCTGCACTTTGGCTTAAGTCGGGTGGCTATGGCTGTCGCTATGAGTAGGCTGGCGATAGTGGTCAGACGGCCTACTCTGTAATGGTGCTTGCGCATTTGATTGTGTTCTCACTTCTCTGACCAATGCTAGGGTCTGGTTGATGGTCTTATCCCCAGAGGCGACGGCGTGGTTTGCCCTGGAGTCGTTCATGGGCATCTCTTAACAAGACAGGGATGGGAAGTTGTTCGGGGCAACGGGGCAGGCAATCGCCGCAATCTGTACAGCGGCTGGCTTTGTTGCCAGGGAACCAGTGCCCTGCTTGTTCAAACATGCCATAGCGATATTGGCCAAAGGTTGTCATGCCATGGGCGATCGCCAAGTTCCTCAGCCGCAACACTTCGGGGATGTGGATGGCCTCAGGGCAGGGTAAACAGGCATAACATTGTCGGCAATGATGATCGCCAAGGGCCTGCTGTTGGTGCTGTTCGATCCGAGCCAGGGCAGCCTGCTCTAACTCCGTTAAAGGGCCATTTTGATCCACCAGTGGTGCGATCGCCTCTAGTTCTGCTGGGTTGGCTGCCCCGACGCTCAGAGTAGTGATTTGGCAATTGCTCAACAAAAAGCGATAGGTCAACTCCAGCGGCGAGTAGGGGGCGCATAGGGCCTCAAGCTGGGGAGGGGGGGTATGGAGTAGCCCGCCCTTGTCGGCAGGCGAGATGATAAACACGCCCATATCCTTTTGCTGGGCTAGGGCGATCGCTGCCTGGTTGCGTTGAAAAAAGTAAGTGTAATGCAGATTCACAAACTCAAATAAATCGGTGGCGATCGCCGCTAGGATCACTTCTAGAAAAGCATGGGTTGAAAAGCCAACATGACGCACCTTACCAGCGGTAACCGCCTGCTGTACCGCCTGGCTGCAACCGTCTGCTGCCGTGACCCACTGCAAATGTTCCCAGGTGTTGAGTCCATGAATCGCCAGATTATCGATATAGTCCAACTCCAACCGTTGCAGGGAGGCATCGATGGCCTGGGTCATTGCCGTTGCACTTGGCAACGGTGGAATTTTCGTGGTTACATAAACCTGACGACGGTCAATTCCTAATTGAGATAGGGCATTGCCTAGGTAAATTTCACTGTTACCATACCCCTGGGCCGTTTCCAGATGATTGATACCCAGGGCGATCGCACGCTGCACTGTTGCCCTTGCAACTTCCAGGGAAGCCAGGCAACGCATTGTTCCGAGAGAAAACAGGGAAAGCCACTGATTGGTTTTACCAAAACGTCGGTACTGCAAGGATTTGAACTCCCCGGTGCTGCATTCCTGATTGTTTCAGAATCGGGGCGGCTAAACAAGCAATCGGCTAAAGCGTAAATGGCGCATCCCCTCATACCTCACAGGCGCAAATTGCGGCACGCTTCACCCTAGATCATTTTGGTAAAAATTGTTAAGCCCAGGCCTATTTTGTTTTTCAACGCCTATGAGTTAGTAAGACTGGCTGAGGAATAATCTTAGCCAAACCCAGGCAACCCAACTTTACATAGTTGGTGCGCAATTTCAAATTCCAGACGCTTCCTTTCTTCTTTAAACCGGAGTGACCCCATGGGACTTTTCTTTGACGTTCTCAGTTCTATTAATAACCCTAACCAACAAGGTAGTGTTGAGCAACTGAGTGGCATTATGAGTGCGATTCAGCAACTCTCCGCCAGTAATGGAATTCAACCTAGCACTATGCAAACGGCTGTCTCGGCTTTGGGGGGGGTGTTAGGCCCTGCACTCAAGCAACAACAAATGGTCACAGGTGGCACTGCCGGGCTAGATAGCTTGCTCGCTCAATTTACCAGTGGCTCCAACCCTGGCTTAGGAGCTTTGTCTGCTCTGCTAACCCCAAGTTTACAGCAGCAGTTGATTCAAGCCGTTTCCCAAAAATCGGGGATTAGCAGTTCGATGATTCAGCAAATGCTGCCGGTGCTGATTCCAGCAGTTATGGGACTGTTGGGGATGGGGCGACCCAAGCCGGGCGCGACTGCCAAAAACAATCTTCTGGAAGGGCTATTAAATCCGCAGCAAAGTGGAGGGGCTGACTTGGGCGAAGTCATTAAGTTTGCAGGCCGGTTTCTCAATCCAGCTCGTTAGGCCATTCGGCTCCTGAAGATTAAAGCACTCTGCCAAAATGAGCGCTTGAACAAATTCAGGCTGCTAAGAATTGGGTTGAAAGTGAACAAGGCATTTTGTGGCAGCGCTTTGACCAGAAAGCCGGAAAGCTGCGCCCTAGATAGAAAAGAGACACACACCTAAGGGAGATGTTGACATCCCCTGTGCCATGTTGACGGATGCGCCAGCGGCCTACTTTTTATCCGGAGAAAGTATTGATTTTTCACACAAGCTTCATAAACATCAGGGAAATTTCTCTGATGTTTTTTTGGGTCTGAAATAAATGATTGTTGAGCGATCGCTTTACCCCGTCTGACTTTAAGACACTTTTCTAAAGGCACGCTGGTTTGAATTGTCAACGCCGACTATAGGGATGAGTGAGCAAATACAAAATCAGGAGAGCACCTGTGGCACTTTTTCAGGTTCCTGTCTACCCGCGCCTATCTTGTTTTCAGGAACCTTAGAGAGATTTCTTAGCATTTCAAATCAATCATTTTGCACATCTTCGGGACATCTTCAAGAAATCCTGAAGTTTTTTTCAAAGCCGCCTATCTCCCCCATTACTTGCTTAGAATAACAGCGGCATTACATTGCTCTAGAATAAAGCTAGGTGGAACAATCGCTCTGATCCTGAGTCGGCTACTAATTTTTAATTGGATCGTTCTTCTGTGCTCTACTGTTCGACGGCCTTGCAATGGAAAGGTTCTTTGCCTTCTTTAGTACTCTGCTGGTATTTTTAATGATTTTCTCAGGTTTATTAGGGAATTCTGAACACAGAGATAGCAAAATCTGAGTAACCCTGATTGGCTAGAGATAATTTCACGCATAGCCATTCTGACGCATAGCCATTCTGATAGAGCCATCCTAAGTTGAGTCTCTAGATTCCTGCGTCCTAAGGGGTATGTTGCTGTTGGTTCTAAGGCATGAATGTGATGAGAGAAGAACCCATTAGCCTAGAGAAAAGCTTAATTGAATTTTCTGGCACGAATGAAATTCTGACTCAACTGAATAGCGGTCAACTGCTAATGGTTAATAGCCGTCGCCGTAATGGTCTGATTTTGTTTAAGAAATTTCATGCTGAGTTTGCCGGGCCAGGGGCCGCAGTGGGGGGATTCTTTGATGTTGACTGCCAGCGTGCTCTGGCAGTTGGGGATTTATCCTTAGTCTACCCAGAGGATCAAGAAGAGCGGCAGAAAGCCTATTTGATTCGCCGTCAGTGGATTCGCTTGACCCATCAACTCACTGAAAATGCTGTGCCGCTCAAGCGGGCACAACTGATATTGAACCAGTTTGAGAATTACTTTCCGCCCGATGTCGTGGCTAAAATTCCAGATGAGGCGTTTGCTCTACTTGTCGGAGTATTGCCCCAAACGATTCGGATGATTCGTCGCGATCCAGAGGATCTCAACTCACGAATTAAGTTTCGGTTTTAAGGCAGTTAGCACTTTAAGGCTGCTAGCACAGATGTCTTCTCTCCTTCATTTGGATGCAGCCTATAACTGCTTATTAACTTCCGCTTACATACCAAGGAACTGCTGAATCACCTCTGGCACAGGAAGTATGAGCATGAGCGTAAGTAGCAATACCAGCAACCCAGAGAAATAGCGGCGGTCATCTAGTTCTGTCACATCATTGAGAGCTGCTTCATCCGTTGCTGGTAAGAGAAATAGCAAAATGGCTAGTACCATTAAGTGAGACTGCCGCAAGGCGAGAACAAATAGTAGTAGACGAATCACCTGACTGGCATTCGCCGATCGCCGTTGGCCAAACATGGCATGGGTAATCCGTCCGCCATCGAGTTGCCCAACCGGCATGAGCTTAAAAGTTGTGATTGCGATGCCGACAAAGGCGGCCACAGCGACTGGGTGAAGTTTAATCGCCGTTTGCGCGGTCAACGGGCTACCGATCGCCAGTTTACTGATTAAACTAATGAGTAAGGAAAACCGGGGGTCAAAGGCTTGTAGCCAGGTCGTTAGTCGAAATGGAGGCGTGGGTGCGGGTAAAGGTGTGACTTGAGAGTGGGCCAACCCCCACCACAAAAAGAGGCAACCGACTGCCAGGGCACTGAGGGCACCGACTGTGGCAATATCAAACAAAGCCCGCCGGTTAGGGATGGGCGATCTCAGATGGGTAAAAACACCAAACGTACCAAAAGGAAAAAGCGGGAGAGGCAAAACAGGGATAAAGTAGGGAAGAGTGGCACGCACTTGATAGTGCCGTGCCATCCAATAGCGCCCTAACTCATGAATCCCTAAAGTCACCAACAATGTGGCAGCATAAGGGATACCCAAATTGAAATCGCGGAGCGAGAGTGGGGCCTGTGGATTGGTAATTTGCAGCCAGGCCAGTGCCGATGTACAGAAGGTAAAGCCGAGTAAAAACAGAGCCAATAACAATCGGTGTAAAGTAGACTCCCTGCTAGCCATCTGACTACTGGGATTTGTCACAAGCGCAAAAAAGGGCTTGCCACTGGTGCCCTCTTGAAAAATCGTGTAAAACCGATTCCCAAAAGCCAGCTCTACGTTCTCTTGGATGGTGCGATAGGCTACCTCTGGGCTGCTGCGCAATTGACCGCGACAAATCACAGCTTGGGGGCGGTACTCCACCTGTTGCAGGTAATACACCGACCAGGGGAAGCAATTTTTTAGGTTGGTTTCCTCAAGCTTGTTAAGGAGTTGAGGGGCCGGCATCTCTGGGGGTGGCTTGACTGCTCTCGTAGCGGGCGATCGCTGAGAACCATTCGCTGGCTCCACCGACGGGGGAATACGTCCCACTTGAATCAAGCACCAATACAAGATCAGGCAAACAATAAAAGGAATCACCACCAACTCGGAGGGCATCGTCTTTTCAGCCCCTTTCAAAATGCCCCAGGCACTCCAGATAAAGGCAGGTGTCATAGCGACCAGCCACAGCAGCCAAGCAGGAGTGCGTGTCACACCAGCTAACCGACGGACAATGAGATAGGTGATAACGCCTAATAAAAATAGCAGAACAAATGCATTCATAGCTCTCTTACCGCCCTCAACCAGGGCTTTGGGATCCAACAGTGTCCTCTGGCACCCCAGCAGAGTCATACTTTTGTCCTTGGGCTAGGCTAGGAGATCAGCAGACGGCTGCCTTTTCCTGACCACAGAGGGACTCATCCGCCAAGAAATAACCAATGCCAGGTAACATCTAGTATTCATGTGATGAACAAGTACACAACAAGTACCAGTCCGCCAAGAAATAACCAATGCCAGGCAACATCTAGGATGAAGCTATGCTGGCAGTATCGAAAAAAGCGGATAACCCAACAATAAGCTCCATCTTCTCTTACACTAACCTGGCTGAATCAACGGCACCAACCTAACAAACTTTAGCTGTGAGCTTGCTTAAAGATCTAAATTGGTTAAGATAGGCACTCCTCCCTGGTATCAACGCAGAGCTTTTTTGAAATGTTGGTTTCGACTAAACTTGCCTCTACATAAAGGAGAAGGACGGTTGAAAAGAAATTCACCCCTCTTGACTGCAATGCCCACCATTCTTTAAAAACCTATCGATTCATCTATGACCCATCAACCGGAGGCATTCCCCCCAACCCATAAAAAGCAGCCTCGCCTGGTTTTATCACAAAATGGTTCGGGGCAAGCCCCAGCCGTCTATGCTTTTCCTCCCAATCGCGCAACTTTAGGTGCAACTGCTTATCTCATTGTAGGGAAAGCGAATATTCTTGTAGATTGCCCCGCCTGGGACAAAACAAACCAGGAATTTATTCAAACCCAGGGTGGGATAGAGTTCTTATTTTTAACCCATCGCGGAGCGATCGCCCAAGCAAGAGAACTCCAGCAGTCCTTCGGTTGCCAGATTGTGGTGCAAGAGCAGGAGGCGTATCTGCTGCCAGGACTACAGTTAAGCCCTTTTCAAAAGGATATGGAGTTAACTAACGAGAGCCAGGCAATTTGGACTCCTGGCTACTCGCCGGGTTCAGCCTGTCTTTATTACAAGCCGTTGCAGGGGGTGCTCTTTTCCGGGCGACACCTGCTGCCTCGTCCCGATGGTCAGCTTGCTTTGATTCGGCAGGCCAAGACCTTCCATTGGCCGCGTCAGCAACGGAGTTTACAGCAACTGGTGCAACGCTTTAGCCCCTCTACTTTAGAGAGGATTTGTCCTGGAGCCAACCTGGGTTTTTTGCGGGGCAAATCCTGCATTGAATCGGCTTATGCCCAACTGGTGAGAGCGGCAATGACCGACAGCCCCTAATTGGCTGGCTGGTTAAGTGTTGAATGGTCGATCCCCTAGGGCGATCGCGGCGTCAGCCCAGACCGCATCCCAAAGAAAATGTAAAGAAAAACACATTTCACTTCATATCCCTTTACATTTATCAGAGCGAGCAGTATTTATACTTACTCCACTTTTATCAATAGGCTGAGCGAAATGCTGACCTCGTCTTCTCAGGGGGAAGAACCACTGGCCACCTTAACCGTGTCTAGGCTATTCTCCTACCCTTTGAACAGGTCACAGTTCTCATGTAGCGGGCGTACCGCCTTCTGACCCAATTCTTTTGGGTTTTAGCCTTTACTCGTGTTGTAGCCTCTGTAGCGAATGCAATGGAGAAAATTACCCCTGAGGATTTACTCCGTCAATATGATGCAGGTCAACGCACCTTTCATCACTGTGATTTACAGGATGCTTATTTATTTGAAGCAAATTTGCCAGGAATCGACCTATCTAGCAGCAATCTAAGCAGATCTCACCTGCCCTATGCCAATCTGAATCAAGCAATCCTCAAGCAAGTTCATTTGAGTTTTGCAGAGTTAGGAGATGCCCAGCTTTACCAGGCTGATTTGCGTCAGGCCGATTTGCAAGGGGCTAGCCTGCGACGGGCAAATTTGCGTCAGGCTGATTTGCAGGGCAGCAATCTGGCCAATGCGACTTTACAATCAGCCGATTTGCGTGGGGCCAACTTGGCCCAATGCAATTTGCAAGGAGCTGATTTGAGTCGAGCCAATTTACAAGAAGCGAATTTAGCTGGGGCCAACCTAAGCGGGGTCAACTTATTTCGCGCTCAGCAAGTAGATCTTTCACAAGCTCTGACTGATCATACGACCATTTATCCCGATGGCTATCGTTCTTGACAACATCGGTTCAAGCGATTGCCAAGTAGCTAGTCCGAATTAGCTGTAAGAAGAGAAAAGCGGGACTGTGCCTCCTGGCCAGAGGTTCCCACTTTTGCACCCTGCCCTCAATCAGGTGGCTACGGTGATACTTTTATAACAAAACAAGTCCGGCTTTTGTGGTGTTCCAGAAATCAGCACAAACTGTGATGCCATTGTTGGCAATCTGTATAGGATGGATGCATCAGGGGCACTTTTAGCTAGAAACCTGGCGGCGCTACGCAAAATTTAAATCACAGTGGGCAACGTGAACCATTCTGCGGGCGTGGCTTGAGCCACCTGTACAGCCGCTAAGTTCTGATTGGGTGGACTTGCCCGCCGCCGCTCCTTCGCTGCTGCTTTGTGGGTAAGGCTATGGGTTGCTCGCGTAAAGCGTCATGCTGGAGCGGTATCTACACTTAGCCCTAGCCATAGCCTCTGCGTGGTTTTGCCCTGTTGGTGTCTTTCTTAGATCAAGGAACGCATTGTGTCTACGATTCAACAAGCTCAACCTCCGCTTAAATTTATTCCCCCTGATCTCAATCTCATGGTTGTTCGCTTGATGCAGGGGCTGCTGCCAGTATTAATGCGATCGCGAACCTCCATTCGCCGAATCGAGGCTGAGAATGTAGAGGGCTTAGTCGATCTCTATCGGCAATTTCAGGCAGGAAACATTCGCTTTTTAATGGCATTTCGACATCCCAGTGCCGACGACCCCTACTGTTTGGCCTACTTATTGTCGCGCCTGGTACCCCAGGCCGCCAAGGAAAAGGGAGTTGCCCTTCAACACCCAGTTCACTCTCATTTCTTGTACGACCGGGGCATTCCCCTCTGGGCAGGCTCCTTTACCAGTTGGTTATACCCTAAACTGGGCGGCACACCGATTATGCGCGGCAAGTTGGATCGACAGGGGCTTCGCTCTGCTCGCGATCTGTTTGCCAATGGCCACTTACCCATGGCCGCTGCACCAGAAGGGGCCACCAATGGTCACAGTGAAATTGTTAGCCCAATTGAGCCAGGGGTCAGTCAGCTAGGGTTTTGGTGTGTTGAGGATTTACAAAAAGCGGGGCGTTCGGAGGAGGTTTGGATTGTTCCTATCGGTATTCAGTATCATTTTATCACTCCGCCCTGGGCCAACTTAAATACGTTGCTGACCGATTTAGAAATGGATGCGGGTTTGCTACCGGCTGGCAGCAAGCCTCCCACCGACTATAGCGAAGATAAACTCTACAAACGGCTGTATCGCCTAGGTCAGCATTTGCTAAGTGCAATGGAACAGCATTACATCCGCTTTTATCACCAAGATTTACCAGAGGCCCAGGCAATTCCCTCTGACCCTGCTAGCACGCCTTTAATCTCCAATGAAGCCTTTTCTAGCCGCTTGAATGCCCTGTTAAATGCGGCTTTAACTGTTGCTGAAGACTACTTTGCCCTGCCGCCCAATGGCACGGTTATTGACCGGTGTCGGCGTTTAGAGCAGGCCGCATGGGATTACATCTATCGAGAAGATTTGAAGGATGCGGATGCGCTCTCTCCACTAGAACGGGGCCTGGCTGATCGCATTGCCGAAGAGGCCGATTTGCGGGCCTGGCATATGCGCCTGGTAGAAAGCTTTGTGGCAGTAACAGGACGCTATGTCAAAGAGCGCCCGACGGCTGAACGCTTTGCTGAAACAACTTTGCTAATGTGGGATGTGTTGACTCGAATTAAGGGGAACCAAAATCCTTTTAAGCGCCCTAGCTTAGGCGATCAACGAGTCCTCCTCACGGTTGGTCAACCGATTTCTGTATCGGCCCGTTGGGAGGCTTACAAAGAAAACCGGCGCAGTGCCAAGCAGGCAGTTAACCAGTTAACGCAAGATTTGCAAATGGCTCTCGAAAGCCTCATTCACTAATACCCATCCATTCGGAAGCGTGATGGTTAATCCAATCCTCGCGGGAAGAGGCGCTCAAGCTTGGGATGATGTTCATGCTCATGTGTGGCTGATTGTGGAGTATGGCTGAGCACTGAATCAATCAGAAGGGAGCAGCGTTAGCCCAGGGGTCGTGTCTTTTTAGGGAGATGAGGTGGGGAATGTTCGTCTCCTCGTGGGGTGGCAATGGGGCTATCTGCTGCGGGTTAAATTGGGGTGCCGTATGATTGAGAGAGTCGGTCGATTGCGATGTGGGGGTGTCGAAATCATTCCCACAAGTTCAAAATAGCATCTTGTGCCAGGGGATGGGCGGGTTGATCCTATGCTTAAGTCGAAAAGCATTTGCCATTCTCACGTTATGATAAAAATGAGGTTAAGTTGTGTAAAGAACTTTGACGGCTGTTTTTCGACCGACTGATATTGCAACGCTGGAGCGCGGATGGCATCGCCTAGAGCCGATCTGGGAGGGTGACGAAGCAGCGATCGCCCAGGGGTTGCCCCACCATCAGCTTTCACCCACCTGGCAGTTGATTTTGTTGGGAGATGGCTCTCCCACGCGCTATTTGCAGCTTTTAACAGGTGAACCCACCGAAGTGGATGTGATTGATATGTCACCCATCGGCATGGATTTAGATGGTGCCCCGACCCAGATTCAAGTGGTTCCTGGCCCCCGCCTTCGGCGACAAGTCTGGTTGCGCACGGCTTCAGGGCAGCGTCTGGCCTATGCTACTTCCTGGTGGGAGGCCAGCCATGTAGATGAATATCTGCAAAACCGCTCTATCCCCGTTTGGGCAAGTTTAGCTCGGATGCGCACTGAACTTTATCGTGATGTACAGGGTCTTTATTGTGGGCATTCCTCTCAGTTAGAGCAGGCATTTGGCCATCCCGGCCCATTTTGGGGCAGGCATTACCTGTTTTGGCATCACCAACAGCCTTTTACCCTGATCTACGAAGTGTTTTCCCCTTACCTGACAAAATATCTGGGGCCAACCCAACGGCAGGTTTAAGGAAAGATGGTTTTACCCCTGGGTTGTAGCTACACTGGAGGTTTTTAACTCGGGTTAGCTGACCTGATAAATTGGCCGAAATCTTGGGCTGCTCTTTGGTTGAGCGGGCGTTTGAAAAAGCTTCGGTGGTTAAAACTGTGCTGGCAGGACTCCACATCCCCTGCTGTAGACTTCAACCAACTAGAGCTTTCCGTAGCCTGCGGAGGTAAGGTTGTGTCTGATTCCATATTGCCGCGACTTGAGTGGCTGGGGATACTGAAGGATTGGCTTTTTAAGCCATTCTCTTAGTTGCGGGCGGAGGCAAAAGAGGATGGCTGGGCATTGGTTAAGCCAAAGGGTAGGGGTTCTTGCAGGGTTTGGATAGTGGTTGCCAGTAGGGTTTCCAGATGTTGCTTTAGAGCGGCCTTGGCAGGCTCGTTGACCACATAGTGATGATCTTGCTTCTTGAAGAGAGGGGTTGCTGCCAGGGTTTGGGTGATCGCCGGATGCTGGCTACTAGGGCTTAACCAGGCGTTATCAGGAGCAGCTAGCATGGCTGGCAGTTCTCCCTCTAGGAGGTTGAGGATCATTTTCTGGCAGGCACTAGTGTGAATACCACGGCGCTCTAGTCGTTGCAAAACTTGCCCCAGACTCAGGGGGGTATTTGGTAAAGCGTTGAGTAATTCCTGCAAGAGAAACAACGTACTGTACTGATGGCGGGTAGTATCAATCAACTGGGGATATAGGGGAATTTTGGCCAAGCCCCTCGCCAGTAAACTCTCGGTCAAAAGTTCGGCGGGCGCAACTAGTTTGGTGTTAGGAAGCTTTTGTTTGAGCCAACACCGGATCGTGGCAGTTTGGGCGATCGCGCCAACGCAAATCACTTGGCGAATGGCTGCGGCATCTGTCCCCGTCTGACTCAAGAGCACATTGCATTCACGATTTAATCCTTGGATAAACGGTGAGAGAATTTGCTGGCTAAACTCCGCCTCTGAGAGCTGCCATTGCCATTGCTCAAACTGAGCCTGGGCCGTTGCCTCTCGACACAACATTTCGCGTACCTGACCCGCCAGCCGCAGTAAGTTAATACCCTCTGGCAAATCATGCAACTGTTGCTCAAAAGCAACTCTTACCAAAGCGTCGGGTTGCCCTGGGAGAGGGCAATTTACCCTAGCAACTTGCCCTGTTTGCCGCAGGCGCGGATAAAACAGTTGCGCCACTATATCCTGATCTAGATCGTTTGTACCATAGGCAAACCCACGCAGATAGCAGTCTGAGCGTTGCAACGTTGAGCAATCCGCCGGCAAATCGACTAATAGCCACTCTGTTTCGACGGCTCCCACAAACAAAAGCAAGGTTTTACCCTCCCGCAGATTCGCGATCGTTCCCCGTTGAATCGGGCTATCGGAACGGACATCTGTTGGGGTTACTGTTTCCAGTAAAGCCGCGATCGCTCCTTCAACAAAATAGATCTGCTCTGGATGCGGCACTAACCCTGCGGCTAAGACTGCCTCCCGCAAATTAAAATCGTAGGATTCGCTGCTCCCTACACAACGATTGACTACCACACCCGCCAGAGAAGGCAGGCCACTCGATTTCAGACCCATCAAAATACCCGTAATCTTTTGCTGAATCTGGTGCAAGGAGAACGATTGAAGCCGAGACCATTGAATTGCGGGTAGCCAGGTCTGAGTCTGAGCACAATAGTAGGGCACGCCCATGCTGAAATACTGCTGGCTATAGGTCAGGAGTTGGTTGTAAGCATGAGCCTCATCTGCGGGCAACCAGTCTGGGGAATTGGCATTTGCAGAACAGGTAAATGCCCTATCAGCAAATGCAACAGGGGCGGCGCAAGATGATGAATACCAAGGCCAAACGCCCAGAGAGGATTGCTCGCATGTCTTTGGATTCAACAAGATCGCAATCAGAGCCGTTGTCCCTAGCTGAATCCCCAAATACCATTCGCTGGCCGCATCCCCCAAAGGCACCAGAGCAGAGTGAAGGTGGGTATTCAAGTCAAGGAAGTTTATCGGCTTTGACCCCAGGGCGATCGCTAAAGGAGGGATTGGCCCCGAGCGATGATTCTGCGCCACCAAACTCAGCGCTCTTCTGTTTTTTTTTCCGTCCTATCCTCCCTCGGCGGTAGATCACTGAACAAGTCATCAATTTTGGAAGGGCCAGAAGCTGCCGCCATCCGCTCATCACTGGCTCTATTGGTCGAAACCTCCACAAAGACCCCACCATGGTTTTCCAGGCTAAAAGCTGAGGTCGCTGAGTCTGATAGGGGCTGAGCGATCGCCGTAATCGGTACTTCTACCTCCGTAAAAATTCCCTCAATTTCCTCCAACGTAAAAGCAACCTTTTCTGCCTCCAGAGTTGAGGGTAAGAGTTGCTTATCCAACAACTCAGGAGTTGTCAACATCGTCGGTTCTGCTGGCAGAAAAGCCACATCTTCAGTCAGCATGACTTCTTCCAAAGAACTAGTTGACCCAGGACTGGCTGGCGCGTCACCAAACAGGTCATGCATTCCTTCTAAGGTAAAGGCTACCCCCTCCCCCTCTGTTGCAGCGCCAGAAGTAGACTCCACCATACCAGGAGGAGTAATCGGAGTCGCCATAGTCGGCGGCACTGCTGCAAACAAATCATCAATCCCCCCTAGGCCAAAGGTCGAAGGAGCCGATGGGGTTGCTGTCGCCGGAGGTGGCACAGGAGTCGCCGCCACAGAAGGAACATCTGCAAACAAATCATCCATCCCCTCTAAAGTGAATTCGGAACCTGCTCCAGTAGGCAGGTTCAATCCTGGGCCTGAGTCAACATCCTGGGAGAAATCATCCAAACTGGGAGCGACTGGAGGAACAACAGTTGGAGTGGAAAGCGTCCCAAAATCGCCCAAAAACTCATCTAACATCGGCACCGCAGCCGATGCTGCTGGCGCTGTATCCGGTGAGCTAAAATCTTCCAAAAAGTCATCGAGCACCGGTGACACTGAAGCTTCAGCCAACTGCTCCGATATCGTATCCGCCCCGCCAAAATCTCCAAACAAATCGTCAATTGAGGGTGACTCTGGCAGTGGCTCAACGGCAGCAATGGCAGGCTCTTCAAAAGACTCTGCTGCTAATGGGGTCAACCCCTCTGAAGGTGGCTCTGTTGCGGCTAAAAACTCTTGTCCAAAAGCAGCAAGACTATCCACACCAGGGATATCTATCATTGGGGTAGCATCTTGCACCTCTAGTACATCGGGAGTCGATACAGACTCTGGTGCAGAGCCAAAAATACCAAAGCCCGTAGTTTCCTCAAAGGTCAATGGTGGCACTCCACTATCTGAAAAGCCAGCTTCAAGATTAGAAAGATCCTCACTCAACTCACTCAAAGTTGCCTCATCCAACCAGAAACGACTGCTAGTTTCTGACGGTAAAGACTCTGGTAGCAAAACTTCCTCCGGTGAAGCAAGAATATAGGTATCATCCCCAATCCCAGAAATGTCACGATTTGGAACAGAGAGACTATCCACTGTCTGTGAGGCATCCAACCCCAAACCACTGGTGGGGTGGGGAATACGAGGCGTTGCTAAATCATCCGGAACTGTGAAATCGTCCAACAAATCGGTTAAGGCATTAATTTCATCGATCGCCCCCCCCTCACTCAAACTGAGCAGCGGAGCGGCGGCAGGGGTAGACTCTGGTTCCGGCAGTGGCAGCATCCCCAGGGAAGCATCCGCCTCTTCCCCAGAGAGCAAGGGCACTGCCAGCGTGGTCTCTACAACAGCCGGATTTTCTGCATTGGTTTCCACCGGCCCTAACTCCCAGCCTGCCGTCGGGTCAACGTCTGTCAAGTCACCACTTCGATCGGGGGTGACGTCAGTCGTCGTTTCCGCCACCTCCGGCAAAGGAAACGAAACCGACGGCTCCATAGCGATTGACGTAACGCCATCCGTTCCCACCGGTCCTAGTTCCCAGCCTGCCGTTGGGTCAACATCTAGCAGAGTATGACCAACTGCCTCTTCAACAAAAGGCGCTGACAGTGGCGGAGGCGAAACCACTAACGCATCAGCGGCAAAATCCGTCGGAGTGTCACGAGCAGGCCCCCCCTCGTCAGTCACAGAGCTGTCACCACCAAACATACTCTGATACAAATCGTCTACCTCTGCATAGAGAGGAGAAGTCATTGGACTAGCTGAACTCCCTTCAATGCCCAACACTTGATCAATAACAGCATCGGCCTGGGCCAAGTCACTCGGTTGAGCCACACCATGACTCAGTTCCTCCAATAATTGCAGCGCCGCATCAATATCCTTCGTATCTTCTAGCAGTGGATCGGTTACCTGCCCTGGAGTCAGTTGACTGGATTGCTCCAAGAAATGATCAATTTCCGCTGCTTCGACGGACGCCAAATCCACGCCATCTAGATTAACTTGGGGTAAAGAACCGTCACCGGCAATACCCTCCGGTTCTTCCCTAAGATTTGTTAGCCACTGATCAATAGCTCCATCTACTCCATCTATAGTTGGGGCAGGTGCAGCAGGAGGGGGGAGCTCAACTCCTGGGTAGGGCAGTCCTAGAGTTGGCGGGGTTGCAGCGGGAGAGGATGGCGTGGATTGCGTTACTGGAGCAACCGTTAGCGAAGGGGGCAAGGTGCTCGCAGGCTTCGCCTCTGTTCGCGGGTTAGCCGATTGCAAATAGGAGGAAGCTTCTCGCCCAATTTGCTGAGCCAGATGACTCACCAAGGCAGAAAACATCATCTCTCCCTGCTGCCCCAAGGTATGCATTTGTTCAATGCCCTGAGACAAAGAGGCCTGATAGGCCTGAATATCTCGCTGCAACGACTCAAACACAATCCGAATGGTTGTATCTAGATTGACTAACAACTCATCAGATTGGGCCTGAATCGCCCGGATCTGCTGGGATGCCTGATAGTCGGGTGGCAAATCAAACCGGTTAGCCTCTGGAAGCGCCTGTAAGCCTTGAGCAATCTGATAGGGCAAGGTTTCTTGTAGCCGAGTCATCAACACTTGCACAATTTCCACAGCGAGTTGACGGGTCTGTTCTCCCTGGGGTGGCAGATAGGCGGGTTGCTGTCTTTTTAGCTGTTGGATTTCTTGAAGCAACAACTGCCGTTGTTGTCGCAGAGTCTCCATTTCTGCTTGAAGCGGTTGCAATAAATCGGCTCGTAAGGTTGCGATTTCCTGAGTCAAAAGCTGTAGGAGCTGCTGGGCCGATGCATCAACAGGGGCATCAACAAAACTTTGGCTCGTGCCTAACTCTGCCTGAGATGGCTGATAGGAAATATCGTAGGCCATCAAACTGGAGCGCATATCGACGGGGGCACCACCAACTCCCTGCTGTAAATCGATCAAAAAGTTGCGAATCCGCTCAAGAGTTTGCCGTTGCTGGGTGGCCTCACCAGACATCACCCACGGTAGACGTGGAGTGGTCTTTTGCAAAACGCCATCAATCTCAGTGATGAGAGCTTGAATTTGATCCTGTTGAAATGTCACGATGAACCCCTTGACAGCTATCAATTGGGTTGACTACGGAGAATCTTGATACTCTCCGGTATACCCCAGGTTTCCCGGTCGGAACGATTAATTTTACTTTTGAATCTGCTCAATGAGAACGAATTTCTCTGGGGTTGCTTGAGGTTCTTGACCTTGATAGCCAGGCCAGAGAATGGGTCAGACCAGAGCAAAAAATATTGATAGGGTGAAGCCCTCACGATGCTGTCTTCATTTCTTTGACCAAAAGATTACTAGAAAAGCAAAGATCCCTTAACAGAACTGGTTTGCAAAAGTAAGCGGGTTAAGCTCTCAACGAATAACAAACCCTACCCACAGAGGCACTTCCTTTGCAGACATCACTCAACACGAGGCCAAAAGTCACTCAAAGCCTGTTACTCTGACTGTGAAGCTGAATGTCTAACCTTCAGAGTAGATTTGTATCTAGAGCGAATTTATACCTAAAGTTTACTTTTTATCAGGGTGCGATTTATCAGGGCGCGATGACGCACTCCGCCAGCGTACCAAGATTCATGCTGCAATCTGCTGGCATCAATCTCCCGATCTCTGCAATATGTTTTCGCGAGGTTTGCCACTCCTTTACCTCAACGGTCTGACCAGGATCTTTAAGCACATCTCTAAAATCCTGTATGATCACCTAAGTACTTAGAGCTTAATAAAATAATAACTGAGAGAGAAGGAAAGAAATCTAAGTTTTACTCCTTAAAAGTTGTCTGGGTTTCTCAATTTATCTGATGTCTTTTATACATTTACCTGATTCGGTATATGCGCCTGTTTGATCTGAAGATAATTGGGTTACTTTTTGCAAAATTTTGCAAAAGCAGATTCAGATTGTTAGAGCCTTTAAGGGTATCGGTGTTTTCGGTTAGATGGGTGGACTCCTAAACTGAATGGATAGGTAAAATTGCTCGTTCAATACGGATGCATTGTGATATTTTAGCTTCATCTGGGGAATTACGCTAAGTCAACCGCATGGACGATCGCTTTAATTCAAGGGAAATTGCCGACTTATCAATTCGTTCTGCCCCGTTTTTCCAGGGCTTGCCAGAATCTATTGTCGAAAAGGCGACTTCCCACGTTGTGATGCGGAGTCACCCAGCGAACCAGGTGATTCTGTTAGAAAATGACTGGGGTAGCTCTGTTTACTTTATCCTCAGTGGGTGGGTTAAGATTCGTACCTACAATCTGGATGGGAAAGAAGTAACGCTCAATATTCTGGGTAAGGGGGAGTTATTTGGTGAGATGGCTCCCCTGGACGAGGTGCCGCGGTCAACAGATGTGATTACACTGGCTCCAACGGTGATTGGCAATATGCCGGCCCAAGATTTTGTGAATTTGCTCAATACGGAGCCTGAATCGGGAATTCGACTGGCGAAGTTGATGGCGCGACGGTTGCGTCAGGTAAATCGGCGGTTGCGCTTGAGAGAGTCTGATAGTACGTCGCGGGTTGCTGATATTTTGCTGTTTTTAGCCGATGGTCAAGGGAAGAAAAGTGATCACGGGACTGAGATTCCCAATTTGCCTCATCGGGAGCTGAGCAGCTTGAGTGGTTTGGCGCGTGAAACGGTGACGCGGGTACTGAGCAAGTTAGAGAAGAAAAGCTTAATTGTGCGCGATCGCGATGTTCTCCGTATTCCCGATACCCATGCGCTCGAGCGTCTGATGATTTAGGTGAATGGTGCCCTCTCTTCCTCTGCCTGAGATTTGCTTTGACCATGTCGGCTTTGATGCCGGTGGGCGAGTGCTGCTGGATGACCTTAGCTTTGAGGTTGGAGCGGGGGAATTTTTGGTCTTGTTGGGGCGGAGTGGCTCTGGCAAAACTACCACGATGAAGTTGATTAATCGCTTAATTACCCCGACGCGAGGGCAGGTTCTGGTCTCAGGCAAGAGTACTTGTGCCTGGGATAAAATTCAACTGCGACGACAGGTTGGTTATGTGATTCAGGAAATTGGGTTGTTTCCTCATTTCACGATTGCCCGGAATGTGGGCTTGGTGCCAGCTCTACAAGGTTGGGATGCGACTAAAATTGACCAGCGGGTGGTGGAACTACTCGAACTAGTGGGGCTAGATCCGGGGCGATTTCGCGATTGCTACCCAGCCCAACTCTCAGGCGGCCAACGGCAGCGGGTTGGAGTTGCTAGGGCTTTAGCTGCTGATCCACTGATTTTGTTGATGGATGAACCCTTTGGTGCCCTTGACCCCATTACTCGCCTCGATTTGCAACAAGAACTGCGCCAGTTGCAGCAACGCCTTGGTAAAACCATCATTTTTGTCACCCACGATATTCAAGAAGCCCTAGTGCTCGCTTCGCGGATTGGGTTAATGCAGGGGGGCAAGCTGGTATTTCTGGGAACCCCGGCAGCGTTTCAGCAATCGGCCCATCCAGAGGCGCAGGCATTTTTGCGCTGCCTTGCTTAAGAAGGCGGTTTTATCGAATCTTTTACCACGGAGCCACGGAGGGCGCAGAGAGATGGCCTCAGGTTTCTGGGGGTTTCTGGGATGTCAGACCCTTTTGGATGTTGGGTATGTGGTGAGCGGGTCGCAGGAGTTGCAAGTTGGGCTGGCAGAAGCCCCGCAGCGCTGAAGGTTCTGTTGAGTATCTAGCGGATCTTCTGTGTAAATCAATAGAATTACTGGCTGGCCCTGTTCCTTTTTACGCTGGCAAGCGCAGGGGTTGATCTTGCTCGTAGGTTAGCCCAGGGGTGTTCAGGCTAATTTCGGCTTTTTGCAATTCGGAACCGAGGTAAAGAGCATGGTCAATCTGGAGGGCGGGACAGGCGGCTGCAATCTGTTGGTAGAGTTGTGGGGCGGTTTTGCCTGCGTAGCAATGCACGACTTCTCCTGAGCCAGGTGTCAGGTGCTCTACAAGAATTTCGCCGTCTTGGATGGTAATCACAAAACTACCGGAGGGGTCGGTGTAGTCGCGCTGCTGGCAAATTTTGGGGTAGTGTTCGGCAATGATGCGATCGCTCGCTTCCCAGCAATCGTCGTAAATGTGGGCACTTTGGCTCACGGTGATGAGTGGCCCGAGGGTCAGTGGTTGGCCAGAACGTTCCTCAACTTTGTCGCAAATGTGTTGCTGCAAGGCCCGTAGCCCAATCGCGTTAGCTACCCAGGCAGAAAACATGTCATTGCTACGAAAGGTTGCTGTTAGGGACAAGGCGCGATCAACAATTCTCACCCAGATATGATTGAGGCAGGGCGGGTTTTCTCCGTCGGCATCACTCTGCACATCCCAGAGGGAGAGCACGGCTCTAGCAGAGTTGGGATCCGCTGTGAGTTTGTGGATGACTTGTTTGACCTGATCCCGCTGAAACCAGGAGCGTAGCCGCTGCCCATAGGTGTATTTCACCCCTTCCTGCGATGGAGCATCATCCAGCATTTGGCTGATGTATTGCTGTAAAAAGGGCCGCTCCACAGGCAGGTAGTTGGGTTCGGGGAAATAGAAGCCTTCTGGTTCTGCGGTGATGACGGCTACTAGGTCAATCAACTCTTGCCACTGCCCATCATAGGCATTAGGCCGAATTGCACCGGTCGTTTTAATGCGATGGATAATTTTGACCCAGGTTTCGGCAATGGTGCGCCCCTCAATCCGGTGCCCGTAGCGTGGGCCAGGTAGTACGGTGGGTTGGGGTTGGGAGCGGGGCAGGCTGACTTGGGGGGTGCCCCAGACGGGGAGTGGCGATCGCTGGGCCAGTGCTTTTACCTGTTGCACGGCCTCCCGGCTAGAACTGACTTCGTAACAGGTGATCGCGGCTCGTAGTTGCTCCAAGATCTCCCCTGGAATATCACCATCGATATACCCCGTTACCGCCGAATTCACAACCCAACAGGGTTGGCCTGTATCACTCACACCCAGGGTAAAACCGTGATGAAAAAAATCTAACAAACATTGGCTAGCCCCTGCTGTGCGGTCTTCGCGGGTGCCATTCATCACCACCAAATAACGGACATGGGGGTTTGCCAGCAAGTTACGAATCAAAAAGCTCAGGCCGCGGGTAGGGCTGTAAAGTTGACCAATCGCAGCAAATTCTGACTCCTCTAGATGCTTTGCGATCGCCTGTTTGATCGTCCAACCAGTGACGACGGCGGTCTGCCCGCTGCCGCAGATGATTTGGTTATTCTTATACAGAGGTTGGTACTGAAACTCAAGAGCAGATTTTGCTGTGACCATTCGCTTATCAACCCAAAGGAGCGTTCATTTCACACGACAGGAGTGTTTATTCTACTTTGAGTTTTCCCTGAAGGGTGTCGCCTCCAGAAAAAACGCTGTTACCCTACCAACTTATAAAATTTGGAGCCTCTAACGCCCAAAAAAAGCCCCCCTTCCTCACCATCAAGGCCGAAGAGGGACTGTACACGCTACATCGAGCAAGTTGAACTGCTCAAACCTTACCCAAGTCCAAAACAAAAGGCTTGCCTATCGGAAAACGCCAAACTTTCAGATGGACTTGGCCTGTTTACTCAGTCACCATAGTTACTCAGTCACAAAAGGAGGGGGTTCAAGAATTTCATCTTCCATTCGTGCAAAGGTAATGGCACAGTAGGTAAACGCCGCAACTAGTGGCATAGGCGAAACCATTAAACAGGTGAAAATGACAGCCAATACCCCACTCAACAGTGCCGAGAAAACCCAGATTTTTTCCTCGTAACAGAGGCCCTTTTCGGCCTTAATCGCTTGCAAAACTTGCTTAGGAATGGGCAACGGCATTACCGAATTTGGTGGGAAAGCCCAATACTGGGAACACTCAACAAACCAGTCAGTCCAACCGCTTTGCTGACACCATTCATCAATCCATTGGGCGGCAAAATGCTGCATAGGGCTTTCTCTTCGCTTTCTCTTAACAGATTCAAGTTCGGTAGACCAAGTTCGGTAGACAATGTTCGCTCTTTTCATCAGGTCAAGAAGCAAAACCTAACCCTAAAGCCAGAAGCACTACTAGGCAGACGTTTCCTCAAAGGACAACAACAGCGCCTAGACCTAAAGCAAAAATGCATTGGAGTGATTGGGTCACTCAACCGGCTACTCATTGTCTCAATATTGGCAGACTAACAAATAGAGGGCGATCGCAACAGCAAAAGACACCAAAGTTTACGCACCCACCCAAGACCGAAAACTTTTGCAACAGGATAGAGACTTCAGTAATCTAAAACTGTGAATATGCCTTTACAAAAACACGATAAAAAAGAATAGACGATACAAAACTTTGCCCTGACAGATAAAGAAGATAGCCGCTTTTGAGGCAATGAAGGACTGAAAAAAGATAACTTTATTGTTACAAAATCATCCCGGTCTCTGCCTTTTTCAAGCTGAAAAGCGCCCTGCTTTTTAGGGCCATCACGAACGGATGCATCTGAGAACATGTCACTTTTTCAGGCCCTCATCCCCCAGTCCCTTTTCCCAACCTGAGAGAAGGGGCCGAGTCATCTCAAAGTCCCTCTCCCAAAAGGGAATTGACCTTTGATTTTAGAGTACTGGGTTCATTTCCAATGGCATCCCTCACCCGTGCATCCTGAGAACCAAGACGAGAGAGACTTTTGAACCTAGCAGCCCTTTTTTGGCTCCTTTGGGGAGAAGGAGGATGAGGGCACGTTTGCGAGACTGGGATATGCTCATTACGCACTGGATTTTGCAGGATTCATCCCCTTAGGCATGTTTCTGGCGATGTGAGATAGATTGATTCAGAGTACAGATAAAAGGGAAGCGCCAAAATCGAGTATGACAGACATTTATGACTGGATCGTAGTGGGCGCAGGCTTTGTGGGCGCAACTCTCGGCTATGAGCTGAGCAAACAAGGGTTTAAGGTGCTGTTGGTCGAGCAATATCGGCATTTGCAGGGAGCCACGCGCTATAGCTATGGAGGGTTATCGTTTTGGGCAGGAACAACCGAGTTAACCCGACAAATTTGCCATGAAGGGGCGCTGATTTATACCAGCCTGGCCGATGAACTTGACGGAGAAACCCAGTTTCGTGAGATTGACTTGCTGTTAACCATTGCTCCGGGGGAGGCCATTCATCAGATTGTCTCATCTTATGCCCAGTTTGCAACTGCGCCCCAGTTGATCTCAGCAACGGATGCGGTAGAACTGGAGCCACTGCTCAATCGAGCGGCGATCGCAGCGGCACTCACCGTGCGGCATGGGCATATCGATCCAGAACGCACGACCCAGGCATACCTGCAAGCCTTTCACCGGCAAGGTGGCCACACATACCAGGGCCAAGTCACAGGTTTGCGGCGAGGCTCGCAGATGCAAGTAACAGGAGTCGTTTGTGGTCAAACAGATCTGACCGCCGCAAATGTGGTGATCTGTGCTGGGGCCTCTAGCCGGTCACTCCTGAAGGCTGCCGGCATCCCTATCCGGCTGTACTTTACCCAGGCTGAAATCATTGAAACGGCCCCTATCCTAGACCTACAACTGCGCACCATGGTCAGCCCGGCAGATTTAAAGCGCTATCAATTAGAGGATGCGGCCAGTCGTTTAGAAATGGACGCTCTTTGGGACGAGCCGGGGCATGAACCAGCTAGCCCGATTTTAGATGCAGGAGCCATTCAGTTGCTGGATGGGCGCTTGCGTTTAGGGCAGCTAAGCCGGGCGCTAACAGATTTAGGATCTCGTCCTGACGCGGCGAAAAGTGAGGCGATGATTCGCGAGGGGGTGCGACAAATTCTTCCGGCTCTGGCCGACTTACCGGGAACTTGGCACTGCTGCCATGTTGTCTATAGCGCTGACCATTTACCGTTAGTTGGCGCGGTTCCTGGCATCGAAGGGGTGTTTCTGTTTACAGGCTTTAGCAGTCCCCTAGCGATCGCGCCAGCTTTGGCTCGCCGATTTGCCGCTCACGCTTCGGGAAATCTCGATCCTCTAATAGAGTCGCTCTCGCCCCGGCGCTTTGCCCTAGCTTCTTAGATCTGTCATACAAAAATCAATTGGCATTGCTGAATCTGGGGATGAAAAAGGTGATGGATGCTTGAAACTTCGTTGCAATTCATCTTGCTTTTCAGCAACGCCCAAAATCAATGCGCAAAGGGTACCTCTCCCCCACAGAGAGACGAGCATTCCCCTGGCCTTTTCTCTCTTAAAAAGCAGGCATCGCTTCAGGAAGGGATGCCTGGCCCTCATTCCCCACCCTTTTCCAATGGAAGGTGGAAGGGTGCTAGAGATGTTGTTCTCCCTCCTAAAGGAAGAGGGCCAAAGAGCGGGTGAATCGGGTGATTCCTATTCCTATTCAGCAACATCAAAGGCACGACTCATGGGCTAAAGCTGCCATCATGGGGTTGATTTGGGTTGTGGCTCTGCTCACTAATCAAAAATTGACAGCACCCTGGCCATTCTCTAGATTGGCTGGATACCCTGAGAGCATGGCTTAGGCGTTTGTGTGGATTGCATAAAGTTGCTTCTCGGCTTTCGAGAATGATCCAAACTTTTTTTGAAGCAAGGTTTAGGGGTTCACACTCCTTTTGTCTGTTTCGGTATCTAACAAACCAATGTGAACGCTTACAGCGCGCCGTCAGAAACGTGGTGACTGGGAGTCAGACCGCTGACCCAGCATCGACGTTTAGGAGCTGGGCTTTGCCCTCAGCGTTTTGACCAAAGCAATCCCTCTTGACGTACCGGTTGGAGAATTTTGAGATGAAACCATGCTTGTGGCGATCGCGCCTTCCTCTTGTCATTTCTGCCGTTTTGCTTGCCAGTCTGCACCCCACCGTAGCAGACGCACGCTTCTCAATGGAAGAGCGTTGCTTTGGCTATCGGGTCTTTGACCTAAACGATACCAAAGTGCACCTGCGGCAATCCCCCAATGGCCGGATCCTGCGAACGGTGGCCAATGGAACCCAAGTAACCGATACCTACCCCGAAACACCTCCCTCATCCCCTGGCTGGCTGTCGGTGCGGTACCAAAATCAAACAGTCTATGTGTTTCGCCGCTTTCTTTATCGATTAGTTTATGAAGTGGTTGATCCGAAAGATACACGTGTCAACCTGCGGCGATCGCCCAACGGCCCAATCATTCAGGCTTTACCCAATGCCACATTAGTGATGTTGCTGGCACCCCAGGGCAACTGGTCAAAAGTCCGCCTGGAAAATGGTCAAGACGGGTATGTGTTCTCAAAATTTTTGCGAGAGCCAGCTTGCTTTTAAAGCCACGCAAACATGTTGGGATAGTTGGGCAAAAAGAAAAATACGGATACTGCGCCCCTAGCCAGGGAAAATCCCTATCTCTCAGCCTAACCTTAGCCGGATTGAAGCTTCTCTCCCACTCTAGGAGCGGGGTGAGGGTGAGGGTAGCCAGACAAGTACCTTAGTCTACTAGCAAGTTTAAACAATGCCGCGCATCAACCCCACAAAAAATCCCTGAATCTCGACTTCCTGATGGGCCGTGTTAATCATCGTGGCTTTGTAGGTAGGGTTAGCGGGTTGCAAAATAATGGTTTTGCCATTGCGATGCAGGTATTTAAGGGTCGTGGCACCCTCCACCCTGGCCGCCACAATCATGCCATTACGGATAGCGTTGGGATTGCTTTCACGCCGCAAAATGACAACGTCGTTGTGATCAATGTGGGCATTAATCATGCTGTCGCCGCTAACCCTCAGGGCAAAGTATTGCGAGAGTTCATGATTGGAGAGGGGCGCAAACTTAGGAAATAGAGATAACTCTAGGTGCTGGATATCTTTCTCTGGAAAAGTTTCCACCAGGCTATGGGCCACAATCAGGCCCAGTAAGGGAATACTACGGCTAGACTTCAGCACTCGAATCGTCCGAGTTTTGCCGGGTATGCGGCTAATAAACCCCTTATTAGCTAGGGCCTCAACCCGTGGCCGAATCGCTGCTGTTGAGCGATACCCTAACCCCTGCTGAATTTCTCGCAGCGTCGGCGAAATGCCGTATTGAGAGACAAACTCCTCAATCCAGCTAAAGACGCGCCATTCAGATGAGGGAAGAAGAGAGACCATGACTGAATCTGTAGAAACGAGGGGAACTCCCTTTCTCTAGTACACTACAGCAGAAATTGGACAACAGTTTAAGCCGCTTGCAATCCAGATGCGCTAAGCCTGTTTTACTTTGAACTTTGAATTCCGCATAGGGGTATTAGGGTTTGACAATCACCTGAGTGCCTAAGCTAACCAGGGCAAAGAGTTCCTCAATATCTTGGTTATACATCCGAATGCAACCATGGGAGGCGGCGGTGCCAACGGAGTGCGGGTTTGGGGTACCGTGAAAGCCAATCCAATTTTTGCCATCGCTCCAAAACCCAATCCAATAGCGACCGAGAGGATTTTCGGGATCACCCCCTGGAATCACAATCCCTGGCTTCAGGGGGTTGACCCAGGCTGGATCTTTGAGCATTTGCTGCACGGTGTAGTGACCTGTCGGGGTCTCCCAGCCGTCTCGCCCAACGGCGATCGGGTAGGTTTTGATAGCCGTCTCGCCTTGCAGTAAGGTGACTTGTCGCTGACTTAAACGAATTTCTAAGCGGGGGACTAGGTCTATTGGGCGTGGCCAATCGGGTTGTTTGATCGCAGGTAAGGGTGCTGTCGGAAGGGGAATCAGTTCTACAGCCCTAGCTAGGGGAGCCAGTCCGATTCCAACCAGGGTGGAACTGCCCCAGAGAAGCGTATTGACCCCAATTGCCCACTGATTTTTCATCCTGCTGCTCCACTGCGATCGCTATTCTTTCACGGCAGGGAGCGTAAAGTGAAAGCAACTGCCCTGCCCCGGCGTCGAATCAACCCAAATTCTGCCACAGTGAGCCTGAACAATGCGGCGACAAAGTGCCAGTCCAATCCCATAGCCTTCCTTATCAGCATCCCGTTGCAGGCGAAAGCGATCGTCAAAAATGCGGTCTTGCGCATCCGAGGGAATGCCAGGCCCATCATCGCTCACACTCACCTGTACTTCCTGCGTTTTACGATGAAGGGCTGAAATCAACAGTTTGCCATGGTCAGGGGTATACTTGATCGCATTATCCAGCAGATTGATCAACACCTGACGGATCCGTTCAGGGTCTGCCAGCACGGGTGGCAAATCAGAGGGAATATCCCGCACAATGTGAAGCGATTTGGCGGTGAAGCGATCGCCCATTCCATCCAGCACTTCAACGCAAAGTTGTCGTAGATCTAGCCTTTGGGGCTGTATCTGCATGCGTGACAGAATGTCGGTAATCATTCGGTCAATAGCCTTAATTTGGTTACGGGCATGGTTTAACAATTGACTAATCTGAGTTGGGGCCAATCCCTGACTCCAGCCCTTACTAGGGTTATGCCCCATTTCTAGCGTTTCCAGGGCGAGGGAGGCCGCGGTAATTGGGTTGCGCAAATCGTGGGCCAGCATCGCAATAATCTGATCTTTAAATTTCAGTTGGTTTTCCAATTCTTCTTTTTCTTTTTTAATGCGAAAAATCTCGTCCGAAAGTTGAATGATTTCTGCCGAACGCACCAAAGATTGATTGGTAAATGGAGCCGTCAACCTAAGTGATGCTGGGTTTCTAGAGGTAAGTCGGGACTTGGCCGCCGCATTTATTCTTGCTTGAGCGTCAGAGCCGGGGTGATTGTTGGGCACCTCCTCTTGATCTCTCGGTGACTCCTTGGCTGGCGTCATCTCACTAAAAGCTTCGGCAACGGTCGCATCGTTCACATACTCATCGGCGGTTTGTCGCCAAAGGCTCCACCAATGCTGCAATTGCTTGACCAAATCGCTCCCTGCTAGGGTATGGCGTGGTTCTGGGTGAATTTTGATCAATGCTGGTGTGGCAACCAGGCGGTAATACTCTGCCAGATATGGTTGTTCACTCACATCAATAATCTGTAACTCGAACGCATACTCCTCTTGATAGCTATCCAGGCAGGCAATCACCTGCCTAACCCGCTCTTGAGTACTAGGCCGATTGTTCACAAACAAGAGTAGTTGCAGGGGCATCCCTAGGGCCGGTGCTTCATCGTTAGAAATCTGGGAGCGAGGAATTTGAGACATTCAACGTATTCAGTATGGATTTCAGAAAGGGATATAGGCAATGGCTAGTCACTAACTGCATCACATCTTGGCGTTGCCGCCAAAGACTTATCCCAGGGGCAAGATGTTAGTGGAACTTTGCTCACAATACTTAAGCATATAAACAATTATTTTCCACTTATCCGGTGTATCGGCGCTTGGGGTACTCCTGGACGATGCAATAAAACAGGGCAGGAAGCGTGATGGATAATATAGTCTTCTACTGGGCCAAGTCGTGTATTTCGCAAGGGGCGGGGAGAAGATTGTGGTTGTCGGAGGTTTTGTAGCGGCTTTAGGAGTGATTGGCGATCGCCCGCGCTGGTTAACACAATCAGGCTAATTGAGAGTTGCTGTGCCACTTCACAAACGACTGGTCCGGCTTCCCCAACATGCAATGCTGTTTGTACCTCTAGTTGGGGATGAGCCTTTAAAATCAGCGCCTTGGCTTGTTGCAGCAAATGCTCTCCCTGTTCTTTCTGGGCCGCTTGCAGGGATTGATTGAGTTGCCAGCTTGGGTTAGGGTTTGCAAAAGGCCCAAACAGATAGCCGGCATTGACAGGTAACTGCACTCGCAACAGAGTCACTGTGTGAACCCCAGCCGGAACAAGCTGATGCAATAGAGCGATCGCCCGCTGGGTCGTAGCGGCATGATTAAGCAAGAGCAACAAATGTCCTAAAGGTGAGCCTGCAATCGGCTGAGATTGACGGGCAATCAGCACACTACAGGGGGCATAACGGGCGATAACCGCTGCCACACTGCCCAGGAGGCGATCACGTCCAGTTCTTTTGGTGCCACTTCCCAGGGCAATCAGACCAGCTCCGATAGAACGGGCGCAGTTGAGAATTTCCGTAGCGGGTCGCCCCTGCTGCCAGCGATACTCAACTGGGAAGGGCGTCGGATATTCGGCTTGTAACTGGGCCAATTGTTCGGGGGTGATAACTGGCTCACTGGCGATCCCCGCTTTAGTGGTCGGTTTGGCTAACAGGGAGCTATCCCTTGAAAAACTAGCTTGCAACCGCGAACGAGTCGGTTGCACAGCCAGCACAACAACAGCAGGAGCCGCTGGATTCGGTGTCACCAGCGGATGGGCGATCGTATAGAGCCATGTTTGGGCAACACGGGCTGTTTCGGAGCCATCTGTAGCTAGCAAAAAAGGAAGAGATAACACAAGAATTTGGGTAGATACCAACAGACAGAAGCGCAATGTGAGTGAATCGCAACCTCTGATTCAGCGTTTCCGGTATAGACCAGAGGGCATTTCCAGAAAACAGATCGACGCTTAGCCCAGGGTCAGGGGAACCCATGCGAGACTCAAGCAACCGCAGATTCCTTTTCAGCGCTCCTCTAAACTAAAAACCTTCCCTTCTGATAAGTTAAGGGTATCCCTAATTGATAGAGATATTGGTGAAAAACCAGGGGTTTTGTGAAAATCCGTTACACCCACTTTGCCGCTCTCCCTTTTTGCTCAGTGTAGGTTAATCTGCTTCTCGGCAGCCAACCACACCGGCTGGGTGAAAACAGCGACCGCCACTGTTCGCCAGCAGTCGGAGCATTTATCCCGCCGATTACTCTATGATGAATTCTTCATAGGCTTTTGGAGAAGATCGGGCAAACAAAGGCGCATACTAGTCTCAATGGGGTTGGTTTCAGTTTCTGCTCCTCAGTTTCTTCTCGATCTCTTCACATCCAAGGCCCTGGTATTCTAAATTTGCTCACCAGACCCCCAGTAAATTGAAAGCAACCTTTTTGAGATTGAACCACTGTCGATGAAAATCCTCGTGCTGAGTTGGGAATTTCCCCCCCGCATTGTAGGGGGCATCTCTCGACATGTTGCAGAGCTATATCCTGAGTTGATTCTGCGAGGGCATGAAGTTCACCTGGTGACGGTTGAGTTTGGCCATGCTCCCCGTTACGAGGTGGTCGATGGCATACACATTCATCGCGTGCATGTGGGGCACAGTCATGACTTTTTTCACTGGATCGCCAACATGAATGAAAGCATGGGGCGGCACGGCGGCAAGTTGATTACAGAGGAAGGGGCATTTGATATGATTCATGCCCATGACTGGTTGGTTGCTGATGCTGCGATCGCCCTCAAGCACACCTTCAAAATTCCACTGGTAGCGACCATCCATGCCACAGAGCATGGGCGCTGCAACGGGATTCACTCCGACTCCCAGCGCCACATTCATCGCAAAGAATGCGCCCTCACAGCAGAAGCCTGGCGCATTATCGTGTGTACAAATTACATGCGTCTCGAAGTAGAGCGGATCTTTCACGCCCCTTGGGACAAAATTGATGTCGTCTACAATGGCATTCGCCCAGAAAAGAAACAACTCCGTCCCCACTTTGATGCCCAGGGGTTTCGTCGTTGTTTTGCGCACGACGACGAAAAAATTATCTACTACGTGGGGCGTATGACCTACGAAAAGGGCGTTTCTGTACTCTTGAGTGCCGCCCCTAAAGTGATCTGGGAACTGGAGGGACAGGTTAAGGTAGTGCTGATTGGCGGTGGCAATACCGATGCCTTAAAACGGCAAGCCTGGGATTCTGGCATTTGGCACAAATGCTACTTCACGGGCTTTATGTCCGATGAAGATCTGGACAAGTTTCAAACAATTGCCGATTGTGCAGTTTTCCCTAGCTTGTACGAACCCTTTGGCATTGTTGCTCTAGAGAGCTTTGCGGCCCGTGTACCGGTTGTCGTTTCCGATACGGGTGGCTTACCCGAAGTCGTCCGTCACGAGAAAACGGGAATCGTTACCCGCACAAACGACCACAACTCTCTGGCCTGCGGCATTCTAAAAGTATTGAAAGATCCTGACTTTGCCCGCCAGTTAACTGAAAACGCCTATGCCGATTTAGAGATTCGCTTTCGTTGGGATAAGTTGGCCCAGCAAACCGAAGCGGTATACGGGCGAGTCTTGCATGAGCGATCGCAGGTCTATTGGGAATAGCACCTAACGATCACCCCGGCTACGAGTGATCACTTACCGTGGAACCTGACTTTGAGTCGTCTGCCAGAGCTTGGCAACAACATATTCTGCCCATTCTGACAAAACGGTCACGAAGATGCCAGTGTGTGCATCAACACTGGCTGCCAGCCAATAGCCACTCAGACCAATTTCGACAAATTCATCATCGACCTGATCGACCACAACCGTCTGACTTGGCTCTAACCGCAACGTTGCTTCCAATTGCTTCAGCCCTGGAGCGTCTACAGGTAACAAAAATGCCGCACGTCCTGGCTCAGCATAAAGGGTTTGCCTTGTGCGCATGGCCAGCATGACGCGTAGCGTTACCATGACTTCTAAAGGAGTCGGCACCCGTTCCAGATGCAGCCCGGCATCGGTATACGTTAGCTTTAACATGGAATTATCTCCCAAAAATGGAAAAGAGGAGAAGCCAAGCCGCCAATCACTATTGGTGAATCGCTTAACCATTCGGATCACAACCGTTTAGCCTTCAAGCCAAACCTGTGCTGCAAAGGCAACCGCTGGGTACATCGGGGCTTAGGGTAAAGACTTGAGCGGCACCTTGGCCGCTTGAGGAGTGCGATTGCCCTGACGCCCATTGCAGGCAACGCAGGCTGCGACAATGTTGTCCCCACTGTGTGAACCCCCGGCAAAAGCAGGACAATACGCGATCAAGGGTGAGTTTTGAGAACACGACCACCAAGGTTTGAAAAATGGGTGTTGCTGAATCTGGGTTTACATTCGTTTGGGCCTCTAAAACAACAACCCCCGCTTCCAGAATTCCAGAGCGGGGGTTGGTCAACTCGCAAGGTCTTGTTGCCTATATCGGTAGCGTGCCAGGACGATACCTCCCACTCTGTATTAACTGATCACAAATTGGTAGAATCTCAAAAATCGGGAGCAGGGAAAGAGCATTCACTCCTAGCCCGGTGATGACGCAATTGCCGTAGCAGCAGAACTGCACCAGCCGATCCTGCCGCCAATGGATTTTCCGCAATAATCCTGCTGTAATGCAGCTCCGGCACTCAACTGAGCGCAGCACTAAATCAGGAAGGATGGCTGAGACAAAACGTTTCATGGCAATAAGAACAGCGATCAAAGCTTGAGCAAAAACTACTGGAAAAAAGACAACGCCCAGAATACACCACCTGAATACTACAGCTTGTAACATGGAATTGTCTAGAGGCAACGGCAAAAAGATTGAGGTTTATCCAGCCGCCGATTGTTCTACCATTTATCTCTGCTCAAAACGGTTCTAAAAGTGAATTGGTTCCTTTGCTCCATGTCCTACTTAAGGACTCAAGCCTGGCTTTTGCTGCTGTGGTGCACTCTGAGTGGGTGGCTACTACTGGCAACCCCCAGCCTCGCCGCAAGCTCCGGCCTATTGAGCGCAGTGGCTGCTGTCCCTACCCTGATTACACCCGACCATTGGCCCACGGTTCAGTCATCTAAAGGCGGCACACCTCCCCCGCCGGCAGAGGTGACTCATTTGACTTTGTGGCATGGGGTCAACCCTCCCCCCAATCGAATGGTGTTGCAACAACTTGTTGCGCAATTTAACCAGACTCACCCTAACATTCAGGTAGAAGCACGCTACATTGGCCAGCCAGATCAGCAGCTTCCCAAAATTTTGGCCGCGATCGCTGGCCACGCTCCACCTGACTTACTCTGGTATGCCCCCACGCTGACAGGCCGGTTGCTAGACTTGGAAGCCCTTTGCCCACTCGACGGATGGTTGCAGGGGCGGATCGCAGCCGAACTAGATCCGACATTACTCAGCAGCATGACCCTAGAAGGGCACCTCTGGTCGGTGCCCTTTGGCACCAATAATGTAGGTATTTATTACCGCCCTAGCCTATTCGCTCAAGCGGGAATTACCGAATTACCCAAAACCTGGGAAGATTTGCGTCGGGTGGCTCGGCAACTCAGCCAGGATTGGAATCATGATGGTCGCCCTGATCACTATGGCTTGTTGTTGCCCCTGGGTAAAGGCGAATGGTCTGTATTCACTTGGTTGCCCTTTTTCTGGAGCGCAGGGGGAGAACTCAGTGTAACGACTAACGCGGCAGAGACCCTTCAACTCAATCAGCCTGGGGCGATCGCGGCCTTACAACTCTGGCAAGATTTGCTCACGGACGGGTCAGCCATCCTCTCCGCACCAGAACGGGGGTACGAGCTGGACAAGTTTTTGGCTGGGAAGGTGGCCATGCAACTTTCAGGCCCCTGGACCCTGGCCCAACTGACCGCAACGGGTGTGGATTTCGGTGTGTTACCCATTCCCAAAGGCCAACAACGGGCAACCGTAATCGGCGGCGAAAATCTTTTTGTGTTACGCACTAATCCTACTCAGCAGCAAGCAGCCCTCCAGTTTTTGGAATTTGTCTTGAGTGAATCGTTTCAAACCCAGTGGGCGATGGGTACCGGTTATCTACCCGTGAATCTTAAAGCGCGTCAATCGGCCATTTATCAACGCTATGTCGCACAACATCCCGCCCTGAAGATATTTTTAGAGCAGGCTGCGTTTGGTCGATCACGCCCCCTGTTTGCTGGCTACAACCGCTTATCTGAAAGTCTAGGGCGGGCGATCGAAGCCGTTCTTCTGCAAAAAAGCAGCCCCCAAGAGGCCCTACAGGCCGCTCAAAAGCGACTAGAACTGGCTGGATTTGTCCCTGGTCACAACTAGTCTCTGAGAGCCTGAAGGCTCTTTTATGAGAATTTGTTACATTTTGCGGGTTTTCCTGCAAATGCCGGTTAAGAAGGAGGCAATCGGCATCAGATTAGAGCAATCGCGAGGCCATGTCAGAGCTAGATCTGGTCTAGCAATCAGGCTGAACTAAAGGCGTTTCTAAGCTGCATGCAGAAATATTAAAATTGCGCACCGGTTCATCAGACTTTTGGATGCGAATGCCTTGCATCAGAGCACCCTCAGAAAGGCTCATTTTGTTTCTTAAGATGCATTCACCCCAAAGGATTCAGCTTATTGTATAGACACTGTAAAGAACCGTAGCGGAGGAAAACGAGCATCTCGATGCAGCAGATCGGGAAAATTTATTTGAGCATTTACCTTAACAAATGTTACAATCCTTAAAGAGAGAGCAGAGGTAAACTCGTCATTTGTCAAAACATAAGGAAAAGGTGTTGAGATCGTTTACTGTCTTGTGGTTAGGGTCGCTCCATTCTCTAGTGCCACACACTTCGATGCATGTATTTCTCATCTGATTCAATTTTGGTGGCATCTTCCGCTTTAGGAGTGCCTTTGGAGCGCCCGGTTTTTGAACTGTTGTCCCGAAGGTTTCTAGGTGGGCACCTTGCACTAGCTACCACTCCAAATGGTCAGATTGCTTCTGGTTTCCGGTCTTTGATACGTCTAGCTACTCGCGATTGTCATGAAAACCTCGCAAAACTCTACTGATCCGGTTCGCACCTATCTTCGTGAGATTGGCCGTGTTCCCCTTTTAACCCATGAACAAGAAATTCTGTTTGGTAAGCAAGTGCAGCGGCAGGTTGCTTTGAATCAAATTAGGGATGAACTGGCAGAGCGTCTAGGGCGGTTGCCGAGTTTGTCTGAATGGGCTGAGCAGGCTCAATTGTCAGTACCCGACTTGGAGCAAGTAATTGCCGAAGGCGAATACGCAAAGCGCAGAATGGTTGAAGCCAACCTGCGCCTGGTAGTATCGGTGGCTAAAAAGTACACAAAGCGCAATGTAGACCTGTTGGATTTGATTCAAGAGGGCACCATTGGAATGCAGCGTGGGGTAGAAAAGTTTGACCCCACGAAGGGATACCGCTTTAGTACCTATGCTTATTGGTGGATTCGACAAGCTATTACCCGTGCGATCGCAGAGAAGGGTCGCACCATTCGGTTGCCCATTCACATTACTGAGAAGCTGAATAAGATCAAGAAGGCTCAACGCCAGCTAGCTCAGACTCTGGGGCGAGCTGCTACGATGGCTGAGTTAGCGACGGAGTTGGACTTAAGTCCTGCTCAGGTACGAGAATGCCTTGAGCGAGCACGCCTACCATTATCGCTGGATCTGCGAGTTGGGGATAATCAAGATACGGAGTTGGGAGATCTGTTGGAAGATCCAAACGTTACTCCTGAGGAATTTGCGACCCAATCGTCGTTGCGAACTGACCTAGAAGCTTTAATGGCTAATCTGACCCCGCAGCAGCAAGAGGTGTTAAACCTTCGCTTTGGCTTAGAGGATGGGCAGGCTCTGACCTTGGCAAAAATTGGCGATCGCCTCAATATCAGTCGAGAACGAGTCCGCCAGATTGAGCGAGAAGCATTGACCAAGTTACGCAAATGTAAAGCATCGATTGGTGAATATATTGCCAGCTAGTTAGCTCGCAAGGCTAAAGAGACACTTCAGAGGCCTGCCCTCAGGGTAGGCCAGACAATTTAGAGTCGCGCTTGTTTGGACAAAGCCCCGCAAAAAGGTTCTACCCCTTAAGCTAGCATTCTGAGCATTTCCGGGCATTGCTTGACAAAAGGATGAAAGCCCTCGTTCCCATTCTTGAATGTCAATGTCTGTGAGGGTTACTTGCTTTTCTCATTGGGAGCCGGAGGCGATAGACTCTGGTTTCTCTCCCTTAGGGAGTTCAATTCGGTTGATTTCAGATTGGCGCATCTGAGGGGAGTAATCGATGGAGTAACAGATTCTGTTCCCTCTCCTCTGAAGAAAGGGCTGGGGTGGGGTGAATTAGGTGATTGACATCCAGCTTCGGCAATGTTGCGTTTCCGAGGAGTATCGTTGGTTAGTTCCATCGTTTTTGTCGTCTTTCCTAAAGAGAAAGAAGCCAATCGTCAAGAGAAAGAAGCCAGTCGTCACCTGTCTGCCAGAGCACACAGTGAGATCGGTAAACGGCCAGCGTTTTCTTAATAAACCTCCACGACTAAAGCGTAGTCGCTTGCCCGATCCGTCGATACTTCAATCACATAGTCTCCTTCCTGGGGAAGGGTACCTTGCCATTCACCCTGAACCTTACTCACAGGGGTAAGGCGTTGTCCAGAAGGAGCAATCGCATCTAGTTTTACCTGCCCCTCTAGGAGCTTAAGCCTCAGCAACTGTCCCTGCTTAGCCCGCAACAGGTAACGGCGTACCTGATCTGGGCTTAGTTGCCCAGTTACGGTTGTGTTCCGGCTGCCCCTGGTAAAGGTGATGCGTCCGGTTTGTTCCTGGTTAGGGCGAACTAGCGGTGCCATCACAACTTCCAAAGTATAGTCTCCCACCCCATTGACTTGGATGTTGTATTCATCATCTGTAGGGATCTGCCCAGTCCAGCGACGGGTTTGTAGGGCGGTACTGTCAATCGGAGTTTGGTCAGACCGATTCAAATTCATCGCAACATCGGATCCAGTGAGCGTTACGGTTATGATTTGGCCGGCTGATGCTCGTAAAGTGTAAGGTTGGATTTGTCCGCTGGTTAGGCGACCTGCCACTGTTGTCATCACTTGATTCGGGGCAAATTGCAACACTTGAGGCGCAAGCCTTTCCGGCGAATTTGAACGCGGCTTAAGCGCAGCGCGACTATGGGAGGCCTGCGATTCAATAATGCGTGAAGCTTCTGACCGAGGAACCCGTGTTCCAGAAACCCAAACTTCTTCACTGGAATCGGGTAAGGGCAGTAGCAAGCGCCAAATCACTGGAATTGCGGCTCCAAGGACGGCTAAGGCGACTGCTGCCCCTCCCCATTGCCAGCGCCGCAGGCGGGTGGGTCGATAGTATGGCGTGGGTTTGAACGCGACTGGCGATTGTTCTGCTGCAAAATCGACTTCCGGCGTTATGGCCTCAGGGAGAATCGCGCTAGCTCGGGGAGGTGCTGGAAGGGCGATCGCTGGATCTCGCTCCAGCTTATCTACCTGAAATGCTAGCAAGGGTTGCAAATCTTCTAAGACGGCATTCGCTGTGTGATAGCGATCGCCAGGGTAGACTGCGAGCATTCGACTGAGAATCGCAATCAATTCCTCCGGCAGATGACCACAGGCCTCCCAGCGCCAGGTCAAGGTTTCACCATCGAGTAACTTGCGCGGTTCTTTTCCTGTCAGTAGCACTAGACAAGTAGCAGCCAGAGCGTAAAGATCACTGCTCGGCGAAGCCATCCCTGTTTGTAACTGTTCCGGAGGGGCGTAGCCCACTTTGCCAACGCGCGTCGTCATTGAAGCTAAAAACCAGTGGTTAGCAGCCTCTTTTACAGAGCCAAAATCAATTAGCACCGGCAACCCCAAAGCGGGAATGACTCCTCGCCGAGTCTTTGCTCCAGGCAACTGAAGAATGATATTTTCCGGAGTAATATCGCGGTGAATGATATCGCGCTCATGGATGTAATGAAGTACCGGCAGCATTTGGCTCAGCAAGTGGACGACTTCTGCAACCGAGAACCCGCGGCCTTGTTGCTGGCGTTCTATCAAACATTGGCGATAGGTTTGTCCCTCAATATAACTCTGCACCAGAAATAATCGAGTGTCTTCCTCAAAAGAGGCCCAAAACTGGGGAATCTGCGGGTGATCGATTTGATAGAGAATACTGGCTTCCCGTTGAAACAAGCTTTTAGACTTAGCAATCAAAGCAGCATCCTGATAGGGAACTGTAAACTCCTTCAGCACACAAAGTTCGTTGAAACGCTCCTGGTCGAGCACTAGATAGGTGCGCCCAAACCCACCCTGACCCAGCATTTGCTGAATCACATAGCGTTGGCGGAAAACCGTCCCTGGTAAAAGTGGAGCACTCATAGCAACAAAGCAGAAACCTGGCAGTCGGCCAGCGAACGATTAGCCTACAAATCGACCTCCGCGCCCACCTCAGAAAAGAAGAATGCCTAGGAAATCCTGCAAAATGCCTGAAAACTTGCTAGAAATCAACCAAAACCGGCTCAGCGTTTTCCTGCGCTCCTCAATAGGCAGAAATTAAAAGTTTCCAGAGATTACAGTGAGTCGTGTCTTTGCAAACACTCTTTCCCTTCAGGCTCTTTCACAACCAAACGCTTTTCACCCGCGCAAGAATGCCATCAGCTTGGTGAAACTTCAGCTAGCTTAAACGGCTACTAAAGGCTGACCTAACCTCAATAGTCAGATCTCAAAGTCAACTTTAAATAGCCTTCTCAGGAGCTAGACCCCAGGCATCCGTTCAACTAGACCCCAGGCATCCGTTCAAATTGTATTGGTCAACTCTCTTCCGTGAAAGGTTTGGAGAACACAAGAACACACGACCCGTGATATGAAGTCACATAGGAAGTTTTACCTAAATTTGTGTGAACGGCCTAAGGTGTGATACCCCCCATAGGGGTGATGCCATTTTGGATTTTGGATGTGTGGTAACCAGTCGGTTTTACCCTAGGCGTTTTGACCCAAGCAATATTTGCAAGTTTGGCTAGTTAACAGAAGCCTCGTAGCTCCAAACGTTCAATTTGTCCATAATCTACCAAATTGCCCACAATCTACCAAAAAGTTTTAGCGTTGAAAACAGCAGTTGGGTCTTCCCATCAGGGTTTTTAGACGAAATGTAAATTTTTGCAAAGAAAAGTTCGACCTTTCTCAGCTTGACTGGTCTTCAAAGTTAAGCGAAACTGACTAGTAGCTGAGCTAATACAACCAGGTTTCGACAACTTTTATAACGATTTATCTTCGTTTGCAATGTTGTAGACAACTTTCGATAAGCTAGGTTGTGGGCAGAGCTTCAGGTTAAACCTGGTTAGGGGCGGTGCTCAGGCACTGTTTCTGCTATCCAGTCATTGCTGGTTCCGTAGCCGTTTTCAGGTAACCAACATGGAGACCCTAGAGTTTGTGATTTACCCCGATGGTCGCGTTGAGGAGAAAGTGACTGGAATTGTGGGGGCCTCTTGTGAGGAGGTGACTGCAGCAATTGAGGCGCAGCTGGGTCAAGTGATTACCCAATCGCCGACTTCTGAGTATTTTACTCAAGTGTCGCAGCATTCTGTCTTAGTAAAGGCCCAGGCAGCCTTTAGCGAGTGGTAGTGTTTTGATTTTGTTTTTTGTCCTCGTTTGATACTTAAATTAGGTAGCCATGTCACATTTCAGCCAGATTAAGACACAGATTCGTAACCTTTTATCTTTGCAGTCAGCTCTGACCGACCTGGGGATTGAGTGGAAGCCTGGACCTCAGCAGGTGCGTGGTTATCAAGGGCTAACGCATCAAGCTGATGTTGCGATCGCCCAAGATAATGGTTACGACATTGGGTTTAGCTGGAACGGCAGCGAGTACGAGCTAGTAGCTGACCTGCAATATTGGAAGCAGGAATGGAATGTGGATCGCTTTCTTAGCAAGGTGACTCAGCGCTACGCTTACCACACTGTCTTGAACGAGAGCAGCAGCCAAGGCTTTCAGTTGGCTGAGCAGCAGCAGAATTCAGATGGCTCTATTCGTTTGGTCTTACAACGCTGGAGTGCCTAATGTCAGAGTTTTCGGCTTCTCGTGCAGAGGTCGGTGCAGAAGGGCTACGCTCTGGCCTAGAGCCAGAGCTTGGTTCGTTTCTGAGAGACTTACCAGAGCGCTCCGGTTTTGAGCCGGAACTAGGTGGTCTGTTGAGACAGAAGGCGGTCTACGTGGATGAAGTCACCTGCATTGGCTGTAAGCACTGTGCCCATGTTGCTCGTAATACATTTTATATTGAGCCAGACAATGGCCGATCGCGGGTCATTCGCCAAGACGGGGATTCTGAAGAGCTGATTCAAGAAGCGATTGACACTTGCCCGGTTGACTGCATCCACTGGGTTAACTACAAAGAGCTGCAACGGCTAGAAGAGGAGCGCAAATATCAGGTCATTCCGGTGGCGGGTTTTCCAGTAGAGACTGCTTTGATTCGGGCGGCCCAACGTAAGCGGATGACTCGACTTGCTAAGCGACAGCAGCTCTTTCACCCTGAAGATTAGTATCTGGTCTGTAATTAGTTCAGCACACCATAGTAGGGATGACCCACCTATCTACGAATCTTGCAACGCGGATATACTAGGCGCTCTGAATGATGTCGTTTTGAATGCTGTGAGCCGTACTAGCCATATTGGTGAAGGCTACTGGTGACTCAGCTAGTGTAGTGCTTTTGCTAATTTGAACAGCAGGCCATAGCACGCATCTGGCTGCCTTCACCCTCTTTCTTAAATGCTTGTTAAGGCTATACCTTTCTTGCTATCTCCCATGAATCGGGGGTCGAGGAGAGAGGCTTGGATTTGGTTTCCTACCTTGATGGGAGAAAGGGTTAGGAAATGAGGATAACTAAGGCCAGTTAGAGATGATAAGGCTGTTTGATTCATTACAATCGCCCATTGAACTGCCAAATTAAATGCAGATACGGTGTTAATGCCTTTGATTAAGCCATGACTATCTTAAGCTTATCAAAACGTGTTGTTTCCATTATTACTCTTGCATTTTTAGGGTTTGCGATCGCCTTCTCTTTACCAGTGGTTTCTAAAAAGATAATGATTCCTTCAAGTAATCATGCCTTGCTAAGCCAACCCACAAGTTAGCGGCAAGCAGGTGAATATCCTACAAGGGAGTATCCTGAATCCTACTCTTTAATCGAAAATATCTCCAAGCAATCTCCGCTTACTAACCCGATCGCTCCTACTTCAGAGATGGTTACGTTTTTCGAGCGCCGGACTCGTGAACATATTGGTCGCGTTCGTCGCAATCTTGCTGCTCTAGCAGCGCTTCCAGATTATCCACAAGCACTGCTTGATCGAGGTGAGATTCATGACGAGTCAAAGTTTGTCCCACCTGAACGGATACCTTATATCTGGTTGACAGAGTTTCACCGTCGCCGACAGAACGGTGAAGCGTTTACCTATCCTGACGGAGTGAAAGAGCAAGTAGAGGCTGCCATCCACCATCACGTTACAACGAACCGTCACCATCCTGAGTTTCACGCCTCGCCCGATGACATGTCTGACCTTGACCTGATTGAGATGGTTTGTGATTGGACGGCGATCGCGCAAGAACTTGGAGACAATAGGAGCAGCGCACGGCAATGGGCAGATAGGACCATTGGAAACTGGGAGCACTTTAATTTTGGTGAAGCAAAGAAGCAGTTTATTTATCGAGTGATTGATGACCTTGAGCAGCAGTTAATCGTTTTCAATGAAGAGAGCATCAGATAATGCAGTAATTTTTCACTGCTGATTTTTTTCACTGCTGATTTATGAGCAGTTTCACACTAGATTCCAAGCTTGAGTCGTACCAGAAGCACCTTACGGAATAGGAGGAATCTTTTGTGAAATACCGTCGTAGGCATTTAAGTCGCTCAGCAATTCGAAAATATAGCGCGGAACTTGATCAGCGGTTGAGGGAGCATTGCGAGCAGGATCGCCGGAAAAGGTTTTCCGAGTTCAGGGATTGGCTGCAATCTACCCTATGGACGTTTTTGCTAATCCTTTTTGTAGCGATGCCCAGCTTGTTAGTGGAAGTTCTTGCTAGTTGGATTTGGTGTATCTCACATACAACTTCTAAAGGACGATTAGAAGGTTTCATTTGGGTAGCAAAAGGTTTATTATCTGATATACAATTCTACATTTCTATCGCTATTCTTTGTGTTTTCGTAATCTTGTATACAGTGATGTATACCCTTGAGCAAGGGCGTTGGAGACAGACCTCCGCATTCTCCTGGCTAGTGGTTAGCCTGATGGGGTTGCTGTACTCTCTTTTTGTAGTTCTACTTGGCTTGCCACAAGCTGTGCATGAATTGATTCAGATGGCTGTATTTGCAGCGTTTGTGGATCAATTATTGGAGCGATAATGGCAAGGCGATTTCAACATCTATCGAATTGTTGAGGTGCTGTGGGTGATTGATTGGCAAGCTCTGTCGAGTTTTGCAAAAGCAGATGAGGTATTTGGTTATCGATGAAAACCTAAATCATTCTAGAAGAAGTTGAGGATGAGCGGTTCTGGGATGAAGCATTTTCCTGTTCTCCGGATATTCTTGCTAAACTCGCAGCCTCAGCAATGCCTGAGTACCATGCCGGTGAAGCCCAGGAACTGAATCCAGAAATGCTGTGAAGTCACGCACCACTGACCAGTTTCGTAAGTTGTTTACAGAACTGCCTAAGTAGGTTCAGCATCAGGCTCGTGCAGCCTATCGCCAGTTCCAGGAGGATCCGAGCTATCCAAGTCTATGCTTCAAAGTCTATGCTTCAAAAAAGTACATCTGGAGTTACCGATTTATTCTGTCCGTATCAACAAAAGCTACCGAGCGGCAGGTCAATTGGATGCATATACAGTGATTTAGTTTTGGGTTGGTTCACACGCAGAGTATGACAGATTGCTAGAGCAGTTATGGCGGCGCGGCAGAACAATTCAAATGTAGCGGACGGCTGAAAGCCTCTTGTGTTGAGTTTAGGGTTGTCTGCCGCTGCTGACCTTTGCCGTTGAGCTGCTTAGAGTTGAAAACTCCTGCCTTGCTGTACTAGGGTGATGCTTAGCTGGAAAAACTGTTTAAAATGGGTTATGGCTTCTCTATGGTGATCGCCTGCCTATGTCGCCAACATTGGTGGTTAAGATTGGTACGTCCAGCCTGACTCAGCCATCTACAGGGCTGTTGGCCCTCTCAACTATTGCTCATCTGGTGGAAGTACTGAGTCAACTGCAACGGCAGGGATACCGTGTGGTTCTGGTATCTTCCGGGGCTGTTGGGGTTGGCTGTGCCCGGCTTGGTATGACCGAGCGCCCTCGCACAATTGCCTTGAAGCAAGCGGTTGCAGCAGTGGGTCAGGGTCGCTTGATGCGGGTTTATGATGACTTCTTTACATCTTTACAGCAACCGATCGCCCAAGTGCTACTCACTCGTGGAGACCTGGTGCAGCGCAGCAGCTACCTCAATATTGAGCGCACACTTCAGGAATTGCTGCGCCTAGGGGTCATCCCGATTGTGAATGAGAATGATACGGTTTCGGTGGATGAGCTGAAGTTTGGCGATAACGATACCCTTTCAGCGCTGGTTGCTAGCTTGGTTCGGGCCGATTGGTTGTTCTTACTGACTGATGTGGATCGGCTCTACTCTGCTGACCCCCGCTTTAATCCTGACGCTGAGCCGATTACCCATGTTAAAAATATTGCCCAGCTCGCTGAGCTACAGGTGCAGGTGAGTCAAGCGGGGACGCAATGGGGCACGGGGGGAATGGCCACAAAAATTGCGGCGGCTCAAATTGCAACGGGTGCGGGAGTACGTACGGTGATTATGGAAGGGCGATCGCCCCAAAAAATTGTGTGCATTTTGGCGGGGGAACCAGTGGGTACCCAATTTGAACCTCAACCTCGTCCTGTGAGTGCCCGTAAGCGCTGGATTGCCCACGGCTTAGTCCCTCTAGGCAAGTTATATGTGGATGAAGGGGCAGTTCGTGCCCTTCGTTCTGGCGGAAAATCTCTCTTGCCTGCGGGGATTGTTGCCGTTGAAGGGGCTTTTGATAGTCAGGATGCGGTTCAGGTTTGCGATCGCCAGGGGCGTGAAATTGCTCGTGGCATTGTGAATTACAGCAATGAGGAACTGGATAAAATTAAGGGCTACCAGTCAGACGAGATTGTCACTCTTCTAGGGTATGAGGGGGTCGAGACTGTGATTCACCGCGATAACCTGGCGCTGACTCAATGAGGGCGGGGTGCGCCAATTGTAGAGGGTATCTCGCTGGGCGTAGGGGCGATCGCAGGATCGAATCGCTGCTTGTAGGGCCTCAACCGATTGACAGGTACCACCCTGAGCACCGGCCATGGTCGTAATGTGCTCCTCCATCAGTGTGCCGCCAATGTCGTTACAGCCCCAGCGTAATGCCTCCGTTGCCCCTGCTAAGCCTAGTTTGACCCAACTGGGCTGATGATTCCGAATCCAATTGCCCAGGAAGAGTCGTGCGACTGCCGTCAGTTGCAAGCTATCGGACAATACAGGCTGATCTCGGCCAACCCGCTGGCGCAGAGGCTTAGGAGCCATTTGCCCGACAAAGGGCAAGAGAATCAATTCAGTAATGTAGCCCTTGCCCTGCTCTAGGGCTTGTTGTTGCAGCGATCGCAACTGGGCTAGATGGTGAATTTGCTGCTCCACGGTCTCGATATGACCACAGAGCATGGTGCTGGTCGTGGGTAAGCCTTGCTGGTGCGCTGTGGCGACAATTTCTAGCCAAGTGGCCGAGTTAATCTTTTCAGGGCAAATAATCCGCCGCACCTGGTCATCTAAAATCTCGGCGGCGGTTCCTGGTAAAGAACCAACCCCGGCATCGCGGAGTGCCGCAAGCACGTAGGCATAGGATAAACCATCTTCCCTGGCGATGAATTGAATCTCCTGGGGTGAAAACGCATGAAAGTGCAGTTGAGGAAAGCGATCGCGCAAATTAGCAATGAGCTGGGTGTAGTAGGTCAGCGATCGCCCCTGGCACTTTGCCGCTGGATTTAGCCCTCCCTGAATACAGAGTTCTGTCGCACCTCTAGCCACTGCATCACTGGCTTTTTCTAGCAGTTGGGTCTGGTCTAGCCAATAGGCATCTCTATCGTCCCCATCCCGCCGAAAGGCACAAAAACTACAGTGTTGTTCGCAGATATTGGTGAAGTTGATGTTGCGATTCACCACATAGGTGACGGTGTCTCCGACCTGATGTTGACGTAACTGATCCGCAGCTTGACGGATTTGGGCGATCGCGACGGGTTCCCGTTGCTGTAAAAGGGTCACTCCCTCAGCTTCTGTTAGATCGTAACTTGCTAGGGCACGTTCTAAAATGGCTTCAACAGATACAATCATTGCTCGTAGTAGATCGGGGTCTCTTTATTCTGGCGTGGAAAGTCTAGGCAATCCTATGAAATTGCCCTAAATTTTGGCGGTTGGGTTCGATCTGGCTCAAGCCAGTGCTGTTTGCTTAGAAAGCCTAGAACAAGATCAACTGCTCACCCTGCGTCTAAAATCCAAAACAGCACTATCCTCACTGATCTCCTATGGAAAGCATGGGTGGGGGCAGGGGTTTACCTGCCGACAGGCCAACAAGAAAGGGGGGAGTGCCAGGGAAAATCACGTTCACCGCCAGCATCCCCCCATGAACGACTGAATTGGAGCAAAGAACAAAGAGCATTAACCATCAACAGGGAAGTCAACACGTTCCACCTATTCAGCAGACTTCAGGCGGTGACGCCGAAACACCGCGATCGCGCTACCGCCAAGGAAAGCATCAGCCATCGTAGTCGGTTCGGGGACAGGTGTAACAGCAATGTCCCGCAGGTTGGTGCCATTGCCAATGCCACCAATCAAGGTAGCCGACCCCGTACCCAGGTTAATGCTGTAGAGGCTAGAACCGGTCGAAGCGAAGGCGGTATCTATCCCATTTTGGGTAAAGATGTCAAATCCTGCCAAATTTGTAAAGTTTACTCCTAGTGCTCCTACCGTGTTTAGCACACCCGCATTGGGAGGATTTTGAATCACCAAAACATCCAGAGCAGTGTCAATCCCATAAAGGGTGGTCGTCGTCGCTCCAGCCACATTATTGCTATAGGCAACTGCTGCAATATTCGCTGGCTGGCCCACGTTCACATCCCCCGCTGCATAGGCCAGGTTACCATCAGCAACGCCCGTTCCGTTGTTAGGGTTGAGTCGCAGGTTTTGGCCAGCATTGCTAACCACGCGCAGGCGATCAGGCACTGGGTTAAAGTCAACGCCTAGGGCATTGCCAATTACTGAGGGAAAGCTAGAACCAATAATTGAGGCAACCCCAGTCAAAGGGTCAATCTGGTAAAGGGCGCTGGTGCTACCAATCCCAAACAATTGACTGGTTGCCGGGCGATAGTCAATCCCCAGCAGAAATTCATTGGCCTGCAAGCCAGTGATGCTGACGCTGTTTGTGATGACGCTGGGGTTAGTCGAATCGAAAAACACCAGATTGTTTTGGGTATCTAGACCCGTAATCCCTATTGCCGTTGCGGCGTTGATTCCGCTCAGTAGCTGCAATGCTGTTGCCACTGTTGCCATAGAAATGCCAGTTGTCAGCTTATTCAGGTTCATGGAAAGCTTTCCTCATTGCTTAGGTTTCTCAAGATTGCAAGAATCAAAGGAGAACGCCACTACAAGAGCAAAACATCGCCAAAGCCGGTTGCTCAAGGCTTGGAAAAGGAATGAAATCCTAGCCGGGGATAGATTTTTGCCAGCTCAAATGGACCCGAAGACCTCTAGGCTTTCCGGCAATGGCGATGCGTAGTTTCTCGTAGGGTTTCAGTAGCGGGTACGAAAGTCTTGATGCGGCGGTACTGCTGACATGACTGGCATTATTGAACAGGATTACAGTAGGAATTGCTTGCAATTCTTCATTTTTTCGGAGAAATGGTAAATGTCTAAATCTAATAATGACAAAGTAGAGGCTGCTGCATATGCGGCTGGCGGTGCTGCTGCTGGGGCAGGCGTAGCTGCTACAGTAGGTGGGATGGGTTTAGCAGTTGGCGGAACGGCTGTTGCCATCACTGCTGCACCAGTTGTCGCTGCTGGTGCAGTTGTCGGTCTAGCAGCATATGGATTGAAGAAGGCGTTCTTCAAGTAAACTAAATCTTATTTTTCAATTTGTTGGGGTGAGCTGTACTGCTCGCCCCATTTTTAATGCAATTCTATGGGCAGCAGAAATTGAATAGTACAAAATGGGCTTGAACAAACTGCACTAGATGCTACGCAACTAACCACAAAGCGAAAGACAATCACAACCGTTTGAGTCCGTTTGAACTCGGAGCATCTGTTAAAATAGGCGGCAGGTGAAGTGAGTGACAAAATGCCTACTGCTGCTCAGCTAGAGAGTCTATACCGCGTCAGCTATCAATTGACGTTCATCATGTTGCAACCAATTCATTTAGTCTGTGTTGATCGTCGGACTCGCAACGTATATGTCCTAGCTGGATGTGGTGAAGACCTTGAGTTTGAAGTTGTACCGAATGGAGAGGTGTTCTGATGAATCAGGTGAATTTTTACCATGAGTGATGCCGAATTAAAACGGTACTTTCTGGCAAATCGCCAAGATCAAGTTGCTTTTCAAGCGTATTTGAACAGGTTCAGTCAGCGTCCAAAGTCACTCATTGCAAGCCCAAGTGATCCTGATTTTGACACAAAGATTCAGGCAGCAATTCGGCAAAAATTAGAAGCATCACGTAATAGCCAGCCAGCTAACAACACAGTGGAGCGTACGGAATAGAGTCTTTGCGCTTTGTTTCAGTCGTATCTGCCGCCGCTCACTTTAGCCGTTATGCAGCTCCAGCTATCGGCTGTACTGGGGGAATAAACCTAAAGACTGGAGCAGACCAATGAATCCACAGCTACTTATCACGGTTCGAAATATCAAAGTTAGCAGCCTATGGTATCAAGCAGTACTTGGCTGTCAAAGCGGTCATGGTGGCTCTGAATACGAGCGACTTGTATTGAATGGTTCAGATGATCATGTAGCTCCACCATTGGGATATGCATGATCATCCACATTTAGGTAATTCTGAGTATCAGCCCTATGGAAACGGGGTGGTGCTCTGGTTCCAAACTGATAACTTTGATGAAGCACTCCACCGGATTCAATTGAATGGTGCACAGGTTTTTGAAGCTCCACAGGTGAATCCCCAATGCCAACTATCGTGAAGTTTGGCTTCGTGATCCGGACGGCTATACTGTTGTCATTGCAGGTGTCTATGGAGATCTCGGCTTACCCGATCAGACATAACGGCAAGGCATCTGCTGCACGAATGCATGATGATGAAATCCGCTCCATGACCTCTGGAGGTTCCAACCCCGCCCAATCCCTTACAATGGTGGTTCTGAAATTAGTCTGCGATCGCTCAACCCATGAGCAGAATTGACCGAGATATTATCCCTGACCCCCGACTAAGCCTGATTGACCGCCATCTGCCTAATACTCCTCAAGTCCAACGCTTGCTCCGAAGTTGGGTTGATCCAGTGCTTTTCCCGCCCAAGATTCTTATGCTTGTGGGCGATCAAGATGGTACTTGTCGCATTTTTAATCCTGCATCTGACTATAAACTCTCGTTGATTGACAAAACTTTTTCGCTGGCGGCTGGAAGCCGCGCCTACAGATGCAAAACCCGCGCAGACGGGTTTTCGGTAAGGGTAGAGAGGCCGCGCCCGACTTTGTTGATGTCGCAGCGGTTTCAACCGCCCGGTGCCCAGGTTTTGTCAGTCAATCAGCTATAAACTTATAGTTACTCACTTCAACTATGAAGCTGCCCAAGAATGGCTTCTCGAAGATGAATATGAACGGATTAAAGGTCAACTCTTGTCTGAAGAAGTTTTCTAGCAGAAACGCCGCACAACAATTCAAATGCAGCGGACGGTTAAAAGTCGCTGGTGCTGAGTTCAAACTTGTCTGCCGCCGCTGATTTGAGCCGATATGGCCATAGCTAAGCGATTGACAACAGGGTGCGGGGTTTTACTCTTGCAGCCTCCTAGCTTCCAATAGATTCATCAACCTAGCGATCGCATAAAGTTACCGCCTCCGACGAGTCTAAAGCCTCCGGGATTGCCGCATTAACGAGGGCGATTAAGCCCCCCACTTGTTCCTGGCCATTGGTTGCCAGCTCACTGTGGCAAAGGTAAATACGCTCTTCAGACCGGGCTAATAAATCCAGCAAAATGCGGCGAAGTCGCTGCTCATTGGCAACGAGCGCATCAGCCGTCGTCCAGGGGGTACCAGCCCATGCCTGTAAAAATAAGGGCGCAGCAAAGAGAGCGTCAACTCCTGATAGCCAGCGGCTCGAACCGGCATCCAACCAAAACTGCCAGCGATGACACCGTCGGCTTGCCCGATATTGAAACACTGTTGCCAGGGTAATGGCATTGCTGTCAGCCCCAATTGGACGCACTGGAAAAGGATTGGCCGTGATGGTGCCACTGCGGAGTAATTGAATAAAGCGACCCAAAACCCGGCTAGTTGATGTTTCGTGGCCGTCAATTCGACGGAGACGATCTGCGACTTCCCAATAGTGTTGGGAGGTCTCAAGCAGTTGGCGGAGGGCAGACAGTTGGTCAAATCGGAGGCCACCCCCTCCCTGCAAAAAATGCTGAATGGCCCGATCCATCAGGGCGATCGCATTGGGAATCAAGCGTTGTTCGAGTTGGGCCTGTTGCTGGGCGATCCACTCCACTAGATGGGTGTAAGCTTCGCTGGCCCGGTAGCCTAGCCGATCCCACCGGGGAAAGGTGTTGACTGGCAATAGCCTGGGGCGCTCTGGGTGGGGGGCAAAGCAATAGTCAGCCAGTAACCCCGCCCGCACCGGATCGATCGTCATCCCTTTAGAGGCATCGTCGGTTTCTAAAGCGCTAGCAGCGCTGACGCATTCCGCCTTGACGGGTGGCTCATGGGTCAAAACAACCAGCATTTCTGCGATCGCCGATCGCTCCAACAACCGTCCCAATCCCGGATAGACTAGGGCAAGCAGGGTTAGCAAGGCCCGCACAATCGGAAAACTACTAAGGGGGCGCTGATCATTCAAAGATTCTACTGGAATCTGATGCCGGGTGAGTATTTCAATCAGGGCATAGCGGGCGATCGCATCCAGCCCCGGGCCAATCACCGCAATCTCTCGGGGCTGAATTGTTCCACCCTGTACCGCCGCTATGATCTGGTTGGCAATTTTCCGCAGTAGCTGAGAGCGGGCTGTGGTCTGAATCAGTTGAAAAGCCTCTGGTAAACTCTCTGCTAACACCGGCTCCAGCGCCAGTTGAACCACTTCTGTAGCAGGGAGGCCCGCTAGGGCTGACCCCCCCTTTTGAGGCAACGTCTCTACTTGACAGCGCCGGGCCAAGGCCGCCAAATCCTGAGGATCTGCCCCCAACCCCAGGCGAATCGCGCCCTCTGGGTTAAAGGTGAAGACCACTGTCGCGCCCTCGTCGATCAAGGTTTCAAACAGGATGCGAGCGATCGCTGGATACTCATCGACATCATCCGCCAGGATCAGCGAGTAGCGGCGAGTCAATTGTTGCTGATATAGAGGATGTGGCAGCAGATATTGCCAGTAGAGCGCCGCTGTTAGGCTGTAGGTGAGTAACCCCCGACCCAAGCACCAATTCTGCCAGCGTTGCAGCATTTCACCAATGACCTCAAAGGGAAACGGCAAATCCGAAGAGGAGCCGCCCAACCCCTGCTCAAGAATCAGGGGAATGTCTGCGATGGCGCGCCCTGCAAGGGCAGCCAGTTGCAGCAAATCGAGAATCCGTCGAACCAGTCGGGCTTCACCCATGGGAGTCGCTGCTGCCATTGCGCGGTCTAACTCAACCCGCCACAACTGAGTGGCCAGTTCCTGTTCTGATTCTGGAGTCAGCCGAATTGGAAACTGGGCCTTAAGCTCCAACTGCTGAATGAGCAGGGGCCAAAATAACTGCACCTCATCTTGCCAAAAACCTGTTGGTGTTGTAGACGTGAAGGGATATTTGCCCTGGGTTGCTGTAGATAGGCGATCGGCCAGTTCTAGCCGATGCTCCCCCAAGGCTGCAAAGGCTAATACCCCTGGACGTTCTTGGGTTGATTGCTCTGCGATCGCAGCCTGCTGCCCCACCCATTGCTGAAAGGCATTAACCAAGCGAGTCGTTTTGCCGCTCAGACTTCCCCCGATGATCCAGGTGGCTCTCGCTGAACTCATCTTTTGTGCGCGAACTGTTTACAATCTTTAATTAAAGCTTTGCTGGGTAGCCAACCCCCATCGTAGATCTAGAATAAGGCTGTTTCCTACCGACGGCTTTGCTCAATTCTATCGTGATCGCCCGGTGGCGTGGGCTAGTGGCGATCGCCCCGACCCTTCCCCTTCTCATACCCGGTCTCGCTCACAAGCGGTCGTTTTTCCGTTGATTAACCGACGGATCTAGACTCTGGTCAGGTTTGTCTATCCAGCCCCTGATTATTGCTATCGCCCATGAATGGCTCCTTTTTTTCCCGATTTAGTCAATTCTTGCAAACCAGCCGGCAGTGGTACGAGACCACACCTGATCGCGCCTTAGAGCAAGCCTATGATGCCGCTCTCATGATCCAATCGATTGAAACCGAGCACTTTGATGGCAGGCGCATCCATGTTTCACCCAAACTGAGCGACAACACCAATGCCTACTTTCAGACCGAGCTGAAAAAGTACCTCAAAATTGCGGAGATTCGCCTTGCTGAATTTAAGACCAGCCGCTCTTTCTTAAACTTGTTGGATGGCTCGGCCAGTGCCCGGTCGGGACATACGGCACTGAGTGATAAGGAAAAGTCAGCCATTATTTTGGAGAAGCTCAAGTTTATTGACGATACCCTCGACCATTATCGTGCTCGCCCCAGTGCCTCTGTTTCGTTAGTGCCTGTGGCAAAGTCCAGTCACCGAGCGAATGCGAAGTCTGTTTTACCATCCCCGAATCAATCCCCAACCCGCCAGATAGACAGGACTTCTGCCTCAGATCTAGAGGGGAGCGATGGGGAAGGCATTATGGATAAAACGGGGGTTTTACCTCGTTCGATTGTGGGCACGCTCAACCGCATTCGACGGGATCTTGACCCCACTGCGGAACAGCGCGTGGTACAAAGCTATCGCTCTACCCGCGTCAAGACCCTCATCTCCATCCGGTTTTTGATCTTGCTGATCATTATTCCACTGCTGACCCAGCAGCTCTCTAAAATTTTGGTGGTTGGGCCAATCGTCGATGCTTTCAGAAACCCAGAGCAGTCAGCCATTTTTCTCAACAATGAGCTAGAAGAAGAGGCTCTAAAAGAGCTACAGGTTTATCGCGAACGTCTAGAGTTTGACTTTTTGTTGGGGAAGGCTCCGGGAGTTAAAGCCGTTTCGACTCTGGCTGAGGGTAACACAAGTGGTCAAAGGGCGATCGCCCAATTCCAGGAAACTGGAGTGACAAAGCCCATTGCTATGGCTCAGCCGCCGGTTGCCCTGACGAAAGAGGAGCAAGAAGCCTACATTCAAGAGCGTGTGCAAGAGCGAGCCAGAGAATTAGCCCAAGATTACCAGCGCCGTGGCTCAAATGCTATTAAAAATGTGTTTGCGGATATTGCTTCAGTGCTAGCCCTGGGATTAGTGCTTACCACAAATCGCCGTGCAGTTTCTGTACTAAAGTCGTTTATTGATGAAACCGTCTATGGCTTAAGCGATAGCGCTAAAGCCTTTATCATTATCTTGTTTACTGATATATTCGTTGGCTTTCACTCGCCCCATGGTTGGGAAATCCTTTTAGAGGGGGTTTCACGCCATTTTGGCTTACCGGCTAATCGAGACTTTATCTTTCTGTTTATTGCAACGTTCCCGGTTATCCTCGATACGATTTTCAAGTATTGGATCTTCCGTTATCTGAACCGCGTCTCGCCTTCTGCCGTGGCCACTTACCGCAACATGAATGAACAATAAATGACCCTCAAACGCTTTGTGATTGAAATGGGAATGGGCGTTGATCAGCATGGTCAAGACCCGACCGTTGCTGCCGCGCGTGCGGTTCGTAATGCGATCGCTCATAATGCTCTCCCCGGCATCTGGGAAGTTGCGGGCCTAGCTCACCCGAATGAAATGATCGTTGAAGTTCAGATTGGGGTGCCTTACCCCGATCAAGTACGGGCAGAGGAAGTTCTAGCCATCTTGCCCTTTGGTCAAAAGACGCTAACAGCAGTAGAAGGGGGCATGATCGTGCAGGGACGGGCTATTCCAGAACTGGCAGACAAAAATGATGAAATGCTGATGGCTGTTGCAGCCGTCACAGTCTGGGTAGAAACTGAATCAGGTAGTGCCCTGATGTAAAAGGCAGAGAAAAATCATCTCGAACTGGCAAACGCTTGCTGAAAAACTACTAGAAACGTCTGATGATGTTTCATCCTTCAAGAAATAGGTAAGAAATTAAGACAACCCAGAATCAAATCGCGAAAGCCCTCCTTAGGGGCTAGGAACGGTGCTGGAACTGACGGGGGTATATACTACTTCCTCAACTTCACCCGCTCGCCCAAGAGGCTTGGCCGTCTCCCGGTTATACACTACTTGAACGTTACCCGCATCACCGGCAATCACTCGCAGCGACTTTTGCGCTGTCCAGGTTTTGGTATAACCCTTTTGCACCGTTTCGCTAATCACAGGTTGAGTACTGCCATCCACAAAGACTTCTAGCCAAGAGCGCCCTGTCGTATTGATCGTTACCTCCACTGGGGCAGATGTCTGGGGGGAGGGCGATGGCTCCGCCGTCGAGCCAGGACTGACCGCCGGGCTAGGGCCAGCCTGAGGGGTGTCAGTATCAGGAGCCGACGTATTGCTATCAGATGGAGACCCTAGAGAGCTAACGGGATTTTGAGCTGTCTTCGATACACGAGTCAACTCATAGAGACCAACCCCTACCAACAAGGCTACACCAGCCGCTAACAGCCACAGCAGCGGATTAGGACTACCAGAAGCCGTACGCGATCGCAGGTGCCTTTCAGATTGAGCCGGAGACTTTGGTAAATCGTGCTCGGTCGGTGGTGGTAGCGGGGTTTTACTCTCTGTTCGGATCATCGCCTGAGGGGTCGTCTCCGGCTGAAAGTCAAAGCTTTTAGAGAGAGCTATCCCATCCATTCCAAGCGCATCCGCATAGCGACGAATGAACCCCTGCACAAACACTGGTTCAGGCAGGACATTGATGTCATCGGTTTCCAGGGCATGCAACTGCCGTAACGGTACATAGGTCTTCAGGGCAATTTCTTCCAGTAAAATTCCCTGGCGTTGCCGCTCTTGCCTAAGCTGATCAACAATCGCGCGGAGCTGTTCGATTTGAGTGGGGCTTAGTCCTTTCATCAGCAATCGAGATGAGTCTTCACGGATAAACAATATAAATCTTGACCAACTTTAGCAAGTGCTCTTTTCCCTACTTCCTGGCAAAAGACATGGTTGGAACTATATCCGATCCTGCAACGGAGACGCTCTACGTTTCATATTGCCTGGCTACAAGACCAGGCCTAAACCTCTTGAACCAAAAACTGCCGCATTGATTGCAGCCCTAATGCAGTGACCCAAAAATGGCACCGCCGCCCCAAAGCAAACCTTAACTCTCATCGATGGTCATCGCTACCTGATCGAGGGTGACAGTCGGGAGCAGCACCCCTAGCTGGGAGCAGCACCTACACACTCCCCTAACCCCCAGTGGACTCAGCCACCTAGCGATCGTCATAACCCCTCAAACCTGCTGGTACCAGAAAGACGAGCCCTTGTTAGAGCAGAACAACGAAATGCGATTCATATGAGTATGATAGAAATGGACATTAATAAATGTAAAGAAATGCAAGGAAAGGTTATTGTCATTGTTGGCGCAACGGGCGGCATTGGTACGGCTTTAACCCTCAAACTCAGGAATGCTGGAGCCAAATTGGTTCTAGTCGCGCGGAATCAGCAGCGCCTCAATCAACTCCAAAGCCACCTAGGAGAGGGAGAGGGGGCCTCGGTGTTGACGGTAGCCACAGATATTACCCAGCCTGATCAGGTGGAAGCGGCCATGCAAAAGGCGGTCGCCCAATTTGGCCGGATTGATGCCCTAGTCAATGCAGCGGGTGCGGGTGTTATGAAGCAATTTAATAAGCTGGAGCCAGCCGATCTCGATGCCATGCTGGATCTGAACTTGAAGGGAAGCTTCTACACAACTCAAGCGGCTGCCAACGTCATGAAAGAGCAGCGCAGCGGTCACATTTGCAATGTGATTGGCATCCTGGGTAAGCACTCGATGCCCATGGCTACCGCCTACTGTGCTTCTAAGTTTGGTGTCGTCGGGTTGAGCAAGTGCATTGCCGAAGAAGTACGCCGCTATAACATCAAAGTAACCCTATTCTATTTTGGTGGAGTGGATACTCCCTTTTGGGATCACGTCGCTCTCAAGGTCGATCGCAGCAAAATGCTACGACCAGAGACAGCGGCAGATGCTATTTTCTATGCACTCTCAGCAGAGCCACAGGCTGTTCCAATGGAGATCAACCTTCAGCCAGAGAGCCATCTATTTTTCTGATGAGAGTTCTTTGAAACGAATCGCCAAGTGTTTGAGAGTCGGCTGTTCTTAAAGAAGAGATGAAACCAACCAAAGGCATCTATTAATACACCCTAGAGGGTTCGCTCCTCTTGAAAATGACCGCTACAAAGTATTCAAACTAAAGCAGACTTATCCCCAACAGGCAGAAGGGGCTTGTAGAAGTGACTCTATAAGCTTTGCATACTTTCGAATACGGCTGACCTAAAGATTGCTAGCCGGACAAACGACTTGAATCATTCCACAATGATTGGCAAGGTGACCGTCTGCGTGTGCAACAATTCCCAATAAAAATCTTTAGCAAAAATAGGCGACTTAACAATGAGGATTCCTAAGCGGTATTCGGTCAGTATAACTGAGGAGCAACCGAATCTATATCCTGAATCTATATTCTACGGATCAGCATCGAGGTAATACCCCAACATCCCCAGCTTGCTCCTTTGCAAGAATCCAGCAAGAGATTGAGGCAAATAGGTGAGTCTTGGGCTATAGCACTTGGCGGGTTAAGTCGCGAATGAGGTTGTCTTTCACCATGAGGAGATGGGTAATTTTCAGCAGCATTTCCATCGTTTCCTCGTGACTCATGTCTTGAGCTTCTTTTTGAATTCGGCAAACTTCAAATTGCTGCTCCAGACTTAACTCAAAGACCGAAGGATCAAACATAGTGCCTCCTTAGAGAACAATTGAACGTGGAATGTAAACAACGGGATGCATGAACTGAGCGCAGTCAATCAAACGTCATAGCCAAAGGCACGAACGGGCAACTGCTTCATTAAACTGCGAATAACATTGTCTTTTAGCATAATCAGGCGAGAAGCCTGCACCAGCGTGTCAGCTAGTTGAGCTTGGCTCATGTTCCGAGCGGACTCCTCCATCAAGCGCATTTGAAACTGCTGCTCGATGGTGAGTTCGTAGGATGTCGGTTCCATAGACATCTCCTTACTGTGAGAGAGTAGTGAATTTACGATGCCATTCTTTCAGAGGTCTAAAAGTATGACTTGCTACGTCTAGCGATCGCGAGTTCCCTAAATTGTTCCCAACGACTTAGGGGCAATCAACAGATGCGTGTAACAAAGTATAACAATCGTGTTGACAAAATGCCCATACCCCCGATGGGGTGCTTTTGATCGGAAAGCTGCTCACCGCCTCTTGCAGAAGAAAGGATTTGGAAGACTTTCAAGCCTACGAGCTAAATCGCATTCGTTTTTTCTATTCAGTAGCTCGACACAATTAAATTGAAGCTGATTTCAGGGGTGGAGGGGGTGGAATCCCCTGCCTGGGGGCAGCCCCCACTCTTCTTTGCTGACAGTTCGTCAGAACGACCGCCTTACTTTGCGGCGAAAATTCAAATCCCGACAAAAAGAGTCGGCTATGTTTGACGAGGAATTTTGCCCGTGTTACTATCGGCCCACTTATCTAGGAATCTAAAAAAATCACGGTTTTCTACCCTTTCCTCACCCATCCCTACCGCGAGATTCAGCCATGACTGTTGCCACCCAACCGAAAACGCAAGCCACTTTCCGAGCGCTCAAGTGTAAAGAGTGCGGCGCTGAGTATGAAGCTCAGGCGATTCATGTATGTGAGTTATGTTTTGGGCCTCTAGAGGTTGCCTATGACTACTCTGCGATTCGCCAGCGGGTTAGTCGGGAAAAGATTCAGGCTGGGCCACACTCAATCTGGCGGTATCGGGAGTTTTTGCCAGTGACCAGTGAGCAGCCCATCGATGTCGGTACGGGGGTGACCCCACTGGTGCAGGCTAACCGGTTGGCCCGACGGCTGGGGCTGCATCGGCTCTACATTAAGAATGATGCGGTCAATATGCCCACTCTGAGCTTTAAGGATCGGGTGGTGTCGGTGGCCCTGACGCGGGCGCGGGAGTTGGGCTTCTCAACGGTGTCTTGCGCCAGTACGGGCAACCTGGCCAATTCTACAGCGGCGATCGCCGCCCATGCCGGTCTCGACTGCTGCGTGTTTATTCCGGCTGATCTGGAAGCAGGTAAAGTCATGGGTACTCTGATTTACAGCCCGACGGTGATGGCCGTACAGGGCAACTACGATCAGGTGAATCGCCTTTGTTCTGAGGTGGCGAATACCCATGGGTGGGGCTTTGTCAACATTAACCTGCGGCCCTACTACTCAGAAGGCTCGAAAACACTGGGCTATGAAGTAGCTGAGCAACTAGGCTGGCAACTGCCTGATCATATTGTGGCACCCCTGGCATCGGGTTCTCTCTTTACCAAGATCTACAAGGGATTCCGGGAATTTGTAGAAGTGGGGCTTGTGGAAGATAGGGCCGTTCGTTTTAGTGGTGCCCAGGCTGAGGGGTGTTCACCCATTGCTCAGGCCTTTCAGGAAGGGCGGGACTTTATTGCACCTGTGAAGCCCAATACGATTGCGAAGTCGATCGCCATCGGGAATCCAGCCGATGGGGTGTATGCCCTCGACATTGCCCGCAAAACCCAGGGGCATATTGAAGCTGTGACCGATGCTGAGATTGTGGATGGCATTAAGCTGTTGGCCGAGACAGAGGGTATTTTTACTGAAACCGCCGGGGGTACTACTATTGCTGTGCTCAAGAAACTGGTGGAAGCCGGTAAAATCCATCCCGATGAAACGACGGTGGTTTATATCACGGGCAATGGTCTGAAGACCCAGGAGGCAGTGCAGGGTTACGTGGGTGAGCCTCTCACCATTGAGCCAAAGTTGGATAGTTTTGAGCGGGCACTGGAGCGTTCTCGCACGTTGGAACGGCTAGAGTGGCAGCAAGTGCTGGTTTAATGGGGGAGAATGAAACATGAGAAATAGAGCAGACTAGCGATCAATCGGGTAGTCCACAGTCTGGTTGCTGATTGTGGATGAAGGGTTGTCGTCTCCTAACATGCCAGTGAACGGAGAACCTCTCTTTAGAGGATGCACGATAGCTGAGTTAGAATCACGATCGCCAGATTGATAGCTTTAAGTCATCCAGCAGGATCTGTCCTTTACTCGTTCGTTCATCGACTGTATTTACTTTTTTGTGATTGATTGAAGTTTCCATGAGTGTGAAAGTCCTAATTCCAACCCCCCTGCAAAAACTGACCAACGACCAGGCTACGCTGGAGTGTCAGGGAGCTACGATTGCCGAATTGCTGGATAATCTAGAAAGTAGTTGTCCTGGGATTAAGGCCCGCCTCTGCGATGAGCAGGGAGAGTTACGTCGGTTTGTCAATTTTTATGTCAATAGCGAAGATATTCGCTTTTTGGATGGGCGCAATACGCCTCTCAAAGAGGGGGATGAGGTTAGCATTGTGCCTGCGATTGCGGGAGGCTGAGGGGCATTGAGTTTAGATGACCTGCCCGTATCAACCCTATGACTTCTGATCCCGCTTCTGATTCACAAACTCCGAAAACCCTAACCCCTAAGCCGACTTGGCGGGTCTGGGTCGAGAATTTGCAGGTGATTGCGATCGCTCTAGTGCTGGCGCTTTTGATCCGTGCCTTTGTAGCCGAGCCGCGCTTTATCCCCTCTGACTCGATGGTGCCCACTTTACTGGTGGGAGATCGGCTGATCGTCGAGAAGGTTTCCTATCGGTTGCACTCGCCCCAAGCGGGCGATATTGTTGTGTTTGACCCACCGCCCCAACTGCAAGAGCGCGGTTATGCTAGGGATCAAGCCTTTATTAAGCGGATCATTGGTCTACCAGGGCAGCTCATCGAAGTGCGCGATCGCCAGGTTTGGGTTGATCAACACCCCCTGCAAGAGCCTTACGTCGCTGAAGCCCCCGACTATCAGATGCCACCAGTAAAAATTCCTCCTGGCAACTATTTCGTCATGGGTGACAATCGCAACAACAGTAATGACTCCCATGTATGGGGCTTTTTGCCTGGCGACAACCTGATTGGCCGAGCCTGTTTTCGCTTTTTTCCATTGACTCGGTTGGGGAGGATACGCTAATCCCTTCTTAACCTAGATAGGGTATTCTCGTATCACCTCTCATAAACGCCGGTCATGCCATGGCTTCTGACCCGTCGCCGTCTGCTGTTGGGAGCACTAGCGTTTCCCCTTGCCCTCCGCCTGGCGCCTAAGGTGCGTGCGATGGTAGCCCCACCCCAATTACTCACCGATCCGTTTTTGCAGTTACCAACCCCGACATCAGTACGGGTGGTTTGGTTGACGGAGTTTGCAGGCAAACGGCACACTGTTCGTTATGGTCAAAGTCTAGAGCAGGTGGCGATCGCAACGACACGCCAGCTCACTCGTACCGCTGAAGATGCAGCATCACCCATTCTTCATCCGCCGCAGGGAGTGACTCCTCGCCCAGTTTGGCGACATGAAGCGATGATAGCAGGCCTGAATCCGGGGCAACGCCTACCCTATTATGTGACGAGCGAACGAGCGGATCATGCGATGGTTCGGAGCGCGGTTTATCACCTGGCGGCGGCCCCTAGCCGCGGCCAACCCGTGAAAATTTTACTCACCTCTGATCACCAGCTCAAGCCAATGGTGGCAGCGAATCTGCAAAAGGTGATGGAGACCGTCGGGCTGGTGGATCTTGTTTTGTTTGCTGGAGATCTGGTTAATGTCCCAGATCGCGCATCGGAATGGTTTGATGAGATGAATGGCGGAGCTTTTTTTCCGGCTTTGCAGGGGCGCGCCCATTACACCCTGGAGAAGAATAGCCAAAAAACGCTATATCGCGGAGCCGCGATTATTCAAAATGCACCGATGTATACGGCAATCGGCAACCACGAAGTAATGGGGCGGCGGGCGCAAGAGCTAAGCTTGAATCAGCAATACAACAGCGCCGTGCCGCGCCAGGTGGCGATTCCTTACTACTACAGGGAGAAGGGCGTTGCCTACAACGATCAGGATGCATCGACGATTCAACGGCAGCATCCTATTGATCCGCAGTGGCTGAAGGATCATTCCTTTAATACCGATACTTATGAAGAGCTGTTTACCCTACCCCAAAGCCCATCGGGAGGGCAACGCTACTACTCAGTGAGCTTTGGGGATATGCGCCTCATTGTGCTCTACATCACGCATATTTGGCGATCGCCCAGCTTGGCTCCCCACGTTCAGGGTAAATATCGCGAGCGAGAAGACGATGTGCAGGCGCAAAATCTCTTGGAATGGGGCCATGGGCAACATATTTTTGAGCCGATTGACAAAGGCAGTCCTCAATATCAGTGGCTAGAGCAAGAGCTACAGCACCCAGAGTGGCAGCAGGCCCGGTATAAAGTCGTGATGTTTCACCATCCTCCCCACTCTTTGGGGGAGAATAGCATTCCTCCTTACACCGATCCAGTAGCCATCTACGAAACCGATGAGGCGGGCAATGTGAGCCTGCGGTACGAGTATCCCAAGCAAAATAACTACATTATTCGGGATCTGCTGCCCCTCTTAGAAAAAGCTGGGACTAATCTGGTTTTCTATGGCCATTCCCATCTATGGAATCGGTTTGTTAGCCCGGCAGGCACCCACTTTTTGGAAACATCGAATGTGGGCAACTCCTATGGGGCCTACATTAACGGCAAACGCCGGGATGTGCCCCAGGATCAAGATGCGCGCTACGATCAGCGCAACTACGCTGCTGAGGGCAATCCCTACGGGCTAGCCGCAGTGATACCCACGATCGCCCCGCTGCTGGATGACGCGGGGCAACCCCTAGCCTACGTGGCTAGCAACGACATCACGGTCTTCAGTATTTTGGATACGGGCACAGGCCTTGTTAGCAGCTACCGGTTTGATACGCGCCAGCCTGATCAGGGCGTGATTAAATTTGACCAGTTTTCTTTATAGGGCAGTTCACTGCTTGTTCACGCTTATCAGGGCAAGTTATGCACTGCCACTGAGTCCAACCACTGAGTCCAAATAGAGTGCCCGCTCATGTGAAATCGCCCGGTGGCTGAGGCCATTGGGGTCACACCCCTGCACTCCTTCCTCAATTAGGTGGTGATGGCTATAGGTTGAGCTACTGAAGGCGATTTCGATTGCGTGCCCCGCGATACTGCATCTGCCGGCTGAGGTTATGCATTGCTGCAAACTTAGGAATCGAGCCACGCGGCCCCATCAGAATTACGGTATCTCCTTCATGCAGAAACACCTCGCCGCTAGGACGCATGATTAGCTCTCCGTCAGCTCGTCGCACGGCCACGATAATAAAGTTGCGATCGCCCTGAATACGAATACTGCCAATGCTGGTACCAGCCAGATCCGAATCGGGGGTAATGATTAGCTCATCTAGTTGAATCTCAATTTGGGCCAGCAATTCCGTCAGGCTACTGCCGCCATTATTACGCTCAAAAATATCCAGCGCTGCCGGATGGGCAATGATGTGGGACATGCGCAAGGCCCCAATTTCTGCCGGTAACACCACATAATCGGCACCCGCCTGGCGTAGTTTTTTTTCTGTTGAAGGAAACTCACCTCGCGCCAGAATGGTGAGATTCGGGTTCATGCTGCGGGCTGTTAGGGTGATAAATACATTCACGGCATCGTCGGGTAAGGCGGTTGCCAAAGTTCTAGCTCTGGCAATACCTGCGGCTTCTAACACCGACTCATCCGTGGCACTCCCATGGCGCACCAGATAACCCAAAGCCTCTGCCATCTCGACGCGATCGCTACTGTTATCAATAATCACAAACGCATGTTTATTGTCTTGCAGTTTGCGGGCTAACACCTGCCCCATCCGCCCAAATCCACAAATAATCGTGTGGGCCTTTAAGGTTTGAATTTCTCGTTCCATGCGCCTTGCTCCCATTGCTCTGCGAATCTCACCTTCGGTGATCAACTGCAAAAATGACCCGACGATATAACCAACGACGGTATAACCAGAGATAATCACAAACATGGTAAAAACACGTAAGCCTGGCGTCATTTCGCGAATTTCACCAAAGCCCACTCCAAATACTGTAATAACAACCTGGTAAACAGCGTCTAAAAAACTCCAACCTGCTACCATGTAGCCGGCTGTTGAAATCATCAGAATCAAGATGAAAAATAGCGCTCCACCAATAATGCGCCTGAGGGACTTCTTCATAGGAAAGGGCAATCGCGCATGAGAACAGGGCGATTTAGAAATGACTCAGGTTGAAATCGTAAGAAATCAACGAACATAGCTCTCTAAGACGCATCGGTAGGTCAGCCGATTGAACCATAAGCAAGGGTTTAGGAGTATCCGACTTGCATCACCCCACACTTTTCATCACCCCATCCTAAAGAGGAGCCGCTTTCGTCTAACCCCCTCACTTTTTCTCCCAAGGTAGGAGAGGAGCGTAGATAGCTTTGGTCAGAAAGCTTAAGACAAGCCCAAGTGCTCAACCACGAATGTTGACTAGGCTTTTCTGCCTCACTGTCGCTATGAGAAATATTGGTAACGGCAATAGAAGTCTTACGCGAATAGTATGCCTTATCCCAATCAAAAAGGATATGGCTTGATACGTCTGTGGCTGGGCGATCGCCTCAGGTAGATTTTTATCACAAAAAAACCTGCACTGATGTTTCAGCACAGGTCGGTCGCTCAATCAAACAGGAAGAACTCTGCCTGCTGACTTTCCAGGTGTGAGATCAACCTAACTAAGCCTGCTTACGACGACGAGCAGCGGTCAAACCCGCTCCTGCTAAAGCAAGACCCACCATGGTCGTAGGCTCAGGTACTGCCACAGGCGGATGAAAGGCAAGGGGCGAAGCATCGAAATAGGTAAAGCCAGCTTCTACCTCAGTCGATGCAGCGACCGGGCCGCCGACCGCAAACAAGCTATTGCTACGGAAGCTGTTGAGACCGCTAGTAGCAGCTAGAAAGTAGTCATCAGGGGAGACATAGAAGCTCTCTGAAGACAAATCCGCCAAACTCCAGGAAACTGACTCACCCAGATCGGTAAAGGCCGCCGCAAAAGCAGTTATTTCCTCAAAGTCGAGACGGGCGTTATTGTTCGCATCTTCTGCGACGAAAAAACCCAGAAGAGCCGGGTCATTCCTAGGGTCTTCGTCTGCATCTAAAAATGAGAATCTAAAGCTAATGTTGAAAGCCTGCGCCGGAGCCGCAATCACAATTGCTGCGATCGCAGCCGTAGCACCGACGGTTAACAGGTTACGAAGTTGAGCAAGCACGCAATGTCCTCCAAGAATAAACTAAAGGCGATCGCTCATGTTTTAAGAGGGGGTTCAAAACGTGAGCAACAGGGTTGTATGAAAAGGGTGAGTTGCCTTTCAACCACTTTTTCTAGAAAGGAGGGGTTAGAAAGGGGGGCAATCCTGCCCCCCGACAAGCAACACAAACTCTAGACAAATCGACCGTTAGGGTTGGGGCGCTTGCGGCGAATCCCAATCACCGATGGGCGGGGTACACCCAGCGGGTTGCCCTGAATGTTGCTAGGCCAGTTGCTACCCCGTGGTACTGAGCGCTTCTGGATAAACAGACTGCCGTCCAGCTTTAGCATCTCAATATCGCGGCTAACAATTGGGTTCGGTGTAAAGGGACAACCCTCACTGGGGTGTTGCACCGCGACGATCAGAGTGTCATTTACAAAAGTTGGCCCAGTTATTTCACAGCGTGGAGGCCCATAGGCAAAGGGCACCACCTTACCAGCATTTGGCCCTTGCAGCGGCACGTAAAACATCCAGTTGTTACCAAAGACCCCAACAAAGCTAGAAACATTACCGGCCCGGGTATGGTCAATCGGCACTTGATTAGCCGTTGCACCAACATTGATACCGTTCTGCAGGTTGGTGGACATATCCGTCACACCCCAGATATTACCTTGGGGGTCAAAGGCCAGGTTATCCAGGTTAGCGAAACCCGCACCGCCTTCACTCCCATCTTCCCCTCCCTGGAGGAAGTTAGTCCAACGGAAGGTGGTACCGGTACTGTCTGCACTATCTTCAATGATTTTGTAGAGACCACCAGATTGCTGAGTTGCATTAACGGCAGTGCTGAGCTTCGACACCTGGAAGATGCGCGAATCAGGATAACCGTCGCTACCAGGAGCACCATCGGTGTAAGCAATGAATACCTCACGGGGGTTGCGGGGGTTGACTTCCAAATCTTCCGGACGGGCCGTGGGCGTACCACCCACCAAGTTGGCAGCCAAGAAGGCATCGACCAACACCGCACCCTGGGTTTGATAGAAGTCGGCCAGAGTTTTACCCTGGTAATCAGGCAGAGCGGTTGCTTCGTTTGTGGTGTCTAGGTTAAACAAGCCCCCATCTACTGTTTGTCCGGCAATCCCGTTGCGGCGCGGCAGACGAATCCGACCATTCTGCTGGGCAGTACCCAGGGCAGCGATTTCTTGAGAGGCCAGTACACTCGGAGGAATTGGGTTTGTAGGTGTCGTCAGCAGCAGAGGAACCCATGTGCCAGTACCGTTGGGGTTATAACGTGCCACATAGAGGATACCAGATTCAAACAGAGCGCTATTGCCCCGACCCGCTGCACGGCGGTAAACACCCGTGCTGACAAACTTCCAGGTGTGACCACCGCGGCGATCGCACCCTAGGTAGCCCACCAGTTTCTTCCCTTCTTCAACCCGAAGAGCAATATTTTCATGGCGGAAGCGACCCAACCAGGAATGCTTACGCCCTCGCCATGTGGGGTCTTTAGGATCGATCTCAGCCATCCAACCATACTTCTCACCCACCAGACCAAAAGCTTCACCAGGGGTGCCACTGATATAACCGATTTGAGAACCGTCGGGTTTCACAGCTTCCTGCACACCGACAAAGAAAGCAGGACTGGCCTGGAAGTTTTCTTCAGCGGTCAGCACGGTACCCCAGGGGGTGTCGCCACCAGAGCAGTTGTAGGCAGTACCAATAATGCGGTTACCTAAACCATCGGAGTTGACCCGCTCAAACACTTCAGTAGCGGCTGGGCCAGTACCAATAAGGTAGTTTTGGTCGCCCTGTTGATAGCTCTTGCGCCCCCAGGATGTCACCGTTCTGTAGGCATCGCTCCGTTGCGCATTGATACCCAAACCCGATAGACCATGTAAACGACGGTTCTTGGCATCGCGAACAACCACAAAGCGGCCAGAGGCATTCTTACGAATCCGCACGACTGAAATGCCCATGTTGTACATAAACTCACCCAACAGCTCTGGGCCACGCTCAGTTGGGAATCCAGGAATCACCAGTGGCCCAGCCTCTGGAAAGTCTCTCAAATCCCTGGGAGTTTCAGGAGTGAGAAAAGACATGGGGTAGCTATTGTACTCGTGGTTAACGGTCAAATAGCCATCAGTGTTGCCAGAAATCGCGATAAAGCTGGTGTAATCGCAGTTAAAACCAAAATATTCTTCAGGATTTGGAAAAACGCGATCTCCCCAGCGCACAATCACATAGCGCTCGTACTCGGGAGGCACAACCATATCATCTAGCACCCGATATTCAGGCAGGCTGGGGTCAGCCACCGCAGGCATTGTCCGGCCTTGGCCGATGCCTGTGGGCATGTAGCTAGGATATTCGCGGTAGATTGACATCGGGTGGGGCAGACGCACAGGGGTCAGACCCAAGGGCTGGTTTGCTTCGGCAATATCACCAAAAAGCTTGTTACCAACAGTGGGTGCTAAAGCGGCGGCGGCAGCACTGCTCCCAAAAAAAACCAGCAGCTTTCTGCGAGTGAGGTTAGACATGGTAAGAATTAATTACTTCAGCTCTCTAAAAGTTTGATTCAAGCAGGCAATGTACGATGGCAATCTTGCTTAAGAACAGGGTGAGATGACGCAGCCCTAGGAATCAATCCCGCCGCTTTCCCTCAGATCAACAGCCTGCATCAGCTCAGAAAAATTTCCAGATTCCGTTGCAGGTGTCCCGTATTCTTAAACACAGATGCGAGTGTTTGTACGGACGTGATCCCACGCATGAACTTATCGCCATAAGATTAATCCTGGATAATCTTGAGATTAAGCTTGATATGACAAGTATTAAGCTCAGGTGATTTCAGGGTTATTACGGAAAACTTTAGAATCGCTGCAATATCGACGGATTGAGGAAAATTTTTGGAAAAAGGCTTAACCTAACGATTCCAGTACCACCAAAAAAATTCTTGGATCGGGCAAAATTAGGACGCTACTCAGGTAACCCAGAGCACAAAGAATCTATCTTTGTTCAGAAAGCTTAAGTTAAGACAAAACCAAGTGCTCAACGGCCAATACTCGGTAGAATTTCTGACGCGCTGTCGCCATAAGAAACATGGTGATGCCTACAGTACCCACTGAAACAAGGAGTGTGGCACCCGACTAAACGTTTGGCGTTGCAGGGATGCGGCTAGCCAAAATCGCACCGATTACTCCGGCGGCAATTGCTGTTGCATTTTGAAGCTAGAACCCATGAACCAGAACCCTTTGCACGACTCTCACTGTCGGATTCATCGTTCGACAAGCTCACCACCAGTCTAAAATTAGAAATGGTCATAAGGGTCTGTAACCCATCCAAACTTGTTAGATGGAACACGCATACAATGCCCTAATTAGTGGCAATGCTCCAGTTAGTGGCCATCTCACTGTTTGGGATGGCCTTCAATCGTTAGATAGCAAGAAGGGGAACTCTATAATCAATCAAGGCCGGGCGATCGCAACGAACACATGTAGCGATCACTTAGGTGGCTGGAGTTTATTGGGGGTTAAGGGGCTGTGAGGGCGCTGCCTTCAGGTAGGGGTTCTCCTCCTGCACCCCGTCTTCAATCAGGTGGCTATGGCTATGAGAGGTGAGGCGATGAAAATAGGGCTGACTGGTTGGATCTTGGGCATAGGTAGTGGCGCTTATTTACTGGCGACCCTGGGGCAGGGGGTCGTGGGTGCACCGGCGATCGCCCAAGATGCAGGTTGCTTTATGGTCACCTCCTCAGGGCAACGAGTTAGTCTGGATAAGTTATGTGGTGTTTCTAGAACCTCAACTCAGCAGGGGGTTCATACGGCTCGTATCAAGCGGCGCGAGGGTGGCACCCCTGTTATTGATGTCACCTTCAACGGTTCTCGGACCTTTGAGATGTTGCTTGACACGGGTGCAAGTGGCACATTGATCACGCAGCAAATGGCCGCCGCTTTAAATGTGCCGGTGCTTACTAACGGGCGGTTTGTCATGGCGGATGGCCGCACCGTTGTGTTGCCCATTGGTCGCTTGCGATCGATTTCTATCGATGGGGCAGAAGCCCGTGATCTGCAAGTTGTGATTGCCCCCAATGCGGCAACAGGCTTGCTAGGGCAAAATTTTTTCGGGCGATATGACATTAAGATCAAGCAAGATGTTGTGGAGTTTCATCGTCGGTAGCGGGTGACACTGCAGATCCTTTGGTGAAGACGCAGGCGATCAGTCAAGGAGATTCTCGTTATCAATACCTCAGCCCTCTGCGGTAATTTGCTAAAGTTCTCAATTGCTTGGATCTCTTTGGGTGCATTCCCCACCTCTTAGGACGAACTGCCTGCCGGAACTTGCCCCAAGAGTTCATATTATTGATTCTAGGCTCCTTCGCAACGCGCGATCGCGCAATCTGCTTGGCAACTTGGTTCCCCGTGGGCTAAGATTATGTAAATTTTTGTGATGCCGCCTGCCTCACTTACCTTAGATTGCAGATCTACTGTGGGTCTCTCTAGGATCAAAGTGAGTCTCTGGCTTGTTTCCCCGCCTCGATGGGGTAAAGAGGCCTATTTTGGGGTAAAGTGACCTATTTTTAAGAGAAATCTGGGAGTATTTATTCAATGACTAACATAAAGCCATCGGTCACGCCGAACATCACAGAGCCTAAGTTTGGATTTAATCATTACTCCGAGCGCCTGAATGGTCGGGCTGCTATGATTGGGTTTATTCTCGTCTTGGTGATTGAATACGCAACAGGTAAGGGGCTGTTAGCTTGGTTAGGCTTAAATTAGTGCTCGACAGTATAAGCGGTTTGCCTGTTTTTTGAAGGTAGAAGCTCTGATACGCTTGGGATTTCTGATGCAACCTTTGCACACTGTCCTGCCCTATTAGGGCAGCAGCATCGCCAGGAATGAGAGCCAGTATTTTGCAAAAGCTTTCTCAAGGAGCAAGTTTTACTCCTAAGCCCTGTCCTACGACGCTAGAGGCTACAATACTGAATTTTAGAGTTTTAAGTGTGCTTGGTTCATCAGCTTTTGCTAACGAGGGTTGAGGCTCTGGCCCGAAAGCCGGCCTGTACGAGAGCATTCACCGTTGTTTCGTGATTTTCAACGCGAAACTGTGCGCCAAAGGGTACCATGTGCTGTTTCTGCTGGTTTTTGATGACTGCAACAATCGGTACTTTTGCTTTGTCTTTTTCTCCCTGATGATTGAGAATCACTTCTTTGAGCCGTTGGCGTTCGGCAATGTCGCTGGCGAATTTAGGATCTAGCTCCACCATGACTAAGTGCATATCGTCAATAGGTTCGGCATCTTCGATGACTAGTTGTACTTGATCGTCTCGGCGATCAACCTTGCCCCAAACAATCAGGCGGGCGTCAGCCGTGATTAGCGGCCCCACACGCTCAAAGGATTTGGGAAAGATAACTGCCTCAGTGTGCCCGGTTAGATCCTCAAGCTGGACAATCGCCATGCGATCGCCCTTTTTCGTGGTAACCAGTTTTACATTGGTTAGCATGACCACGGCGCTAATCACACCAGTGTCGGCGTAGTCTTCTAGGTCGCTCAGATTAATTGGGGCTAAGAGCTTGATGGCGTTACGCACCATCTTGAGGGGATGGTCAGAGATGTAGAAACCGAGGATTTCTTTTTCTAAGCGAAGGCGTTCTTGAGTGGGGTAATCTTCGACAGGAGGGGCCTGGGGCGCAGCATCAAAGCTAGCGGCAGTCTCTCCGACCTTGGGGGACAGGAGGTCAAACAAGTTGCCTTGGCCAATCTCGCGCTCAGCTCGGCGAGATTGGGACCAATCTAGTAGCAGTTCTACATGGCGAATCATTTGGTGGCGATTGGCGGTAGGGTGGAGTCGATCCATCGCTCCGGCATAAATTAAGGATTCCAGAGCGCGGCGGTTGACGGCCCGCGAATCAATGCGATCGCAGAGATCAGCCAGAGATTGAAACGCGCCCCCTTCTTGCCGCGCTTGCAAGATACATTCAATCGGCCCCATGCCAACATTCCGCACTGCCGACAGCCCAAACAGAATGCTCTTACCTGTGGGGGTAAAATCTACCCCTGAGCGATTGATGTCTGGGGGTTCTACCTCAATGCCCATGGCCAGACAGGCCGCGATATACTTTTGCACCTTGTCTTGGTCGCCACTGTTAGCCGTGAGCAAGGCAGCCATATACTCAGTGGGATAGTTGGCCTTGAGATAGGCAGTCTGGTAAGTAACATAGCCATAGGCAAAGGAGTGGGATTTGTTGAAGCAATATTCTGCAAACTTCACCATTTGCTCAAACAGTTCCACGGCAACTTTCTCGTCTACGCCCCGCTCCCTGGCACCATTCACAAAGATTTCCTGGTGCTTTTCCATCTCGGCTTTTTTCTTCTTACCCATGGCCCGCCGCAGCAAGTCAGCCTGCCCTAAGGAATACCCCGCCATATCCTGGGCGATTTTCATGATCTGCTCCTGGTAGACCATGATGCCGTAGGTTTCATTTAGAATCGGCTTAAGAATATCGTGGGCATAGTCGATTTTTTCGCGCCCATGCTTGCGATTAATAAATTTGGGGATGAGTCCAGCATCGAGGGGGCCGGGGCGATAGAGGGCCAGCACCGAGGAAATATCCTCTAAACCAGAGGGTTTTAAGTCGCGCACAATCTGGCGCATTCCAGATGACTCTAGCTGGAACACCCCTTCCAGTTCACCCTTTTCGAGAAGGCGGTAGGTTGCGGGGTCATCCAAGGGCAACCGATCTAAATCGATGGTTTGTTGGTGGCCCTGCTGCACCAGATCCAGGGTCTTTTGAATCATCGTCAGGTTCTTGAGGCCCAAAAAGTCCATTTTGAGTAGGCCGATGGCTTCGATGTCTTCCATGTAGTACTGGGTAAAGACGGCTCCATCGGCGTTGCGTTGTAGAGGCACGACCTCATCTAACGGGTCGGAGGAAATCACCACGCCAGCTGCATGAATTCCAACACTTTTATTGGTGCCCTCAATCCGAATGGCGGTGTCAATCCAGCGGCGATAGGTGACATTGGAGCCGGGAACGGTCAGGTCTTTGTCGTATTTTTCTTTAAACTCAGGGGCAGGGGTTTCGTCAGAAATCATCACCTTGAGCTTGGTGGGCTTGCCCCGTACTACGGGAATCATTTTGGTCATGCGGTCTGATTCGCCGTAGGGGATATCCAGCACCCGCGCCACATCCTTAAGCACGGCCTTGGAGGTCATGCGGTTGTAGGTGATAATTTGAGCGACATGGTCGGGGCCATATTTTTCGGTGACGTATTGAATCACTTCTTCTCGCCGATCAATGCAGAAGTCTGTGTCAATATCGGGCATGGATTTGCGTTCGGGGTTGAGAAAGCGTTCAAACAGGAGGCCGTGGTGTACTGGGTCAATGTTCGTGATGCCCATGGCGTAGGCTACCAGGGAACCGGCTGCTGACCCGCGCCCCGGCCCCACGGGAATGCCGCGATCGCGGGCAAATTTAATATAGTCCCACACGACCAGGAAGTAGGCGGCAAAACCCATGCGTTGCATCATCTGCAACTCATACTCCAGGCGATCGCGATAGGTGGAGTCAACCTCAGCATAACTGGAACAGTGCTTGCGCGCGGCCAGGCCTTCACGGGCAATCTTTTCGAGATAGGTGCCATCGGTGTAGCCCTCTGGTACCGGGTAGTTGGGTAAGCGTGGCTCCCCCAGAATGTTGTAAGCTTCGATTTTATCGGCCACTTCTAGCGTTGTGGCGATCGCTGCTTCAATCACGGCGGCGGGCAAATGGTCACGAAATAGTTGACGCATCTCCGCTGGTGACTTGAGGTATTCGGTGCCGGTGTAGCGGAGCCGTTTTTCCTCGGTGATGAGCTTACCCGTTTGAATGCAGAGTAAGGCATCGTGGGCTTCCACATCGTAGCAGGAGGTGAAGTGAGAGTCGTTCGTGGCAACGATTTTAATGCCGAGTTCAGCCGCAATTTTGGCAATCTCGACGTTGATAATACGTTCTTCTTGAAAACCGTGGTCTTGAATTTCCAGGTAATAGTCTTCACCAAACAGGCTCTGATACCACTGGGCGATTCGTCGAGCCGCATCGGGCTTACCCTGGAGAATGGCCTGGGGCACCTCGCCCGCCATACAACCACTGGTAACCACTAAACCCTCATGGTACTGAGCCAGTAAATCCTTATTAATGCAGGGTCGCGAAAAAATCCCTTTGCCCTGGGTACCCTTTAGGTGAGAGATGGTCGTTAACTTCACCAGGTTCTTATAGCCCTGCTTATTTTTGGCCAGCACAATTTGGTGGTAGCGGGGCCGCCGCTCCTGTTTGGCAATATCCCCGTTGATGATGTACATCTCGTTGCCAATGATGGGTTTGATAGGCTTATCTTTGGTGACTTTCAGTAACTCGATCGCGCCATACATGACACCGTGATCCGTCAGGGCGATCGCTGGCATCCCCATTTCAATCGCCCGGTCAATCAAATTGGGTAACTGGCTAGCCCCATCCAGCAAACTGTAATCACTGTGATTGTGTAGACCAACAAAGGACATGGCAACTCAAACCCAAGCAACGAGTAACAGGTTACGCGATCGCCGGCAGGATGGCTACTAGATTTAGGGGTTTTTCTATAAAGAAGACACTATAGCTAGATAGAAGCCCTCTGAAGATTGAGAATCGTTTGAGCCTCATTGCCTGCCCGTGTGGGCAAAATACCTGCTGAGGCTTGCCCCATTGGTTTATGCCATTGATTGGCCAGAAAATGGGGTCATCTAGCTTCATCCTCCACTGTGATAATACGAAGGTATCAAATTTGGCGGTTTTCTCGCTGCATCAGTTGCTCGACAAAATTGGTATAGATCTCACCCTGTTGAAATTCGGGCGTATCCAGAATTTTTTGATGAAAGGCGATCGTTGTCGGCAAACCCGTCACCGCGCATTCTCGCAAAGCCCGACGCATCCGTCGAATGGCTGAGGGCCGATCTGGCCCCCAAACAATCAGCTTGCCAATCAACGAATCGTAGTAGGGCGGAATTTCGTAGTCGGTATAAACGTGGGAATCCATCCGAACGCCTGGCCCACTGGGCGGCAGGTAACCATTGATGCGTCCGGGGGCTGGGCGAAAGTTATAGTCAGGGTCTTCAGCATTAATCCGGCATTCGATCGCGTGGCCGCGCAACTCAATTTCTTCCTGGCGAACGCTCAGAACCTCCCCTTGGGCGATGCGAATCTGTTCTGCAATCAAGTCCAGGCCTGTCACCATCTCGGTGACCGGATGCTCTACTTGAATCCGGGTATTCATTTCCATGAAGTAGAAATCGCCCGATGCATCTAGCAAAAACTCAATGGTTCCCGCGCCCACATAGTTGATGGAGCGGGCTGCCAGTACCGCTGCCGCCCCCATTTTTTCTCGCAGTTCTGGGGTAAGAGCAGTGCTAGGAGCCTCTTCTAACAGTTTTTGATGTCGCCGTTGAATGGAGCATTCCCGCTCTCCCAGATGCACGACATTGCCGTAGTTGTCTGCGAGGATTTGAAACTCAATGTGGCGAGGCTTTTGAATGAATTTTTCAATGTATAGGCCGGGATTACCAAAGGCGGCTTCTGCTTCTCCCTGGGCTGCCGCAAACAATTTACCCAAATCGGCTTCATCCTTTACCAGGCGCATCCCCCGGCCACCTCCCCCAGCGGTGGCTTTAATGATGACAGGGTAGCCAATTTTGCGGGCGATCGCCTGGGCTTCTGCTTCATCGAGAACCAACCCAGCACTTCCTGGCACTGTGGGTACCCCTACGGCCTGCATGGTTTTTTTGGCAGTGGATTTATCCCCCATCAGCCGGATTGCTTCGGCAGTAGGGCCAATAAACGCAATTTGATGGTCGGCACAGATTTCGACAAAACGAGAATTTTCTGCCAAGAAGCCATAGCCCGGATGAATCGCCGTTGCATTGCGTGTTAGAGCCGCTGCGATAATGTTGGGAATGTTGAGGTAACTTTTACTGCTAGGGGGTTCCCCAATACACACGGCTTCATCCGCCAGTTGCACATGTAAAGAATTCCGATCAATCGTTGAGTGGACGGCAACTGTGGCAATGCCTAACTCTTCGCAGGTACGAATAATTCGTAGCGCGATTTCCCCTCGGTTAGCAATCAGGATTTTAGAAAACTGCATCTCTTACTTTGCGTTCATCCGTAATCAGTAGCATAGATGGTTCTGAGCGATCGCTGAAAGAGCACAGCAAGAAAAGTATAGTCACCTCTGTAGGGTGAGGCGCGGGGCAGAGGTGAAATCCCTGATTGAGGGGCCTCCTTCTTTATTTATAGCCATCGCCACCGGATTGAGGACAGGGTGCAGAGGGGGCTCTGGCGGGGGACAGCGCTTCCATGCCCCTTACTTCCCTAATGGACTCAGCAATCGGGCGATCGCTATAATTTGACTAATCAATTGAGTGATCGCAGAAACCAGAAAACGATTCCTGTGCCCCGATAGCGTCGATCTCACCTCCAGGCTCGTCAACCATGCCAGATCAGCCTTCCCTTTGGTCAACGGTTTTCATCAAAGCGCCGCTCGTCCTACTACGAGACACGGAGCGATCGCTGCGGGCTCAACTGCTTCGTGGCCTTGTCCCGCTTCTACCTGTGTCTCTGGCCATCCGCCTGGGAGAAATATCGCTCCTGGCCGATACAACCCTGATGGAACTGGCAACCATTGACCTTGACACAATTACAGAGGCCGAACGGCAATCTGCCCGTATTCAAATAGGGCTGCTGTTTGTTGGCAGTAGTGCCCTCTCCTTACTTTTTCTGCTGTTATTTCTTTCCATCCGCCATCCCCACCTTAGCCCCCTGCAACAAGTCAGCCGTTACTGGCATCCTTACATCTATCTGGTTGGGATTGGGGTGGCAGGCATGTTCATGCTAGGCAGGGAAGCTCTCCGTCCCCCCGGGGCGATCGTTCGCTCCATAGAGTCAGGGCATGAAGGAGTTTTCCCGAAAAAACAGCCCAGATGATACCCTGAAAGAAGTGAATTTATGGTTGGTAGCTAGCGATACATCTTTTTGCCAACCGCTGTCTTTCTCAGTCTCGTATGACAACTCTTTCAGCCACCTGGCAGCATTGCTTCGTTGACACAAACCGCATTCGGTTACACTGTGTTACCCAAGGAGAAGGGGACTTAGTGGTATTGCTCCATGGATTTCCAGAGTTTTGGTACTCCTGGCGCTTTCAAATTCCTGTCTTGGCCAGACACTTCAAAGTAGTTGCGCCTGATCTACGCGGCTATAACGACTCTGACAAGCCCAGCGGCGGTTACGATCTAGAGACTTTGACTGAAGACATTCGGGGCCTGATCCACAGCCTGGGTTATGTGCGTGCCCATATTATCGGGCATGACTGGGGTGGCATCATCGCCTGGCAGCTTGCCCAAAAGTTTCCCCACTTTCTTGATCGTCTAGTTATTCTCAATGCTCCCCACCCGCAGCGCTTTTTACAAGAAATGCTGGGCAATCTCGATCAACTCCGACGAAGTTGGTATGTCTTGGCTTTCCAAGTGCCATTGATGCCAGAGTGGCTGATTCAGCAAAACTTAAAAGCCTTTGTCCATAATCTGTTTCAGACGCAAGCAGTGCGTAAAGGGGCCTTCTCTAAAGAAGAAATCGCCGTTTACCAGGCGGCTTTGGAGAAACCAGGCGTACTATCTGCTGCTCTAAGCTACTATCGCCAATTGCTAACTCCTTGGAACTGGTTGCGCGATTGGGGCAAACAACTCCAAGCGGTAACCGTGCCAACTCTGATTCTTTGGGGAGAAGACGATAGCTTTCTCTGCCCTGATCACACCACTGGGTTAGAGCAATTGATTCATGCGCCCTATCGCCTAGTTAGTATTCCCGATTGCGGTCACTGGGTACAACAAGAAGCCCCCCAAACTGTCAATCGCGAGATTCTCAATTTTTTGCGGAGCTAGGATGCTATAACAGCAATCAATCTGCGGCTCAGGAAGCTTAAGGAGACAGATCAAGACAAGTTTATCTCCCGACTCTCTCCCGACTTTACCCAAGCACTAGTCCAGACACTTTTGCATCGCACTGCCCTCACTCCCCTGGTTTGAATGCCTGTCAGGGCGATGGACTTTAATTAAGCAGGGTAGCTCACAAAAGCCACCTCACTCCTCTGGTTTGAATGCCTGTCAGGGCGATGGCTCTGCTGCGCACGCCCTACGGTCTCCTCCTAAGTTTGGGAGCAGGAGAGCCAGCTTCATTGACAACTAGACAGAAGCCGCCTGGTGGTTGAAGTCTGCCAGTTGGAGTTGACTCATGTCGTCGCGTTTTTAACTGTCGGATACGCTCGTTGATTGACAAAACTTTTTCGCTGGCGGCTGGAAGCCGCGCCTATAGATGCAAAACCCGCGCAGGCGGGTTTTCGGTAAGGGTAGAGAGGCAGCGCCCGACTTTGTTGATGTCGCAGCGGTTTCAACCGCCCGGGGGCTAGGTTTTGTCAGTCAATCAGGGTCTTGCTGTATCAGCATCTGCTCAA